>NZ_JCADBI010000007.1:0-299714 GCF_059358895.1 Micromonospora sp. BQ32 | reverse complement strand
GGTGGGCGATACTGGGTTTGAACCAGTGACCTCTTCCGTGTCAAGGAAGCGCGCTCCCACTGCGCCAATCGCCCGTGCTTGTTGCCGAGGTGGGGACGGGATTTGAACCCGCGTACACGGCTTTGCAGGCCGTTGCCTCGCCTCTCGGCCACCCCACCGAGGTTGCCCCCGTCATGCGTGGCGGCAGCTCCGAGCGGACGACGGGATTCGAACCCGCGACCCTCACCTTGGCAAGGTGATGCGCTACCAGCTGCGCTACGTCCGCACGCCCCCGGACGTTCCCGGGTGACGGATGAGAACTTTAGCCGAGCCGGTGTTTGACTGCCAACTCGGGGTCGCCTCGGCGCGTCCCGGGTGGCCGGGGCTGCACCGGAGCCACCTCCGGTGGGCTTCCTAGGCGGCTGGCCTGGTGTCCGAATCCCGCACCGATCGTCACACTCCGACATCACTAGGCAATGATCGTCATCATCGCGTCGCAGGCCCGGCCGTCGACCTCTCCGCTGCCCGGCACCGGGCCACGGACCTCGACGAACACTCTCCGTGGAACGACCGACGGCACCCGGAGGAAGTGTCCGGCTTCCGACTGTCACCGCGCGGATCAGCGCGCGGTGGTAACTGTTCGTGTTCACTCGGATGGGCTACGGTAACGGTCGTGACGAGACGTGCGGCCGAGATCCGCCTGGATGCCCTGCTGCGCACCGCCTGTGACGTGATCGTGGAGCGCGGTCTGGCCAACACCCGGACGGCCGACGTGGCGAACGCCGCGGGCGTGAGTCAGGCGTTGGTTTTCTACCACTTCGCGACCAAGGAGCGGTTGCTCGCGCAGGCTTTCGCGTACGCGGTCGAACAGGATCTGGCCCGACTGGACGCGGTGACCCGCTCCTCGGCCCCACCGCTGACCAAGCTCCGCCGAATCCTCAAGCTCTACACCCCGGCCGGGCGGGCCACCTCCTGGTCAATGTGGATCGACGGCTGGTCCGAGTCGCTGCGTACCCCTGAGTTGGAGAAGGTCTCCCGCCGGCTCGACCTGCGCTGGCGGCAGGACCTGGCCGCGGTGATCACCGCCGGGGTGGCCGAAGGCACCTTCCAGTGCGCCGACCCCGACGGGGCCGCCTGGCGGATCAGCGCGGTGATGGACGGCCTTGCCGTCCAGCTCGCCGTGCACGACCGGGTGATCTCGCGCCGGCAGTTCGGCGAGTGGGTCCGGCTGGTCACCGCCCGAGAGCTCGGCCTGGCCCCGGCCGACCTGGACTGAGCCGGGCAAAACGGGCTCGGCCGGCCCTGCCGACCGGAACAATCGGCAGCATGGATCTCCTGGAGGCGTACCGCCGGAGCCTGGCCGAATTCATCGACCGGGTGGACCAGATCGAGCCCGGCCAGTGGTCCGACCCGACGCCCTGCTCGGACTGGGACGTCCGCACGCTGGTCAACCACGTGGTGACCGAGGACCGGTGGAGTGTTCCGCTGCTCGCCGGCCGGACCATCGACGAGGTCGGCGACCGGTTCGACGGTGACCAGCTCGGCGCGGACCCGATCGCGACGGCCCGGGAGGCCGCCGCGCAGGCCGAGATCGCCGCCACCCACCCCGGCACGGTCGACCGCACCGTGCACCTCTCCGGCGGCGACACCCCGGCCACCGAGTACCTCCAGCAGCTCCTCGCCGAGCACCTCGTGCACGGCTGGGACGTGGCGGTGGCGATCGGCGCGCAGCCACGCCTCGACCCGGACGCGGTGCACGCCGCCGCCCAGTGGTTCGCCGGCCAGATCGACGCCTACCAGCGCAACAACCTGGTCCACACCGGGGTACGGGTGCCCGACGACGCCGACGAGCAGGACCACCTGCTGGCCGCGTTCGGCCGCGACCCCGACTGGGCGCCGAGCGACTGAGCAAATCTCGATCTGTTGGTGCGATAGCGGCTCGGGACCTTGCCGTGACCTCGGGAGACTGATATCCACAGATGCGCATGCGTCACCGCGCATCTGTGGTCGGCGACTCGCCGGCCATCCCTCTCCCACAAGGAGGTCCCGTGCCACAACCGGAGTGGTCACCCCCGATGAGCCGGCGTCGACGCCGGCTCATCGCCATCCTGGCGACGACGGCGACGGCCGCCGCGCTGCTCCCCACCGGAGTGAGCACCGCGGCCCCCACCGGCGGCGCGGCGTCCGCCGAGCGCCGGTCCGGACCGTTCGCCGAGGGGCACGCGCCCGCCGACGCCGACAACCGCACCGGTACGGCGGCACCCGACGCCCGCCAACGCGGCCTGGCCCGCGCCGCCGACCCCGACGTCCGGTGGAACCGGCTCGGCACCCCGCAGGCGCTCGGCCCCGGTCGCACCCCGCTCGCCAGCGGGCTGCCCGCCGACCCCGAGGCCGCCGCCCGCGCCTACCTGGCCGCCAACCGCGACCTGTTCGGCATGGACGCCGCCGCGGTGGCCAGCATGGAACGGGTGCTGGTCCGGCCGATCGGCAGCGGCACCGTCATCACCCTCCGGCAACGCTTCGGCGACCTGCCCGCCGGGCCGGACGGCCTCGTCACCCTCGCGGTCGCCGACGGAGCGGTGCTCTCGGTCAGCTCCTCGCTGGCCCGCAACACCGGCGCGCCAGCGCCGGCCACCCGCACCGCCGAGCAGGCGTACGCTGCCGCGCTCGCCGACGCCAAGCTGACCGCCAGCGCGGTGGCCAGCCACACCATCCGGTCGGTGGCCGTGCCCACCCCGCTGGACGGGCCCCGGGCCGCCTACGAGGTGACCATGATCGGCGCGGACACCGAGAATCCGGCCGCGTTCACCAGCTACGTGGACGGCACCACCGGGCAGGTGCTGGTCCGCGAGGATCTTGTCGACTACGACTCCGACAACCCGAGCTGGGCGGTCTTTCCGGCCACCCCGCCCCGCGACCTCGGCCCCGGGCAGGACCCCCGGGTGCGCTGGTGCGCCGACCCGGCCCCCGGCTGCCAGGCCGCCTCCCGCGACCCGGCCACCGGCCAACCGTGGGACGTCGACGCGGCCACCGGCGCGCCGACCTTCACCTCGCGCGGCAACTCGGCCAACACGGTGCTGTCCTGGGGCGCGAACACCCCGGTCGTGCCCGCCCCCACCAGCCCGGAACGCCGCTACGAGTACCCCTTCACCGACCAGTGGCACCAGTCGAAGTGCAACCCGGGGGTGTTCACCTCCGCCCAGCGCAACGACGCGGACGCGTCGATCGCCAACCTCTTCGCCATGCACAACCGGATGCACGACTGGTCGTACCAGCTGGGCTTCACCGAGTCGGCGTGGAACCTCCAGGCGGTCAACCTCACCCCGTCCGGGCTGGGCGGCGACGCCGAGCAGGGCCGCGCCCAGCAGGGCGCGCTGACCGGCAACCGGAACAACGCCAACCAGGGCACCCCACGCGACGGGCTGCCGCCGACCACCAACATGTACCTCTGGCAGCCGCAGGCGGGCGGGCCGTACCCGCCGTGCGTGGACGGCGACTACGACATGACGGTGATCGGCCACGAGTACACCCACGCCATCACCAACCGGATGATCGCCGGCCCGGACAGCGGGATCAGCGGCCACCAGGGCGGTGCGATGGGTGAGTCGTGGGGCGACCTGCTCGCCGCCGAGTACCTCTTCCAGCACGGGCTGCGCCCGCCGGGCGAGACGCCCTTCATCACCGGCGGCTACGTCACCGGCAACCTGGTCAGCGGCATCCGCAACTACGACCTGAGCCGCAGCCCGCTCAACTACTCCGACATCGGCTACAACACCGCCGGCCCGGCCGTGCACGCCGACGGGGAGATCTGGGGCGCCACCAACTTCCGGGTCCGCTCCGCCCTGGTCAAGCGGTACGGCCTCGGCACCCCGCAGCGGCAGCTCGACTGCGCACAGGGAAAGGTCGCGGCAGACCAGTGCCCGGGCAACCGGCGCTGGTCACAGCTGGTCTTCGACTCGTTCCTGCTCCAGGCCGCCAGCCAGGTCAGCATGCTCGACATGCGGGACAACATGCTCACCGCCGACCTGCTCCGCTTCGGCGGCGCGAACCAGGACCTGATCTGGGCCGAGTTCGCCCGCTCGGGGATGGGCCGGGACGCCGCCACCAACGGTGCCGGCGACACCGACCCGACGCCGAGTTTCGCCTCGCCGCGCGGTGGCAACGCGACGCTCACCCTGCGCCCGCGCGGGGACAGCGCCGACGCGCCGATCCGGGTGTACGTGGGGGCGTACGAGGCGCGAGCCGTGCCGGTGGCCGACACCGACCCGGCGACGCCGATCCCGGACACCGTGCAGGTGGTGGCCGGCACGTACGACCTGCTCGCCGTGGCCCCCGGCTTCGGCCACCAGAGGCTCAGCGTGGTCGCCAAGGCCGGTCAGGACGGGTACGTCGACCTGCGGATGAGCCGCAACCTGGCCTCCACCGCGTCCGGCGCCACCGTCACCGGCGACGGGGTCAACCTGGCCCGGGTCGTCGACGACACCGAGGCGACGAACTGGGCGTCCCTGGACGGGGTCGCCGGCCGGCAGCTCACCGTGACGCTGCCCGGGGACGCCCCGCAGACGGTCAAGCGGGTGAACGTCAGCGCGATGCTGCGCCCGGCGATCACGGGCGACGCCGACACCGGCGCCCAGAACGCGCTCAGTGCCCTGCGCTCGTTCGCGGTGTCCACCTGCAACGCGACGACCACCGACTGCGCCGACCCGGCGCGCTGGCAGCGGATCTACACCAGCGCGGGGGACGCGTTCCCCGGCGGGGCGTACCGCGCGTACAGCCGCGACATCAACCTCCGGACGTTCGCGGTACCCACCACCCTCGCCACCCACCTGCGCCTTGAGGTGCTGGCGAGCCAGTGCACCGGCGGCCCGCACTACGCGGGCGAACAGGACGACGACCCGGCCACGACGACGGACTGCGCGACCGCCAGCCCGGCCCGCAGCCAGGTCAGGATCGCCGAGTTCCAGGCGTTCTCGAAGTGACACCGTGGGGCCGGCGGTGTCCGCCGGCCCCACCGTCCTCGATCAACGGCGGGCCGGTCGCCGCCAGGGGTCGGCCATCGCCGGGCGCTCCCAGCGCCGGTCCGCCGGGGGGCCGTCGGCCTCGTCGGCGTCCCCGGCCGGTGTCCGGGTCAGCTGCCGCAGCCGCAGCAGCAGCCCCATCCCGAGGAAGAGCAGCAGCCCGCCGAGCAGGAACGCGGCCTGCACCACGCCGAACGCGCCGGACTGCGAGACCGGACGGCTGGCCGCCGGTGGCGCGGCGTCGGCCGGGTACTCCGCGACCGCCTCCTCCGTCGCCGCGCCCTCGCCCTCGGTCGGCGCAGTCGCCGATTCGGTGGGCTCCGGCGGGGTCGCCGTCGGCTTCGGCGTACCGGTCGGGACGCCGCCCACCCCCACCACCGAGCGGGTGGCGGTCTGCCGGGCCAGCAGGCGCAGGTTCGCGTCGTACGCCTCGGCGGCGAGAGTGACCCGCCCCTGGGTGACGTCCTCGGCGAAGGCCACCCGGTAGCGGGCCGTGACCGTGCGACCCGGGCAGAGCGTGCCCGGGTCGAGCTGCCGGTCGGTCAACCGGGCCACGTCACCCTCGGTGCGGATCTCCAGCGGAAAGTCGCCGTTCTCCTCCACCCGGTCCATCTTCACCTGGTCGAGCCGGAGGCCCTGCACGCTGAGCACCATCGACCAGCGCACCTTCGCGCACCCGGCGCGCCGATCCGTCTGGGAGACCACCGCGGAGATCGTCCGCACCTGGTCGCCGGCGGTGAACCGTCCGGGCAGGCCGCTCATCTCGGTGGTGAAGGCCGCCTGTGCCGGGGCGGCCACCGCCAGCTCCACCCCGCTCAGACAGGCCAGCACCACCCCTGCCCTCAGCGCATACCGCCACACCGTCACCACCGCCGTCCTCCGTTCGGTCGCCTCCACCCCGCAACGCTAGAAGCGGAGTACCGGCCCGACCAGACGGGTGTGTTCGCACCGGACGGCAAGGACAGGGCGGCTTTTCACCGACCGTGGTGAACCGGTCACCGCTCCCCCGCGACACGCCGGGAGTGGGGCCGCTGGGAGAATCGGGCCGTGTCCGAGCTCTCCAGCACGTTCGTCCGGCTGCACGCCCGGCTGGCCCCGGTCCCCTTCGTACCCGAGGTGCGGCTGCACCAGGCGGACGAGCCGATCGGGCTGTGGGAGCTCACCGAGGGCGAGTTCTCCAGCGACCGGCCGCCGCCGTTCTGGGCGTTCGCCTGGGCCGGCGGGCAGGCCCTCGCCCGCTACGTGACCGACCACCCGGAGCTGGTCGCCGGCCGCCGGGTTCTCGACCTCGCCTCCGGCTCCGGCCTGGTGGCTATCGCCGCCGCCCGCGCCGGCGCGGCGTCGGTGCGGGCCGTCGAGGTGGACGAGCTGGCGGTGGCGGCGGTCGCCCTCAACGCCGAGGCCAACGAAGTACGCGTCGACGCCGAGTTCGGCGACATCCTCGACGGGGACGCCGGGGACGCCGAGGTGGTGCTCGCCGGGGACGTCTTCTACAGCGACGCGATGGCCCGCCGGGTCCTGCGGTTCCTGCTGCGCGCCGCCCGGGCCGGCGCGCCGGCGCTGGTCGGTGACCCCGGCCGGGCGTTCCTGCCCCGGGACCGCTTCGACGAGGTGGCCGCGTACGACGTGCCGGTGCCGGAGGCGCTGGAGAGTGTGCGGGTGAAGCGCACCACCGTCTGGCGGCTGCGCACCGGCCTGCCGGGAGCCTCCGGCTAGCGTGTCCGGGTGCTGTTCCGCAGCTGGGCGCAGGTGGCCGACCCCGCATGGCCGGACGTGGCCCGGGTGCCGGACCACGTCGGCGGTACCCACCTGGTCGTCACCCGGCACGCGCTGGTCCGCCAGGTCCTCGCCGACCCGGTCAGCTACCGGCCGGACAACGCGCTGGACGCGGTGACGCCGATGCCGGTGACCGCGCTGCGGGTGCTCGCCGGGCACCGGTTCCGGCTGCCGCCGACCCTGGCGAACAACTCGGGTGCCAGCCACCCGCAGATCCGGGCGATCGTCGCGGCGGCGTTGCATCCCGCCCGGGTCGCCGCGCAGCGGCCCTGGCTCACCGCGCTGGTCCGGGACCGGGTCGCCCGGCTCGGCGCCGCGCTCGACGCCGGCGAACCGGTCGACCTGTACGCGGACCTCGCCGCCGACCTGCCGCTGCTGGTGCTGGCCCGGCTGGTCGAGTTGCCGGACGCGCCGGTCGGCGCGGTCAAGGAGTTCGCCCGCGCCGCGCTGGAGTTGTTCTGGGCGCCACTGGACGCCGACCGGCAGGTGGCGCTCGCCGCCGAGGTGGGCCGGTTCCACCGGGTACTGCGTGACTTCGCGGCCGTCGGTGGCGGGTTGGCTGCCGAGCTGCGCGCGGCCGGGCACCCGCCGGACGTGGTGGTCGGCGCGCTCTTCTTCCTGCTGGTCGCCGGGCAGGAGACCACCTCGCAGTTCCTCAGCCTGCTGCTGCACCGGCTGGCCGGCGAGCCCGCGGTACGGGCCGGCCTGCGCACCGGCGAGGTCGCGGTGGCCGACGTGGTGGAGGAGGGGTTGCGGTTGGAACCACCGATCGTCACCTGGCGGCGGGTGGCGACGACGCAGAGCACGCTGGGCGGCACGGAGGTGCCGGCGGGCAGCAGCCTCGTGCTGTGGCTGGGCCGCGCCGGTCGGGACCCGGCGGTCGTGGAGTCGCCCGACGAGTTCCGTCCGGGCCAACGTGGATCACGCCGACACCTGGCGTTCGGGGCGGGCGCGCACCGCTGCGTCGGGGACGTGCTGGCCCGGATGGAGGCGGCCGTGGTGGTGGCCGAGACCGCGCCGCTGCTGGACGGGGTGACCGTGCTCCGCCCGCCCTGGTGCCCGGACAACCTCACCTTCCGGATGCCGGACGCGTTCGTGGTTCGCCGCTTCCCGGGGTCACCGGGCTGACCGGATCCTGATCTCCGCTCGGTATGTTTCCGGGCGTGCCAGCCACCCCCATCCGTCGGATCCCTGCCGTCGTAACGCTTCTGGCCCTGTTGGCGTTGACTGCCTGCACAGTCACTCCCAGCCACCCGGCCCACGCCCGGCAGATCACCGTGGTCCAGCCGACTCCGTCCGCTCCGGCGCCGACCCCCTCGGCCTCGCCGTCCCCGACCGCGAAACCCGCGTTCAAGAGCCTGGCCTGGTACGTGTCCCAGGTGCCGACGTTTCCCGAGGCGCCGCCGCCGCAACCGGTAGCGCTGCCCACGACCGGTTCGGCCCCGTTCTGGCACCGTCTGCCGACCGACCAGAAGGTCGCCTTCATCACCATCGACGACGGTGGGCTGGCCCGCCCGCCGGGGGTCATCGACTTCATCTGGGAGGCGCGCATCCCGGTCACGATGTTCCTCAACTCTCCGGCGGCGGAGGAGCACACCGACTACTTCCGGCAGATCGAGGCGGTGGGCGGGGTCGTGGAGAATCACACCATCTCGCACAATTCGCTGGCCGGCCGGTCGTACGACTACCAGAAGCAGGAGATCTGCGGTGCCGCGGACAAGCTGGAAGGGCTGTTCGGCAAGCGGCCCACCCTCTTCCGGCCACCGTTCGGCGAGCATGACAGCACCACGCTGAAGGCCGCGCACGACTGCGGCGCGAAGGCGGTCTTCCACTGGACCGAGACCGTCCACGAGGGGAAGGTGCGCTACCAGACCCCGGAGAAGATGGTCCAACCCGGCGACGTGCTGCTGATGCACTTCCGGCCGGCGCTGATGGACGACCTGCTCGCGGCGTTGAAGGCGATCCACCGGGCCGGGCTCACCCCCGCGCTGCTGGAGCAGTACATACGGTGATCAGCCCGCCACCGGCCTGACGAAAGTCAGGGGTGGGTGGTGCCGTTCGGGCGCGGCGCGGCAGCGGGCCGCTCGCCTAGCGTCAACGCATGATCACATTACGTGGGTTGACGAAACGGTTCGGGTCGACCGTCGCGGTCGACGCGTTGACCGTCGACATCGCGCCCGGCCGGGTCACCGGCTTTCTCGGCCCCAACGGCGCCGGGAAGTCCACCACCATGCGGATGATCCTCGGGCTGGACCGTCCCACCGCCGGGCAGGCCCTGGTCGGCGGGCGCGCGTACCGGGAGTTGCGCCGGCCGCTGCACGAGGTGGGCGCGCTGCTCGACGCCCGGGCCATCCACCCGGCCCGGTCCGGCCGGGCGCACCTGCGGGCCATGGCGCACAGCAACGGCATCCCGATCCGCCGGGTCGACGAGGTGCTGGACACCGTCGGGCTGGACGGACGGGCCGCCGGTAAGCCGGGGCGGACGCTCTCCCTCGGCATGGGCCAACGGCTCGGCATCGCCGGCGCGCTGCTCGGCGACCCGCCGGTGCTGATGTTCGACGAGCCGGTGAACGGCCTCGACCCGGACGGGGTGCGCTGGGTGCGGCAGCTGATGCGCTCACTGGCCGACGAGGGGCGGACGGTCTTCGTGTCCAGCCACCTGATGAGCGAGATGCAGCTCACCGCCGACCAACTCGTGGTGATCGGCCGGGGGCGGCTGCTCGCCGACGAGCCGATCGGCGCGGTGATCGCCCGCAGCACCGTCGCGGTCCGGGTCCGCAGCCCGCACCCGGACGGGCTGGCCGCCCTCGCCGCGCGCCTCACCGCCGCCGGGGCGACCGTCGAGGCGGCCGACCGCAACGAGCTGACCCTCACCGGCGCCACCGCCGACCAGGTCGGCGACCTGGCCCACGAGCTGGGGGTACGACTGCACGAGCTGAGCGCGCACGCCGCGTCGTTGGAGCAGGCGTTCATGGAGCTGACCGCCGACAGCGTCGAGTACGCCGGCGGCCCGACCGGAGGTGGGGCGCGATGAGCACCGACACCCGTCACGGCACAGGGTCGAGCTGGGCCGGGATGCCCGACGTGGCCGCCGAGTGGACCAAGCTCTCCTCGGTGCGGAGCACCTGGTGGACGGCACTGGCCGGGCTGCTGGTGATGGCCGCGAGCGCCGGCCAACTGGCCATCTACGCCGCGAACGCCAACACCAACGACGACCCGACCGACGACCGGGGAACGGTCACCGTCGGCAGCGTGCTGATCGACTCGGTCGAGCTGACCCAGTACGTGGTGCTGGCGCTGGGCCTGCTCGCGATCACCGCCGAGTTCACCAGTGGCACCATCCGGACGACGTTGCAGTGCACCCCGTCCCGCGGTCGCGTACTGCTGGCCAAGGCCGCCGTCACCGGCGCGGTCACCTTCGCGCTCGGGCTGCTCCTCGGCGGCGTGGGCGCCCTGGTCGCCCGGCCGGTCCTCGGCGAGTGGGGCAGCGCCCCGGCCGCCGACACGGTCGGCGACATCGTGGCGGTGGCGGCCTACCTGGCGCTGATCGGCGTGCTCGCCCTGGGCCTCGGCGCCGCGCTGCGCAGCGCGGTGCTCACCCTCACCGTGCTCCTCGCCACCCTGATGATCGTGCCGCTCTCCCTTCAGGAGCCGGACATCGACGTGCTGAACCGGATCGCCGACGTGTTCCCCGGGGTGGCCGGCGGGCACTTCCTGGCCGGCGACACCGAGCCGTACCCGCCTCTGGTCGGGCTGCTGCTGCTCGCCGGGTGGGCGGGCGCTGCACTGCTGCTGGGCCGGGCCGCACTGCGTCGGCGCGACGCCTGAGGGATGTCGGCTGAGCGGGGGCCTCCCCGGCCCCCGCTCAGCCGTCGACCAGGCCCGCCTCGTACGCGAGGATCGCCGCCTGCACCCGGTTGCGCACATCCAGGCGGGTGAAGATGCTGGTCAGATAGCTCTTCACGGTGCCCTCCACGAGGTGCAGCCGGCGGGCGATCTCGGCGTTGGAGAGGCCCGCCCCGACCAGGGCCAGCACCTCCCGCTCCCGCTCGGTCAGCCCGGCCGCACGGTCCCGGGCGGCGGGTCGACGGGCCAGCCGGTCGGCCCCCAGCTCGATCACCCGGCGGGCCACCCTCGGCGACAGGTACGCCCCGCCGTCGGCGACCGCGTGCACACCGGCGATCAGCTCACGCGGGTCGCCGGCCTTGAGCAGGAACCCGCTGGCACCGTGCCCGAGCGCCCGGGCCACGTGGTCGTCCTCGCCAAAGGTGGTCAGCATGATCGTCGCGGTGTCCGGCACGACCCGGCGGATCTCGGCGGCGGCAGCCAACCCGTCCAGCCGCGGCATCCGGATGTCCAGCAACGCGACCCGGGGTCGGTGGGCCCGGACCAGTTCCACCGCCGCGTGCCCGTCGCCGGCCTCGGCGACCACCTCGATGCCGGGATCGCTGGCGAGGATGGCCCGGACACCGGCCCGGATCATCATCTCGTCGTCGGCCAACACCACCCGGATCGGCGGTGCCCCCGTCGTGTCGGTGTCCACTACGCGATCCACTCCTTGCTGACCAGCCGGCCATCGGTGAAACAGAGTCGCCAGGTCGGCTCCGCGAGAGGGAAGTTGCCGTCGGTGTAGTACTCGCAGCCGGCCCGATCGACCGCCGCGGGGCGTTCCAACTGCCGCCGGGGCAGCCCGACCAGCTCGGACCGGGCCGCGCCGACGCGCATCTGGTCGAAGGTGGCCTGGTCCAGCACCGTCCCGGCGGTCGCCACCGGGTAGTAGACGAACGAGAGCACCAGCGCGAAACCGACCGGTGCGACGAGCGCCACCAGCAGGCTGCGCCGAACCCGCCGCCGGGCGTCGTGCAGCCGCCGCTCGGCATCCACCGGCCGCTCCGCCGCACCGGGTCGCTCGTCGGACCAGGACGTCAGCCCGACCTCGGCCACCGACCCGATCGCCTCCGGCGGCGCCGCGGTGGCCGGCAACACCGCCCGTACCGCGAAACCGCCGTCGGCCCGGTGGCCGGCGTCGAGCGTCCCGCCGGAGAGGCGGACCCGCTCGGCGAGGGCGAGCAGCCCACTGCCCTGCGACGGCGGGGCGGGCAGCGGCCCGGCCGGCGGAGCGTCGTTGACGACGGTCACCTCGACCCGGTCACCGTCGCGGGTGAGGCGCACGTCGACCGGGGCGCCCGGCGCGTACCGGGCCGCGTTGGTCAGCGCCTCCCGGACGATCCGGTGCGCCGCGTGACCGGTCATCGCCGGTAGCTCCGCGACCGCCGGGGCGGCGTCCAGTCGTACCGCCATGCCGGCCTCCCGGGCACCGTCGACCAGGTCCGCGACCGTCTCGCCGCTCGGACGCAGCGACGCGCCCGCCTCCTCGCGGAGCACCCCGATGATCTCGTGCAGTCGCTCGGTGGCGGCGGAGACGCTGGCCCGCAACTCCCCCGCCGCTGCCCGGTGCCGGTCGTCGAGGTCGGCGGCGACCTCCAGGGCGGCGGCGCGCAACGCGATCAGGCTGAGGTCGTGACCGAGCGAGTCGTGCATCTCCCCGGCGATCCGGGCCCGCTCACGTAGCCGGATCCGCTCGGCGGCACCCCGCTGCTCGCGGGTCAGCGCGTCGACGTGCCGGCGGCCGGCATCGGTCAACTCCTGCTGCTGGCGGCGGTACCGGCCGACCAACCAGGGGAACACGGCGGCGAAGAGCAGCACCGAGGCGAGCAGGAACCAGGTGGCCGCGCCGGCGCCGAGCAGCCCCAGGTTGAGCGCCGTGCCACCGGCCGTGATCAGCACGAAGACCAGGATCGCCGGACCCGCGGTGGCGCTGCGCCGACCGGCGAGATAGCTGAGGACCGGAATGGCGAACACGAAGTTGCCATCGAACAACGACCCGAGCACCGCCAGCACCAGGGCGACCAACGGCTGACGTCGACTCACCACCACCGCCGCACCGAGCAGCAGCAGCTTGCCGACCAGCAGCGGCAACGCGTACCGCGAATAGGGCGGGCTGGCCTCGGCGTAGCCGACCGGGGCGGCCACCACCACCCAGAGCAGCACGTCCAGCAGCAGGCGACGCCGCCGGTGCAGCCAACCCGGCGGCGCGGAGTCGAGAATCCGCACGGCGGTCAGGCTACCCACGCCCGACCTGCGCGGACACCGACGAAAGTCAGGTGTTCAGCCGCTCTCCTCGGCCCAGACCCGCCAGTCGTCGAGCACGCCGTGCAGGGCCGGGGTGAGCCAACCCGGCGCGGACCGCCGGAACACGCCCGGGTCCATCGCGCCCGCGCCGTCCGGTAGCGCGCCGAGCAGGTTCGGCACCAGGTCGGTGAGGTTCGTCCAGTGCACCAGCTCCGGCCGGGCCGGCCAGGCGCCGATCACCACCCCGGCCGGCACCGCCCTACGGTCCAGCGCCTCCAGGGTCAACGCGGTGTGGTTGAGCGTGCCCAACCCGGCGCGGGCGACCACCACCGCGGGCGCGCCGAGCGACACCGCCAGGTCGGCCATCGTCCACGGCTCCCCCGACGGCCGCAGCCCCATCGGAACCAGCAGCCCGCCCGCACCCTCGATCAACACGAGGTCGTGCTTGTCGGCCTCCTCGCGGACGGCGTCCACCGCCGCGTACAACTCCAGCGGCGGCAGGTCGGCGACCCGCGCTGCGGCCAACGGGGCCAGCGGGTCCGGGTAGCTGGCCAAGGTCCGACCGGTCAGCGGCGCAGCCAGCCGGTTCACCGCGTCCACGTCGCCGGGCTCACCACCGGCCGTACCGGTCTGACCCGGTTTGACCACCGCCACCCGCAGCCCGGCCGCCTGCGCGGCGGCCGCGATCGCCGCGGTCACCACCGTCTTGCCGACCTCGGTGTCCGTCCCGGTAACCAGCACCGACCCCGCCCACCCGGTCATGGCGTCACCTCGGTTCGCGACTGCGGGGCTCGCAAACCCGGCTCACTCCTCGCGCTCATGGCGCACAATCCACGATGACGTCCAGCGCCCGCTCGAACGCCGCCCGGGGCACCCCCGCGCTGACCGTGAGGCGCAGGCGGGAGCGGCTGTCCGGGGTGGACGGCGGCCGGAAACAGCCCACCGCGACGCCCCGGTCCCGGCAGTCCGCGGCCCAGGCGGTCGCCGCCTCCGGCCCGGGAGCGGTCACCGAGATCACCGCCGCGTCCGGGTTGGAGACCGTCAGCCCGGCCGCCCGCAGTCGACCGACCGCCAGCCCCACCCGGTCGGACAGCTCGGCGCGCAGGCCGTCGCCGACCTGGGCGAGCCGCAACGCGGCATGCACACCGGCGGCGACCGCCGGTGGCAGCGCCGTGTCGAAGATGAACGTGCGGCCGGTCTCGACCAGATGCCGGACGAACTCGGCCGGGCCGGCGACGACGCCACCCGCGCCACCGAGCGCCTTGGACAGGGTGGCGGTGACCACCACGTCCGGTTCGCCGGCCAGCCCGGTGGCCGCCACCGCGCCCGCGCCGGCCGGGCCGGTCAGGCCCAGCGCGTGCGCGTCGTCGACCAGCAGCAGCGCGCCGTGCCGGCGGGCCACCGCGTGCAGCCGAGCCAGCGGGGCGAGGTCACCGTCGACCGAGAAGACCGACTCGGTCACCACCACCGCCGGGCGGCCGGGCGCGGCCGCGAGCGCGGCGGCGACCGCGTCGACGTCGGCGTGCGGGGTGACCACCGTCTCCGCGCCGGAGAGGCGG
Organism: Micromonospora sp. BQ32; assembly: GCF_059358895.1. Classification (NCBI taxonomy): domain Bacteria; kingdom Bacillati; phylum Actinomycetota; class Actinomycetes; order Micromonosporales; family Micromonosporaceae; genus Micromonospora; species Micromonospora sp. BQ32. Next base: position 285,250 of record NZ_JCADBI010000007.1, on the reverse strand, counting down.
CAGCCGTCGATCAGCGACGCGTGGTTGTGCGCGTCGGAGACGAGCAGCGTCCGAGGTTGGACGAGCGCCCGCAGCGCGCCGAGGTTGGCCAGGTAGCCGGAGGAGAAGACCAGGGCGCCGTCGGTGCCCAGCCAGCGGGCCAGGTCCTCCTCCAGCGCCCGGTGCGCGTCGGTGGAGCCGCGGACCAGGCGCGACCCGGTCGCCCCCAGCCCGTACGCGGCGAGGGCCGCCGTGGCCGCGGCGATGACGTCCGGGTGCGTGGCCAGGCCGAGGTAGTCGTTGCCGGCCAGGTCGGTCATCTGATCATCGGCCGGACGCGGATGCAGTCGCCGGGTGAGCCCGGCCTTCGCCCGCAGCTGCGCGCGGCGGTCGAGCGCCGCCAGCCAGTCCGCCACCGTCACCCTCCCCCGCCGTGCGCGCCGGTAAGCCCGACACCCGCCGGGCGAAATTACCACCCGCCGCCACCGGCCCGACGATTCCACTCGGTGCGAGGTGCCAACCGGGCCGCCAGGTCATTCCGGCTGATCGGAGAGCCTTGTAGGGTACGAGCCATGCCAGAGATCCTCGACCAGGCCCGGACCCAGGTCCTGGGTGACGGTGTCGGCCTCGATCAGGCCGGCATCCTCGCCGTGCTGAACCTGCCCGACGAGCACCTGCCCGCCGCCCTCCAGCTCGCTCACGACGTGCGGATGCGCTGGTGCGGCCCGGAGGTCGAGGTCGAGGGGATCGTCTCGCTCAAGACCGGCGGCTGCCCGGAAGACTGCCACTTCTGCTCGCAGTCGGGCCTGTTCACCTCTCCGGTGCGCTCGGTCTGGCTGGACATCCCGTCGTTGGTGGAGGCGGCGAAGCAGACCGCCGCGACCGGGGCGACCGAGTTCTGCATCGTCGCCGCGGTCCGCGGCCCGGACGCCCGGCTGATGAAGCAGATGCGCGAGGGCGTGGCCGCCATCAAGGCGGAGGTCGACATCCAGGTCGCCGCGTCGCTGGGCATGCTCAGCAAGGAGCAGGTCGACGACCTGGTCGACATGGGCGTGCACCGTTACAACCACAACCTGGAGACCTGCCGGTCGTACTTCCCCAACGTGGTCACCACGCACTCGTGGGAGGAGCGCTGGGAGACGCTGCGGATGGTGCGCGACTCCGGCATGGAGGTGTGCTGCGGTGGCATCCTCGGCCTCGGCGAGACCGTCGAGCAGCGGGCCGAGTTCGCCGCGCAGCTCGCCGAGTTGAACCCGCACGAGGTGCCGCTCAACTTCCTCAACCCGCGCCCTGGCACACCGCTCGGTGACCGCCCGGTGGTGGAGGGCAAGGACGCGCTGCGGGCCATCGCCGCGTTCCGGCTGGCCATGCCGCGCACCATCCTGCGGTACGCCGGTGGGCGCGAGATCACCCTCGGCGACCTCGGCACCCGCGATGGTCTGCTCGGCGGCATCAACGCGGTGATCGTCGGCAACTATCTGACCACGCTGGGTCGACCGGCGACGGCCGACCTGGAACTGCTGGACGAGTTGAAGATGCCGGTCAAGGCGCTCTCCGCCACGCTGTGACGACCATGACGACGACGGAGCGGTGGTGCGACCGGTGTGGTGAGTCGGCGACGGCCACCGCTCATCCGGCCTGCGCGTCGGCCCGCCAGTTGGAGCCGCCCCGGTTCTGCCCCGGCTGCCGACGCCGGATGAAGGTGCAGGTGCTGCCGGTGGGCTGGTCGGCGGTCTGCGTCGAGCACGGCGAGATCCGGGGCTGAGCCGATGCTGCGGGGGCGGGCGGTGACACTACGACCGGCGACGGTCGCGGACGTGCCGGCCCTCGCGGCGATCCGGGCCGACCCGGAGGTACGCCGGTGGTGGCGGGGCGGCGACGACCTGGCCGATTCGGTCCGCGCCGACCTCGCCGACGACGACCTGCACGTGTACGCGATCGAGCACGACGGCCGGGTGATCGGCGCCATTCAGTGGTACGCCGAGGCGGACCCGGACTACCGGCACGCCAGCCTGGACGTCTTCCTCGACCCGGCGGAGCGGGGCGCCGGCCTCGGTGGGGACGCCATCCGTACCCTGGCCCGACACCTGATCGACGAGTACGGCCACCACCGCTTCACCATCGACCCGGCCGCGGCGAACAGCGCCGCCATCCGGGCGTACGCGAAGGTTGGTTTTCGCCCGGTGGGGGTGCTGCGCCGCTACGAGCGCGGCGCGGACGGGCGCTGGCACGACGGCCTGTTGATGGACCTGCTCGCCGACGACCTGGTGGAGTGACTCAGTCGTCCCAGAGCAGGTGGCCGTCGGGCAGTCGGCGGGCGCCCTCGGCCGGCCGGTGGGGGCTGAGGCGGCCGCCCGGCATCAGGTGCGCCACGGGGACTCCGCTGCCCAGCGTCGCGACGTCGGCGATCAACCGCCGGTGGCAGCGCCACCACACGCTCTCGCTGCACATGATCGCGGTGGTCCGACGATCCGCCCCGGCGAGCACCTCGGCGAGCGCGTCGTCGAACTCGGCCGTCCGTGTGTGGGCGGCGTACGCCCGGAACGCCGCGACCGTCCACCAGGTATCCGGCTCCGGCTCCCCGGCGGGGACGTGCCGCCGTCCGCCGAGCCGCGGCTCCCAGCGGTAGTCGACGCCCCACTCAGGCAGCCACCGTTCGAGTTCCTCGCGGCGGACGTCCGGGTTGGTGCGGCTGGCTGGGTATCGCCGCACGTCCACCACCTGGGCGACCCCGGCGCCGGTCAGCAACTCTCCCAGCCGGCCCCGATCGGCCGCGCCGTGCCCGACGGTCAGCAACTCCCGCACGACCGTGGTTTGCCCTGAATCCCGCCGACCTATCCACCCGAGTTCGCCCGCGAGGGCCGGGCGCCGCGAAATCTTGAACAGTTGTCGTCATCCCGGGCGTACCCAGGATGCAGATCGTGGACAGTTACCGTCCGGGCGGAACGGTAACTGTCCACGATCTCGCCGCGGCGCCGTCTGCTATTTGCGGCATTTGCTCCCTAAAGTCCATATCGGGCTTATCGTGCCTTGGTGGCGGTGGAGACGAGGCGACCAGACCCGATCGCCGGCCCGATTCTTGCGGGCCGGTTCCGTGGCGACATCGAAGGGCTGCGTGGGCTGGCGCTCGTGCTGGTGCTGGTCGGACACGCGGGTGTTTCCGCGCTCCCGGCCGCGTTCGTCGCCGTCGACGTCTTCTTCGTGATCTCCGGCTTCCTGATCACCGGGCTCCTCGTCGACGAGATCCGCCGGACCGGCGGAATCCGCATCGTCGACTTCTACGCCCGCCGCGCCAAGCGGTTGCTGCCGGCCGCCAGCGTCGTCCTCGTGGCGAGCCTCCTGCTCACCTACCTGTTCCTGCCACCGATCCGCTGGTCCGAGACCGCGCGGGACGCCTTGGCCAGCGCCGTCTACGCGATGAACTGGCGGCTGGTGGAGCAGTCGACCGACTATCTGCGCTCGGAGGAGGCCCCCAGCATTCTCCAGCACTTCTGGTCGCTCGCCGTGGAGGAGCAGTTCTACCTGGTGTGGCCGCTGCTCCTGCTCGTCGTCGCCCTGCCTGTTGCGCGCCGCGCGTCCCGGCGTTCCGGCGCGCGGCTGTCGACCTCGCGCGGTCGGCACCGCCGGCCGTTTCTCGGCGACCGGATGTCCCCGTGGCTGCTCGCCGCCTTCGCCCTGATCGGCATCCCGTCGCTGGCCTGGTCGATTCACCTGAGCCAGGCCGAACCCGCGCGGGCGTACCTCGTCACCACCACCCGGATGTGGGAACTGGCGCTGGGCGGTGGTCTGGCGATCCTGGGTGGGCACCTGTCCCGGCTGCCGCGTCCGGCCGCGATCACGCTCGGCTGGGCCGGTATGGCCACGATCGCCCTCGCCGCGACACTGATCCGACCGGAGACGGCGGCGTACCCGGGATATTTGGCGTTGCTGCCCACCCTCGGCGCTGTCGCGATCATCGCGGCCGGCCCCGGTGCCGGACGATACGGGCCGGCTCTCCTGCTCAACAGGCGGCCGACGCGCGCGGTCGGTGCCGTGTCGTACTCGTGGTACCTGTGGCACTGGCCGCTGCTGGTGGTGGCGGAAGCGCGGTGGGGACCGTTGGGAACCACAGTCGGCCTCGCGATGATCCTCTGTTCGGCGGTCCCGGCGGTGCTGACCTACCACCTGGTGGAGAATCCGTTCCGGTACGCACGGATCTCCAAGGCCCGCGTGCTGCGAATGGGACTGGCCGCCACCAGCCTCACCGTCCTCAGCGGAATCGGACTACAACTGGCGGTCCGACCACCCGGCGCGGCCCAGGCACCACTCGCCGGGGCCGCCTCGGCGGAGGCGTCACCCGGGGCCGGGAGGGCGGCGGCGCCGGTGGACCGGTTCGCCCGCATCACACCCGATCCGCTCGACGCCCGCGACGACCTGCCCGACGTCTACCGGGACGACTGCGTCACCCAGGCACAGGAGTCGAGCCTGCGCAGCTGCACCTACGGCGACCGTGACTCGGCGGTCGAGGTGGCCCTGGTCGGGGACTCCCACGCGGCGCACTGGGTGCCGGCCCTACAGGTCATCGCGGCGGAGCGGGGCTGGCGGCTGGTCACCTACATCAAGACGACGTGTTCCTTCCTGACCGCGCCGACCAGCATCGCCGGACGGTCGGACCACAGCTGCACGGAGTGGAACCGCAACGTACGGACGGCGCTCACCGGCGAGCGGCGGCCCCGGCTGCTCATCGTCTCCAGCGTGACCCAGATCCCGTTGGTCGACGGCAGCACGCCGCAGCCGGGACCGGCGACGGCGGACGCGCAGACGGCGGCGTTGTCGCAGACCTGGTCGGAGATGACCAGGGCCGGCCTGCCACTGGTGGTCATCCGGGACACCCCGTCGTTCACGGTGGACATGGCCGAGTGCGTCTCGGCCCATCGCGAGCGGCTCACCACCTGCGCGCAGCCCCGCAAGCGCGCGCTCGCCTGGGGCATACCGCAGGAGCGGGCCGCAGCCGCACTACCCGACGTGCGCCTGGCCGATCTCAACGATGCCATCTGCCCCACCGAACCGTGCCCCGCGGTGATCGACGGGTTGCTCGTCTACCGCGACGCACATCACCTGACCGCCACGTACGCCCGCAGTCTCGCCCCGCGGCTGCACGACCGGTTGCGTCAACTCGTGCCACAACACCTGCCGTAGGGAGGCTTGGCCGCAGATCTTGGACAGTTACCGTCCGCGCGGAACGGTAACTGTCCAAGATCTCGTCGCGGTGCGGGTCAGGCGATGGCGCAGGAGGTGTTGTTGACGGTGAAGGCGGTCGGTTTCGGGTTGGCGCCGCTGTAGGTGCCGTTGAAGCCGAAGCTCACCGACGCGCCCGGCGCGATCGTGCCGTTGTAGGACAGGTTCGTGGCGGTGACCGCCGCGCCGCTCTGGCTGATCGCCGCCGACCAGCCCTGGCTGACGCTCTGCCCACCGGCGAAGCTGAACCGCAGGGCCCAGCCGTTGATCGCGGTGGTGCCGGTGTTGGTGATCGACACATTGGCGGTGAAGCCGCTGCCCCAGTCGGTGGTGGCGTACCCGACGGTGCAGGTGCCGCCGACCGGCGGGGCCGCGGTGGTCACCGCGACCGGCGCGGACGCCGCGGAGGTGTTGCCGGCCGCATCCACGGCCACCACGTAGAACTGGTACGCCGTCGAGGCGGTCAGCCCGGAGACCGCCTGGGTGGTGCTGGTCGGCGAGCCGACCAGCACGTCGGTGGCGCCGGCCTCGCGATAGACCCGGTAGCCGGTGACGCCCACGTTGTCGGTCGACGGGGTCCAGGCCAGGGTGAGCCCGGTGGCGGTGACGGCCGAGGCGACCGGCGTCCCGGGCGTGCTCGGCACTGTGGTGTCGGCGGTGCCGGCCGGTGGCGTGGTCACGCTGAGCTTCGGCGAGGCGGCCGACTCGTTGCCCGCGCCGTCGCGAGCCACGATGGTGTACTCGAACGTCCGCTCCGGCAGCAACGTGGTGAGGGTGATCGAGTTCTCGGTGACCCGTCGGGTTGCCACCACGTCGTTACCGACCATGAACTCGCGGACGTCGTACCCGGCGAGGCCGCTGCCGCCGCTGTCGGTGGACGGCGCCCAGGTCAGGGTGACCGTGCGGGGGCCGAGGTTGGACGCCACCGGGGTACCGGGGACGGTCGGTTTGGTGGTGTCCGGTACGGCCGGGCCCGGCTCCTCGCCCCAGACGCGGGTGGCACCGGAGTAGAGCGGCACCTTCCGGTTGGGCCCGGCGGTGGCCTGGTACGACGGGTCGTTGGTCGGATCCCAGGTGCCGCCCTCCGGCACCCCGATCTTGAACTGGACCTCCATCCGGTGCTGCGACTGACCCGCCGGGGCGATGGTGTGCCCGGCGCAGTCCACCTCGACGTACCAGATGTCGCCGCTGAACTGCTTGGCCGTGGTCGGGGACGGGCAGCCCTGGGTGTAGCCGGCGGTGACCTGCACCGGGCCGGTGCCGTCGGGCCGGAAGTAGTAGCGGAACCGGCCGTCGGTCAGCGCGCGGGCCGGGAACGCGGACTTGTTGTAGACCATCACCTTGAGCCCGGTGGCCCGAGGTTCGGCCTGCGTCACAGTGGTCTCCACGGTCAGCTCGTCGATGTCCGGCACCTCGGCGACCGGGAAGTTCGCCAGCGGCGTGCCGCCGTACTCGGAGGTCAGTCGGACCAGCGCGGACGTGAAGCCGGCGTTGTAGTCGGTGGCCACCTCGTTCATCACGTAGTCCGAGCGGCTGTCGCTGTACGCGTCGTTGGCCGAGGACGGGCCGCCGACCAGCGCGCCGTAGAGGGTGTGCCGGGTCTCGACGGGCACGGTCTGGCTGTCCCACCAGGAACCGTGCGCGGTGCGGTGGTGCGGGTTCTTCGGCGAGTTGGCGCCGAACCCGATGACGTAGCTGGAGCTACGGGGGTTGTCGCCGAGCGCGTAGTTGATCTGCCGGACGGCGAAGTCGTGGTAGCGCGCCTTGCGGGTGGTGTCGGTGGTCTTGTCGCTGTAGACCAGCGCGGCGAAGGAGGTGTTCGCGGCGTACCGCAGCGCGCCCCAGGAGTCGAGCACCGCCATCCCGCCTGGCGAGTACGGCACCCGCTGCCCGTTCACCCCGACGGTCCAGTAGTCCAGCCATCGGTTGGCGTCGTCGACGTACTTCTGCTTGCCGGTCAGGTTGGCCAGCAGCACGTACGCGCCGAACTGCTTGTTGTCCCAGGCGATGGTCCACTTGTAGGAGCGGGTGGTGGACTGGTTCTCGGTGCCGAGCTTGTCGTACTCACTCTCGGCCTTGGCCAGGTAGCTGGCCTCGCCGGTGGCCCGGTGCAGCCAGATCGCGGCCCAGACCAGCTCGTCCTGCCAGCCGCTCCAGGAGCGGTAGAAGCTCGTGGCGTCGGTGATGCACTCGTGGTAGGACTTCCGCACCGTGTCGGCGAAGGTGTAGAGCTGCCGGGCGTGCCCGAGCAGCCGGTCGGCGTAGGCCGCGTCGGTGGGCCGGAACACCATCGAGGAGGCAGCCATCGCGGCCGCCGTCTCCCCCGCCAGGTCCGCCCCGCCACAGCTCGCATCGATCTTGTACGCGGGCCGCGCCATCGGCATCACCTCGGCCGGGCCCCACCACTTGTGGTCGTCGTCGCCCTTGCCGACCTGGCCATAGAGGACGTTGGCCGACGGGTGCGCCTTGATGAAGTAGTCGTTGACGAAGCGCAGGTTGTTGAGCAGGTGCGGCAGTTGCCCGGAGGCCGTGTAGCCGCTGCGGTACTCGACCGCCCCCCAGGCGAGCATGGTGGCGCTGAACGCCATCGGGAAGCCGAACTTGACGTGGTCACCGGCGTCGTACCAGCCGCCGGTGAGGTCCACCCCCGCGCTGGCGCCGTCGGTGAGCGCGCTGTCTCCACGCCAGGAGACCCGGTTCCAGTCGGGCAGTGGACCGGACTGCTGCGCCTCGTAGAAGAGGAGCGACTTCTGCAACGCCTCGGCGTAGTTGTAGGTCGCCGCCGGCGCGGCAGAAGCGGGCGCGGACGGCGGTGCGGTCACCGCGAGGGACGCGCCGGTGAGCAGCGCGACGCCAATGGCCAGCAGCCGCCGCGGCCAGGGCTGGTCGGCGGCCGGTGACCGGCCAGGTTGGCCGCTGGACGGCCGGGTCAGGTGGCGCATGGCGGGCTCCTGTCGGAGGCGCCGCCGGCGGTCGCACCGACGCGGGACGGCGTACGGGCGGCACGGCCACCGGCGACAGCGGGTGGCGGTGTGACCACGGGTCATGGAAGCGCTCCCATGGATATCCGACAATGTAATGGGCGGGCCGTCGGTTGGGAAGCCTGCCGACCGACGGCCCGGCACGTGGGGTCACTTCCGTACTCACGAGTAACCATTGCGGACCATCTCACACCATCGGTGCATGTCGATTGATGCTTCACGTTTCCGCAGCCCACAACACCCGCATCTGGAAAGATCCTCGCGCCGTTCGCAGGCGTCGGAGGCCAGCCAGACAAACGTACTGTTGCTGACCCACTACCAAGCGCGAGACAGTACCGCTCACCAGCGGTGCCGTCGACGCCGCCGCTCCCCGGTCAACCCTGAGGAGAAGCGATGGCACTACGACTCGCCGACGACACCGCCTGGACCGACATCCTGGCCCGCGCGGTGGCCGTCACCCCGGAGGCGTTCGGCGCCGAGGTCGACGGCGTCACCACCCTGCACAACCTGGTCGAGGGCGAATGGCGGGCGGTCGGCCAGCCCGCCGCGGTCCGCACCCCGGTGGACAACACCGTCCTCATCAACCTGCCCCGGCTCGACGCCGCCGCCGCCCGCGCCGCGGTCGCACACGCCGCCACCGCGCACCGGGCCTGGGCCCAGACCCCGCTGGCCGATCGCAAGGCCCGGGTCGCCGACGCCGTGGACTCGCTCACCGCCCACCGCGACCTGCTCGCCCTGCTGCTGGTCTGGGAGATCGGCAAGCCGTGGCGGCTGGCCTGCGCCGACGTGGACCGGGCGCTCGACGGCGTCCGCTGGTACGCGGGCGAGATCGACCGGATGCTCGCCGACGGCCGCGAGCCGCTGCCCGGCCCGGTCAGCAACATCGCCTCGTGGAACTACCCGATGAGCGTGCTGGTGCACGCCGAACTGGTACAGCTCCTGGCCGGTAACGCGGTCATCGCCAAGACCCCGTCCCAGGGCGGCGCGGTGTGCCTGACCGTCGCGCACGCGCTGATGCGCCGGGCCGGACTGCCCGCCACGCTCGTCTCCGGCAGCGGCGCGGAGCTGTCCGAGGTGCTGGTCCGGGCACCCGAGATCGGCGCGGTGGCGTTCGTCGGCGGCCGGTCCAACGGCGGCAAGGTGGCCGCCGCACTGCTCGACAGCGACAAGCGGCACTTCATCGAGCAGGAGGGCCTCAACGCCTGGGGCATCTGGAACTTCTCCCAGTGGGACCTGCTCGCCACCCACCTCCGGAAGGGCTTCGAGTACGGCAAGCAGCGCTGCACCGCGTACCCCCGGTTCGTGGTGCAGCGCGACCTGGTCGACGAGTTCCTCGACATGTACCTGCCGGTCGTCCGCTCGGTCCGCTTCGGTCACCCGCTCGCCGTGGGCGACGACTGGGCCGCCGGTGACCCGCTGCCCGAGCTGGACTTCGGGCCGCTGATCAGCGCCGCCAAGGCCGACGAGCTGCGCCGCAAGGTCGACGAGGCGGTCCGCGGCGGCGCGATCCCGCTGCACCGGGGCAAGCTCACCGGCGCGCCGTTCCTTCCCGGGCAGGACACCTCGGCGTACGTGGCGCCGTCGGTGCTGCTCGCCCCGCCCGGGCGGTCCCGGCTGATGCACGCCGAGCCGTTCGGGCCGGTCGACACGATCGTCGTGGTGGACACCACCGACGAGCTGCTGGCCGCGATGAACGCCTCCAACGGCGCGTTGGTGGCCTCGCTGGCCTGCGACGACACCGACGAGGCCAGCAAGCTGGCCGTGGACCTCCAGGCGTTCAAGGTGGGCATCAACAAGCCGCGCTCACGCGGTGACCGGGACGAACCGTTCGGCGGCCGGGGCGCCTCCTGGAAGGGCGCGTTCGTCGGCGGTGACCTGCTGGTGCAGGCCGTCACCGTCGGCGGCGACGACCGGCTCTACGGCAACTTCCCCGACTACAACAGCTACCCCACCACCTGATCGACGTGTGCGAAGGGCCCTGCACGCCTGGTGCGGGGCCCCTCTCACCGCCGGACCGACGGCGTACGGTCGAGAGATGGCGATGATCGCGCAACTCTCGCTGGGAGTGTCCGATGCGGAGCGGGCCGGAGCGTTCTGGGCTGCCGCCCTCGGCTACCGCCGCCGCCCACCCCGCCACCCGGGCGACGAGTGGATCGTGTTGGAGCCGCCGCCCGGGATGCCCGGCGCGCCCATCGCGATGGACCTCAGCGAGAGCCCAGTCGAGGAGTTCCCCCGCGCCCACCTCGACCTGGACGCCGGTGAGCGGAACCTCGACGAGGAGGTCGACCGGCTCCTCGCCCTCGGCGCCCAGCGGGTCGACTGGCGGCACTACCCGACGGACCCGCTCCCGACCGAGCCGCCGTACGTGGTGCTCGCCGACCCGGAGGGCAACCGGTTCTGCGTCTCGGGCCGACGCGAACCGTCCCAGCCCTAGACGCCAGGCGTGGAGAACGCGTCCCTCCGCTTCGCCGGGGCGGCGACGGCGAGCGGCACGGTGAGGGTGAGCAGGGCACCGTCGCGCTCGACAACGCTGGGCCGGTTCAGTCGGCGCAGCGTCCGCAGCATCGGGTCGTTCTCGGCCTGGACGTGCAGCACCAGCGCCGCGTACCCGGACCGGTCGGCGTGCTGAACCAGCCGGCGCAGCAACGCCGAGCCGAGCCCGTGCCGCTGCCAGTCGTCGCGCACCAGCAGCGCCACCTCGGCCTCGTCGCCCTCGCCGAGCAGGTTCGCCATGGCGACCACCGACTCGGCCGTGCCGTCGGAGCCGGTGGTGGTGGCGATCAGTGTCAGCCCTCGGCTCGGCTCCAGCAGCCGACGCAGGCGGGCCGACCGCGGTAGCGCTGCCCCGCCCAGGTAGCGCCGCTGCCGGCTGCGCGGTGAGCACGCCTCGTGCAACTCCACCACGCCGGACAGATCGTGGGCGCTGGCCGGCCGGACGACCACCTCCGCGCCGTCGGGCAGCACCAGGGTGACCTGTTCGGCGGCCCGGCGCGCCACGGTGGCGGCCAACTCGACCAGGGCCTGCGCCCGCGCGTACTCCGCCGGGGTGAAGTCGGGCGCGGCCCGGCGCAGCGCGAACGAACCGCCCGCCGGATCGGCCAGCAACATGCCGGCCCCGGTGATCCCCCGTTCGACGCCGACCGGTGCTGGTCGCCAGCTGACCACGTCGGCAGCGAGCAGGGTCCGCAACGCCTCGCCCGTCGCGTCCGGGTCACGCACCAGCCGGTTGGCCAGACCGAGCACCCGGGTGGGCTGGTCGGCCAGACCACGCGCCTCGCTGCGCGCCACCCAGCAGTCCCGGCCCCGCCCCCGCTCGACGGCGGCGATCAGCTCGGCCTCGTCGAGCGCGTCCGGCGCGTCGACCAGGAAGTCGTCCACCGCGCCCTGCTCGGTGGGCTGCACCTGCACGGTGAGGATGTTGACCCCGCGCAGCGCGAGGCTTGCCGTGAGCACCGACAGGTAACCCGGTCGGTCGTCCACCGTCGCCCGGATCCGCCACAACGTCATGGTTGGCTCCCTTCCCCGGTAAGAGCCTCACCCCCGCCTGTTGCCGCCCGGTTGCCCTGCGGTGTCGGCCCGGGAACTCCTCGGGCCGCTCAGGGGCCGGCGACCACCGGCGGCGCGCCGACGAGGTCCAGCCGGTCACCGAGGATCACCGTGCAGGCGCGGACGAGCTGGGTGAGCCGATCAACCTCGGTGCTGTGGAACGCCGCGGCGGAGAGCGTCTCGCTGTGCTCGCGGGCCGCCACCAGCACCAGGCCCGCCCGGCCGAACGGCGCGATCGCGTGGTGGGTGCCGTCGGGCGTGGTCATCGACCGACCGCGCAGCGGGGTCACCTCCGGCAACCGCAGGGGTACGGGGGCACGCCAACTCGCGTGCCCCACGGTCGCCCCGCCACCGCCGGTCCGCGAGGCCCAGTCGACCGGCACCACGGCGGCGACGGCCCAGTCGGCGGCCAGCAGCCCGGGCACCGCGTCGACCAGGGTGGCCAGCCCGTCGGCCGGGTTCGCCGCGACCTGGGCCAACAGCTCCGCGTCCTGGCCGGTGGTGGTGGGCGCGCCGATCGCCCGCCACACACCGTCCACCCGCACGCCCGGTATCGCCGCGAGGCCAGCCAGCAGCCGCTCCACCCGCGCCGCACCCGGCCAGACGACAGTGAAATCGTCCACCGCGCGGCCGCCGAGCCGTTCGAGGACCACCACCTGGACGATGTCCGCCCCGGAGACGCCCAATGTGCGGGCGACCTGACCGAGGGTGCCCGGACGGTCCGGCAGGGTGACCCGAACTCGCAGCAACATGTCTGTCCCTCCGCTCGGCGGGCCGGCGAAAGAGCGGCCGGCAGGCTGCTCTCAGCCTGGTAGTTGACCATTTCGTCCCTGTTGCAGAGGCATGTCCCGAGCGGAAATTCTGACCTTGACAACGTGAGCGGGCTGCCATCAACTAGTCGGATGAGCGATCCGGCCGTCGATGCGTCACGGCCGGGGGCCGTTTCCGTCTCTCCAGCGGGGCTGGCCCTGGACCGTCTCGCCGCCTACCTGGCCCAGCACCGACCCGAGCTGGCCGTCGAGCCGCTGCGCGCCCAACTGATCGCGGGCGGCAAGTCCAACCTCACCTACCTGCTGCGCCTCGGCGACCGTGAGGTGGTGCTGCGCCGCCCCCCGCTGGGGCACGTGTTGGCGACCGCGCACGACATGGCGCGCGAGTTCCGGGTCATCTCGGCGCTGGCGCCGACCGAGGTGCCGGTCCCGGGCGCGCTGCTGCTCTGCGCCGACCCCGAGGTGATCGGCGCACCGTTCTACCTGATGGAGCGGATGCCCGGCGAGGTGTTCCGCACCCGCGCGCAGACCGACCCGCTGGGCGACGAGCGTCGCAGGGCCCTGGCCATGGCGATGATGGACACGCTCGCCGCGCTGCACAGCGTCGAGCCGTCCACGGTCGGGTTGGCTGACTTCGGCCGCCCCGAGGGCTACCTGGCCCGGCAGGTCCGCCGCTGGGCCGGGCAGCTCGACCGCTCCCGCAGTCGCCCGCTGCCCGGCATCGACGAGCTGCGTGACCTGCTGGCGGCGACCGCCCCGGAGGGCGCGAACGCCGGCCGGATCGTGCACGGCGACTACCGGCTGGACAACCTCCTCGCCTCGGCCGACCCGGTCGCCGTGCACGCGGTGCTCGACTGGGAGATGGCCACCCTCGGCGACCCCCTCGCTGACCTGGGGCTGCTGCTGACCTACTGGGACGTGCTCGGCGGTAGCGAGACCGCCGCCGGCAACCCGGTCGCCGACGGGCTCGGCCCGCGCGCCGGCTTCCCCAGCGGCAGCGAGCTGATCGACCGGTACGCCGGACGCAGCGACGTCGACGTCGGGCCGCTGCACTGGCACGTGGCGCTGGGCTGTTTCAAGCTCGCGGTCATCTGCGAGGGCATCCACTACCGCCACACGCTCGGGCAGACGCTCGGCGAGGGCTTCGACCGGATCGGCGAGATGGTGGCACCGCTGGTCGCGCACGGGCTGACCGCCGCCAGGGAGCGGTGATGGACTTCTCATACGACAGCCGGACCGAGGAACTGCGCGACGAGCTGACCCGGTTCCTGACCGAGCACGTCTACCCGGCCGAGGCCGTGCACGCCGAGCAGGTGGCCACCGGGGACCCGTGGTCGCGTACCCCGGTGTTGGCCGAGCTGAAGGCGGAGGCCCGCAAGCGCGGCCTGTGGAACCTCTTCCTGCCCGACCCGCGCTACGGCGCCGGCCTGACCAACCTCCAGTACGCTCCGCTGGCCGAGCTGACCGGGCGCAGCCCGCACCTGGCGCCGGAGGCGGTCAACTGCGCGGCGCCGGACACCGGCAACATGGAGTTGCTGGCCGAGTTCGGTTCCGAGGCGCAGCAGCAGCGCTGGCTGATGCCGCTGCTGGAGGGTGAGATCCGCTCGGCGTTCTGCATGACCGAGCCGGATGTCGCGTCCTCCGACGCCACCAACATCGCCACCCGGATCACCCGCGACGGCGACGAGTACGTGATCAACGGGCGGAAGTGGTGGTCGTCCGGGGCCATGGACCCGCGCTGCGAGATCTTCATCGTGATGGGCAAGACCGACCCCAGCGCCGACCGGCACCGCCAGCAGAGCATGGTGCTGGTCCCCCGGGACACCCCCGGGGTGACCGTGCGCCGGGGCATGACCGTCTTCGGGTACACCGACGGTTCGCACGGCGGGCACGCCGAGATCGACTTCACCGACGTCCGGGTGCCCGCGGAGAACCTGATCGGCGCTGAGGGCACCGGCTTCGCCATCGCCCAGGCCCGGCTGGGGCCGGGCCGGATCCACCACTGCATGCGGCTGATCGGAATGGCCGAACGGGCACTGGAGCTGCTCTGCCGCCGCGCCAACGAACGGATCGCGTTCGGCCGTCCGCTGGCCGAGCAGGGCGTGGTCCGGGAGTGGATCGCCGAGTCCCGGGTCCGCATCGAGCAAGCCCGGCTGCTGGTCCTCAAGACGGCCTGGCTGATGGACACCGTCGGCAACAAGGGCGCGCACACCGAGATCCAAGCCATCAAGATCGGCACGCCGGCGATGGCGGAGTGGGTGATCGACAAGGCGATTCAGGGGTACGGCGGCGCCGGGGTCAGCCAGGACACCCCACTGGCCGCTCTCTGGGCGCAGACCCGCACCCTGCGCCTTGCCGACGGCCCCGACGAGGTGCACCGCAACTCCCTGGCCAAGCGCGAACTCCGCCGCTGGACCCAGTAACCCCCACCCTTGTTGATCATGAAGTTATTGCCCTCGACACCGGCGTGTCATGGCAATAACTTCATGATCAACTGAGCACTCAGCCCGGGTGGGTGAGGCGGGGTGGGAGGGGGTTAGGCGGAGGCTCGGTGGACGAGTTGGGTGTCCAGGAGGATGTGGGAGGCGGGTAGCTCCTCGCCACGGATCCGGGCCACCAACAGACGGGCCATCTGCCGGCCCATCTCCTCCACCGGCTGGAAGACCGTGGTCAGCGGCGGCTCCGCCCGCAGGGCGATCGTCGCGTCGTCGAAGCCGATCACCGCGACGTCCTGCGGCACGCGCCGGCCGGCCTCGCGCAGCGTACGCAGCGCACCGAACGCCATGAGGTCGGAGGCGACGAAGACCGCGTCCAGGTCCGGGCAGGCGTCCAGCAGGCGACGCATGGCGGCCTCGCCGCTGCCCTCGCTGAAGTCGCCGTACGCGATCAGGTCGGGGTTGACGCCGGCCCCGGTGGCCTTGACCGCCTCGGTGTAGCCGGTCAACCGGGCCAGGCCGACGCCCATGTCCTGGGTACCGGCGATGGTGGCGATGCGTCGCCGCCCCTGCCGCGCCAGGTACTCCACCGCCTGCCGGGCCCCGCCAACGTTGTCCACGTCGACAAACCAGGCCGGTTGGGCGCCGGGTTGCAGCATGCGGGCGGGCCGACCGCCCAGCACGGCGGGCAGGCCGCGCTCCTCCAGCAGCGTCGGCAGCGGGTCGGAGTCGTGCAACGACAGCAGCAGTACGCCGTCGACGTGCTGGTTGGTGAGGTGGTGCTCGACCCGCTCCCGCTCCACCGGCGACTGGGCCATGGCCAGCCAGAGCTGCATCGGCGTCTCCAGCAGCCCGGAGCTGATCCCCCGCACGATGGCGGCGAAGAACGGCTCGGTGAACACCCGTTCGCCGGATTCGGACACCACCAGCGCGACGGAGTCGGTCCGCTGGGTGACGAGCGCACGGGCGGCCCGGTTCGGCACGTACCCCAGCTCCGCGATGGCCTGTTGGACCGCGGCCCGGGCCTCCGGGCTGACCTGGGGTGAGCCGTTGACCACGCGGGAGACGGTGCCCCGACCGACGCCGGCACGCGCCGCGACCGCGTCGAGGGTCGGGCGCCCGAGCGACCGGGTGCGCTGCGTTGTCATCGTCTGCTCCTCCGACGGCGGACGGACCCGGCGCCACCTGCGAGAGGTGGACGCCGGGGCCGTCCTGATGGCTGGCCCGAGCCTATTGTGCGGCCAGACCGTTGCGCCGGATCACCGAGGCGTACCACTTGGCGCTGGACTTGGGGGTGCGGACCTGGCTGTCATAGTCGACGTGGATCATGCCGAACCGCTTGGTGTAGCCCCAGGCCCATTCGAAATTATCCATCAACGACCAGGCAAAGTATCCCCGCAGAGGCACTCCGGCGTCGATCGCCTCGTGGGCGGCGCGCAGGTGGGCGTCGAAGTAGGCCAGCCGGTCGACGTCGTCGACCTGCCCGTCGACCACCGAGTCGACGAACGCGGAACCGTTCTCGGTGACGTACAGGGGCAGCTCGGTGTAACCGTGCACCCGACGCAGCGTCTCGGCCAGGCCCGGGGCGTCGATCTCCCAGCCCATGTCGGTGACCGGGACTCCACGGGTGACGAACCGGACGTCCTCGCTGCCCGGCCAGCACGAGGGGGCCGGGTCGGCCTCGACGCCCTCGACCGGCGCGGCGACCACGTGCCGGCTGTAGTAGTTGACCCCGACCAGGTCCAGCGGCGTGGCGATGGTCGCCAGGTCGCCGTCGCGCACGTGGTCGAAGTCGGTCACCGTGCTGAGGTCGGCCACCAGGTCCTCCGGGTACGACCCGCGCAGCAGCGGGTCCAGGAAGAACCGGTTGGCCAACCCGTCGATCCGCCGGGCGGCGTCCCGGTCGGCGGGGGTGTCGGTGGCCGGGTCGACCGGGTAGAGGTTGACGGTCACGCCCACCTCGGCGGCCGGCCGGGCGACCCGCAGCGCCTGCACGGCCAGGCCGTGACCGAGCATCAGATGGTGGCCGGCGCGCACCGCGTCCGCTCCGTTGGTGCGGCCGGGGGCGTGCACGCCGGAGCCGTAGCCGAGGAACGCGGAGCACCACGGCTCGTTCAGCGTGGTCCAGTAGCGCACCCGGTCACCGAGCGCGTCCGCCACCAGGGTCGTGTAGTCGGCGAAGCGGGACGCGGTGTCCCGGGCCGGCCAGCCGCCGGCGTCTTCCAGTGGCTGCGGCAGATCCCAGTGGTAGAGGGTGAGCCACGGCTCGATGCCGTTGGCCAGCAGCTCGTCGACCAGTCGCCGGTAGAAATCCAGGCCACGCGGGTTGGCCGCGCCGGTGCCGGCGGGCTGCACCCGGGACCAGGAGACCGAGAAACGGTACGACTTCAGGCCCAGCTCGGCCATCAGCGCGACGTCGTCGCCGAGGCGGTGGTAGTGGTCGCACGCCACGTCCCCGGTGTGCCCGGCGACGACCCGACCCTCGGTGTGGCTGAAGGTGTCCCAGATCGACGGGGCGCGGCCGTCCACGGCCGCCGCCCCCTCGATCTGGTACGCCGCCGTCGCGGCCCCCCAGAGAAATCCGGGTGGAAAGGTCAGCCCGGGGCGCTCGTCGAGGACGTCGACGGCGGGTGGGCTGGCGGGGTTGCTCACGACTTGACGGCACCTTCCATGATCCCGCCGATGATCTGGCGGCCGAACACGAGAAAAACGATGACCAGGGGGATGGTGCCGATCGCCGTGGCGGCGAACACCTGGGAGTAGTCGGTGTAGTAGGCGTACGAGAGGAAGGAGAGCGAGACCTGGAGGGTCGGGTTCTCCGGGGTGAGGATGGCGTACGGCCAGAGGAACGAGTTCCAGGTCTCCATGAAGGTCAGCAGACCGAGGACGCCGGCGGCGGGGCGCAGCGCGGGCAGCACGATGCTCCAGTAGATCCGGAACGTGCTCGCGCCGTCGACGCGCCCGGCCTCGATCAGCTCGTCGGAGATCGCCTGACTGGCGTACTGCCGCATCATGAACACGCCGAAGGCGCTGACCAGGAACGGCACCGTGACCGCGTAGAGGGTGTCGTACCACCCGAGGTCCTGCATCATGCCCCAGAGCGGGATGAGCCCCATCTGGGTCGGGATCATCATGGTGATGATGATCGCCAGCAGGAGGGCGTTGCTGCCCCGGAACTTCAGCTTGGCGAAGGCGAACCCGGCCAGTGAACCGGTGAGCACCACCGAGACGGTGACCACCGAGGAGACGATGATCGAGTTCATCATGCCGGTGAGGAAGTTGGCGGCGTCGTTGTCGAGCACCCGCCCGAAGTTGTCACCGAATGCGCCACCGGGGGTCAGCGGCGGCGGCACGTCGTTGATGTTGTCCAGGCTGCGACTGCCGATCACGAGCATGTAGTAGAACGGGTAGATCGACAGCAGCGCCGCCAGGACGAGTGCCATGTACGTCAACGGACTTGTGCGCCACAGGCGCCGGGAAGCCGAGATCATCGGGCTCTCCTCACTTCGCCGAGCGGCGGACGAGTAGGAAGTTGAACAACGACACCACGACGATGATCATGAAGATCGCCCAGGCGACCGCGGCTCCGTAGCCGGCGGTGTTCAGGTTCACGATGCCCATCTCGTACATGTACATGGCCAGCGTCTGGAACTCCCGCTGGTTGCCGCCGATGATGTTGCCGTTGCCGAAGAGCAGGGGCTCGGTGAAGAGCTGCATGCCGCCGATCGTGGACAGGATGACCACGAAGATGAAGGTGGGCTTGAGCATGGGCAGGGTGATCTGCCAGAACTGTCGCCACGGGCCGGCGCCGTCGATCTCCGCGGCCTCGTAGAGGTCCTTCGGGATCGCCTGCATGCCGGCGAGCAGGATCAGGGTGTTGTACCCGGTCCACCGCCAGTTGACCATCGAGGAGATGGCCATCCAGGAACTCCACGAGTGCCCGTCCCAGTCGACCGCGTCGACACCGACGAAGCTGAGCAGCCAGTTGAACAGGCCGAACTCCCGCTGGAACAACATCCCGAAGACGATCGCGACCGCGGCCACCGACACCACGTTCGGCATGAAGATGGCCATCCGGAAGAAGGTCTTGGCGCGCAGGAGGGTCCGGTTGAGCAGGTTCGCCAGGAAGAGTGCGAGCAACAACTGCGGGATGGTCGACAGGGCGAAGATGCCGAACGTGTTGACCAGCGCGTTCCAGAAGTACTCGTCGGACATCAGCCGGGTGTAGTTGTCGAAGCCGATGAACGTGTGGTCGCCGATCATGTCCCAGTCGTGCAGCGACATCCAGGCGGTACGCAGCATCGGGTACAGCCCGAATGCGCCGAAGATCAGGAAGAACGGGGCGATGTAGAGGTACGGCGAGTACTTGACATCGAGGCGGTTGAGTAACCGTCCCCGTCGACGTCGGGAAGAATCGTCGGGGGAAGGCGGTGCTGCTGGCGACGGCCGTGCCGTCGTGGCCGACAGGCTCATGCGAATTTCCTTTTCCGGCGAGGCCCGGGGGCCCTCGCGCAGGGCGCTACGCGGAGGGGACCGGCCGGTGGCGTCCGGGAAGTCCCGAACGCCACCGGCAGGGGATCACTCAGAAGGCACCCTGAGTCTTTGCATCCTTTGTGAACTGCTCCCAGGCCTTCGCCTTGTCGGCCTGCCCGTTCTCGAACGCCCGCAGGGCCGGCTCGAGCGCGTTCTCCTTCACCGCCTGGTGCTTCGGACCCAGGTGGATCGGCTGGATCTTGGCGACGCTCTCCCCGAAGATCTTGCCGGTCGGCGCGTTGCTGAAGTACTCGTTGGTGTAGCCGAGGAACGCCTCGTTCTTCAGCGCCTCCAGGTTGGTGGGCAGCGGGCCCTTGAGCTTGAATGCCTCCACCTGGCTCTTGGCGTTGGTCAGGTACTCGGCGAGCTTCGCCGCCTCCTTCGGGTACTTGCTCTGCGCCGGAACCGCGAGCCACGAGCCGCCCCAGTTACCGCCGCCGCCCGGCACGGACGCCACATCCCACTTGCCCTTGTTGGCCGGACCGGAGTTGTCCGACACGATGCCGAGCATCCAGGACGGGCAGAAGGTGGCCGCGAAGGTGCCCTGCTTGAAGCCACCCGACCACTCCGGCGACCAGGTGGACGCCTTGGCGGAGATGTCCGCCATCGAGGTGGCGGTGTCCCAGGCGTTCTTCACCGCGGGGCTGGTGTCCGCGATGATGTTGTCTTCCTTGTCATAGAACAGGTCACCGTTGCCCTGGAAGAGCACACCGTTGGAGACGGCGGTGATCGAGTCGATGAACGCCTTGCCGCCGCTGCCCTGCTTGTACTTCAGACCGGCGTCGTGGAAGCCCTTCCAGTCCGGCCAGAGCGCCGACACCTGGTCGCGCTCGGCGGGCAGGCCGGCCGCCTGGAACAGGTCCTTGCGGTAGCAGACGGCGAGGCTGCCGACGTCAGTCGGCAGGCCGATCAGCCGGCCGTCCGGCGCCTTGCCCAGCTCCCACTTCCAGGGCAGGTATTCCTTGGAGTGGTCGGCGACCAGCGGGGTGAGGTCGGCCCAGTTGCGCGCGTTGGGCTTGAACTCGTTGAGGATGCCCTCTTCCAGGGCCGTGACGTCCGCCGCGCCCTTGCCGGTGGCCAGGTAGCGGACCAGCTTCGGCCGGTACTCACCGAGCTGTGCGGTCTTGCGCAGCTCGACCTTGATGCCAGTGTCCTTCTCGTACTGCTTGACGAGCTCGTCGTAGCCCATCTCGCCGAAGGTGTCGACGACCAGCTTGGCCGGCTTCTCGCCGGCCGCCGGCTTGTCGTCGTCGTTGCCGCAGGCCGCGAGACCGCCGATTGCGGTGATCGCGGCCAGGGCAGCGGCCGCCAGGCGGGTACGCCGCGTGGTGACACTCATTCGCTGACCCCTCTTTCCGGTGGTGAGGCTGGGTGGTTGTGGTGGGGGGTGCTCATCGCGCCAGGCCGGGGATGCGTGAGTGACCCATGCCACCTCCGGGAGCGCTCCCATGAGATTGCCGACAGGTAACGGGGGTGTCAATAGGACGTTGGGAGCGTTCCCAGATCGTTACCGCTGATCACTCCCGCCCCACCCACCCCAATCGCACCCGGGTGATCAAGAGGTTTCGGTCAGGAAACGGAGCCCTGCTGACGCAAACTTCTTGATCAACAAGACGGACCCGGGGGGCCGGGCGGGGCGGGGCGGGGCGGGTCAGCAGAAGCGGCGGAGGAGGGTGGTTGCGCGGGCGGGGTCGAAGCGGGACGGGTCGAAGGTGGGACCCGCCCAGTCGCGCAGCATCGCCTGGCGAGGGCTGAGGAAGTCGGCCGCGGCGGTCTGGTCCAGGGCTTCCAGGAGCGCCTGGTAACCCAACGGCCCGCCGATACCCTCCGGCGGGCAGGCCCGCTCGCCGGCCCGGCAGACCGGGTACCGCTCGTCGGGGTCGACGGTCAGCGCGTCCTCCACGACCAGGTCGTGCTCCCACCAGTCACCGAAGTCGTACGTGTAGGAGAACCGGCTGCCCTTGCCGAGCACCGCGTCCAGCCGGACGTCCAGCTCGTCGTGCAGCGCCAACTCCCCGTCCGGGTCGGGCTCGCCGTACTGCACCGCGTCGATCTCGAACGAGTGCAGGTGGCAGTCCCGCCAACCCATCGCGTGCTGCACCACCCGGTGCAGCCGGTCCAGCGTGTAGCCGGCCGGCACGAGCACCCGGCGCCACACCGGCGGGCGGGTCCCGGCGAGGGACATCTTCAGCTGGAAGATCTGACGCGGCATGCTGTCCTGTCCTCCCGCGGCTTAGGCTGCGAGCATGATCTGCCGAGCGTGCCGGGCCCGGCGACACGACGACTGCCCGGGCCGGAACTGGTGCGACTGCCAGCACCGTACCGCCGAACCGACCCCTCCGGTCACCGGTCCGGCCAGCGAATGACCGTCGGAATTCCGATCCGGCGGCTCTGGCCGGAGCCGTCGACGCAGCCACTCGACGACGACGCCCTGACCGCCCTCTACGGCCGCGCCGACGAGCCCCGGCTGCGGGTGAACTTCGTGGCCAGCCTGGACGGCGCGGTCACCGTGGACGGCTACTCCGCCGGGCTCTCCGGCGAGCCGGACAAGCGGGTGTTCGGCCTGCTGCGGATGGTCTGCGACGCCCTGGTGGTGGCCGCCGGCACACTGCGCCACGAGGGGTACCGGGCCGTCCGCCTCGACGAGCGCCGCCGCGCCTGGCGCCGCGCCAACGGACTGTCCGAGTACCCGACGCTGGTGGTCGTCTCCCACTCACTCGACCTGGATCCGGCGCAGGCGGCCTTCGCCGACGCGCCGACCCGCCCGGTGGTGCTCACCCACGCCCACGCCGATCCGCCGCCCGGGCTCACCGACGTCGCCGACGTACTGCGCTGCGGCGGCGAGCGGGTCGACCTGGCCGCCGGCCTCGCCGAGCTGCACCGACGCGGGCTCACCCAACTGCTCTGCGAGGGCGGCCCCCACCTGTTCGGCGCGCTCACCGCCGCCGACCTGGTGGACGAACTGTGCCTCACCGTCTCGCCGCTGCTGGCCGGGCCCGGCCCGGGCCGGATCACCGCCGGCGACGCCGCACCGCCCCGGCACCTGCCACTGCGGCATGTGCTCGCCGCCGAGGACGGTGTCCTCCTGCTCCGCCACGCCCGTCCGTAACCCGCCGTCGCCCGGTCACACACCCACCGTCGTGAGTGTGACGGCGCATGGTGTCGTCCGCCGCGTCGCGTGGCGACCTGTCGTACTCCTCGGGCAGGATGCAGGGCATGCGCGCCGACCGTGATGCCCGACCGACCCGATTCGCCCGATGACCGACGCCGACCTCGACAGCCCGGGCGAGGCGGTCGGGCGGGTGCTGGGCACCGCCGACGCCACCCCGTTGCAGTTCTGGACGGCCGTGGCGCCCGGCAGTTACCTCCAGCTCGACGACGTGGTGGTCACCCGACGGGAGCTGCCGAACCGGGAGCCGGTGACGATCGCCGGGGTGGTCACCCAGGTCCGCGCTCGGCACGAGGGCGCCCAGTTCGACTCCGACGTGTTCGCCATCGCCGACGGCACGCTGCCCGCGCAGGTGCAGGAGGCGGCCGAGATCACCACCACCCGGGTCGATCCCGAGCTGTACGTGCCGCCGACCCCGGGCGCGGTGGTGCACCGGGCCGAGGGTGACGCCCGGGCCCGCGCGCTGCACTTCGACCGGATGGAGCGACGCATCCCGATGGGGATGGGTCGAGACGGGGTCCCGGTCTACCTCAACGCCGACTTCCTCGACGGCAGCCGGGGCGCGCACGTCTCCATCTCCGGCATCTCCGGGGTGGCCACCAAGACCAGCTTCGCCACCTTCCTGCTCTACTCGGTGTTCCGCTCCGGGGTGCTGGGCGGCGACGCGGTCAACGCCAAGGCGCTCATCTTCAACGTCAAGGGTGAGGATCTACTCTTCCTGGACCACCCCAACACCCGCCTCGACGAGCCCACCCGCGCGGCGTACGCGAAGCTCGGGTTGAGCGCCGGCGCCTTCCCCGACGTGCGGGTGTACGCCCCACCCCGGGTCGGGGACGCGGCCGGCACGCCGGATGTGAGCAGCCGGCTCACCGGGGTGGATGCGTTCTACTGGACGCTGAGCGAGTTCTGCACCGACCGGCTGCTGCCGTACGTCTTCGCCGACGCCGACGACGAGCGCCAGCAGTACACGATGGTGGTCCACTCGGTGGCCGCGCACCTGGCCCGCTACGCCCAGCCCGCCGACGGCGGGGTGAGCATCGACGGGGTCCGGCTCGGCTCCTACGGTGATCTGGTCGACCACATCGTCGATCAGCTCAACGACGACGAGACCCGCTCCGACTGGGCGGGCAGCGCGGTGGGGCTGGGCACCGTCAACGCGTTCGCCCGGCGGTTGATCGGCAGTAAGAAGGACCTGGCCCGGCTGATCCGCGGTGACCTCGCCACCCGCCGCCCCCACTCGATCAACACGAGCGAGTCGGCGCAGGTCACGGTGGTCGACCTGCACAACCTGCCGGACCGCGCGCAGCGCTTCGTGGTGGGTGTGACGCTGAAGAGCGAGTTCGAGCGCAAGGAGAAGTCGGGCACCGCCAAGCCGCTGCTCTTCGTCGTCCTCGACGAGCTCAACAAGTACGCCCCCCGGGAGGGTTCCTCGCCGATCAAGGAGGTCCTGCTGGACATCGCCGAGCGGGGCCGCTCGCTCGGGGTGATCCTGATCGGCGCGCAGCAGACGGCGAGCGAGGTGGAACGGCGGATCGTCACCAACTCGGCGATCCGGGTGGTCGGCCGGCTCGACCCGGCCGAGGCGTCCCGCCCGGAGTACGGCTTCCTCCCGCCCGCGCAGCGCCAGCGGGCGTTGCTGGCCAAGCCGGGCACCATGTTCGTCAACCAGCCGGACATCCCGGTGCCGCTCTGCCTGGAGTTCCCGTTCCCGGCCTGGGCCACCCGGGTCTCCGAGGCGGGCCGGGCACCCTCGGAGACGCTGCGCTCGATCACCCAGTCCGCCGACCCGTTCGCCGTGGTGGGCTCCGGCGGCGGCAGCACCGACGACGACATCCCGTTCTAGGGAGGGCCGGCACAGGTGAGCGCGAGGAGTGAGCTTGCGAGCCCCGCAGTCGCGAACGGAAGGCCAGCACAGCCATGAAGATCCTGCACACCTCCGACTGGCACGTGGGAAAGGTGCTCAAGGGGCAGTCCCGGGCCGACGAGCACAAGGCCGTGCTGGCCGGGGTGATCGAGATCGCCCGTGCCGAGCAGCCGGATCTGGTGATCGTCGCCGGTGACCTCTACGACACCGCCGCGCCCAGCTCCGAGGCGACCCGCCTGGTCACCCGGGCGTTGACGGCGCTGCGGCGCACCGGCGCGGACGTGGTGGCGATCGGCGGCAACCACGACAACGGTCCGGCGCTGGACGCGCTGCGCCCGTGGGCCGATGCCGCTGGCATCACGCTGCGCGGTGGGGTGCGGGAAAACCCGGACGAGCACGTCATCGACGGCACCACCGCCGGTGGCGAGCGGTGGCGGCTGGCCGCGTTGCCGTTCCTGTCCCAGCGGTACGCGGTGCGCGCGTTGGAGATGTACGAGCTGACCGCCGCGGAGACCAACCAGACCTACGCCGACCACCTGGGTCGGGTGCTGGGGCGACTGACCGAGGGTTTCACCGAACCGGACCGGGTGCACCTGGTCACCGCGCATCTGACGGTGACCGGCGCGGCCACCGGTGGCGGCGAGCGCGACGCGCACACCGTGTTGGGCTACGCCGTTCCGGCCACCGTCTTCCCGGCCACCGCGCACTACGTGGCGCTGGGTCACCTGCACCGGGCGCAGCGGGTCGCCGGCCCCTGCCCGGTGCGATACAGCGGCAGCCCACTCGCGGTGGATTTCGGTGAGCAGGAGAACGTCCCCTCGGTGACGATGGTCGAGGTGACGGCCAGCACCGCCGCCCGGGTGCGGGAGGTGCCGGTGACGGCGGCGAGCGCGCTGCGCACGGTGCGGGGCACCCTGGCCCAGCTCGCCGAGATCGAGGCACCGGACGCGTGGCTGCGGGTGTACGTGCGGGAGCAACCCCGCGCCGGCCTGCGCGAGGAGGTCCAGGAGCTGCTCCCCCGGGCCCTGGAGATCCGGATCGACCCGGAGCTGTTGGCCGCGCCGGGCAGTGGCGCGCGCATCGCCCAGCGGTCGGGGCGTTCGCCCCGGGAGTTGTTCGCCGACTACCTGGACAGCCGGGGTCACGCCGACGAGGGTGTCCGGGAGCTCTTCGACGAGCTTTTCGAGGAGGTCGAGCACTGATGCGTCCGATGCGGTTGGACATGGCCGGGTTCACCGTCTTTCGGGACGAGACCACCGTCGACTTCACCGACGCCGACTTCTTCGCGCTGATCGGCCCAACCGGTTCGGGCAAGTCGACGGTGTTGGACGCGATCTGCTTCGCCCTCTACGGCATGGTGCCCCGCTGGGGTGGCGCCCGAGGGTTGGCGAACGCGCTCGCGCCGTCGGCGACCGAGGCGCGGGTGCGGTTGGTCTTCGAGTCCGGCGGCGCCCGGTACGTGGCGACCCGGGTGGTCCGGCGGGACGGCCGGGGCAACGTGAAGACCGCGAACGCCGGGTTGCAGCTGATGCCGGCCGGCTTCGACGTGACCAAACTGGACACCGGTTTGAGCCCGGACGACCTCGGCGAGGTGGTGGCCGGCACCCCCGCCGAGATGGAGCAGGCGGTGCTGGAGGCGGTCGGGCTGCCGTACGAGCAGTTCACCAGCTGTGTGGTGCTGCCACAGGGGCAGTTCGCCGACTTCCTGCACGCCAAGCCGGCGACGCGGCAACAGATCCTGGTCAACCTGCTGGGTCTCGGCGTCTACGAGGACGTGCAGAAGAAGGCGACGGCGCGCGCCGCGCAGGCGGAGGCCCGGCTGGAGGCGGTCGACCAGGTGCTCGCCGGGTTGACCGGCGTGGACGACGAGGCGCTGGCCGAGGCCGACGCCCGGGTCGACCGAATGGCCGAGTTGGCGGCCGCGGTGGCCGACGCGGTGCCGGAGCTGGCGGCGGCCCGGGCCACGGCGCGGGAGGCCGCGGCGGCGCTGACGGCACTGGACGGCGAGCTGACAGTGCTGACCGGGGTGCGCGCGCCGGCCGGGGTGACCGAGGTCGCTCGCGCGGTCGCCGCGGCGCGGGCCGAGGCCGAGGCGGCGGCGACCGGGGTGTCGCTGGCCGAGGAGCGGGAGGAGAAGCTGCGCGGCGAGCTGGCCGCCGCTGGTGACGAGAGCGCGCTGCGACTGCAACTGCGGGCGTACGACGATCGGGACCGGCTGTCCGGCGAGGCCGACACGGTCCGGGCGGCGGTGCGCGTGGCGAACGACGAGCACGCCGCGGCGGTGGCGGCCCTGGCCGCCGCACGGGTGGTCGCCGAGCGGGCCGACGCCGAGTTGGAGGCGGCCTTCCGGGCGCACGAGGAGGCGAAGGCCACCGACCTGGCGGTGAGCCTGCGGGTGCACCTGCACGCCGGCGCGCCGTGCCCGGTGTGCGAGCAGCCGGTGGCCGAGGTGCCGGCGGTGCCGGCCGATTCGGCGGTGGCGGCCGCGACGGCGGCGGGCAAGGCCGCGCGGGCCGCGACGAAGGCCGCGCAGGCGACCGTGCAGCAGCGGGACACGGCGGCGCGTGAGCTGGAACGGCTGCTGGTGCAGGCGCGGGCCCGGCAGGAGCAGGTGGAGGCCCGGTTGTCGGAGTTGGACGGGCAGCTCTCCGGTGCGGCCGAGCCGGCCGTGCTGCGCCGGGAGTTGGCCGAGCACGCCCGGTTGCGGCGCGCGTTGGAGGAGGCGGCGACGGCGGTGCGGGCCGGCCGCGAGACCGCTCGGCAGGCCCGGGCCGGGGTGGACGCCGCCGAGGAGCGGCTGCGGGCGGCGTGGCGGGCCTTCGACACCGCCCGTGACGGGTTGGCCCGGTTCGGCCCGCCGGCGACCGACCGGGACGACGTGGCGGCCGCGTGGGCGGCGCTGACCGGGTGGGCGACCACCGAGGCGGACCGCCGCCGCGCCGAGCGGGCCGGTCGGGCCGCCGCCGTGGCGGAGGCGGAGTCGGTGGCCGACGGGGTGCAACGGGCGCTGGCGGGCATCTTCGCCGCCGCCGAGGTGCCGGTCGGGGACGACCCGGTGCACGCGGCGACAGTGGCGGTGGAGCGGGCCGACGCCGACCGGCGGCGGCTGCACGAGCGTCGCGAGCAGGCCGGGACGTTGCGCGAGCAGCGGGCGGGGCATGAGCGGGAGGCGCAGGTGGCGCGCGCGCTCGCCGGGCACCTGCGGGCCAACAACTTCGAGCGGTGGTTGCTGGCCGAGGCGTTGGACCTGCTGGTTGACGGCGCGTCGGGGATCCTGCGGGAGCTGTCCTCCGGGCAGTACGAGCTGGTGCACGACAAGGGCGAGTTCGTGGTGGTCGACCACCACGACGCGGGGCTGCGTCGGGGTGTGCGCACCCTCTCCGGCGGTGAGACGTTCCAGGCGTCGCTGGCGCTGGCGTTGGCGCTCTCCGAGCAGTTGGCCGGGATGTCCACCACGGCGGCGAGCCTGGAGTCGATCGTCCTGGACGAGGGTTTCGGCACGCTCGACGCCGCCACCCTGGACACGGTGGCGGCGACCCTGGAGAACCTGGCGGCCCGGGGCGATCGGATGGTCGGCGTGGTCACCCACGTGCCGGCGTTGGCCGAGCGGATCCCGGTCCGGTTCGAGGTGCGCAAGGATGCCCGGTCCGCGCGCGTGGAGCGGACCGGCCGGTGAGCGCGAGGAGCGCAGCGCAGCGGAGCCCCGCAGTCGCGAACGAAGGGCCAGCTCGGTGAGTGACGCCGCGTTCTTCGTGGATTCGTGGGATCCGGCGTACGGGGCGTCGTTCGAGGCGTCCGCCGCCGGGCCGGCCACGCCGAGCAGCGCCCAGGTCGACGCGGACGTGGAGGTGCCCGCCGTGGACTGGCGGGCGATCGGGGTACGCCCCGGGGTGCGGGCCCCGGACGTGGTGTTGCTGGTCGATGGGGTTCGCCGCATCGACGCGAGCATCTGGACGGCCGAGACCGACGGTGGGTCGTTCCCCGGGTTGGCCGCCTCGTACGCGGCCGGGGTGGTCAGGTGTGACCTGGGCCGGGGTGCGGCGCAGTTGGCGGGCACCCGGGTTGGTCGGGGCCTGTTCACGGCGAGCCCGTCGGCGCAGGATGTGGTGGCGGGCGCGATCCGTTACCCGGTGCACCGGGTGGGTGGCACCGGTGAGTTGGCGAAGCTGCCGGCCGCCGTGCAGGGTCCGCTGACCGCGTTGGAGGTGGCGGTGTCCGACGCCGCCCGGGTCGACGGTGACCTGTTGGTGGTGGACGGTCCGTTGCGCAGTCGCCGGCAGTTGCCGCGCACCCTGGGCTACATCAAGACGCAGCACAGTCAGTACCTTGATGCCCGGCTGACCGCGGTGGTGACCGGCATGGCGTCGGGTGAGCGGTCCCCGGTGTTCCGGCTCGGCACCGCCTGGGGTGGTTGGTCGTGGTATTTGCGGCTGCCGGTGGCGATCGGCGCGCCGTGGGCGGGCGTCGTCCGGGTGGAGTGCTCCGCCGACCTGCCCGTCGAGGCGGCGATCGAGTTGGCCGACCTGTCGCTGGTGACGCTGCCGCGCTTCGCGTCCACCCCGTACAAGGATCCGCGGGCCCCGCAGAACCTGATCCCGATCGCCGGCCTGGAGCGCCGACTGCGTGCCCTGCTCGGCGATTCCCGGCTGCTGCACCGCGCGTTGACCGCAGCGGCCCGCGCCGCCCGGTGAACGCGGATACTGGTCCCGGTGGGGCGTAAACGGGCGGGTGACCGGGTGGTCGAGCAGGTGGACACCGGGCTGGCGGAGCTCGTCCCGGATCCGGACCGGGCCGGTTCCTGGACGCTGCTGCTCGACGGCGCGCCGCAGTCGCACGTCGACCTGACCGACCCCACCCACCTGGAGTTCGAGTACGTGCGGCGGCTGGCCGCCGCCGTGGATCTGATCGCACCGGCCGGTGAGCCGCTGCGGGTGCTGCATCTGGGTGGCGGCGCCCTGACCCTGCCCCGGTACGTCTCCGCCACCCGACCCGGGTCCACCCAGCGGGTGTCCGAGGTGGACGGTGCGCTGGTGGAGTTGGTCCGTCGAACGTTGCCGTGGCCGTCCGACGCCCGGTTGCGGGTCCGGGTGGAGGACGCCCGGGCGGTGCTGGCGTCCACCCGGGAGGCCAGCTACGACGTGGTGGTCGCCGACGTGTTCGCCGGTGCGCGTACCCCGGCCCACCTGACGTCGGTGGAGTACGCGGCCGAGGTGGCCCGGGTGCTCCGTCCGGCCGGTTGGTATCTGGCGAACCTGGCCGACGGCCCGCCGTTGCGGCACGCCCGTGGGCAGGTCGCCACGGTCCGTTCGGTGCTGCCGCAGGCGTGTCTGGTCGGGGACGCGGCGGTGTTGCGCGGGCGCCGGTACGGGAATCTGGTGCTGGTGGCCGGTCGGTCCACACCGCCGGTGCCGGAGCTGACCAGACGCGCTGCCGGCGACTGGTTCCCGGGCCGGGTGGTGGCCGGCGACGAGTTGGACCGCTTCGCCGGTGGCGCGCAGGTGGTGCGGGACGCCGATGCGACCGGCTCCGATCCGCCACCGCCGGGGCTGTTCTCGGTCCGCCGCTGACCGTCCACTCGACGGCGGCGCGGAAGTTTTTTCGCCGTTTGTTGATCCGTTGGGGTCGGTGCTGCGTACCACCGGGCGGCCCACCTCGTGGGCCGGCGTTGGTCACGGACATCCCGGAGGTCTGCATGCACGCGGTGGCGGCCGGTTGGCATGGCGACGCGGTCCGCGCTGACTGGTTGTCGGCGCGACCTTCGTCACGGTCAACCTCGTCTGCCCGGGGGGTCGACGCGCGGGCGACGTCTCGCCAGAATGGTCCGGTGACGCCGCGACCGGCGCCCGGGCGCCATCAGGCGACGTCAACCGAGGCCAGCCACTCCGACCAGTTGATCCGTCAGCTCTATGCCGAGCACGCCGGCCCGTTGCTGATGTTCGTCATGCGCCTCACCGGGGGGGACCGGCAGCGCGCGGAGGACATCGTCCAGGAGACGCTGCTGCGGGCCTGGCGTAACGCGCACCGCCTGGGCACCCAGGGGCAGGGTTCGCTGCGGCCGTGGTTGGTGACGGTGGCCCGCCGCATCGCCATCGACGAGCACCGCAGCCAGGAGGCCCGGCCGCCGGAGACGTACGACCGGGACCTGACCGCGTTCGCCGAGGCGGACAGCACCGACCGGGTGCTGCGCACCATGACGGTGGCGGACGCGCTGCGTACGCTCAGTCAGTCGCACCGGGAGATCCTGATCTCGACGTACTTCCGGGGGCGGACGGTGCCGGAGGCGGCCGAGGAGTTGGGGCTGCCCCTCGGCACCGCCAAGTCGAGGGTCTACTACGCGCTGCGCGCGCTGCGCACGGCTCTGCAGGAGCGGGGGGTGACAGAATGAGCCGGCCGGACCACATGGACGTCGCGGCGTACGCGCTCGGTGTGCTCGACGAGCAGGACACTGAGCGGTTCGAGGAGCATCTCGCCACCTGCTGGGCCTGCGCGGCCGAGTTGGAGACGATGGTGCCGGTGGTGGGGCTGCTCTCCGACATCGACGGCGAGACGATGATGGCGCTGGAGCAGACGGCGACCGATCCGGCCCTGCTGGACCGGACGCTCGGCGCGGTCCGGGCTGACCGGCGGCGTACCCGGTTTCGTCAGATGCTCGCGACGGCCGCCGCGGTGGTGGTCTTCGGCGGTTTGACCGGGTACGGCTTCTCCAGCGTGGCCGGTAACGGGCAGCCGCCGGGGGTGCTCGCCGAGTCGACGCCGAGCGCACCGAACGACCCGCCGACGAGCGGGCCGACGGCCGCGCCGAGTGGTCCGGGTGTGGGCGGCACCGAGGAGGAGGGCGACCAGGTCGAGGCGACCGACCCGACCACCGGTGTGCAGACCACCATGTTCCTGGTGACCAAGGACTACGGCACCCGGATCAATTTCAGCCTGCGGAAGCTGCCCGGCCCGCGCATCTGCCGACTGGTGGTGGTGCGCAAGAACGCCACCACCGAGGTCATCTCGACCTGGTCGGTGCCGGAGAGTGGCTATGGCACCAACACCCGACCGCAGGGTCTGGAGCTGAGTGCTTCGACGTCGGCTCTGCCGGCGGACATCAAGCAGCTCCAGGTGCAGTCGGTGGATGCCAACGGTGTGGCGAGTCCGCTGGTCACCGTGCCTCTGTAAGTTCGCCTGCCGCATCGGCGCCGGTCATTTCACAATGACCGGCGCCGATCTGTCGTTGCGGGAGGCGCCCCTCGCGGGGGCGTACGCAGCGCGGCCGGAAACGGTTCAATCGGTTTACGTGAAATTGACCACTGTTACTACTTCAACCTTGACAGCCCGCCCGCCGTACCTATGGGTGAACTGTCAAGAATGAGGAGGGCACGTGGCACAGATGAAGCGGACCGTCATCGTCGCGAGCGCGATGGTCGCACTAACGGCCTGCGCTCCCGCGGGTTACGACGGGGCGAACTCGAGCGCGGCCGAGCCGGTCGCCGTCGCCGCGGCCGAGCCCACCGCGACGGTTGAACCTGAGGTCTCGGCGTCCGCGGAGGCGCCGGCCGCCGACGCCCCGCCCGCGGACGTCGACCTGACCGAGAAGTTGATCGGTAAGAGTGTCGCCCGGATGGGCAAGGTGGTCACCGACCAGGACGGCTGGATCCTGTACCGCTTCGACAAGGACACCGCCGACCCGCCGTCGTCGAACTGCGTCGACAAGTGCGCCGAGGTGTGGCCCCCGGCGCTGACCGACGGCAACCCGGAGCTCACCGGCGTCTCCGACGACAAGGTCGGCAGCGTGACCCGGCAGGACGGCACCCGTCAGCTCACCGTCGGCGGCTGGCCGGTCTACCGCTACATCGGCGACAAGAAGCCCGGCCAGTGGAAGGGCCAGGCTGTCGGTGGCACCTGGTTCGTGGTCCAGCCGGACGGCAAGAAGAACCTGAGCTGCCTGCCCAAGGGCACGCCGAAGGCGGTCGCACCGCCGGCGGACAGCGGCTCGAACGACGCTGGCGGTTCGGGCTACTCGTACTGAGTCCGATCGCACACGGGCACGGTGGTCGGTTGTCGCCGGGGAGGGCGCGACCGGCCACCGTCGTGTGCGGGGTGGGTCAGGCCCGTTCCCACGGGCTCGGCACCGGGAAGTACGTCTCCAGGAACGGGATGAGCAGCGCCAGCTGCGCGTCGAGGTCCTCCTCGACGGAGAACGCGTCGTTCAGGCAGAACACCTGCCGATCCCGACGGGCGAGCAGGTGCGCCAACCGGGCGGGTGTGTCCGGGTGGGACAGCTCGGCGATGGTGTACCGCAGGTTCCCCGGCGCCGCACGCCCGGTGTGGAACGCGTAGTAGTGGTGCAGCGACGAGGCGACCGACAGGTCATCCATGCTGCGGAACTGGCTGGCCGCGGTCCGCTGGTACTGCTGCGGGAAGGTCTGCTCGATCTCCTGGAGCACGCTTCGCCGCAGCGCGTGCGGCATGTGCTTCATCTTCTGGGTCAGCACGGTGCCGAACCGCTCCGCGATCAACGCCCGGTTGTTTTTCCCGGCCGCCGACGACGGGATGTCCCCGGCGGCGGGTGGGCCCGGCGGCACCAGCGCCGGCGAGGGGAAGAACCGGGAGATGCCGTTGGCCAGGAAGAAGTCCTGGGGCAGCACCTCGGTGCCGAGGAAGACGTCGTCGTTGAAGTACAGGAAGTGCTCGGAGAGACCGTCGATGTGGTGCAGTTGACTCTCGATGGCGTGCGAGTTGTACGTCGGCAGCACCGTCGGGTCGGTGAAGATCTCCCGATGGCTGACCACCCGCAGCCCGTCGGCGGACGGGTCCAGCCAGGCCGGCACCTGGTCGTCGGTCACCACGTAGACGTGGCGCACCCAGGGCGCGAACAGGTGCAGCGACCGGAGCGAGTAGCGCAGCTCGTCACGGCTGAGGAAGCGAGCCGCGCTCGCCGCCTCCGCGTGGTACGGCACCCCGGCCACCTCGGCCCGTCGGCGTAGCCAGGCCGGATCGGCGCCGTCGACCCAGGTGTAGACCACGTCGACCGGGAACGGCACGTCGTCGGGGCGCGGCGCGGCGAACTCCGGACGGGTCCAGGCGGTCGCGGGCGCGGCGGCGGGCGCCAGGCCGGTGAACCGCGACTCGGGTACGCGGACCAGCGGCGCCGCCACCGTCACCTGTTCGGCGACGGCGTTGGGCCGCGGCGCGACGAGGGTGTCACCCTCCCGGGTCCAGAACTCGACGTCGCACCCGTACGCCTGCCCCAGCACCAGCCGCCGCTGAGGGTCCGTCCAGTACCAGGTCAGCCGCAACACCGGGGCGTCGGCCAGCCGGTCCCAGGTCTTCGGTTCGAAGCCGGCGGCCGGCTGCCCGGTGCCGTCCGGCACGCCGACGTAGCCGGGAACCCGACCGCAGGCGGCGGCGAGTGCGGCGTACGACCGCGCGCGGTGCTCGGCGTCGACGGCGACCACCGACGAGCGGTGGGTTTCGCCGCGTACCCGGAAGTGGGGTACGCCGGCCTCGTCGAGCGCCGCCGTCACCGCGGCGAGATTGTCCAGTCGTGCCATCAGGGGGGTGACCGTCGCCCCGATCCGGGCCACCCGGGGTCCCCGGTCGGCGGTGACCACCACCCGGTCCGCGCCGGCCAGCAGCTCCGGCTGGCGGCGGGCCAGCCGTTCGCCCCGGCGTTCGGAGAGGTGACCGTCCCGCGCGGCCCGGGCGACCCACTGCTTCAGCTGGTGCCGGGCCCGGGGACTCACCTTCGTCGCGATGGCACGTCGGGTCTGCGGGCTGAGCACCCGGCGGTACACCTCCACGAACCCGGTGGGTTCGGCCAGCGCCCGGGGTGGCTCCCCGGGCGGGGGCGTCAGGCCGCTCACCGCTGCGGGCCCGGCAGCGCCGCGATGGCGGTGGCCACCCGCTGGGAGTTGTTGCGGTCCTGGGTGACGAAGAAGTCCGTCGCCCGACGGGTGTACTCCTCCTCACGGACACACCCGTTCTCCAGGTACCGGATGATCGCGTCCACCGTCTCCGACGCGGTCTCGCAGACCGGGCCGAACCCGTCCTCGCGGTGCTCGAAGTACCCCTTCTTGTAGCCGCCGATGGTCCAGAACTCCTCGGCGTCGAACTGCGCGTAGATCAGGGGGGTGCCGAGGTAGGCGACGTCGCAGGCCGTGGAGGAGTAGTCGGTGATGAACAGGTCGCACTGGCGCAGCGCGTCCTGTACCGTGCGGCTGGTCTGGTCCGCCATCGCGAAGCAGTCGTCGGTCGGCACCAGCCCGGCCAGCAGCGAGCGCATCTCGTAGTGCGGCAGGAGTTCGAGGGTGTACCCGTGCTGCCGCAGCGCCTGCCGCAACCGCTCGTCACCGAACAACTCGGCGAGGAACACCTGGTAGGCGGAACCCTCGAAGGCGACGCGAGGTCGGGCCGCCTTGTTGTACGACGGGGTGACGAGGTACGTGCGCCAGGTCGGCATGAACAGGATCCGACGTCGGCCCCGGTCCGGGGTCAACGCGTCGAAGCGGGGCAGGCCCGTGTTCGCCACCATGTCGCCGTAGTCGAGGTCCTTCGCCACGTACTCGGCCTCCCGGTCGGCCGAGGTCACGAAGAGGTCGAAGGAGGCCCGGCCCCGGTGCACGCCGGCGCTGACGTCCTTCTCGATCACCCCGTGGTCGAGGAACACCCGGGCGGGGGCGATCCGCCAGTTCAGGTGCTTGAGGAAGGGCGACCGCTCCCAACTCGCCGGCAGCATGTAGGAGTCGATGTCGTACGAGTTGATCAGCTTGGTGGCGTGCAACATCAGGAACTTGTGCCGGAACGACCCGTGGGTGACGACGTTGCCCAGCCCCTGCAACCGGTGCCGGTCCGGGCTCTCCTTCGCCAGCAGGTAGTAGACGTTGCGCCGACGCTCCACCTGCCGCAGGTGCCGGAACAGGTGCGAGGAGTTGTCCTGCGCCGTGTCGGTGCGTTCGCCGACCAGCCACACGTCACGCCGGCTCATCAGTGGCGCGGTGAGCGTACGCAGCAGCCGCTGTTTCCAGAACGGGCCCCGGGAGGCGGCGTGCCGCAGATCCTTACGGAACATCAGGCGTCGCCACCGGCGCTGCCCGGCCGCCCCGGCCTTCCGCTGGACCAGCAGCTCCGCGTTCTCCCGTCCGCTGAACGTGGGCAGGATCCGGGTGTTGCCGGCCAGCTTCATGGTGGCGTCGCGCAGGTACGCCGCCGAGATCAGGCACTGCCGGGACGCCTGCCCGGTCGCGGTCATGAACACCAGCCGCAGCGAGTGCTGGCCGCCGCGCAGTTTGCCGATCGGAAGCTCAGCCGAGAAGCCCGACCACTCCTTGTCGTCGTCCCCGGCCTTGAGGTCGGCCCGACGGTCGGCGGTGACCGGCACGGTGAGGCTGCTGCCCCGCACCCGTAGCCCCATGGGGGTGCTCAGCGGCGCACGCATCGGCAGACCGTTGACCACCAGGTGCCCGGAGACCTTGAGCGTCTCCCCCGACGACGTGATTCGCAGTTGCTCCAGCCGCACCCCGACCGCGGTCACCTTGGTCAGCGGGAGCAGCGCCGGCGTCACCGGATAGTCGAGGTGCAGATCTCCGCCGCAGGCGACGACGCCCCGCAGCCGCTGCCACGGACGGGCGAACAACTCGAAGTCGTACAACTTGAACGCCAGGTACGGGACGCGGTGCCGGGTGTCGATCGTCCAGCGGGCGATGAAGGCGGGATCGATGTCCTGGTAGATCCGGGTGCACTTCTCGAAGATCTTCCACAGGTCGGCGTCCTCGAAGAGG
Organism: Micromonospora sp. BQ32; assembly: GCF_059358895.1. Taxonomy (NCBI): domain Bacteria; kingdom Bacillati; phylum Actinomycetota; class Actinomycetes; order Micromonosporales; family Micromonosporaceae; genus Micromonospora; species Micromonospora sp. BQ32. The sequence goes on along the minus strand of NZ_JCADBI010000007.1, from coordinate 248,991 downwards.
GTGTGCGCCCGCATGGCGAAGCCCTGGTAGCTGCGGACGAGCCACCGTTCGAGCACCTCGCGGCGGAACACGTCCAGGTCGGGTCGCAGGTCGGCCAGGGTCTCGCACAGCTCCAGGTGATCCCAGAAGTTCTGCTCCCGGACGAAGAGGTTGTCCATGATGGAGCTGCTGACCGCGCGCTTGCGGTACTGGTAGACCACCGTGTCGACCAGGGCGATGCGCTCGGCCTTGAGCAGCATCGGGATGGCCAGGAATGCGTCCTCGAAGTGGACTCCCTCGCGGAACCGCAGGCCGTGTTGGCGCAGTTGGGCGAGGTCGTACAGCTTGTGGCACGGGCCGGCGTCGAAGATCAGATCCGGTGCGTCGACGACGGACTCCAGCAGCCGGTCGCCCTTGCCGAACGGCTTCTTCCAGAGGAAGGCGGTCGGCTTCGGGAAGGTGTCCATGTCGCCGATGGCGATGCTCGCCTTGTGCGTCACGATCGCCTTGAGCAGCATCTCGATGGCGCGCGGCGGCAACAGGTCGTCGGAGTCGACGAACGCCACGTACGGGGTGTCGGCCAGGTCGAGCGCCAGGTTACGGGCCGCCCCCGGTCCGCTGTTGCGCTGTTGCAGGGCGGTCACGTTCGGGTGCTCCGCGGCGAACTGCTTGGCCAGCTGGTCGGAGCCGTCGGTGCTGCCGTCGTCGACCAGGATGACGTGGCACTGGCCGAAGACGGTCTGCGCCGCGATCGACTCGAGCGTCTCGGGCAGGTAGTCCGCGACGTTGTAGACCGGAACGATGATCGTGACCTGCGGGGCGGGGTCTACCACTCTGGACTCCACTGGAAAGGGTGCGGAAAACGCGGGGGGAACATCGGCACGCCGGCCCGGCTCGGGCTCACTCGTCGCGCCCGAGCAGGACGGCCTTGAAGTCGGTGACCGTGTTGAGCATGTTGTTGGGCATGGTGGGCGCGTCGACCGGGGCGCCCCGGCGGGCATCCGGCACCGGGCGGTACGAGCGCCTCCACAGCTCCCCCGCGCCCACTTTCCGCCGCTCCGCCACCACGTCGTCCGGCAGCTCGAACGGGGCGGGGAAGGGCAGGTAGCGCGGCAGGAAGTCGGCCAGCATCCGCTCCTGCTCGGCGAACGACCGGGGGTCGGAGTCGGTGTCGTTGAGGCAGAACACGTCGCGGTGCCGACGGGCCAGCAGTTCGGCCAGCCGGGCGGGGGTCGAGGGGTGGCCCAGGTCGGCGTACTCGTACTCGATGTCGCCGGGGACGGCCTGCGCGGTCAGGAACGCCCAGTACTGGTGCAGCGACGACGGGATGGACAGGTCGCCGTGGTGCCGGAACCGGTGCCGCGCGGTGGCCGTCACCTCCTCCGGCAGCATGCCCTCGATCTGCTGCATGATGCTGCGGCGCAGCGCGAACGGGGTGTGCTTCATCTTCTGCGTGATGGTCACGCCGAACTGCCGCTGGATGTGCCGACGGTTGTTCTTCCCGGCGGCTTTCACCGGCGGGTCCTCCGGCTTCGCCTCCCCCAGGCCGAACTGGGCCGGCGAGGGGAAGAACTTCGCGATCCCGTTGGCGTGGAAGAAGTGGTTCGGCAGCAGCGGCCGACCGAGGAACACGTCGTCGTTGAGGTAGAGGAAGTGTTCGGCCAGTCCGTCGATTCGGTGCAGCCGGGACTCGATGGCGTGCGAGTTGTACGACGACCGGCCGCCGAGGTCGGCGAAGAGGTCGGCGTGCGAGATGACCGTGATCATCGGATGGCTCGGGTCGAGCCAGCTCGGCAGTTGACTGTCGGTGATCAGGAAGATCCGCCGCAACCAGGGCGCGAAGCCGTGCAGCGACCGCAACGAATACCGCAGCTCGTCGCGGTTGTGGTAGCGCGAGGAGTTCGCCGCGACCGCGTGCAGCGGGCCGTCGGGGGCACCGAGCGCCAGCGACTTCCGCTTCAGCCACTGCGGGTCGGAGCCGTCCACCCAGGTGTAGACGGCGTCGATCGGGAAGCCGACCCGGTCCGGCGCTCGAACGGCCAGGTCCCGGCGGGTGCCGTAGGTGTGGTCGTCGGCCTCGGGCACGAAGTGGCTCATCAGCGCCGCTGCCACCCGGACCGGCTGTGCCCGGGCGGGCGCCTCGTCGACGACCCCGTTGCGCCGCGGCGCACGGACCATGTCCCCGTGCCGGCTCCAGAACTCGATCTCGCAGGCGAACTGGGCGCCGAGGACCACACCGGCGCGGGCATCGGTCACCGGGAAGCAGACCTGGATCACCTCGGTCGGCGCGGTGTCCGGCTGGTCCCGACGGGGCTGGGCCTGCACCACCCGGACGTCCGCGCCCGACAGTGCCGGCGCGGAGCGGATCAGACGCTGAACCGCCGGCCGTTGGTCGTCGAGGACCGCGACGGTGCTGCGCAGGTGGTCGTCGTTACGGATGCAGTGGTATTCGATGCCGGCGGCGTGCAGCGCGGTGGTGACGGCGGTGAGGTTGCGGTGCCACTGCGCCAACGGCGTCGCCGCGGCGACGACCTCGGCCCGGGTGCGAACGCCACCGTCGGTGACGGCCACCCGGGCACCGAGGGGATGCACAGTGTCGCCGCCGCGCGGCCGGGAGAGCGTCTGCACCAGGCCCATCCGCCGGTGCGCGGGCAGCAGACCCAGCAGCCGCCGCCGTGCCGGCGACGGCAGGAGTCGATAGATCTTCAGGGCGATCATGCGCTGGGCCGTCCGCTCACCACGGCCGCCTCGTCAGCGGGCACCGGTCAGCCCTGCGAACGAGTCGTGGGGTGACATCCCACTCGCGATGATTCGACACACACTCGTGCAGCCATCACTGCATGCCTTTCCGCAGATCCCCCGTTGACACCGCATGGCGATCCGCGTCGGCCGCGCGCCGCCTCGCGGCGACTGTCGGCGGACACCGATCTCCGGGCCGGATCCGCGTTTCCCCGCGAGTGGGAAGGATGCTGGCCGCCGCAGGTGGCCCGGGGCAGTGTGTTTACCTGCAGGCCATCAAACAACCACATGATCGATACCTGGCCCCAACGCCAAAAATGGCATAAGGGCGATTCGCACCCATTCGTGGGATTAATCCTGGCCATTCGGGTGGTTCAACGGCACCGGGACGGTCGGCCGAACGTAGCCTCGCGAAGCTCCTCAACCCCGCGCGGAACCGGTACGGCGGTCGTCAACCCGCGCCGTGACCTGGCAGAGTAGCGGGGTGACCGAGACCGGACCCGCCGCGACCAGGGTGCTGCACCCACCGGTCGGCTACCGGCTGGCCGCCTCGGTCCGCGCGCTCACCTTCAGCCCGTACGACCCGTGCGCCCGGGTGGCGGCCGGCACCTTCTGGTGGGCCACCCGCACCCCGGACGGTCCGGCCACGCTCGCGCTGCGACCGGCTGGCGGCGAGTTGCTCGCGGAGGGGTACGGGCCCGGCGCCGAGCATGTCCTCGCCCGCGCCGACGCGATCGCCGGGCTGCGCGACGACCTGACCGGCTTCACCGAGCTGGCCGCGGCGCACCCGCTGGTCGCCCGGCTGGCCCGGGAGCACCGAGGGCTCCGGATGCCCACCACCGGGCAGGTCTTCCCCCGGCTGCTGCGCGCGGTCTTCGAGCAGAAGGTCACCGGCAAGGAGGCATACCGGGCGTACGCGGCGACGGTGCGGCACTTCCGGGAGCCGGCTCCCGGCCCGCTACAGCCGCTGCTCCTGCCGCCCGAGGCCGCCGCGGTGGCCGCGACCCCGTACTGGGTGTTCCACCCGTTCGGGGTGGAGCAGCGCCGGGCCGACACACTCCGTCGCGCCGCGGCGCTCGCCGACCGCCTGGAGCGCAGCACCGACGCCACCGACGCCACCCGCCGGCTGACCGCGATCCCCGGCATCGGGCCGTGGACGGCCGCCGAGGTGGTCCGGATCGCGTACGGCGACCCGGACGCGGTCAGCGTCGGCGACTACCACATCCCGAACACGGTGGCCTGGGCGCTCGCCGGCGAACCGAGGGGCGACGATGCCCGGATGGTGGCGCTGCTGGAGCCGTTCCGAGGTCACCGGGGCCGGGTGTGTCTGCTGCTGGAGGCGGCCGGTATCCGGGCACCGAAGTACGGCCCGCGCGCCCCGATCCGCTCGTTCGCCCGCTACTGAGTCGCTCCGGCGGGACGGCGTTCAGCGGCCGGCGCAGAGGCGACGCAGGGTGCGGCCGAGCCACCAGGCGTACGCGTGCTGCACGGCCCGAACCGCCGGGCCTCCGACGCGGGTGAACCAGCGGTCCGGCAGGCTGAACGCGCGGACCTCGAACCAGACCGCGCCGGTGTCGTCGCGGGCGACCTCGAACGCCTCCTCACCCCGCTCCGGGTGCCCGGGCAGCGTGCCGTAGCCGAAACCGGCGAGCGTGGGCGAGTCCGCGCTCCAGACCACCTGGCACGGCCCCCAGAGGCGGGCCGGGCCGACGCCGAGGCCGGCGGTCACCAGCACACCGTCGGTGGCCCGCGGCGCGTCGGTGCGCATCCGGACGCCGGCGGCGCGGTGCAGCCGCCAGCTCAGCACCGCGTCGGCGGCCGTCTCGAAGCAGCCGTCGGGCAGCGGATACCGGTGGCGCAGGTGGTGGTACCCGCCGGGCAGCGGCCCGTGCCGGGTCGACCCCACCTCCGGGTACGTCAGCTCGGCCACCGTTGCCCCCTCGACCTGGACCGGACACGGCCAGGGTACGGCCGGCGCGGTCGGGCCGCGGTGCGCCTGTTGGCGGTGCTGGAGAAGCCGGCCGTCAGCCCCGCTCGCAGCGACGCCTGAGCCCGTCGGCCTCCATCCGCACGTAGCGTCGGAACAGCCCGCCGTACAGCCAGCCGATCAGGCCGGCCAGCGGGCCGGACTGGTTGATGACCAGCTCGACGCGGGTACGCCCGTCGGGCAGCGGCAGCAGCCGGTGCTCCCCCGCGGTCCGCACCCCCGGCGCGTCGGAGACCCAGACGAACTCCCGCCGCTCGGTCAGCTCGGTGACCCGCCACACCGCCGGCCGCAGCTTCGGCTGGGTCAGTCGGGCGGTCGCGCCGACGGCGAGCGGCCCCGGCTCCCCCCGTTCGGCCCGGGTCACCGAGTCCGTCCACTGGGGCCAGCTCGGCACGTCGACCAGCACCGCCCAGACCTGCTCGGCGTCCGCGGCGATCTCGGTATCGGCCTCGAACCGCATGGTGTCCCCTCCCCGGTGGCGCCGCTCGGCACCGCCACGGGTGCGGACGAGGTCGCCGGGAGCATTGTGACACCGCAGGTCGATCCCGTCCGGCCCTCCTCAGTGGAGGCAGACCGGGGCTGGCACCCCGAAGTTCCCGGCCGCACACCAACCGCGGCCGCCGCGCGGATCAGGCGGCCTCGTGCAGGTCAGCCAGGGTGAGCGGGGTACGCCGGCGCAACAGTTCCTCCAGCTCGGGCACCGAACCGACCTCGCCGAGCACGTTCCGGCCGCCGCCGAATTGCTCCGGGTAGCGGCGGGTCAGCCGGTAGCGGTAGCGGCCCCGGATCAGCTCGACGCTCACCCGCCACCGCCCGCAGCAGTCGCAGACCCACTCGGACACCTCGCGAAAGTAGCTCTGACCTGGGGTTATTCGATTCGCCCGGTGGGGACGAGCGGCGCGTGGGCGGACACGCCGCCCCGGCGGCCACGGTGATCTGCCTCACGACTGTCGGCACCGTCTGATTGACTGGTCGGCGTGGACCTGCCGATCAACCCGCCGGTCGAGCCGATGCTGGCCAAGAGCGTTCCCAAGCTGCCCACCACGCCCGGGGTGACCTACGAGCCCAAGTGGGACGGGTTCCGGTGCATCGTGTTCCGCGACGGCGACGAGGTCGAGTTGGCCAGCCGGGGCGGCAAGTCGATGACCCGCTACTTTCCCGAGGTGGTCGAGCAGGCCCGCCGGCAGCTGCCGGAGCGGTGCGCTGTCGACGGGGAGTTGATCGTGATTCGGCGCGACGGGCCGAGCGGCCAGCCGCGGCTGGATTTCGAGCTGCTGGCCCAGCGCGTCCACCCGGCCGCGTCCCGGGTGAAGATGCTGGCCGAGACGACCCCGGCCGACTTCGTCGCGTTCGACCTGCTGGCGATCGGTGACGAGGCGCTGCTCGACCAGCCCTACCCGCGCCGCCGGGAGCGGCTGGTCGAGGCGCTGGCCGGGGTGCGCCCGCCGGTGCACGTCACCCAGGTCACCACCGATCCGGACACCGCGCGGCGCTGGTTCGACGTCTTCGAGGGCGCCGGGCTGGACGGTCTGATCGTCAAGCCGGCCGACCTGCCGTACGAGCCGGGCAAGCGACTGATGTTCAAGGTCAAGCACGCCCGCACCGCGGACGCCGTGGTGGCCGGCTTCCGCTGGCACAAGTCCGGCCCGGTGGTGGGCTCGCTGCTGCTCGGCCTATACGACGACGCCGGGGTGCTGCACCACGTGGGCGTGAGCGCGTCGTTCAGCATGGCCCGTCGGGCCGAGTTGCTCGACGAGCTGGCGCCCTATCGGGACACCGGCGGCGAGCACCCGTGGGTGCACGGCGACCACGAGCGTGGCCAACGCATCCCGGGTGGGGTGAGCCGGTGGACCGGCACGAAGAACCTGGAGTGGGAGCCGGTGCGCCCGGAGCTGGTGGTCGAGGTGGGCTACGACGCGATGGAGGGCGAACGGTTCCGGCACACCGCCCAGTTCGTTCGGTGGCGCCCGGACCGCGACCCCCGATCCTGCCGCTACGACCAGCTCGACCGGCCGATCCGCTTCGACGTGGACCAGGTGCTGCGCGGCGACCCGACGGCCACCGTGGACCGAGCCGCCACCGGCTCGGCGTAGCCTGGCCCTCGACCCGATTCCGGAGGACCACGTGACCCGCACCGCCGACCAGCCTCGGATGGCGACCAGCCGCCGGGTCCGTCGCACTCTGGCCGCCTTCGGCGTCGCCGCGCTGCTCACCGCCGGTTGCACGCTGCCGGCGTTCGCGCCGCGCACCGAGGTGGAGGGCGCGGCCGCCCCGACCGGCAGCGCGCCGACCTGGCGGCCCTGCCCGGAGGTGCCCGACGAGTTGGTCGGGCGGAGCGCACCGAACATGCGCTACGAGTGCGCCCGGATCGCGGTGCCCCGCGACTGGGGCACCGGCGGCGGGGCGAGCGCCGGCCCGGGCGCCGGGCAGACCTTCGAGATCGCCCTGCTGCGCGCCCGGTCCACCAAGCAGCGCGACCGGGTGGGCTCGTTGGTGATCAATCCGGGCGGCCCGGGCGGCTCCGGTGTCGACACCGCCGTCTACCTCTCCTTCGGCCCCCAGTTTGGCGGGCTGCCCGCCTCGATCACCGAGCGCTTCGACATCGTCGGCTTCGACCCGCGCGGGGTCTCCCGGTCCAGCCCGGTGAAGTGCATCTCCGACGCCGACCTGGACGCCAGCTTCGGCTTCGACCCGGATCCGGCGAGCCAGTCGGCATTCGATGGCTTCGTCGGCCTGAGCCAGCGGATCGGGCGCGGTTGCGGCGACCGCTACGGCGACCAGTTGCCGCTGTACGGCACCGAGCAGGCCGCCCGCGACATGGACGCGGTCCGCGCCGCCGTGGGCGACGACAAGCTCACCTACCTGGGCTACTCGTACGGCACCCTGCTCGGTGCCACCTACGCCCAGCTCTACCCGCAGCGGGTGCGGGCGCTGGTGCTCGACGGCGCGGTCGACCCGCAGCAGCGGCTGGTCGAGGGCTCGGAGAGCCAGGCCCGCGGCTTCGAACGGGCGTTCACCAACTTCACCCGCTGGTGCGCGGCGAACGCCGGCCGCTGCCCGATCGCCCCGGACGCCCGCGCCGCGGTCACCTCGGCCATCGACAAGGCCAAGGTCTCCCCGGTACGCGGTGCCGACGGCCGGGAGGCCACCGCCGGCTGGGTGTTCTACGCGGTCATCTCCTCGCTCTACACCGAATCCGGCTGGCAGGAGCTGGCCCAGGCGATCGACAAGCTGGCCGAGGGCGACCCGAAGGACGTGTTCCGGCTCGCCGACGCGTACGCCGGCCGGGAGGACGACGGGCACTACTCGAACCTGTTCGACGCCAACCTGGCCATCAACTGCGCCGACGAGACGGAGAAGCCGAGCCGGGAGCAGATCCGGCAGTTGCAGTCCGAGTGGCGCGGGAAATACCCGCTGTTCGGGCCGGCGCTGGCGGTCGGCATGCTGAGCTGCGTCGAGTGGCCGGGCGGGCGTGACCCGTACCCGACCGGGAAGGCGAACGGCGCACCGCCGATCCTGGTGGTCGGCACCACCGGCGACCCGGCGACGCCGTACGAGCAGACCCCCCGGCTCGCGTCGATGCTGGGCGTCGGGCGGGTGCTGACCTGGGAGGGCGAGGGGCACACCGCCTACCCGCAGACCGCCTGCATCACCGACGCGGTCGACGCCTACCTGCTCGAGCTGACCGTTCCCAGGGCGGGGCTGCGCTGCCCGGCCCGGTGACGGGCCGGGTCGGCGGCAGTGGGGGCAGATCGATCCCCTGCCGGGTGGCCAACTCCTCCAGCAGCGCCCGCATCCGGCGCACGTCGGCCTTGAGCTGCTCCTGCTCCTCGTGCTCGAAGGCGTCGTCGTCGACGATGAGCCGGCTCGCGAAGTGCGCGGTGATCAGTGGGATGACCAGCAGCACCATGGTCGAGATGAGCAGCGCGGCCAGTGTGCGGCCCGCCCAGGTGGTCGGCGAGATGTCGCCGTATCCGACGGTGGAGGCGGTCACCACCGCCCACCAGACGGCGTCGGCCGGGCTGCGCTGCTCGACCTCCCCGTAGATGACCCCGGCCACCACGATCATCAACAGGTACGAGGTGATCAGCGTGCGGGGTGAGTTCGCGAACCACACCAACGCCCGGTACACCCAGCGGAACGGCAGTAGCACTAGCTCCATGCCGCCCCATGCTGCCCGTTGCCCGCAACCGGCACAGGCCCATTCCCCGGTTTCGCTGTGCCAGGATCACCGGCATGAGCGACGTGATCTTCCGTACGGCGGTCCGGGCCGACCTGCCCGCCGTCATCGCCCTGCTCGCCGACGACGTCCTGGGTAAGGCCCGCGACTTCACCGAGGTCGACGAGGCGTACGAGAAGGCGTTCGCGGACATCAGCGCCGATCCGCGCAACCAGCTCGTCGTGGCCGAGCAGGATGGCGAGATTGTCGGCTGCCTACAGATCACCTACATCCCGGGTCTGGGTCGGCACGGCAGCGAACGGTCCCTGATCGAGTCGGTCCGGGTCCGCTCCGACCGGCGTGGCCAGGGGCTGGGCCGGGAGCTGATGATCTGGGCGGTCGACCAGGCCCGACAGCGCGGTTGTGCCCTGGTGCAGCTCACCACCGACAAGACCCGCGAGGACGCGCACCGCTTCTACCTGGGCCTCGGCTTCATGGCCAGCCACGAGGGCATGAAGCTCGCGCTCTGACCCATCGTCACGTCCACCCGGCGGGGGCGGCGGGAGTCGCCCCGAACGGGTTACCTTTGCTGCCATGAGCAGGCCGACGATGCCCGGCGTCGCACCGCCGCGCCCGCCATGGCGGCGGACTGGCTCGGCGCTGTTGGCGGTCGGCGTTCTCCTGGTCGTCGTCGCGTTCTGGCTGCCCGCCTGGCGCAGCGTCTACCTGGATCGGACGGAAACCACTGCGGGTTGGAAGGTGCTCGGCTGGGCGCTACCGTTCGCGATAATCGCCGCCGTGTTCGCGGTGCTGTCGCTCGCCAACACCGGCCCGGCCCGCTGGGCCTGGCGGCAGGCCAGCCTGGGAATGCTCATCTCCAACGTGCTCGCCTGCGGCAGCCTCACCGGGGCGTACTGGTATTTCGAGGCCGAGGACCCCTACGCCAAACACGAGTTGATCTCGACCGGGCCGGGTGCCGGTCTTCTCCTCGCCCTGCTGGGCTACCTGCTGATCCCGCTCGCCGGGGCCCTTCCTGACGGCCAGAAGCGCACCGACCGGCCCGAGCACGACCGGCCCGAGCAGACGCCGTAGAGGAACTCCCTCGCCTACCGCCGCACGAGGGCTGTGGAGCTGATGTCGTAGACGAGTCACCGTCCGGCGATTCGTTGACGACATCAGCTCCACAGCGAGCGCGGACCACCATCCGCCGCCCAGCCCACCCGCCACCCACCCGCCAGGCGGGAGGCGTGGGACAGCGTCGGGCAGCAGTTCGGTAGCGGTCAGCCGGCGACCAGACGGCCGTCGCGCAGGACGAGCACCCGGTCGGCGAGGTCGATCAGGGCCGGGTCGTGCGTGGCCACCAGGGCGGTCATGCCGCGGGCGTGCACCACCGCGCGCAGCAGGTCCATGATGGACCGACCGGTCTCCGAGTCGAGCTGGCCGGTGGGCTCGTCGGCGATGAGCAGGTCCGGCTCGTTGGCCAACGCACGCGCCACCGCGACCCGCTGCTGCTGACCGCCGGAAAGCTCGTACGGGCGCTGCGCGGCGTGCCCGCCCAGGCCGACCAGTTCCAGCAGCACCGCGACGCGCTCCTCCCGCTGCGCGGCCGGCACCTGCGCCAGCCGCAACGGCACGCCCACGTTCTCGGCAGCGGACAGGATCGGCACCAGCCCGAAGGTCTGGAACACGAACCCGACCGTGCCCCGGCGCAGCCGCAGCAGCTCCGCCTCCCCGGCGGAGGTCACCTCGTGCCCGGCCACCACCACCTGGCCGCTGTCCGGCCGGTCCAGCCCGCCGATCAGGTTCAGCAACGTGGTCTTGCCGGCTCCGGATCGACCTCGGATGGCGACCAGCTCGCCCCGGTCGGCGGTGAACGACACGTCCCGCACCGCGTGCACGGCGTGCTCACCCCGGCCGAACGTCCGGCTGACCCCACTGACCCGGACCACCTCGGCGGGGTGCGCCGCGGGCGCACCGCCGAACCCGGCCGCGCCGGTCACCACCACGTTCTGCCCGCTCATGCCCGCGCCCCCCGCTCGTCCGAGGCCCGATTGCCGGGCCGTACCTGCACATGGTCCGGCTCCAGGTCGAGCCGGACCCGCTCCTTCAGCGAGAGCGCGTCGACGAACGCCGCCGGCAACTGCATCCGACCGTTGCGGTCCAGCACCGCGTACTCCTCGCTGACCAGCTCGGTGTTGCCGTCCGCGTCGATCCGCGCGGTCCGGCGTACCTCGGAGGCGGTCCGGCCGTCGCGGATCGCGACGGTCCGGCGGACCTGCGTGGCCACGGCGTGGTCGTGGGTGACGACCACGATGGTCACGCCCAGTTCCGCGTTGATGGTGCGCAGCGCCGCGAAGACATCCGCGCCGGTCGCCTCGTCCAGCTCACCGGTCGGCTCGTCGGCGAAGAGCACCTCCGGGTCGTTCGCCACCGCCACCGCCACCGCGACCCGCTGCTGCTCGCCACCGCTGAGCTGCCCCGGCCGCCGGTCGGCGCAGTAGCCCACGCCCACCAGGTCGAGCAGTTCCCGGGCCCGCTCCCGGCGGGCCTTGCGGCTGCGCTTGCCGGCCAACTGCATCGGCAGCTCGACGTTCTCCAGCGCGCTGAGATACGGCAGCAGGTTGCGGCCGGTCTGCTGCCAGACGAACCCGACCAGCTGCCGCCGGTAACTCAGCCGTCGCTTCGCGGAGAGCGAGAGCAGGTCGTAGTCGGCCACCCGGGCGATACCGGCGGTGGGAGTGTCCAGACCGGAGAGGATGTTGAGCAGGGTCGACTTGCCCGAACCGGAGGCACCGACGATCGCCACCAGCTCACCGCGGTCGATGACCAGGTCGAGCCCCTGCAGGGCGACCACCTCCACCCCCTCGGTCTTGAAGATGCGCACCAGGCCGTCGCAGACGATGTGTCCGCGGAGGCGGTCCTGCCCGCCGGCCCGCTCGGCGGCGCGAAGCGCTGCCCGCTGTTGCAGGGCGGCCAGGTCAGGCACCAGTGGAGTCTGGGCGGTAGCGGTCATCTCAGCTCTCCTCTCCGAGCCGAAGCACCTCTCCGAGGCGCAACCGGCGGTTGTTCAGGGCCTCGACGGCGACCGCGAAGCCGAGGGCGACCGCCCCGAGCGCGAGCACCGCGGCGACCAGGCTGGGCTCGAAAGCCACCCGGACCGGTACACCACTGGTGAAGGCGGACAGGCCGAGCACCGGGTTGAGCAGCAGGGGCAGCGCCGCGCCGACGAGCGCGCCGGTCAGCACCGACACCGCGACCAGCGGGGTCAACTCGACCAGCAGCAGCCCTCGCCACTGCCGGCGGGACAGACCGAGGGTGCGCAGCCGGGACAGCACCTGACCCCGGGCGCGCGCGCCGGCCAGCACGGTGAACGCGATGGCCAACAGCCCGAGCAGGGTGCCACCGACCGCCCCGGCCACGAACCCGAAGGCCAGCACCCCGTTCGCCCCGCCCTCGCCAAGATCCCGGCGGACGTCCGCCCGGGTGTCGACGGTGACCCCGATCAGCCGTTCCCGACCGGTGACCGTGCCGTCCCGCTGGTAGCGCTCCTGCCCCTGGTCGCCGGCGAGGCGTAGCGCCTCGGCGTCCAGCGGGTCCCCGGCGACCAACAGGCTGGTCGGCACGGGTGTGGTGGTACGCGTCGGCAGGGCCTGCCAGGGCAGAATCACGAACCGGCTGGCGTTCGCCGCCAGCATCGGGAAACCGTCCTCGGTGCCGGCCACCCGGAACTCGTACCGCTCGCCCTGCACCGAGATGAACGCCGAGTCGTCCAGCCCGGCCTTGGTCAGGTCGGCGGCGACCGCCGGTGAGACGATCGCCGGCAGCGGACCCGGGCCGGGCGCGGCGGTGCGCAGCGCGGCCGGAACCGACAGGTCCACCTGGGAGTCGCGGGCCACCGTGTCCAACCCCGAGCCGTCGATCACCAGCACGTCCGTCTGCCCGATGAAGGCGTCGGTGCCGATCTCGTCGGTGGCCAGCCGCTCATCGTCCTCGTACAGCACCCGTGTCACGGCCTGGATCCCCGGCAGACGGCCCAGCTCGTCGACGGTGTCGGGTGCGAAGCGCTCCCCACGGATCACCGCGTCGGCGGGCACGAGCTGCGCGGCGGCCCGGTCCCGGCTCGCGTCGACGCCGGCGGCCACCACCGCGCAGAACGCCGCGGTGCCGATCGCCAGCACCACCACGACCAGCGGGGCGGCGACCGCCGCGCGGCCGGCGCGGGCCGTGCCGAGGAAGGCCACACTGCCCCGGGTCCGCGCGGCCAGCCGGCTGACCAGCAACAACGGCCAGGGGTACGCCCGCAGCGCCAGCACCGCCGCCGCGACCGCGAGGAGCACGGGCACCGACACCAGCAGTGGGTCCACCTCGCCGAGGGTCAGACCACGCCGGCGCAGCAGCACCGCGGCGAGCCCGGCCAGCAGCAGCAGGGAGACCTCGACGGTGAGCCGACGAGCAGACGGGCGCACCCGGATCAGGTCCCGGCGCACCGCTCCGCCGGCCGGTACGGCCAGCGTCGCCAACGGCAGTGCCAGCGTGACCAGCACGGTCACCGCGATGACGTACGGGGTGGTCGGATCCGGGGCACCGGGGAACAGGGTGCCCAGCCACCAGCCCAGCACGGCGGCGATCGGCACCACCAGCACCGACTCGGCGAGGCTACGCCGGGCGCCGGCGGTGGCCCCGCCCCCACGAGCGCGCAGCAGCGCGAACTCCGAGCGACGCCGTCGGGTGGCGAGACTGGCCGCCAGCACGATGAGCCCCGCCAGGGTGGCCAGGACACCTGCCGCGATCACCGCGAGCAGGGTCCGGACGGCATCGATCTGGGCGGCGAACGCGCGCAACGGAACGTCGACGCCCTGGGTCAACGTGAGCCCCGTCGGCTGGTTGCGCTGCATCACCTGAAGGCCGTCGATCAGCTGGTCCAGCTCGCGTGCGTCGATCCGGTCGACGCCCAGCCGGTACCGCCAGGTGGACTGGATGGGCCAGCCCGCCGCGGCCCGCTTGTTGAAGACCGACTGCGCGACGACGCCGAACATGACGAACGGCATGCCGTCCCCGGGCGGTTCGATGACCCGCAGCAGCTGTGGCAGCCCGTCCCAGATGCCATTCGCGCGGTCGACGGGGCGGAACAGCCCGGCCACCACCAGCGGGGCGCCGTCGACGAGCCGGCCCTTGTCGTCGGTGTTGCCGATGCGCAGTTGGCTGCCGGCGCGCAGGTTGAGCTTGCGGGCCACGTCGACGTCGAGCGCCACCTCGATGGGCCGGTCGGGAACGTACGTCTCGCTGGGCCACGCCCCCTCGACGAGGGTGCTCGCGCCCTGCATGTCGGGCATGGCCCGCAGGCCCAGGTCGACCAGCAGGTTGCGGGCCGCCAGGTCCGGTCCGACCACACGGGCCGCAGCGGTCTCGACGCTGTACCACCGCTCGGTGACGGCCGAGCGCACCTGCGGCGGCATCTCCGCGGCCAGGGCGTCGAACCGCTCGGCGGCGTCGCCCATCGCCGTCCGCCGCGACGTCGCGGGTTCCAGGTTGGTGGTGTACGAGAGGTCCCGGCGGGCGGCCGGCTCGCTGTTGAGTTGCGCTCGCAGCCCCTGTTCGGCGAGCCGGTTGACCAGCCGGGGCACTCCGCTGATCAGCAGCGTGACCACCAGGGTCAGCACCGCCAGCAGCAGGAACTGCCCCCCGTACGCCCGGACCCGCCGGACGGCCGCCCCGACGCTCATCGTTCTCCCCCGATTCGCAGCTGCACCGCCGCCACCCGCTGACGGATGCCGGTGGCGATGAACGCGCTGAAGGCGAGCGCCGCCAGCAGCAGACCGACCGCGGTCAGGCCGATTGGCACCCAGGGCAGCACGAACGCCGCCGGGGGTGTCGGCCGGCCGGCGGCCGGGGTGAGGATGACCAGTGGGGCCATCGTCGCGCCGACCGCGGTGCCGAGTAACAACCCGACGCCCACGCCGATGCCGGCGAGGAACGTCTGTTCGGCCAGCAGCGCCCGGGCCATCAGCCGGGGCGTGGCGCCGAGGGTGTGCAGGACCGCGAACTCGCCGAGCCGACGCCGGGCGGTGGCCCACACGTCCACCATCAGGCCGACGAGGGCGAGCAGCACCGCGCCGAGCGCGGCGGCGAGCATTCCGGTCCGCGAACCGCGCCAGTACGGGTCGTCGGCGGCCGACTCGATCGCCGCTTCCCGGTTGAGCACGGTGACACCCGGCAGTTCGCGGACGGCGTCGGCGGCGGCGTTCGCGTCGCCGGCGCCGACCCACCATTCCGGTACGGGTCGCACCGCGCCGCTGCTCCGGATCATCGCGTCGACCGCCGCCGGCAGGTCCAGCAGGACGCCTTCCCCGGTGGTGGCCGGCACGGCGGCCAGCTCGCCGACCAGGTGCACCGGCAGCGTCGCCCCGGAGAGGGTCAGGTCGACGGTGTCGCCGACGCGCAGGCTCAGCGCGTCGCGGACCCCGGGGGTCATCAACACCGGTACGGGCTTGTTGTCCCCGCCCGGCACGACAGCGAACCGGGTGGGCGGCTGGTACGCGAACTGCCCGCCGGGAATCACGTCGACCGCGCGTACCGCGGCGAACCCGGTGGCGGTGGCGGGCAGCGGTGTGGGTTTCTGCCCGGGGACCGCCATGGCCCAGTCACCGCCCAGTTCGGCCGGTTGGTTCGTGCCGTCGGCCTTGACCACCGTCAGCCCGTCCACCTGGAGTCGGTAGGAGTTGCCGGCGGCCAACCCACCGTCGGCCTCGAAACCGGCCAGCCGTAGCCGCGTTCCGCCCAGGTCGGGCAGTCGCACGGTGAACGGGGTGGCCCGGCCGTCGCTGTCGGCGTCGGCCGCCGGTAGCCGCAGGGCGAGCCCGTCGGGGGTGGTGACCAGCAGCGTCACCGCGACCTTCAGCGACCGGGCGGCGTTGCTCACCGGGGTCCGGATCGTGCCGGTGATGGCTCGTGCCCCGGCGGGCAGTTCGACGCCGGCGGGTGCGCCCCGCGCGCCGACCATCTTCCGGTACTGCTCCGCCGCCGATCCGTCGCCGAGGCGGTCGGCGAGCCGGACGACGCCCGGGGCGCTGGCCGGGTCGACACCGATCACGGTCGCCGGCAGGTTCTCCCGCCCGACCCGGATCTCGTCCCGCCACGCCGGCAGCACCCGGTCCACGCTCGGCAGCGCGGCGAGTTCACCGGCCCGGGTCGGTGGGGCGCCCCCGGCCCGTTCGGTCACCCGGAGGTCGGCGCCGACCGTGTGCCCGGCCTGCTCAACCTGGGACCGTTCCCCCGTGCTGATCAGCGACCAGGCCAGGGTGCTGCCGCCGACGGCGAGGGCGAGCAGCAGCACCGGGCCAGCGTGGGGACGCCGGCCGGCCTGCCACATGCCGAACATGGTGGCGGTCCAGGGACGTCGGTCGACGAACCGCTCCGCGAACCGGGTGATCGGCGGGAGCACCCGCAGCGCCAGCACGGCACCGGCCAGCACGCCGAGCGTCGGGGCGGCGACCAGCAGCGGGTCGAGCCCGAGCTGACCGCCCGAGCCGGCCAGTGGGGAGGCGTACCGGCGTAGCTGCACCCAGGCGAGCACGGCGAGTGCCACGAGCACCAGGTCCACGCTGGCGCGTTGGACGCTCGCCGCCCGGTTCGGCCGGGATCGGGCCGCCATGTCGGCGACGTACGTCCCGGCGCCGCGCAGCGTCGGAAGGACCATGGCGACGAGGCAGCCGGCCGCGGTGGCCGCTGCCGCCGCCCAGACCAGTGTGGTGTTACCGCCGGCGGTGGAGAGGTCACCCGACCCGCCGGGTCGGACGTACCGCAGCGCCTCGCCGGCGATCAGCGGACCGAGCACGGCGGCCGGGGCGACCACCAGGGTCGCCTCACGGGCGGCCAGGCCGGCCAACTGCCGACGGGCGGCGCCGCGCGCACGCAGCAGCGCGGTCTGTGGGCGGCGGTCCTCGTGTAGCAGCGCGGCGACCAGCACCAGCGCGTACCCGGCGAGCACCAGGATGAGCAGCAGCGGCGTGGCCAGCGACGAGCGACCCACCAGGTCGGCGCGGCCGATCCGGTCCAGCAACTGCGGCATCTTGGTCATCGCCTGCCCGGAGTTGCCCAGTTGGGCGGCCTCGGGGACGGCCGAGACCGCCTCGGTGAGGGCTTTCCGCACGGCGGGCAGGTCGGCGGTGTCGACGCCACCGAGGTCCGGTTGGGCCAGCCAGGAGGCCGACACCGAGCCCGGGAAGGTGGCCACGAAGTCGGCCGGGTCGAGCGTGAACGGCCCGTACGAGGTGCCGGAGCCGGCGCTGCCCACCCCCACGCCGGGTGCCAGCAGCCAGTACGCGTCCGCCGGGTCGCGGGGCCGCCAGGTGCCGGCGAGCACCAGCTGCCCCCGTCGTTCGGTGGCCCGGTCGCGCACCGGGACGCGTTCGCCGACGGTCAGGCCCAGGGCGCCGGCGACCCGTTCGGGCAGGCTCACCTGGACGGGGTTCGACCCGGGGCGGGGCCAGGCTCCGCTGGTCAGCTCGGCGTGGTCGGCGAGGTCGGCGAGGGTGGCCAGGTTCGCGAAGACCGGTTCGTCGGCCGTACGCGGGATCTGCCCGAGGTCGCCGGTCAGCTCCCGGCCGGTGCCGTAACGGGCGGCGGTGACGCTGACCGGGACGCCGCCGAGCCCGGTGGCGAACTCTGCGCGGACCGCCGTGTCCCGGGTTGCGAATTCGGCCGCGTCCCGCCCACCCGAGCCACTGACCAGCAGGCCGCGCTCCTCGGCGGGCGAGGCGGCGACCAGTGCCCGCTGCCCGGCGTCCACGGCCCGACGGTTGTAGTCGGACAGCCCAGTGACCAACGCGACGGCGACGAGGGCAGCGATCACCGCAGCGACCAGCAACCCTCGCGCCTCGCGGGCCCGCCTCCACACCAGCTTCATCCGACGCCTCCCCTGGCCCTGGCGGGCCGACGACCATCAAGACAGGCCACCCACCGGGAAAGGTTCGCGCCCGTTACATGATCGTTATTACGAGAGGGGTCGACTCAGGCCGGCCGGCTAACTGCCGCCCCGGAGGTTGCGGATGCCGAACGCCACCGCGCCGATCACGAGAACGACGCCCAGGAGTTGGAGGCCCGGCGAGTCGTCGGCCTCCCCGAGCACGATGCCGGCGACGCCAAGCGCCACCACGAGTACGGCGGCGACGGTCAGGATGTACTTCACGGGGTTTCCTCCTCGACCCACTCCAGCAGGTCTCCGGGCTGACAGTCGAGCACTCGGCACATCGCTTCGAGGGTGCTGAACCGCACCGCCTTGGCCCGGCCGTTCTTGAGCACCGCCACGTTGGCGGGGGTGAGCCCGACGCGCTCGGCGAACTCGCCGACGCTCATCTTGCGCTTGGCCAACTCCACGTCGATGCGGACGACGATGGGCATCAGATCACCGCTTCCATGTCGGTCCGCAGCGTGGTGGCCTGCCGCAACAGCGCCCGCATCACCACCATGAGCAGCCCCAGCACGGTGACACCCATGGTCAGCAGGAACAGCAGGATGGGACCACCCGGGTCGTCCGCGTTGAAGCCGACGTAGAGGAAGACACCCACGAGGACCACCCACCCCGCCCCGATGGCCCACACGATCAGGTCGACCCACTTCAGGGAGGCTTCGGTGAAGATCCGGTCGTTCTTGACCATGTTGAGCAACTGCCAGGTCGACACGATCACCACCTGGACGCACAGCACCCAGAACACCGCCACGGCGGTCAACGGCCACCGGAGGTAGGCGTGTTCCGGCGACTCCTGGGCCATGTGCGCGAACTGCCCCGGCAGCGAGAACGTCTGAAACCCGATCAGGACCACGAACAGGACCCCGAGTACGACTCTGAGAGCGGCTACCGCTCGATGCTCCGTAACCATGCATCGAGTTTCGCTCGTTACCTATCGAAAGTCAATCGGTTGCCCGAACGTCCGCTCCGCTCACGACGGCGTCGGCCCGGGCGCCGGCCTCGCCTTCTGGGGGTAGAACGTCTCGTGACGGGCCAGCATGGCGACGAATTCGCCGATCTTGCGCTCGCGGGTCTCCGCCCGCTTGACGGCATTGAGGCGATGGATGAGAGCGAACCGGTTGGCCTTGGTGAGCACGTCGAGCATGGCCTGGGCGGCGGGCTCGGCGGCGATGGCGGCGAGCAGGTCAGCCGGCACCTCCGCCTCCGACGGCGGGGCGTAGGCGGCCGCCCACCGCCCGTCCGCCTTCGCGGCGTCCACCGCGGCGCGGCCCGCCGGCAACATCCGCCCCTGCCCCTCCAGCCGGGCCACGTTTCCGACGTTGCGCTGGGACCAGGAGCTGCGGGGCCGACGCGGGGTGAACCGGATCCAGGACGACTCCTCATCCCGCTTGCGGGCCTGCCCGTCGATCCAGCCGACGCACAAGCCCTCGTCGACCGCCTGCTGCCAGGTCAGCGTCGTGACCGTGCCACCCTTCCTGGTCAGGGCGAGCCAGACGCCGGGCGACGTGGCGTGGTTGGCCAACAACCACGCCCGCAGGGCGTCGGCGTCCGCGACGATCAACTCATCCAGCTCGGTGCTCGCCATGACGGCAGGCTAACCGCTGGGTCATGGTCGCCGGCGACCACCGTGCGAGGCGATCAAGGCGTCCACGACGGCCGCAGCGTCGGCGTCTGCCACGTCCGCCGGGTACTCCGGCAGCAGGTCGTCCCAGATGACCAGCCACGACCCGTACAACTGAGCCTGCCCCTCGGGCCGAGCGAAGAACCAGACGTGCAGGTGAGCGCCGCCATCTCCGATGCGGTAGACGTGGGCTCGCGCGATGTGCGGCAGCGCCTGCATGTGGCGCACGATCCGAGTGCTCAACAGCCCAAGTTCGGCAGCCAGTTCGTCAGGGAGATCCGCCATGTCGTGGTGATCGCGCGGCAACAGCATGAGCACCAGTGGGACGCCCACGCCCTTGATCCGGATCAGCCGCCAGCGCTCGTTGAACCAGATCCCTTCGTCCCGACTGCGGCAGGTATCGCAGTCTGACGGATCCTCGCCGTGCCGCGCCGGCTCCGGGAGCACCGGCGGCCTCAGCGGCGCCACTCGAAGCCCGTCCGGCTCGAACGGACTGATCTCCCACCCGGTCATGCGTGCCAGGGGAAGGCGGCGCTCGTCGTCCGCGGCGGCTACCGCGTGGTCGTAAAAGTCGTTTGGTCGAAGGGCCATGCGACAGAGGCTAGTAGAAGAAGATCCACACTGGCCGGTGGCGACACATTGCTTCTGGCCTCGCAGGCCGCCGCAGTGACCGAAGAGGCTGAGCCTTGCCGTCTATCTGCGGCGGTGGTAGTGGTTGCGGCGCGGGATCTGGTCGGGATCGAGCCAGGCCGGCGGCAGGAACTCCGGGTGGCCGTCGTGGCCCAACCGAACCGCCCACTCGCTCTGGTGGATGTGCCGGTGGTGGTGGCCGCAGAGCAGCACCGCATTGTCGAGGCTGGTCAGGCCGCCGTCGGCCCAGTGCCGGAGGTGGTGGGCGGCGCACCAGCGGGGTGGCCGGTCACAGCCCGGGAAGGCACAGCCGCCATCGCGCAGCACCAGCGCCCGACGCAGTGGGCCGGTGACCAGGCGACGTTGCCTGCCCACGTCGAGCACCTGCCCGGCGCCGCCAAGCACGGCCGGCAGGATGGCCGCGTCGCAGGCGAGTCGGCGCACCGTGTCGGGGGTGAGCCGCAGGCCGACGTCGAGGGTGCCGGCGCCCAACTGCCGCGCCAGCCGGTCGTAGTCGATGGTGACGACGAGCTGGGCCGGGTCGCCGCCGTTCTCGGGCAGCTCCCCGGTACGTAGCGCCAGCCGACACACGTCCGCGAGGGCGTCGTGGCGACGCTGCCCGGCACAGCGAGCGTCATCGGGCCCGGCGGGTGCGCTGAGCGGGTCGATGACGGCGCGCAGCAGCGCGGCGGCCTCCGCGTCGAGGGTGCCGCTGAGCCGTAGCCGCCCGCCGGTCTGCTCGGAGATGGTGACGTGCCGATCGCGGGCGGCCCGGGCGGCCTCGGCGGCCAGGCCCGCCGCAGCGGCGGCGTCGGCGACCTCGGGAGCGACGTGATCGAGAATCCGGGTGCCCATCCGGCGCAGCAGGGTGGGGTCGAACTGCGCGGCCCACTCGACCAGCACGCCAACCGCCTTGTCGGCGATCTCGGCGCCCGCCGAGACCGACACCGCGGCGGCCGTGTCGGCGATGACCCGGGCCTGCTCCACGCTGACCGCCCCGCTCGCCAAGGCGTCGCGCACGCCGGGCGGGGCCATGTCGAGCGAGGCGGCGAGGCCGACCAGCCGACGGGCGGAGGAAACATCGAGTCGTAGGCGGTGGCGCAACCACACCGCCGTCGAGGCGGCGCCCTGCGCGACCGGGATGCCCCGACCGTCCAACTCCCGGACGACCGCCAACTGCACCGACGCCAGCCGCTGCTGAAGCCGGTGGGTGGCGTCGAGCGCCGCGATCAGATCATGCTCGGAGAGAGCCCAGGCGGCGGCGTCGGCGCAGGTCGCCACCGCACTGTCCGCCCGCCCCAACTCATCGATCACCGGCAAATTCTAGAACAGGTGTACGACGCTTTCGCTCGCACCGGATCACCCGCTCGAGGGCTTCGTCAGCCCTCGGCCAACTCCGGCCGGTGCTCCCGAATCCAGGCCACCACGTCCGACCTCCGCCACACCTTCCCCTGCACCAGATCCGCCACCGGGTCGGGGTAGTTCCGGTGACTGGTGATCACGTATACCCGCTGTTTGCTGATGCCACCGAGCATCAAAGCAACACGTCCCTAACCGCGCGCCCCTGTGCGGCCTGCATCCGGTGCACCAGCACCTGCCGCGCCGGCCGCTCTGGCTCTGCCGGGTGTGCGCCGCCACCTGGCCGTGCGCATTCGCCCGGATGTTGCTGCGGGTCGAGTACGGGACCGACCGGGTGGCGCTATCGATCCACATGGCGAGTCAGTTGTTTGACGCGACTGCCGACCTGCTCAAACTGAACCCCGACCCGGCGCCCGACCCGGCAGAGCTGTTCGACAGGTTCCTGGCGTGGACAGCCCAGCCCCCGCTATGACTCGGCGGGTCGGTCCGGGCGGTCGACGGAGCGCTTGGCGCGGCTCGGCTGCACCCGCTTGGGCTCGCCGGGCATCTTGGGGTGGTCCGGCGGGTACGGCAGGTCGCCCTGGCCGGCGGCGGCGTCGCGCTCGGCCCACTCCAGTAGCGGGGTGATGTCCCACGGTGCGTCGTCGATCCCGGCGTGCGGATCACCTCGCTCGGCGAGCCGGGCCGGCACGGTGCGCAGGTCGAAGTCGTCCGGGTCGACGTCGGGGAGTTCGTCCCAGCTGACCGGGGTCGAGACGGTGGCCCGCGCGTTGGCCCGCAGCGAGTACGCGCAGGCGATCGTCCGGTCGCGCGCCATCTGGTTGAAGTCGACGAAGACCCGGGTGCCGCGCTCCTCCTTCCACCAGGCGGTGGTGACCAGATCGGGGTTGCGGCGCTCCACCTCCCGGGCCAGCGCGATGGTGGCCCGGCGCACCTCGGTGAACGTCCAGCGGGGTTGGATGCGCAGGTAGACGTGCACACCCCGGCCGCCGGAGGTCTTCGGCCAGCCGGTCGCGCCCAGCTCGTCGAGGAGCGCGCGGACCTCGCCGGCGGCTCGCGCCGCGTCGGCGAAGTCGGTGCCGGGCTGCGGGTCCAGGTCGATGCGCAGCTCGTCGGGGCGGTCGACGTCGGCGGCCCGCACCGGCCACGGGTGGAAGACGATGGTGCCCATCTGCGCTGCCCAGGCCACGTGCGCCAGGTCGGCCGGGCAGAGCTCCGCCGCGTTCCGACCGCTCGGGAAAGTGATCTGCGCGGTCGTCACCCAGGGCGGCACCCCACGGGTGGGCACCCGCTTCTGGAAGAACGCCTCGCCCTCGACGCCCTCGGGGAACCGTTGCAGGGTGGTCGGCCGGTCCCGCAGGGCGCGCATGATCCCGTCGCCGACCGCGAGGTAGTAGTGGAAGACGTCCGCCTTGGTGAACCCCCGCTGCGGGAAGATCACTCGATCCGGACTGCTCAGCCGGACGGTGTGCCCGGCCACTTCGACCTCGACGGCCGCAGCCTTGGTGCCACCCATCCCGCGACCTTATGCCACGCCCCCGACGTTCGACGTACCGTTGACGGGTGAGTCTTGACGACAACGAGCTGCCCCGTACCGACGAAGAGTGGCGGGTCCGACTGACCCCCGAGGAGTTCCACGTCCTGCGGGAGGCCGGCACCGAACGCCCATGGACCGGCGAGTACGTCGACACGAAGACCCAGGGGGTCTACCACTGTCGCGCCTGCGGGCTGGAGCTGTTCTCCAGCGACACCAAGTTCGACTCGCACTGCGGCTGGCCGAGCTTCGACGACGCCATCCCGGGCCGGGTCAAGGAGATCGAGGACCGCAGCCTCGGCATGGCCCGTACGGAGATCCGCTGCGCCCGCTGCGACAGTCACCTCGGGCACGTCTTCCACGGTGAGGGCTTCACCCCGAAGGACACCCGGCACTGCGTCAACTCGGTCTCCATCAAGCTGGAACCCCGCTGACCCAGGCACTCAGGGCGTGACCGCGCTCAGGGCGTACCCCTGAGCAGCTCGACCTCGGCGGCCCGGGACTGCTCGATCCGCCGGGCCAGGTCACGGACCCGCTCGTCGCGGCCGACACCGACCTGGGATCGGGCCAGGTCGGCCGCCGATCGCTGATGGTCGGCGAGCACCTCGCGCAACACGTGGTCGACGTCCGCGTCCGACGCGGTCCGCAGCCGGTCGAGCGCGGCGTCGTCGCCGTGCCCGTCGTGGTGGTGTGCGACCGCGCTGGCGGCCGGCCCGGCGGTGGGCAACCAGCCGCGCATAGCGGCCAGTTCGTCGGCCTCGGTCGCCTCGATGGCGGCGGCCAGGGTGCGCAGCGCGTCGTCGCGCACCCGGTCCCGGGCCAGCCGGACGATCTGAAGGGTGCGTTCGCTGTGCCCGACCATGGTGCTCAGGAACACCACGTCGATCCCGCTCATCGTGTCCGCCTCGCCCGCTGAGCCGGCGCCCGCGGACCCGGCCGCCGCCGAGCCGGCCGGGGACGCGGGGGCCGGCTGCGGCAGGGCCGACGGGCTCGAGGTGGGTGATCCGGAACAGGCTCCGGTGAGCAGCAGTGCGGCAACGAGGGACGCCAGCGGGGTACGGCGGGGCATGCCGGTTGCTCCGTTCACGCGAGGGCGGCAACACGGGTGCGACCAGGGGCCGCACCCGTGCGGTCAGACCTGGAGCCAGAGCGCCGGTACGTTCGGCGGCTCCCAGCCCGGGATCGCGGTGTGCGCCTGCCGGCAGCGGTACGTCGCTCCGCCGTAGGTGACCTGGTCGCCGACCTGGTACGCCCGGCCCGTCGTCCAGCTGCCACCCGGCGCGGGCGGAGTGGTCGGCGTGGTGGTCGGGGTGGGCCGTGGGGTGGGTGAGGTGGTGGGGGTGGGGGTCGGGTTCGACCCGCCGCCGCCGATCTGCACGTCGATGCAGGAGTAGAAGGCGTTCGCGGTGTCGGAGATGTTCCACACCGCGAGGATCTTCTGCCGCCCGGAGAAGCCGCCGAGGTTGACGTTGTGCGACACGGTGGCGCCCGGCTGCTGGCCGTTGCCGTTGACCACGCCGACCCGGGTGTTGCCGATCCAGTACTCCCAGTTGCTGGTGGCGTGCCGGGCGGTGTTCACCCAGGTGAAGGTCAGCGAGCTGCCCACCGAGGTGGCCGGCCAGCCCCGACTGTCGTCGTTGAGGACGGCGAACTGGGCGATTCCGGCATGGCAGCTGCGCAGGCCCTTGGGCCCCTCGACGCTCTGCGGCTCGTACTTGATCTGCCCGCAGTCGGGCACCCGGCCCTGGGCGCAGAGCGCCTGCCGGCTCGGTGGGGCGGAGACGTAACCGTGCGCCTGCGCGGGAGCGGCGACGGTGAGGGTGGCGGCGACGGCGCCCGCCGCCACCAGCGGGACGGTGATTCTTCGACGCATCGGGCAGCTCCTTCTCCAGGGTCCGGTAGGTGCCCTCAACGTAATTTAAACATTGTTAACAGTAAAGACTCTCATCGATAAATCCATCGATGGCGGCAGTTTTCTTCTCAGAGCCGGAGCAGGCTGCCCCGGTCGTCGACCTGGTCGGCCGACTCGTCGTCCAACCACACGCCACCGGTGCCGAGGTAACGGAACCGGTGCTCCCCCGGCGGGAGCTTCACGGTCACCGTCCTGGTGCCGTCGCGGCGGGCCACCAGCTCGTGCCGGCCCGGCTGCCAGCCGTTGAAGGAGCCGACGACGCTCACCGGGCCCGGCGGGACATCGCGGGGCAGGCAGAAGGTGACCCGGGTCTGGTTGCCGAAGAGCTTGTTGCGCTTGATCACGGTGATCCTCCGGGGGTTGCGGCGGTTCACCCGGCATAACGGGCAACACGCCGGCGCCGACACGCCGCCGGCGGGGCCAGGCATCGACGTTCCGCCCCCCGTCGCGCCCCCCTGGTGAATTCTGTAGGCACTTGTCCACTTAACGGAGGTTCTTTCGGTGGCAACCTGCGAGGTCTGCGGCAACGACTACTGGATGGCGTTCGAGGTGCACACCGTCAGCGGCGACGTGCACACCTTCGACTCGTTCGAGTGCGCGATCCACCGGATGGCACCCATCTGCGAGCACTGCCAGGTCAAGATCGTCGGGCACGGCGTCGAGGTCAACGGCCGCTTCTTCTGCTGCGCACACTGCGCCCGCGCCGTCGAGGGCGCGGTGGGCGCCGAGATCCGCGACGCCGTCGGTGCCCGCCCGGCCTGACCGCGCCCGCTCGGCCGCGGGCCAACCGGACCACCAGGCTGCGGTACGGTCGACGCCATGCGGCCATTCCTGGGCGTCCTGCCCCCGCCGCGCTCCTGAGCGGAGCGCCGCGCCTCTCGCCGACCGGGTGACCTGACCCCGCTCGGCCACCTTGTCGTACGCGCTCCGTCGACGTCGTCCCCGTCAACGGCTCACCCTTCGGAGCGCCCCCGTGTCCACGACCCGTACCCCGCTGCCGGCCGCCAGCCACGCCGCCCGCAGCGGCCTGATCCAGATCACCGTCACCGGCGTGCTGTGGGGCACCACCGGCGTGGCGGTGCAACTCCTGCGCGAGAGCACCGGGCTCAGCCCGGTGAGCATCGGCTTCCACCGCCTCGCCATCGCCGCGCTCGTGCTGCTGGCGTGCACCGCCGGCCGGCTACGCACCATCGTGGCCGCCCTGCGCGCCGCACCCGTACCGCTGCTGCTCACCGGCGTCGGCCTCGGCCTCTACCAGGCGCTCTACTTCGCCGCCGTGGCGTGGGCCGGTGTCAGCGTGGCCACCATCGTCAGCCTGGGCCTGGCCCCGGTGCTCGCCGCGGCCTGGGAGTCGGCGCACGCCCGCCGGCTCCCCGGCCCGCTGCGACTCGGCACGCTGGTCGCGGCGGTGGCCGGCCTCGTCCTGATCACCGGCGCCACCGAGCACCCCGGCGCGGCGGCGCCCGCCCCGCTGCTCGGCCTGCTCGCGGCGGCCGGCTCCGGCCTGGGGTACGCGGTGACCACCCTGATCAGCCGGCAGGTGTCGCAGCGCACCGCGCCGATGACGCTGACCACCATCTCCACCATGGTCGGCGCGCTGACCCTGGCGCCGTTCGCCCTGGTCGCCGGGGTCGGCCTGCCGGTACGCCTCGACACCGTGGCGCTGCTGCTGCACCTCGGCGTGGTCACCACGGCGGTCGCGTACGCGTTGTTCTACGCCGGTCTGCGCACCACCCCGGGCAGCGTCGCGGCCGTGCTGACCCTGCTCGAACCGCTCACCGCCGCGGCGCTGGCGGTGGCACTGCTGCACGAACCGCTCCCCGTGCCGGTGATCGTCGGCGGCGTCCTGATGCTCACCGCCGTGGCCGCCACCTATCTCGCACCGGACCGGGCGGGCCCCCGGTGAACCGGCCCGACCTACCATCGGTGGATGCCTCAGCAGACCACCGAAATCCGCACGGCCTCCTTCGCCGACCTGAACGCCCGCACCTTCCACGACCTGCTCAAGCTGCGCATCGACGTGTTCGTGGTGGAGCAGAACTGCCCGTACCCGGAGCTGGACGGGCGGGACGTCGAGCCGGGCACCCGGCACCTCTGGCTCACCGACGGCGGCGCGCCGCTGGCGTACCTGCGGATCCTGGCCGACCCGGACGGCACCGCCCGGATCGGTCGGGTGGTGGTGGCCCCGGCGGCGCGCGGCGGCGGGCACGCCGGTCGGCTGATGGCCGCGGCGCTGGAGGTGGTGGGCAACCGGGCCTGCGTGCTGGACGCCCAGTCGCACCTGGTCGCGCTCTACCGCCGGCACGGCTTCGCCGTGAGCGGCCCCGAGTACGTCGAGGACGGCATCCCCCACACCCCGATGCGGCGCGAGCCCATTGACGTGTGACGATCAGGCTGGCATCGTGCCGGGTAGAGCCATCGCGGGAGCCAGCGATCAGGCGCGGGAGTGGGCAACCTCCCGGCGATCCGGGTGTCGACGTCCGACCTCATCCCCCCGGGGGCTCCATGTCCACTCTGACCCGATCACGACGCGTGCTCTGGTTGTTCGCCATCGTGGCGACCACCACGCTCCTGTTGACGACCGCACTGACCACCATGCTGCCCAAGCCCGCCTCGGCGCACGGATCGGTCGTGGACCCGGCCTCGCGTAACTACGGCTGCTGGCAACGCTGGGGCGGCGACTTCCAGAACCCTCGGATGGCCACCGAGGACCCGATGTGCTGGCAGGCATGGCAGGCCGACCCGGCCGCCATGTGGAACTGGAACGGCCTGTTCCGCGAGGGCGTGGGGGGCAACCACCAGGCCGCCGTCCCCGACGGCCAACTGTGCAGCGGCGGACGCACCCAGAGCCCTCGCTACAACGCGCTGGACACCGTCGGCGCCTGGAAGACCACAGCGGTGTCGAACAACTTCCGGCTCCGCTTCTTCGACCAGGCCAGCCACGGCGCCGACTACATCCGGGTGTACGTGACCAAGCAGGGCTTCAACCCGGCCACCCAACCGCTCGGCTGGGGCAACCTGGAGTTGGCGGGCCAGATCGGTAACACCCCGGCCTCGCAGTGGGACCCGGACACCGGTGGTGTCTCGATCCAGATCCCGGTCAGCGCGCCGGGCCGCACCGGCCGGCACATCGTCTACACCGTCTGGCAGGCCAGCCACCTGGACCAGTCGTACTACCTGTGCAGCGACGTCGACTTCGGCGGCGGGTCGACCACCCCGCCGCCGACCACGCCTCCGCCGACGACCCCGCCGCCGACGACCCCGCCGCCCACCAC
This sequence comes from Micromonospora sp. BQ32, assembly GCF_059358895.1. Taxonomy (NCBI): domain Bacteria; kingdom Bacillati; phylum Actinomycetota; class Actinomycetes; order Micromonosporales; family Micromonosporaceae; genus Micromonospora; species Micromonospora sp. BQ32. The sequence goes on along the minus strand of NZ_JCADBI010000007.1, from coordinate 220,828 downwards.
GCCCCCGCCGACCACCCCGCCGCCGGCCGGGGCCTGCACGGCGACGTACCAGGTGACCGGTCAGTGGTCCGGTGGCTTCCAGGCCGAGGTGAAGGTGACCGCCGGCGGTTCACCCACCCGGGGCTGGTCGGTGAGCTGGAACTACAACAGCGGCCAGCAGGTCACCTCGTCGTGGAACACCACCGTCAGCGCCAACGGCACGCTGGTCACCGCGCGCAACGCCAGCCACAACGGCACCCTCGCCGCCGGAGCGAGCACCACGTTCGGTTTCCTCGGCTCGTGGAACGGCAGCAACCCGGTTCCGCTGGTCTCCTGTACGACGACCAGTTGATCCCCGTCCGGCGCCGCACCCGGGCGGGGGTGCGGCGCCGGCCGGTGGGCGTCAGACCAGGCAGTTGACGATCTCGGCTACCGAGCGGCGGCGGCCGGTGTAGAACGGGACCTCCTCGCGGACGTGCCGGCGGGCGCCGGAGGCGCGCAGGTCCCGCATCAGGTCGACGATCCGGTGCAGTTCGTCGGCCTCGAAGGCGAGCATCCACTCGTAGTCACCGAGCGCGAACGAGGCGACCGTGTTGGCCCGCACGTCCGGGTAGCCGCGGGCCATCTTGCCGTGCTCGGCCAGCATCTCGCGCCGCTCGGCGTCGGGCAGCAGGTACCACTCGTAGGAGCGCACGAACGGGTACACGCAGATGTACGGGCGGGCCTCCTCGCCGGCCAGGAACGCCGGGATGTGGCTCTTGTTGAACTCCGCCGGCCGGTGCAGCGCCATCTGCGACCACACCGGGGTCAGCGCGCGGCCCAGCGTGGTGCGGCGGAACCGCAGGTACGCGTCCTGGAGTGCGTCGGGGGACGCGGAGTGCCACCAGATCATCACGTCCGCGTCGGCGCGCAGCCCGGAGACGTCGTAGACGCCCCGGACCACGACGTCCTTGCCGGCCAACTCGTCGAAGAGGGACACGACCTCACCGGTGACGTTGTCCCGCAGCGACGGCAGCGGGGAGCTGGCCCGGAACACCGACCACATGGTGTAGCGGATGCTGTCGTTCAGCTCCCGCAACCGGGCCGCGTTGGTCTGCTCGGTCATCTCGCCGATCCTCCCAGTGCTGTGATGATCTCTTCGGCTGCCGTCTCGCCGGAGCGGACGCAGACCGGGATGCCAACGCCGTCGTAGCCGGCGCCGGCGAGGACCAGGGTGGGGTGCGCGGCCCGCAACGCCGTCCGCGCGGCGGCCAGCCGGTCGGCGTGCCCCGGCGCGTACTGCGGCAGCGCACCGCCCCACCGCTGCACGTGCCCGTCGACCGGGGCGGGCAGCGGGGCGCCGAGCACCGCCGACAGCTCTCGGTGCACGGTGGCCGCCAGGTCCGCGTCGGGGCGCTGAAGGTGCGCCTCCTCGCCGTACCGGCCCACCGAGGCGCGCACCAGGGCCAACCCGTCCGGCCGGCTCAGGTGCCCCCACTTGGTGGTGAAGAAGGTCGCCGCCTTGATCAGCAGGCCCTCGGTGCTCGGCACCAGGAAGCCGGACAGCTCGGGCAGTCGCGGCTGCGGCAACGCCATGGTGACCAGCGCGACGCTCGCGTAGTCCAGCGCGCCGACGCCCGCGGCCACCGCCGGCGCGGGGCCGGCCAGCAGCCGCGCCGCCGGTCGCGCCGGCACCGCCAGCACCACGGCGTCCACGTCCACCAACTCGAGGTCGCGGGTCGGGCCGACGGTGAGCCGCCAACCGGTGCCGGTCGGGGTCAACTCGCGCACGGCGGCGTCCCGCCGAACCGTCGCGCCGCTGGCCGTCACCGCCGCCTCGACCAGGGTGCTCAGCCCGCCGGCCAGGGTGCCGAAGACCGGTGCGCCGGGCGCCCGCGGCGCGGCGGCCTGCGCGGCCCGGACCGCGCCGACCAGGGTGTGCTCCACCCGGGCCGCCCGGGCCAACGCCGGCATCGTGGTGACCAGGGAGAGATCGTCGGCGCGGCCCGCGTACACCCCGCCCAGCATCGGGTCGACCAGTCGCTCGACCACCTCGTTGCCGAAGCGGGACCGGACCAGCGCACCCACCGAGACGTCCGCGTCCGGCCCGACCAGCGGCCGACCGCCGTCGGTGTCGGCGTCCGCCGCCGGGCGGGCGACCGTGGCCACCCGATCCAGATCCCCGGGTACGCCCACCAGGGTGCCGCCCGGGATCGGGCGCAGCCCTCCGTCGATGACCAACGCCGCCTGCCCCACCGTGGGGTGCACGATCTTCTCGGCCAGCCCGAGCCGACGGGCCAACGCCACCGCCGCGCTCTCGGCGCCGGTCGGGTCGCGCATCAGGAACGACTCCGCGCCGAACTCCACCGGCTGACCCGCCAGTTCACCGGTGCGCAGCTTCCCGCCCAGCGCGCCGGACTGCTCGTACACCGTGATCTCGGTGCCGGCCGGCGCGCGGTCGCGCAGGCGGACCGCGGCGGCCAGCCCGGCGATCCCGCCGCCGACCACCGCCACCCGCCAGGGCTGCCGCATCACCGGTCAGCCCTGGTCGGCCCGGCGGTTGGAAAGCTCGTGCACCAGCGCGACCACCCGGGTCAGCACCTCCGGGTCGGTCTCCGGCAGCACCCCGTGGCCGAGGTTGAACACGTGCCCGGGGGCGGCCCGGCCCTGCTCCAGGATGCGGCGCACCTCGGCCTCCACGACCGGCCACGGCGCGAGCAGCACGCACGGGTCCAGGTTGCCCTGCACCGCCTTGTCCGCGCCGATCCGGCCGGTGGCCACGTCCAGTGGCGTACGCCAGTCGACGCCGACCACGTCCGCCCCGGCCTCGCCCATCGCGCCGAGCAGCTCGGCGGTGCCCACCCCGAAGTGGATCCGGGGCACCCCGGCGCCAACCAGCCCGCTGAGCACGGCGGTCGAGTGCGGCAACACGAAACGGCGGTAGTCGGCCTCGGAGAGCGCGCCGGCCCACGAGTCGAACAGCTGCACGGCGGAGACGCCGGCCTCGATCTGCACCCGCAGGAAGGCCAGCGTCACCTCGGCCAGCCGGGCGCAGAGCGCATGCCACAGCTCGGGGTCGCCGTACATCAGGGCCTTGGTCTTCGCGTGGGTGCGCGACGGACCGCCCTCGACCAGGTAGCTGGCCAGCGTGAACGGCGCGCCGGCGAAGCCGATCAGCGGGGTGTCGCCCAGTTCGACCACCAACTGCCGGACGGCCTCGTCCACGTACGAGACGTCGTCTCGGGTGATCTGGCGGATCCGCTCCACGTCGGCGGCGGTGCGGATCGGCTCGGCGACCACCGGGCCGGTGCCCGGCACGATGTCCAGGTCGATCCCGGCCGCGGCGACGGGCACCACGATGTCGCTGAACAGGATGGCCGCGTCCACCCCGTGCCGGCGCACCGGCTGGAGGGTGATCTCGGTGACCAGCTCCGGGCGGCGGCAGGACTCCAGCATCGGCACGCTCGCCCGGATCTCCCGGTACTCCGGTAGGGAGCGGCCGGCCTGGCGCATGAACCAGACCGGGGTGTGCGGAACGGGCCGACGTCGGCAGGCCCGGATGAAGGGCGAGTCGGCCGGTCCGCCGGGGCGGGATTCTCCGTCTCGGGCGACAGTGCCCGTGGTGTCCGTGGTCATCGCCGCAATCGTGCCACGCCCGCCACCCCCGACCGGGTGGGGGTGAGAGGAAGGGCACCGTTCCTTACGCCGGAGTCGAAGCGCTGGCCCCTCGGGGAGCGTCGGCGCGCCGTCGAAGCGGGCGGCGGGCGGCGGCATAGGCTGCCGACATGGCCCCCCCGATCGCGCTCCCGGAGACGTTCGCCCGCGCGGTCGCCGGGCTGCGGTCGGCCGCCCCCCGGCCGGAGATCACCCTGGAGGAGGTCGGTGCCCCCCAGCGGCTGGCCCCGTACGCGTTCGCGCTCGCCGCGACCGTGCTGCGCGACGACGACGAGGTGGCGACCGGCCGGCTGATCCTGCTGCACAACCCGGTCGGGCACGAGGCGTGGCAGGGCACCCTGCGGCTGGTCACCTACGTGACCGCCGAGTTGGAGGTCGACCTGGCCGCCGACCCGCTGCTGCCCGGGGTCGGCTGGACGTGGCTGACCGACGCGTTGGACGCCCAGGACGCCGGCTACCGGGCGATCGGCGGGACGGTGACGCAGACCATGTCGACCCGGTTCGGCGATCTCGCCGGGCCACCGACCATCGGTGACATCGAGATCCGCGCGTCCTGGACGCCGATCGACGACGACCTGACCCCACATCTGCTCGGCTGGTGCGCCCTGCTCGCCTCCACCGCCGGCCTCCCCCCACCCGGCGTCACCGCCCTCGCCGACCGCCGATCCGCCGGCGCAGCCTGATCTTCCGGGCCCGGGAGGACACTTTGCGGACACCTGGCCGACACACGCCGGACCGGCTGCACCCGCCGGATCTCCGCGCGCACTAGGGTTGGCAGGTGACCGACGAACCACCCCTGCGCCGTCGGCCCACCGAAGAACTTCCGGGAAACGCACCCCAGCACCCGCCGTCGGCCCAGCCGCAGCCGGCGGGCGAAGGGGCCGACCCGGCCGACGGTGGGCCCGTTCCGCTGATCGCCCCGCGTGACGGCACCCCTGATCCAGTCGCCGCCCCGGCCCAGCTCGCCGAGGTCGTGGCCCGCTTCGCGGCGGGCACCGGCCCGGTCGCCCTGGACGCCGAACGGGCTTCCGGCTACCGCTACAGCCAGCGCGCGTACCTGGTGCAACTGCGCCGGGCCGGTGCGGGCACAGCGCTGATCGACCCGCTGCCCCTGCCCGACCTCAGCGCGCTGGACGCGGTGATCGGTGAGGCCGAGTGGGTTCTCCACGCGGCCAGCCAGGATCTGCCCTGCCTGGCCGAGGTGGGGTTGCGCCCACGCCGACTGTTCGACACCGAGCTGGCGGCTCGGCTGGCCGGCTTCGAACGCGTCGGGCTGGCCGCGCTCACCGAGCAGTTGCTCGGGTTCACCCTGGAGAAGCACCACTCGGCGGCCGACTGGTCGAGTCGACCGCTGCCCGAGTCGTGGTTGACGTACGCCGCCCTCGACGTGGAGCTGCTCACCGACCTGCGGGACGCGCTCGACGCCGAGTTGACCCGGCAGGGCAAGTCGGCCTGGGCCGCGGAGGAGTTCGCCGCGCTGGTCCGCACCGGGGCACGCCCGCCCCGGGTCCGCGCGGAGCCGTGGCGGCGTACCTCGGGCATCCACCGGCTGCGGGGGGCTCGGGCCCAGGCCCGGGTCCGCTCGATGTGGTACGCCCGGGACCAGATCGCGGCCCGGCGCGACGCCGCTCCCGGTCGGGTGCTGCCCGACTCGGCGATCATCGCCGCGGCCGAGCTGGACCCGAAGGACGAGAGGACCCTGCTGACCCTGCCGGGTTTCGGCGGTCGGTCGGTCCGCCGGCTGGCCCGCACCTGGCTCGCCGCGCTCGACGACGCCCGGCAGCTGCCGGAGGATTCCCTGCCGGTCTCACCGGCCGTGGAGGGCCCGCCCCCGCCGCACCGGTGGGCCGAACGGGACCCGGTGGCGGCCGGTCGGCTGGCCCGCTGCCGGGAGGTCGTGATCCGCATCGCCGGTGAGCACAACCTTCCGCCGGAGAACCTGATCACTCCGGATTCGATCCGCCGGCTGGCCTGGACCCCGCCAGAGGAGGTCACCGAGGAGTCGGTCGCGGAGACCCTGCGCGGCCTCAACGCCCGCGAGTGGCAGATCGGCCTCCTCAACCCCGAGCTGACCGAAGCCCTGACCCCCACCCCGACCCTCCCCTGACCCACCCCTCGGAAGCCGGACGGACCGGGGGTGGGGTTGTGGGTGGGCAGGGGTGGGTGTGGGGTGGGCCACAGCGGGGGGTGGGGGCGGGGTTGGTTACTGGCGAGTAGCATCCGAGGGAAACGTGCCCGTGTCGGCGACCCTTGTTCGGTCCGGCGTGCCGCCTGGCGTGAAGGCCGAATCACGGTCGAATAGGAGGCTCAAGTGCCCCGTGAAGTTCGCGACGTCGTCTTCGTCGACGGCGTCCGTACCCCGTTCGGCAAGGCGGGTGGCATGTACGCCAACACCCGCGCCGACGACCTGGTGATCCGCTGCATCCGGGAACTGCTGCGTCGCAACCCGCAGCTGCCCCCGGAGCGGGTCGAGGAGGTCGCCATCGCGGCCACCACCCAGATCGGCGACCAGGGCCTCACCATCGGCCGCACCGCCGCCCTGCTGGCCGGGCTACCCAAGACCGTTCCCGGCTTCGCCATCGACCGGATGTGCGCGGGGGCGATGACCGCGGTCACCACCGTGGCCAGCGGCATCGCCATGGGCGCGTACGACATCGCCATCGCCGGTGGCGTCGAGCACATGGGCCGCCACCCGATGGGTGAGGGCGTCGACCCCAACCCGCGCATCATCGCGGAGAAGCTGGTCGACCCGTCCGCGCTGGTGATGGGCTCCACCGCGGAGAACCTGCACGACCTGGTCCCGCACATCACCAAGGCACGCACCGACGCGTTCGCGCTCGCCTCACAGCAGAAGACCGCCAAGGCGTACGCCAACGGCAAGCTCCAGGACGACCTGGTGCCGATGTCCATCCGCGACGCGGAGGGCGGCTGGGGTCTGGCCACGGTGGACGAGGCCCCGCGGGACACTTCGCTGGAGAAGCTGGCCACCCTGAAGACCCCGTTCCGCCCGCACGGCAAGGTCACCGCAGGCAACGCGGCCGGCCTGAACGACGGCGCCACCGCGAGCCTGCTGGCCGACGAGGCCACCGCCCGCGAGCTGGGCCTGCCGGTCGCCATGCGGCTGGTGTCGTTCGGCTTCGTCGGGGTCGAGCCGGAGGTGATGGGCGTCGGCCCGATCCCGTCGACGGAGAAGGCGCTGCGCCTCGCCGGGCTCAGCATCGACGACATCGGCCTGTTCGAGCTGAACGAGGCGTTCGCCGTGCAGGTGCTCGCCTTCCTCGACCACTTCGGCATCGCTGACGACGACGCGCGGGTCAACCCGTGGGGCGGCGCGATCGCCATCGGTCACCCACTGGCCTCCTCCGGCGTGCGGCTGATGACGCAGCTGGCCCGCCAGTTCGCCGAGCACCCCGAGGTCCGCTACGGCCTCACGGCGATGTGCATCGGCATCGGCATGGGCGGCACGGTCATCTGGGAGAACCCGCACTGGACGGAGGGCAACAAGTGAGTACGCTCGCCGCACCGAACGAGGTCGTCACCCGGGCGCTGCTGCGCCAGGTGAACGTGCCGGGGCTGGACCGGCCCGCCGCCCTGATCACGCTGGACAACGGCCTCGACCACACCAAGCCGAACACCTTCGGCCCGGGTGGGCTGGCGAGCCTGGACGAGGCGATCACCGCCGCGCTCGCCGCCGACCCGGCGTTCATCGCGGTCACCGGCAAGCCGTACATCTTCTGCGTGGGCGCGGACATCGTCGGCCTGCCGCAGCTCGCCGACCGCGCGCAGGCGTTGGAGATCGGCCGGCTCGGCCACCGGGTCTTCGCCCGGCTCAAGGACAGCACCGTCCCCACCTTCGCGTTCGTCAACGGCGCGGCGATGGGTGGTGGCCTGGAGCTGGCGCTGCACTGCCACTACCGGACGCTCTCCGGCGGCGCGGCGGCCCTCGCGCTGCCCGAGGTCTCCCTCGGCCTGGTGCCCGGTTGGGGCGGCACCCAGCTGCTGCCGAACCTGATCGGCATCCCCGCCGCGACCCAGGTGATCATCCAGAACCCGGTGATGCAGAACAAGATGCTCAAGCCGAAGCAGGCCGCCGAGCTGGGCATCGCGGACATCCTGTTGGAGCCGGCGGACTTCCTGGAGCGGTCCCTGGAGTGGGCCGCCGGCGTGGTCCGGGGTCAGGTCACCGTGACCCGACCCGAGGTCGACAAGGACATGTGGGCGGGCGTGCTCTACTTCGCCCGGGAGACGCTGAACCAGCGGCTGCACGGCGCGGTCCCGGCCGCGTACAAGGCGCTCGACCTGCTGGAGACGGCGAAGGACGGCGACTTCGCCGCCGGCACCGCCGCCGAGGACGAGGCCCTCGCGGACCTGGTCTTCTCCGAGGAGCTGCGCAGCGGCCTGTACGCGTTCGACCTGGTGCAGCGGCGGGCCAAGCGCCCGGCCGGCGCACCGGACAAGGGTCTGGCCCGGACGATCACCAAGGTCGGCATCGTCGGCGCGGGTCTGATGGCCAGCCAGCTGGCGCTGCTGTTCGCCCGCCGCCTCCAGGTGCCGGTGGTGCTGACCGACCTCGACCAGTCCCGGGTGGACAAGGGCGTCGGCTACGTGCACACCCAGATCGAGAAGGCCGTCACCAAGGGCCGGATGGACAAGGGCACCGCCGCCAAGCTCTACGGCCTGATCAGCGGCACGGTCGACAAGAGCGCCTTCGCCGACGCCGACTTCGTCATCGAGGCGGTCTTCGAGGACCTCGGCGTCAAGAAGCAGGTCTGGGCCGAGTTGGAGAAGATCGTCTCTCCGACGGCGGTGCTCGCCACCAACACCAGCTCGCTGTCGATCACCGAGATGGCCGCCGAGTTGGAACACCCGGAGCGGGTGGTCGGCTTCCACTTCTTCAACCCGGTGGCGGTGCTGCCGCTGCTGGAGATCGTCCGGGGCGAGCGCACCGACGACGCCACCCTGGCGACCGCGTTCGCGGTCGGCAAGCAGCTCAAGAAGTCCTCGGTGCTGGTCAAGGACGCTCCGGCGTTCGTGGTGAACCGGCTGCTCACCCGCTTCCTGGGCACCGTCTTCGCCGCCGTCGACGCCGGCACCCCGCTGGACGTGGCGAACAGCGCACTGGACCCGCTGGGCCTGCCGATGCGCCCGCTCGCCCTGCTCCAGCTGGTCGGGCCGGCCGTCGCGTACCACGTGGGCGGCACCCTGCACGCCGCGTACCCGGACCGGTTCTCCGTCAGCGAGAACCTCAAGCGGATCGCCGACTCGGGTCGACCGATCGTGGTCGACGACCAGGTCAACGAGGAGGTCGCCGCGCTGCTCGTGGTGGGTGACGAGCCGTTGACCGCCGAGCAGGTACGCCAGAACGCGCTCGACGCGCTCGCGCAGGAGATCCGGCTGATGCTGGACGAGGGTGTGGTCGCCGAGGCGCAGGACATCGACCTGTGCATGATCCTGGGCGCCGGTTGGCCGTTCCACCTGGGCGGCGTCACGCCGTACCTGGACCGGACCGGCACCTCCGAGCGGGTCACCGGCCAGCGGTTCCTGCCGCGTGGCGCGGCGAGCCTGCCGGCCTGAGGAGATCGCAGTACCACCGTCGCGGTGGTCGGGCCGTCCCTCGTGGACGGGCCGGCCACCGCGACCGTTTGTGATCGGTCGATCGCCGGTGCGGGTCTCCGCAGGGACAACGGCGGGCTCCGCACCGAGTTAGGATCACGCGTTTTGCACACCCATCTTGGAGCTGACTGATGTCCCAGCCGCCGGCCAATCCCTACGGCCCGCCGCACGATTCCCCCGACCCCTCGCAGCAGCCGGGCCAGCAGCCTGGCGGTTGGCCGCCGCCGCAGCAGCAGGGACAGCCGCAGCAGCCCGGTGGCTTCCCGCCCGCGCAGCCGGGCTTCCCGCCGGCGCAGCCTGGGTTCCCGCCCGCGCAGCCGGGTCAGCCGTACGGTGACCCGAACCTGGCCGGCGGCCCTCCCCCGGCGAAGAAGTCGAACGTCGGCAAGATCGTGCTGATCGTGTTGGCCGCGGTGCTGGTGCTCTGCCTCGGTGGCGTGGCGATCACCTGGTTCGTCGTCAAGGACGACGTGGGCGCCGTCGTGGATGCCAGCAAGACCCGGGTGGTCGCACCGGCCACCCTCGCCGGCCGCCCGAAGCTCACCACCCCGGAGCTCCAGACGGCCGCCGACCAGGCGGTCAGCGGGATGAAGACGGCGGCGGGGAACGAGACCAGCACGGTCGCCGCCTTCTACGGCGACCCGACCAAACAGGACCTCGTCATGATCACGGGCGTGTCCGGGCTGCTGTCGGACCCGAAGAAGGAGCTCGACGCCTATGTGGACGGGCTGGCCAAGCAGCTGACGGTGGGCGAGATGACGGCCGTCGACGCCGGCCCGCTCGGCGGCGAGGCGCGCTGCGGCGACGGCAAGGCCGAGACCGTGCCGCTGGGCATCTGCGTCTGGGCCGACCGGGGCAGCCTGGGCATGGTGGTGATGTACTTCAAGTCCGCCGACCAGGCGAAGGCCGAGTTCACCACGATCCGGGGCCAGGTCGAGCAGCAGTCCTGATCCGTACGACACCGGGGCCTCGGTCACCTTCGGGTGGCCGGGGCCCCTGCTGCTGCTCGGCAAGGCACCGACCGGCCACCGTCGGCACGGCGGTCACCCCGCTGCGGCCGCCGATACTTAGCCCTTGCGCTAAGTGTCATCTCCGGCAACACTTAGCCGCATGGCACAGTATTCGGCGCAGCTCGACGGCGTGTTCGTCGCCCTCGCTGACCCGACCCGGCGCTGGGTCATCCGACGCCTCGGCCACGGTCCGACCAGCGTCGGCGATCTCGCCCGCGAGTTTCCGATGACCCTTCCCTCGTTCATGAAGCACGTGCAGACGCTCGAGTCGAACGGACTGATCCACACGACCAAGTCCGGCCGGGTGCGCACCTGCGTGCTCAACCGCGAGCGCCTCGCCGTCGTCGACGACTGGCTCGCGGAGCAGCGCCGGATCTGGGAAGAGCGCACGGATCGCCTGGAACGCCTCGTCACCGATCAGCAGGAGAACCAGCGATGAATCCCGACCTGGACCTGACCATGGCGCGGGTCATCCGCGCCCCTCGCGCCGCCGTGTGGCGCGCCTGGACCGACCCGTCCCGCTTCGAGAGGTGGTGGGTACCGGCGCCGGCCCTGTGCCGCGTCGATCGCCTGGACGTCCGGCCCGGTGGCGCACTCGTGACCCGACTGAGCGAGGACGGGGTGGAGTTCGTCCCGCACCTCGACGCGTGCTTCCTCGTCGTCGACGATCTCGAACGGATCGTGTTCACCAACGTGATCGACAGCGCCTGGCGGCCCGCGAACCCCACCCCGGTTGCGATGACCGCGGAGATCACCATGCGAGATCATCCGGACGGCACGGACTACCGGATCGTCGTCCGTCACGGTGATCCTGCCGCTCGCGACCTGCACGAGAAGATCGGCTTCGCGGACGGCTGGGGCTCGGTCACCGCACAACTCGCCCGGGTCGCCGAAAGCCCGGGTGCGCCGTGAAGATCGTCCTGACCGAGTTCGTCACCCTCGACGGCGTCAGCCAGGGGCCCGGCTCGCCGACCGAGGATCCGAGCGACGGCTTCACCCGGGGCGGCTGGCTCGTGCCCTACCTGGACGAGGTCTTCGTCCGCCGTACCTCCGACTGGTTGGGTCTCGCCGACGGCCTGCTGCTCGGACGGCGGACCTACGAGGCGTTCGCCCGCGACTGGCCGCAGATCACCGACCCGAACGATCCGTTCACCGAACGGATGAACTCACTGCCGAAGTACGTCGTGACCAACACCCTGGCGGGGGGTAGTTGGCACCCGACGACGGTGCTCCACGGCGACCCGATCCACACCGTCGGCAAACTCAAGGCCCAGCCAGGGCGGGAGCTCCAGATCCACGGGAGCGCACGACTCGGCAAGGCGCTGTTGTCGGCCGGCCTCGTCGACACACTCCGACTCGTCGTCGCCCCCACCGTGGCCGGTGCCGGGCGACGGCTGCTCGACCAGCCAAACGCATCCGTCGGCCTCCGGCTGGTTCACCACGAAGCGACGGCGAAGGGTCTGCTGCTGCTCGAGTACGAGCATGTCGGCGCCGCCCCGGTGGCCGAATACGAGGGCATGAGCGCCTTCGTCTAGTCACCGCGCCCCGCCCCTGAACCTCGCGGTCAGGTCCCGCCCCAGCGCCGGGAACCAGGGCCCCGGCCACCCTCGGGTGGCCGGGGCCTCATGCCGTAGGTCGGCGGTCAGGCCGGTTCGGCAACCTCCGACGGGGCGAGCGCTGCTGCCGCGGCCCGCGCCGCCGCCGCGGCCGCCCGCTCGGCGGCGTTGCCGAGCACACAGAACTCGTTGCCCTCCGGATCGGCCAGCACCACCCAACCACCGCCGGTCGGGCCGACGTGGTCGGCGACGAGCGTCGCGCCGATGCCGAGCAGCCGCTCGACCTCCTCGGCCCGGGTCCGGTCGGCGGGTTGCAGGTCCAGGTGCAGCCGGTTCTTCACCGACTTGCCCTCGGGCACCGCGATGAACAGCACCTCCGGGCCACCCGGCGGCAGGAGCATCGCCTCCGGGTCGCCGGGGAAGTCGTCGGGCTGCCGTGGGCAGTCGAAGACCTGCGACCAGAAGCCGGCGAGGGCGTACGTGTCGTGACAGTCGATGCTGATGTTGTGGATCGTCGAACTCATGCTTGTTCCTCCGCAGTGCTGTCGACCCGCTCCCGGGCGCTGCGGAGCACGCAGAACTCGTTCCCCTCCGGGTCGGCGAGAACCGCCCAGCCCGTCCCGTCGGTGCGCCGCTGGTCGACGACCATGGTGGCCCCGAGGCCGAGCACCCGCTCGATTTCCTCGTCGCGGGTCCGGTCGACCGGTTCCAGGCAGATGTGGACCCGGTTCTTGGTTACCTTGTCCTCGGGCACCGCTTGGAAGAACATGTTCGGCGTGGCACCGTCCGGCGGCAGCAGGGCAGCTTCCGGGTCACCCGGAACGTCCTCCGGGAGCCGGGCGTAGCCGAGCACCGCCGACCAGAAGCCGGCCAGGGTGTACGTGTCGTGGCAGTCGAAACTGATGTTGCGGATCCGTGGATACACGGGTGGTCCCTCCATCTTCGGATGGGGACGCTCCGCCGCCCGGGGTCAGCCTGCGAAGACCCGGGGTGCGGAGCCTTGACTGATGGACATCGACGCACCCCCTTCACTCTCCGAGCTGACCCGTCGATCTTGCCACCGGCCGAGCGGGGCGCGCAACCCCGTTCAGCCGGCGAGGGGCACCGTTCCGGGCCCGGCCGGGGCGTCCGCCGACGGCAGGGTGACCGTCACCTCCAGGCCACCGCCGGGCTGCGCGATCACCCGTACGGAGCCGCCGTGCGCATCGCAGACCGCCCGGACGATGGACAGCCCCAGGCCGGAGCCGCGGGCGCCGGTGCGTTCCCGGCCACCGCGCCGGAACGGCTCGAACAACCCCGGCACGTCGGCCTGGTCCACCTCGAAACCGGTGTTCCCCACCACCAGCCAGGACCGGTCGCCGTCGGTGCCGGTACGCACCCAGAGCCGGCCGTGCAGGTGGTTGTAGCGGACCGCGTTCTCGATCAGGTTTCCGGCCAGCCGGTCGAGCAGCCCCGGGTCGCCGACCACCGGCGCGGACTCCAGCGACGTCTGCACCCGCAGGCCGATCCGTTCCACCTCGCGGCGCATCGCCGACAGCGCGTTGGCGGTGCCCGCCGCGAGGTCACACTCGGTACGCCGGCCCAGCTGCCGCCCGGCCTGCGCCTCGCTGCGGGCCAGCACCAGCAGCGCGTCCACCAGGCCGTTGGCCCGCTCGGAGGCGTCGCGGACCACGGTCGCCATCCGGCGGTACTCGGCGGCGTCCGCGTCGTCGTCGCTGAGCGTCACCTCGATCTCCGTCCGCATCACGGCGAGTGGGGTCCGCAGCTCGTGCGAGGCGTTCGCCACGAAACGCTTCTGCGCCTCGAACGCGGACGCTATCCGGTCCAGCATGGCGTCGAACGTCTTGGCCAGCTCGGCCACCTCGTCGTCGGCGCCCGAGTAACCGATCCGCTGGTCCAGGGTCGCCTCACCGAGCCGCTGCGCGGTCGCGGTGACCTGGTGCAGTGGGCGCAGCGCGCGCCCGGCGACCGCGTACGCGCCGGCCACCCCGACCACGCTGATCGCCAACAGTGCGACCAGGCCCTTGGCCAGCAGTTCCCCGGAAGCCGCATCGACCAGCTGCCGCTGCCACTGGGCGGCGTCCATCTCCCGGCCGTCGGAGAGCAGGACGGTCGTGCCGGGCACCAACTCGTCGGTGGGTCGCAACGCGTCGCGGACCAGCAGCCAGGCCAGCAGCACCAGGATCGCCCCGGCCCCGATGAGCAGCACACCGTTGAGCAGGGTCAGCCGCAACCGCAGGGTGGGCCGCAACCGGCGGCTCATGCGCTCACCTCGGCGGTGCGGTAGCCCGCGCCGACCACCGTCTCGATCAGCGGCGGGTCACCGAGCTTCTTGCGCAGCGTCATCACGGTGACCCGGACGATGGTGGTGAACGGGTCGGTGTTCGCGTCCCAGACGCGTTCCAGCAGCTCCTCACTGGAGACCACCGCGCCCCGCGCCTTGAGCAGTTCGCAGAGCACCCCGAACTCCTTGTTGGTGAGGTCCACCGGCACTCCGGCCCGGGTGGCCACCCGGCGGGCCGGATCCAGCACCAGGTCGGCCAGTTCGAGCACCGGCGGCGCGGCCGGGGTGGCCCGCCGGCCCAGCGCCTGCACCCGGGCGACCAACTCGTCGAAGGCGAACGGTTTGGGCAGGTAGTCGTCCGCGCCGAGCTGCAACCCCTCCACCCGGTCGGCCACGGTGCCGCTGGCGGTGAGCATCAGCACCCGGGTCAACGCGCCGGAGGCCGCCAGGTCTGCGCAGATCTGGTCGCCGTGCACGCCGGGCAGGTCGCGGTCGAGCACCACCACGTCGTACCGGGTGACGAACGCCGCCTCGTGGCCGGCGTCGCCGTCGTACGCCACGTCGACCGCCATCCCCCGCTTGCGCAACCCGCGTGCGATCGCGTCGGCGAGGTTGCGCTCGTCCTCGACCACCAGTACCCGCATCCCGGCCTCCTCGCTGCTGACCACCGACAACCTAGTGCCGGCCGGCAACCATCGTCCCTCGCCGCCCGCGCCGGCCGGCGTTGCGGGCCACCACGGCGTACGCGATGCTGGCCGGCGGCACCGAGCGACGGACGGACCTGGCATGACCACTGCGGCACCACCCACCCGGCGGGACATCGCCTACCGGGGCTTCCACCTGCCGGGCGACACGACCAGCGGCAGCGGCGACGGCCTGCGCGCCAGCCGTCGAGGGCTCGCCCTCGACGGCGTCGCCGAGCGGGGCGCCTGGACGTCGCCGCCGGTTCGGGTCGGCTTCGCCGTCGCCGAGGTGGTGCCGTCCTGGACGGCGGACACCCCGGACGGCTGCTGGATCGAGATCGACCTGCGCGGCTGGCACGACGACGGGCCCAGCACCGACTGGTACCGGCTGGCCCGCTGGGCCGCCGGCGACCACACGGTACGACGCACCTCGCTGCCCGGGCAGCGGGACAGTGCCGCCCGGGTCGACACCGACACCCTGATCGTGACCGGGGCGACGGTCACCGGTTGGCAGGCGCGGGTGACCTTGTGCCGACCCGCCGGCAGCCCCGCCGGCCCGGTGCTGCGCAGCATCGGCGCGGTCGCCACCGGGCCGACCCCGACCGGCCAGGGGTACGAGCAGGAGCCGACCTCGTCCGCCGCCTGGGGCCGGGTGTTGGACGTCCCCCGCTACTCGCAGCGGCTGCACGTCGGCCAGTACCCGCAGTGGGGCGGTGGTGGCGACTCCTGGTGCAGCCCCACCTGCACCTCGATGGTGCTCGCCTACTGGGGCGCCAACCCGACACCGGACCGTTACGCCTGGGTGGAGCCGTCCGGCCCGCGCCCCGTGGTGGTGCACGCCGCCCGACACTGCTACGACCACGCGTACGCCGGGGCGGGCAACTGGCCGTTCAACACCGCGTACGCCGGACTGCACGGGGTGGACGCGTTCGTCACCCGACTGCGGTCGCTGGTCGAGGCGGAGGCGTTCGTCGCCGCCGGCATCCCCCTGATCGTCTCCGCCGCGTTCCGGGCCGACGAGGTGCCGGGGCTCGCATACGACACCCGAGGGCACCTGATGGTGCTGGTCGGCTTCACCGCCGACGGCGACCCGGTGCTCAACGACCCGTACGCCCCGGACGACGACGCGGTCCGTCGTACCGTGCCCCGGCGGGGTTTCGAGGCGGTCTGGCAGCGCGGCAGCGGCGGGGTGGCGTACGTACTGCGACCCGCGTCGGTGCCACTGCCCCCGCCGCCCGCCCAGGCCAACTGGTGATCAGTCGGTCAGTTTCCAGAGCTGGTACGAGCCGGCCGCAGTGGTGGTGCACACCAGGTAGCCGGTGATCGCCTGACACTCCCCGGTGGCATCGGGCAGCACGTCCACGATGCGCACCTTTCCGGCGGCGATGTCCAACTCGCCGACGAGCACCCCTCCGTCGGGAGGCCGACGTATGCCGACCAGCCGGCCGCCGACACCAAGTTGGTACAGCTCCCACCGGCCCAGGTCGGCCAGTTGCCGGCCGGTCAGCGCGTCGAGCACGATGTACTGCTCCAACGGGCCGACACCGCTGAGGTTGGCCATCAGCCGGCCGTCGGCCGGCCAGGCCCACCCCCACTGGCTGCTGCGCCAGCGCACCTCCCCGGTTGCCGGGTCGAGCGCCTGTAGTTCGTTGTTGCCGGTGCGCACACACAGGACGGGGCCACAGTCCAACGCGAAGTCGACGTGCAGCCTGGCGCGGGTCCAGCGGGGCACAAGCTGGTCCAGCCCGTACGCGGTGACAGTGCCCGAGCCTCTGTCGATGGCCAGCAGCAGGTCCTTTGTCAGGTCCAGTCCGATCGGACCGCCGTCGGGCGGGCGCAGATCGGCGCGGGCCAGCACCGCGCCGGTGATCGCGTCGCGTACCTCGACAGGCCCGTCCAACTGGTTGAGCACCACCCGGTCCACCCCGAGCTCGGTGCCCCGCACGCTCATGTCGGCGCTGAGCCCGGAGAGCTGCCAGCGCACGGTGCCGCAGCACGGATCCACAGCGCGCAGACTGGACGGTAAGGTCTCGCCGCCGCTGCGCAGCAGCAGGTTGCCGTCGGTCAGCTTGGAGACGGTGCCCGGCTGCTGCCACCGGTACGCCCCGGTCGCCCGGTCCAGTGCGACGGTGAGTGTGTCCCGACCCTCCGGGCCGATCTCGTACCCGGTGGCCAGCAGCGTCCCGGCCAGCGGAGTCACCCCCCAGTACCGGGCCTCCGCCGACAGCGGCGCCTGCCAGACCGGCTCGCCGCCGGGCAGCCGATACGCGGCCAGCCGCGCCTGCCGCCTTTCGGTGCTGGCCGGCTCCATCACCAGGAGGAGGTCACCATCGATCATGACATCGGACCCGGGCCGGCCCGGCAGCGTCAACGGGGCCAGCCGGGGCGGTGCGACGGCGGAGGCGGCGAGCGTGACCAGCGCGAGCACCACGACCAGCGCGCAGCGCAGCGGGCGACCATGAGCGCGAGGTGGGCGGGGCAGCGGGTCCGGTTCCGGCTCGTGCCGCAGCTCGCCGAGGTCGATCACCGAGCCGGTCACCGGGTCAACCTCCACAGCGCGGTGGTGCCGTCGAGACGCTGGCAGAGCAGCACCGGCAGGGACGCCTGGCAGCTGCCGGCGATGCCCGGCAGCACGTCGACGATCCGCGGTCGGCCGGCCACCAGGTCGAGTTCGGCGACGACCATCCGGCCGCCGTCGCTCCGCCGCACCCCGACCAGCGGATCGTCCGGTCCGAGCACCGGCAGCAGGCTCCACGCGCCCAGCTCCGTTCGTACCTGCCCGGTCGCCGCGTCCCGCACCGTGTATCCCCGGCCGGGCCTGGCCATCAGCAACCGGCCGTGCCGGACGTCAGCCAGGTTGTCCTGGCCCGATTCCGACCACCGCACCGCGCCGGTGCCCGGATCGAGCACCTGGAGGCCGCCGGTCTGCGGAACCGCGCAGAGCAGACCGGCGCAGTCGAGCACATGCGACACCAACGTCACCTCGGCCGTCCATCGTGGCTCCAACTCGGCCAGCCCGAAGCTCACCAGCCGGGTGCTGCCGGGCGGGACGAGCAGCAGCAGGTCACCGACGACCTGCACCCGCTGGTACGCCGACCGGTCAGCGGGCAGCGTGTCGACGCTGCGCAGCAGCCGGCCGGTGCCGGCGTCGTACACCTGCACCTCGCCGGTGGGTCGCAGGAGCACGAACCGGTCGACCTGGCCCTCGGGAGTGAGGTGGTAGGAGGGGGTGGCGGGCGACGGGATGGGCACCGACCAGCGCAGTTGGCCGGTGTCGGGCTCGACGCCGCTCAGCGCGCCCGACCCGTCTTCCCGGACGTCGGTCACCAGCAGACCACCGCCGGCTGTCGGCTGGGGAGCACCGGGGTGTTGCCAGCGCTGCCGGCCCGTGGTGGCGTCGAAGGCGGTGGTCTGGAACACCCGGTTCGGGGCGTTGACCGCCATCGCCAGCACCAACCCCCGCTGGACCCGGACGTCGAGGTAGTCACCGGTGCGGGCCAGCGGCGCCTGCCACCGCCGCCGCACCGCAGCGCCAGGCGGTGCCGGCTGGGCGTACGCGGTCAGGTACCGGTCGCCGTCGGGTGCCGGCGGATCGACCACGAAGACGGCGTCCCCGGCCAGGTACGCGGTGGACGTCCGCGACGCCGGCACCACGCTCACCGTTCGCTGCGCTGCCGGCGCGGCACCGGCCAGCACCACCAGGCTGAGCACCAGCACCGCCGCGCTGCGCAGCGGGCGACCGGCGGCACGCGGGCGACGAACCGGAGCCTTCGACGCGGGCTCGTCCCGAATCTCGCCCAGCTCGATGATCGACAACGACCGTCCTTCCGTCACCAGGTAAGGCTGGCCGACGGGTCGCCGTCCGGCAAACCGACCGTCAGCGCACCGGGCCGGCAAAAGCGACGGAACCCCGCCTGTACGATGGCGCGTCGTGGCTGTGCCGGTGGTAGACCCTTCGCTGATTTCCCTGACCGACGCCGACCCGGCCGAGGCCGAGTCGACACGGCGGCCTCGACGCCGTCCGGCCCGAGCCGACCTCTTGGCCCTCGGAGCCTATGTGCTGCTGGGCGCCTTCGTCTGCCTCAACTACTGGGGTGACGTCACCGGCCGGGTCTCCTCGCACCTGCCCACCGATCACAGCTGGTTCGAGTGGCTGTTCGCGCACGGCGCGTACTCGGTGCGGCACCTGGAGAACCCGCTGTTCACGGCCCGTCAGAACGCCCCGGACGGGGTGAACATGATGGCCAACACCTCGCTGCTCGGGGTGACCCTGCCGCTGGCCCCGCTGACCATGCTGCTCGGCCCCCAGGTGATGTACGCGCTCTACCTGGGTGCGGCGCTGGCGGCCACCGCCGGCACCGGCTACTGGATGCTCTCCCGCCACCTGGTGCGCTCCCGGGCCGCGGCGTTCGTCGGCGGCGCGTTCCTCGGCTTCGCGCCGGGAATCATCCACCACGCCAACGGCCAACCCAACTTCGTGTCCAACTTCCTGCTCCCGCTGATCGTGGTGCGGGTGCTGACCCTGGCCGAGCCGGGCCGGTGGCGGCGCAACGGGCTCGTGCTCGGTGCGCTGGTGGCGTACCAGATCTTCATCAACGAGGAGATGTTGCTGCTCACCGCGCTGGCCTGCCTGGTCATCGTGCTGGCGTACGTCGTGCAACGGCCGCGGGCCGCCCGGGCCGCCGCCGGCACGTTCCTGGCCGGCCTCGGCGTCGCCGGCGGGCTGGCCCTGGTGCTCACCGCGTACCCGATCTGGTTCCAGTTCAACGGCCCGCAGTCCTACCGCGGCCTCCAGGGCGGCGTGTTCCACAACTGGGGCGAGGACCTGGTCGCCTTCGTCACCTTCGCCCGGGACACCTGGGCCGGTGACCCGGCCGTGGAGAAGACGATCGGCCTGACCGAGCAGAACACCTGGTTCGGCTGGCCGCTGGTGCTGCTCTCGGTGGTCGCTCTGGCGCTGCTGGTACGTCGCTCGCTGGCCACCCGGATCGTCGCGGTGCTCATCGTGGTGTTCAGCGTGGCCGCGATCGGGCCGTGGGTGCGCTTCAACGGTGTGGAGACCGGCATTCGCGGCCCGTGGTCGTACGTGTCGGACGACCTGCCGCTGGTCGAGATGATGATGCCGACCCGGCTGACGCTGGTGGTCGCCGCCGCGGTGGGCGTACTGCTCGCGTTGACCTGGGACGCCGCGCACCGCCAGGGGCGCCCGGTGGCCGACCGGCCGCGGGTGCCGGCCCAGCGCGCCGCCGAAGCGGCCCCGGCTACGTCGGCCGAGCCCGTCGAGCCGGCCGCGCCGGTCCCGGCGCGCCGTCGGTGGCTGCGCCCGGTGGGGTACGCGGCGGTTGCCCTCGCCGTGCTGCCGCTCTTCCCCCGGCCGCTGCCCGCCCAGCAGATCGACCCGCCGCCGCACTTCATCACCGCGGGCGGTTGGCGGCCGTACGTGCCGGCGGGTCGAACCCTGGTCCCGGTGCCGATCCCGAGCAACGTGCACGGCCTGCCGACGCTGCGCTGGAGCGCGCTGACCGGGCAGGAGTTCCCCGTGCCGGGCGGCTACTTCATCGGGCCGAACGAGCTGGGTGAGGGGGTCTTCGGCGCGCCGAACCGACCGACCAGCTCGCTCATCTACTCCACCATGGACAGTGGCGCGGTACCGGCGCTGACCGACGAGAACCGCCGCCAGGCCGTCGAGGACCTGCGGTTCTGGCGGGCGTCGGTGGTGGTGCTCGGGGCGCACCCCCGCGAGGCGGTGCTCCGTGAGCTGGTCACCGCCCTGCTCGGGCCACCGCAGCGGGTCGACGACGTCTGGGTCTGGGACGTCCGCACCCTGGTGGGTTAGCCGAAGGCCGCGCCATCGGTCGGCTCAGCCGACGTGGTCCCGGACGTCCCACAACCATCCGCCGTCGACCGCTCGGCCCGGGCCGAGCAGGTCGTCGACGGTTCGGCGGACCGGGTCACCGTGCTCCAGCCGGCCGAGTACGACCACCGCGGCGCGCCAGTGCCGCAGGTCCTCGACGGCCTGACGGCGGTTCTCGTCGCTGAGCACCGGCACCGCGCCGGTCTCGGCCACCTGCCGGAGCAACACCGAGGTGGGCCGGTCCGGCGCGCCCCAGCGGGCCGCCGGGTCCTCCGGGCCGCTGGGGCCGATGAAGTAACCGCCCGGCGCGGGGAATCCCAGACCGGTACGGGCCGACCAGAGCATCACCGGGCTACGCCCGGCACCGGTGACCGGGGGCACCGCGACCACCGTCCGTCCGGGCGGCACCAGCGGACGCCAGTCGCCGCCGGCGATGAACGCCGGCACCGGCGCGACCGGCACCACGCGGATCGGCGTCGGGGTCAGGGGCAGCAACGCGGCGGCGACCGCGCCGGCCCACAGCAGCCGCACCGGTAGGCCCGACGCCACGTTCGGCCCGCGCGCGGCCCGGACCCGGTCCAGGGAGAGCGCCACCAGCACACCCAGCACCGGTACGCAGACCAGCGCGAAGCGGGCCGGCACCGCGAGATCGAGCAGTGGCAGCCCGCCGACCAGCCGGTACGGCCCCGGGATGCCGGTGGCCTCACCGTCGACCCGCAGCTCGTCGCCGAGCGAGAGCAGGGCGAAGACCACGCCACAGCCGGCCAGTGCCCGGACCAGCGGTCGTCGCCACTGCCAGATCACGATCACCACGGCGAGCACCAGCAGGCCGGGGCCGAAGAACGAGTTCTCCTCGGTCGGGTTCGGCGAGAGCAACCCCGGCAGCCAGTCGTCGCCCAGCACGGTCTGCCGGGCCGACGCGGTGAACGAGGCGACGTCCAGTTGGAAGCCCTGGGTGGCGAACGCCATCCCCGTGTAGTGCTGCGGGCCGTGGAACTGGAACCACAGCGGGTACGCCAGCGGCACCACCGCCACGCCGGCCGCCACCGCGAGCCGGCCGAACAGGGCGGGCGCGAGCCGCCGGGCGGCGACCCGGTCGGCGAGCGCGTAACCCAGCGCGAAGACCCCGGCCGCGAGCACCAGGAAGACCAGCACCTCCTCGCCGATGAAGACCTGCCAGACCAGCAGCAGCCCCAGGCCGACGCCGGGCCTCCACACGTCGTGCCGCGCCACGTCCGAGGCGGGCCGGAACACCAGGGCGAGGATCGCGGGTACCAGGAACTGGGCGGCGATGTGCAGATGGGCGCCCGCCTGAGCGATCATGCCGGGGGCGAAGCCACAGATCAGCCCACCCACCGCGGCCGCGGCCCGGGTGCTGACCAGCCGGCAGCGCAGCAGCACGTACCAGGCGACGGCGGTCCCGGCGAGGCAGCAGACGACCGCCACGCAGAACGCCACCTGCGAGCCGAAGAGCAGGGTGACCGGGGTCAGTGGGACACCCAGGCCCAGCACCGAGGTGTTCGCCATCAGGTTGACCCCGTCGGGCGCGTTCAACCCGCTGCTGTGGAGCGGGTTCTCCCCCTCGACCACCGCACGGGCCGCGTGGGCCAACATCCACTCGAAGAGGATCTGGTCGCCCGCCTGGTGGAACAGCTGCCACGGGCGGCCCCACTGCCCGCTGGTCACCAGCACGGCGAGACCCAGATAGCCGGCCACCACCAGCGCGTCCCGCAGCCAGGCCGGACGGGACGTGCCGACCGTCGCCGGCGACAAGGTGTTCGGGGACGTCGTCCCGGTGGTCATCAGACCGAACGGTCGGTGAGCGTCCGGACGTCCCAGACCCAGACATCCAACTCCTGGCGGCCCGGGCCGACCAGCTCCTCGACCGTACGTCGTAGTGGCTCGGCGTTCTGCTGCCGCACCGGCAGCACCAGGATCGCCGCCCGCCAGTGCCGCAGCTCGTCGGTGAAGCGCCGACGCTGGCGGTCGTCCAGCTTGGGCGTACGGCCGGTGGTCGCCACCTCCTCCAGCAGCTGACCCACCCCGCTGGGGCGACCGCCGAACCGGCCCGGGTCACCGGTGTTGCCGTTGCGGGGGGCGAGGAAGTAACCGCCGGGGATCTTGAAGTCCAGGTTGGTGGCCGCCGCCCAGCGCATGCCGTGCGTGTTGCCCATGCTGGGCACCGGGATCGGCACCAGCGTCTGGTCCGGCCCGACGTACGCCCGCCAACGGTCCGCCGTGATGAAGTCCGGCACCGGCGGCCGGGAGACCATCCGCAGCGGCATCGGTGCGATCGGCAGCAACGCGAAGGCCAGGCCCGCGGCGGTGAGCACCCGGACGGTACGACGGTCGGCCGGACGCAGCGCCCAGGCCCGCTCGACGGCGAGCGCGAGCAGCAGACCGACCACCACGCTGGTGATCAGCCCGAACCGGGTCGGCACCACCGCGTCGAGCAGCGGCAGGTGGACCAACCACTGCCACGGCCCGGTGATCAGCTCCCGGTCCCACCAGGAGACCCGCTCGCCGAGGGAGAGCACCGCGAAGAACACGCCGGTCACCGCGAGCGCCCGAACGATCAACTCCCGGCGCAGCCAGACCACGATGCCGATGGCCAGCATCGACAGGCTCCAGCCGAAGAAGGCGTTCTCCTCGGAGTAGTTCGGCGCCAGGTTGATGTTGGCGCGCTGGTTGCCGCCGAGGGTGGGCGAGCCGGGGGCGAAGAAGGCGGCGATGTCGTTGCCGTAGTCCTGCACCGCGTCGCTGAGCCCGTGGTAGGCCATCGGCCCGGCGAACTGCACGTACAGCGGGTACGCCAGCAGCGCCCCGGCCAGCAGCGCGCAGGTCAGCACGCCGGCGCCCAGGGGCCGCCAGGCCGCCCGCCACCGGGCCGGTTCCTGGGCGAGCACCGCCAGCAGGAAGACGCCGCAGGCCAGCGCCGTGAAGAGCAGGATCTCCTCGTTGATGAACGCCTGCACGGCGACCAGCAGGGCGAGCACGGCCCCGTCCCGAACCGGCTTTACGGAGCGGGTGAGCACCAGCACCCGCCACACCATGAACGGCAGCAGGAACTGGCTGATGATGTTCGGGTGCCAACTGGCGTGCGAGAGCATCGCGGGCGAGAACCCGCAGAACCAGCCGCCGACCGCCGCCGCGAGCGGGGTACGCACCAGGTGGCGGGAGAGCATGAGGTACCAGGCCATGGCGGTGCCGGCGAGGCCGAGCGTGACCAGCACCACGAACGAGACCGCCGGCCCGAAGAGCAGCGTCACCGGGACCATCGGGATGCCCAGCGCCAGCACGGCCGTGTTGGCCATCAGGTTGACGCCGTCCGGGTAGTTGAACTGCTCGGTGTAGAACGGGTACTCGCCGTGCAGCACCACGCGTACCGAGTGGGCGAGGAAGAACTGCACCTGGGCCGGGTCACCGGTGTAGAGCGAGGCCACCCGGCCGGACGGGTCCAGCCAGATCCGGCTGGTCACCCAGAGGGCGGCGAGCAGGAACAGTCCGCCGACCGCCAGGTGCTGCCGACGCCGAGTCCACCGACGCCACCACACCCGCGCCGGCACCACGTTCTCGGCCGGCGCTTCGGGCTCCGTCGGCGCTTCGGGCTGGGCCGGCGCTTCGGGCTCGGCTGGCGCCTTGGGCTGGGTCGGCGCTTCGGGCTGGGCCGGTTCCGTGGTGGGGGCGGTCAGCGCCGGCGGGCCGGCGAAGAGGCCGGCCGGTGTGCGGTAATTCACCAGCTCGGCGGAGTTGACTGCCGCCTCCGTGTGCGGCGCGGGCAGGGCGCGGGACTCGGCAGGCGTCACAGTCGGCGGAGTCTACCGGAGCAACCAAAACGCCCTAAAGCCCCGGTGGCGTCCATTGTGGTGGGTCGGGTGCCGGCCAACTGAGGCGCCGCACCGGACATCTCGTACTATGGCGCTTTCCGACAGCGACGGCGAGGCGATCGGGGGCGGGCCAGGTGACTCCAGGCCGTCGGTACGGCAGGGCGCTTCCCGTCCTGCTGAGCGCGCTGCTGGCCAGCACGGCCTGCGGTCCGGTAGCCGAGCGGAAGCCGCAGGACCTGCGGGTCGGGTACGACAGCCTGGACGGCTCGCTGGCGGTGTGGCCGCCCCGCGGCGACCTCGCCGGGGACGCCACGGCGACGGCGGCGGTCACCACCGCGGTCCGGGGCTGGCGGTCGCCGGCCGACGACCGCGTGCACCTGCCCTCGTCCGGCATCCTCTTCTCCGGTCGGGTCGACGGCGCACCGGTAGCGCTGGTGGCCGCCGACGTGCCCGGCGAAAGCGCGTCCTGGCTGCTGCAACTGACTCGCGAGGGCGACCGGTACGCGGTGACCCGCGCCACCGAGTACACCGACCCGGGTTACCTCGTCTACTCCGACGTGCTGCCGGTGCAGACGGCCGGCGGCCGGCGCTACCTGGTCTCGGCCCGGGTGCAGACCCTCCTCGGGCCACAGGACCGGACGTTGACCATCGCGGACGGCCTCAGCGCACCGGTCGACGTGCCGTCCTGCACGGCCGTCGGGGTGACCGCGACCCTGCGAACCACGGAGTCGCTGCCCCGTGGGCGCGCTGCCGACCGGCTGCTCGACCTGGGGACCGGCACCGTCGACCCGCGCTACCCGCTGGTCCGCGACGAGTCCGGCACCGGCCGGCGGGCGCTCACCGGCCTGGACACCTGCGTACTGGCTGGCGATCGGGGCCCGTTCGGCAGCATCCCGCGCCGGATCGGGGACCGGGACGCCCCGCGCTCGGTGCCGACATCCTGGCCGATGGCGAAGCTCACCGTGCGCTCGCTCGGCGAGGTCGCCCTCGGCGGCGGCGAGCCGGCCGAGTTGCAGCAGCTCAGCTGGGACACTGACGCTGGCGCGATGACGGCGGTGATCTACCGACCGGCCGACGGAAGCGCGCCCGTCGTCTCACCCGCCGACCGGGCCACCCCGTTGCAGGCGTACCAACTGCCGGTGCCCGGCCAGCCGCTGGTGGTGCTGAGCTGGCGGGCCACCCGGGACAGCTCGCTGTCCGTCCCACCGGGAACTCCGCTGTTGGTCGAACGCCCCGGCCTGGCGGTCATCCCCACCCCGTCCCGCTCGCAGACCTACAGCCTCGCCAACACCGACAAGACCCACTACCGCTCCGTCTCCCCCCGCTAACCCAAGCAGCGCGCTCCTCCCGCCCTCCACGCCCTCCACCCGCGATCTTGCACTTTCTGCGCCGACAAATCGGGGCTCAAGGCGCATTACGCCGACCGAAAGCGCAAGATCGGCGGGGGCGGGCGGGGCGAGGGCGGGAGGGCGAGGGCCGGGGGGCGGCGTTGGGGATGGACACACGACGGCGGGCGTCCCCGAGGGACGCCCGCCGCGTTCGTTCTCGTCAGTTCTGTGCGGCCGCGTCGCTGGGGGTGAGGCGGTCCGGGGTGGCGTCCAGGCTGGAGATCCAACCGGTGACGTTGCGGGCCACGTCCTGAGCGGTCAGGCCCAGGTCGGCGAGGATCTGCGCGCGGGTGCCGTGCGGGTGCCAGTCGGCTGGCACACCCAGGTCCTTGAGCGGCACCCGGACGTCGGCGTCACGCATCGCCTGGGCGAGCGCGTCGCCCACCCCGCCGACCCGGACGCCGTCCTCGACGCTGACCACGAGCCGGTGGCGGGCGGCCAGGGCGACCAGCTCCGCCGGGACCGGGCGCACCCAGCGCGGGTCGACGACGGTGACGCCGTAGCCCTGCTCGGCGACCCGGGCGGCCACCTCCATGCCCAACTGGCCGAAGGAGCCGACGGCGACGAGCAGCACGTCGGTACGGGCGGACTCGGCCAGCACGTCGACCGGGCCGACCCGGCGTAGCGCCGGCAGGTCCGCGGCGACCGCGCCGGTCGGGAACCGCACCACGGTCGGGCCGTTGTCGACGGCCACCGCCTCGCGCAGCTCCTCGCGCAGGGTGGCGGCGTCGCGGGGAGCGGCGATCCGCAGCCCCGGCACCACTCCGAAGACCGACATGTCCCAGATGCCGTAGTGGCTCGGGCCGTCCGGGCCGGTGATGCCCGCCCGGTCCAGCACGAAGGTCACCGGCAGCTTGTGCATCGCCACGTCCAGCAGGACCTGGTCGAAGGCACGGTTGAGGAAGGTGGCGTAGACCGCGACCACCGGGTGCAGACCGCCGAGCGCCAGCCCGGCCGCCGAGGTGGCGGCGTGCTGCTCGGCGATGCCCACGTCGTACACCCGCTCGGGGTACTTGCGGGCCAGCTTGGCGATGCCGGTCGGCTCGGCCATCGCGGCGGTGATGCCCACCACGTCCGGGCGCTCGTCGGCGACGGCCAGCAGCTCGTCGGCGAAGACATGCGTCCACTTCACCGACGGGGCGGCCAGCAGCGCGCCGGTCTCCACGTCGAAGGCGCTGCCGGGGCCGTGCAGGCAGTCCGCCTCGTCCTCCTCGGCGGGACGGTAGCCGTAGCCTTTGCGGGTGACCGCGTGCACGATGACCGGGCCGCCGAAGTTCTTCGCCGCGCGCAGCGCCGCCTCGACCGCCGTCACGTCGTGCCCGTCCACCGGGCCCACGTACTTGATGCCGAGGTCCTCGAACATGGCCTGCGGGGCGACCGCGTCCTTGATGCCCTTCTTGACCGCGTGCAGCACCTCGTACATCGGTCGGCCGACCAGCGGCGTGGAGCCGAGGGCGTCCTTGACGGTGTCGAGGACCTTCTCGTAGCCGGGGTTGAGCCGCAGCGAGGAGAGGTGGTCGGCCAGCCCGCCGATGGTCGGGGCGTACGAGCGACCGTTGTCGTTGACCACGATCACGAGGGGGTTGCCGGCGGTGGCGATGTTGTTCAGCGCCTCCCAGCACATGCCGCCGGTCAGCGCGCCGTCACCGACCACGGCCACGACGCTGCGCGCCTCACCACGCAGGGCGTACGCCTTGGCGAGCCCGTCGGCGTAGGACAGCGCGGTGGAAGCGTGCGAGTTCTCGATGAGGTCGTGCTCACTCTCCGCCTGGCTGGGGTAGCCGGAGAGGCCACCGCGCTGGCGGAGCTTGTCGAAGCCGGCCTGACGTCCGGTAATGATCTTGTGTACGTACGCCTGGTGGCCGGTGTCGAACAGGAGCCGGTCCCGGGGGGAGTCGAAGACGCGATGCATGGCGAGCGTCAGCTCGACCACACCGAGGTTGGGCCCGACGTGCCCGCCGGTACGGGAGACCTTGGTGATCAGGAAGTCCCGGATCTCGGCGGCGAGGACGTCCAGCTCCTCGCCGGACATCCGCTTGACGTCCTGCGGACCGCGAACCGTCCCCAGCAGCCGGCCGTGGTTGGCCGTGTCCTCTTCAACGCTCATGACCGGAGAGTCTATCGGCCGCCCGGTACTCCGCAGCTTGGCCCGAGCCCAGCGCACTTGGGCCGGGCGGTGAGTCGGCAGCTGAGCAGCCGGTCAGGCGCTGACAACAGCACCGACGCCGTTGTTCTACCGCTCGTCCGGCGGGAGCAACAGCCCGACCTGCTCGACGTGCTGCGTCATCGGGAAGAGGTCGAAGCCGCGGAGCGCCGCCAACCGCCAACCGAGGTCGGCGAAGGTACGCACGTCCCGGGCGAAGGCGGCCGGGTCACAGGCCACGTACGCGACCGCCCGCGGGCCGGCGGCGGCCAGCGCGCGGACCACCGGGGCGCCGGCCCCGGAGCGCGGCGGGTCGAGCACCACCACGTCGACCGGGCCGGTGATCCGTCGGCGGGCCAGCGCGGTCTCCACCCGGGCCGACACCACCTCGACGGTGGGCAGGTCGGCGAGGTTCTCCCGGGCGGCGGCGACACCCTGGGCCGCCGCCTCGACCACTGTCACCCGCCCGGTCGCGCCGACCCGGGCGGCCAGCCCGGCGGCGAACAGCCCCGCGCCGCCGTAGAGGTCCCAGGCGATCTCGCCCGGCTGCGGGTCCAGCAACTCCAGCACCGCCCCGGAGAGGACGTCTGCCGCGGCCGGGTGCACCTGCCAGAACGCGGACGCGGGCAGCGTCCAGTCCCGTCCGGCGGCGACCTCGCGGACCTCCGTCGGGCCACTGACCGGGGTGGGCACCCCGTCGCGGATCTCGGTGACGGTCACGTCCCCGCCGGTGCTGGCGACGGTCTCCACCGCCTCGGCGGCCGGCCAGCGCGCACCGGTGGGGGTGAGCACCGGCAGCTGCTGGATGGCCGGGTGGGCGATCCGGCAGCGGTCGATCGGCACCACCTCGTGCGAGCGGTGCTTGAGCAGGCCGGCCCGGTCCGCGGCGTCGACCGCGTAACGGACCCGGGAACGCCAGCCGAGCAGCCCACCGGGCAGCGCCTCGACCCGGACGCCGAGCCGGTCCAGCTCGACATCGGTCAGCCCGCCGAGGCGGGCCAACTGCTCGCGGACCACGGCGGTCTTCCAGGCCAGTTGCGCGGCCGGGGCGACGTGCTGGAGGTCGCAGCCCCCGCAGGCACCCGGCTTCGCGTACGGGCAGGGCGGCTCGACCCGGTCCGGTGAGGGCTCCAGCACGGTCACCGCGTCGGCCCGGACGAACCCCCGGTGCACCTCGGTGACCTCGGCGATGACCCGTTCACCGGGCAGCGCGTGCCGGACGAAGACCACCTGCCCGTCCACCCGGGCGACGCAGTGCCCGCCGGGGGCGACCGCGTCGACGGTCAGCTCGACCCGGTCCGCCTCGGCCAGGCCCCGCTCGAAAGCCGACGACGAGGCCGACGACGTCCGGGGTGTCGCGGTCCGCTGACCGCCGTGCTCAGTCACGAGTGTTTCCCATCGTTGTGCTGCCCCGGCTCATCCTCGCCGGACGGCGCGGGGGCCACCGGCGGGGC
Source organism: Micromonospora sp. BQ32 (assembly GCF_059358895.1). Classification (NCBI taxonomy): domain Bacteria; kingdom Bacillati; phylum Actinomycetota; class Actinomycetes; order Micromonosporales; family Micromonosporaceae; genus Micromonospora; species Micromonospora sp. BQ32. Next base: position 191,383 of record NZ_JCADBI010000007.1, on the reverse strand, counting down.
AGCGACCAGCGGCGGCAGCGCGCTCCGGGGCCCCCGCGCCGGGGTCCGGGACAGCGTGGCGTCCAGCCGGTCCAGGTTCTTGCTCGCTGTCGACGCGAGCTGCCACGGCACGCTGACCACCATCACCCCCGGTTCGAAGAGCAGCCGGCCCTTGAGGCGCAGGGCGCTCTGGTTGTGCAGCAGGTTCTCCCACCAACGGCCGACCACGTACTCCGGGATGAACACGGTGACCACGTCCCGGGGCGACTTGCGGCGGGTGGAGGCGACGAAGTCCAGGATCGGGCGGGTGATCTCCCGATACGGCGAGTCGATCACCGTGAGCGGGATGGCCATCTCCCGTCGCTCCCAGTCGGCCTGCAGGTCCCGGGTGTCCTTCTCGTCCACGTTGACGGTCACCGCGGTGAGCGTGTCCGGCCGGGTGGCGCGGGCGTAGGCGATGGCCCGCAGCGTCGGCTGGTGCACCTTGCTGACCAGCACGATCGCGTGGTTGCGGGCGGGCAGCACGGCTCGGCCCTCGTCCGGCGGGGTCAGCTCGACGGCGATCCGGTCGTAGTGCCCGCGGATGGCCAGCATCAGCACGTAGATCACCGCCATCGCGGCGATCGCGATCCAGGCGCCGAGCAGGAACTTGGTGATCAGGACGATCACCAGCACAGTGCCGGTCAGGCCCATGCCGAACGTGTTGATCGCCCGGGAGCGGACCATCCGGCGGCGTGCCTCCGGGTCCCGCTCGGTGCGCAGGTACCGGTTCCAGTGCCGGATCATGCCGGCCTGGGAGACCGTGAACGAGACGAAGACCCCGACGATGTAGAGCTGGATCAGCTTCGTCACCTCGGCCTGGAAGCCGACGATCAGCACGATGGCGAAGAGGGCGAGGAAGGTGATGCCGTTGGAGAAGGCCAGCCGGTCGCCCCGGGTGTGGAACTGGCGGGGCAGGTAGCGGTCCTGGGCCAGGATCGAGCCGAGCACCGGGAAACCGTTGAACGCGGTGTTCGCGGCCAGGAAGAGGATCAGGGCGGTCACCCCGGCCAGCACGTAGAGCAGGATCGAACCGGAACCGAAAACCGTCTCCCCGAGCTGGGTGGTGACCGTCTTCTGCACGTACCCCTCGGGGCCGGAGACGATCTGGAGGTTCGGATCCTCGACGAACTGGAGGTGGGTGAGCCGGGCCAGCCAGATGATCCCGACCAGCATGCTGACCGAGATGGTGCCGAGCAGCAGCAGGGTGGTGGCGGCGTTGCGGCTCTTCGGCGCCTTGAACGCCGGCACCCCGTTGGAGATCGCCTCCACGCCGGTGAGCGCGGCGGCGCCCGAGCTGAACGTCCGCAGCAACAGGAAGACGAGCGCGAAACCGGTCACGCTGTGCTCGGCCTGGATCACCAGGTCGGCGCTCGGCGCGCGCAGCTCGTCACCCATGACGAAGACCCGGAACAGCCCGGTGAGCAGCATCCCGAGCATCACGATCACGAAGCCGTAGGTGGGGATGGCGAACGCCGTGCCCGACTCACGCAGCCCGCGCAGGTTGACAGCGGTGAGCAGGACCACCGCGCTCACCGCGATCAGGACCTTGTGGGTGGCCACGAACGGCACCACGGAGCCCAGGTTGGCCACCCCGGAGGAGACCGACACCGCCACCGTGAGCACGTAGTCGACCAGCAACGCGCTGGCCACCCCGACGCCGAACTTCGGCCCCAGGTTGACCGTGGCCACCTCGTAGTCGCCGCCACCGGACGGGTAGGCGTGCACGTTCTGCCGGTAGCTCGCCACCACGGTGAGCATGACCACGACCACGGCCAGCGCGATCCACGGCGAGAAGAAGTACGCGGACGCACCGGCGATGGAGAGGGTCAGCAGGATCTCGTCGGGCGCGTACGCGACGCTGGACAGCGCGTCGGAGGCGAACACGGGCAGCGCGATGCGCTTCGGCAGGAGGGTGTGCTGGAGCCGGTCGGACCGGAACGGTCGACCGAGAAGAAGCCGCTTCAGCAGCGAGGTGGGACTGGCCACGAACGCCAAGAGTACGACCACCACGGCGGGAGCGCGGGGGTGGGCGATCACCGCTGCTCGCGACGGCGGGGTACGGTCGGTCCCCGCTCGCGACCGGGACGTGGCAGGCTCGCACTCGAAGGCCACCGGCAGCGGGAGTGGTACGCACCTTGGGAGGGACAGCGTGCACGTCGTGATCATGGGGTGTGGTCGGGTCGGGTCGACCCTCGCCCACAGCCTGGAGTCCCGAGGGCACTCGGTGGCGGTGATCGACCAGGACGCCGACGCCTTCCGCCGGCTCGGCCCCGACTTCGCCGGGATCACCGTGACCGGGGCCGGTTTCGACGGCGAGGTGCTCCGGCAGGCCGGCATCGAGCGCGCGGACGCCTTCGCGGCGGTGTCGAGCGGCGACAACTCCAACATCATCTCCGCCCGGCTGGCCCGCGAGACGTTCGGCGTGTCCCGGGTCGCTGCCCGCATCTACGACCAGCGCCGGGCGCAGGTCTACGAGCGGCTGGGCATCCCCACCGTGGCGACCGTGCGGTGGACGGCGGACCGGATGCTGCGACACCTGGTGCCGGAGGGCAACGTGGAGATCTTCCGCGACCCCACGAGCACCGTGTCGATCGTCGAGGTGCCCGTACACAAGGACTGGATCGGCCGACCGGTGCGGACGCTGGAGGAAACGACCGGGGCGCGGGTGGCCTACCTGATCCGCTTCGGCATCGGCACGCTGCCCACCGGTTCCACCGTCATGCAGGAGGGCGACCAGGTGTTCATGCTGGTCAGCGATGACATCGTGGCGACGGTCACGTCGGTGGCGGCGACGCCGCCGGAAGGAGGGCACTGAGCCATGCGGGTCGCCATCGCGGGCGCGGGCAACGTGGGCCGCTCGATCGCCCAGGAGTTGATCGACAACGGGCACCAGGTGATGCTGATCGAGCGCCAACCCAAGATGCTGCGCCCGGACCGGGTGCCGGCCGCCGAGTGGGTGCTGGCCGACGCGTGCGAGCTGACCAGCCTGGAGGAGGCCGACGTCGCCGGGTGCGACGTGGTGGTCGCGGCGACCGGCGACGACAAGACCAACCTGGTGCTGTCGCTGTTGGCCAAGACCGAGTTCGCGGTGCCCCGGGTGGTCGCCCGGGTCAACCGGGCCGAGAACGAGTGGCTGTTCACCGAGCAGTGGGGCGTCGACGTCGCGGTGAGCAAGCCGCGGGTGATGGCCGCGCTCGTCGAGGAGGCGGTCACCGTCGGCGACCTGGTCCGGCTGATGACCTTCCGGCAGGGCGAGGCGAACCTGGTCGAGATCACCCTGCCGCCGACCGCCCCCTACGTCGGTCAACCGATCCACGCCGTGCCGTTGCCCCGCGACTCCGCCCTGGTGGCGATCCTGCGTGGCAAGCGGGTCCTGGTGCCCAGCCCGGACGACCCGATCGAGGCCGGCGACGAGCTGATCTTCGTCTGCACCGCCGAGGTGGAGGACCAGGTCCGCGCGGTGATCCTCGGGCCGGACAGCGTCGAACGGACCCGCGGCTCACGCTGACCCGACGGGCACGCTGTTGAGCGCTCCGGCTCGCTCGGCCTCGCTCAGGCGTTGGGCAGCGCGGCCGGCGGCGACTCCCGGGTGACCCGGCGCACCGTCCAAACCGTGATCAGCAACAGCAGCGCGTACGGCGGGTAGCCCAGTGCCAGCCGGGCCACACCCAGCGCGGTGTCCTGGTGGGCCAGGTAGAGCCCGGCCTGCACGCCCACCTTGGCCAGCCAGACCACACCCCAGAGCACGGTCAGCTGGGTGAAGGTGCGCACCAGCTTCGGGTCGTCCCGCCACTCCGAACGGCCCTTGGCCACCAACACCGACCAGATCCAGCCCACCAGCGGCTGCCGGATCGCGGCCGAGATCAGCAGGGCGACGCCGTACCCGATGCCGTAGAGGATGCCGGGGAGGTAGAAGTCACGCTCGTCGCCGGTGCGCCACGCGATGGCCGCGCCGACGCCGACGCCGAAGAGCCCGTTGACGGCGTGCCGGATCGGCCGGCGCTGGGCCAGCCGCAGCCCGGCGATCAGCACGGCGACCGCGATCGACGCGATCACCGCCGGCCGTAGCTCGCCGATGATGTTGGCGACGACGAAGACCACGACCGGGATGCTCGACTCGACCAGCCCGCGCCAGCCGCCGAGCTGGTCGGCCATCTGCTCGGCGATCGTCGGCAGCGGCTCCTCGCCCTGAGGGTCGGTCTCCGGCTGTGCCGCCCGGTCCTGTCCCGTCGTCATCGCCGGCCTTCCGTCCGCAGTGCCGTCACTTGGGCGAATCCAGCTCGTAGTAGGGGTTATAGATGACCTTGCGGTCGTCCCGCACCGCCACCCGACCTCGGGCGGTCAGGTGCCGGCCCGGCTCGATCCCGGCGATGTGCCGTCGACCCAGCCAGACGAGGGTGACCACGTCGCTGCCGTCGTACAGGTCGGCCTCGAGGGTGGGCAGGTTGGTGCGCGGCGTGTAGACCACCGTGCGCAGCCGACCGGCGACCGAGACCAGCTGACCCCGGATGCACTGCTGGGCGGGGACCCCGCCGCACTCGGCGCTCTCCCGCCGCAGCTCCTGCGCGTCGATCTCGGCCTCGCTGGCGGTGAACCTCTGCAGGATGCGCCGCAGCGACACCCGGCCCTCGTCGGTCGTCATGACCTCCGCGTCACCCTCTCCACGCTCGCCGTCCCCGGCCGGCCCCGGCGACGCCGGAACCGTGCCGCCAGCGTACGCCGACGGGGCCGGTTCCGGCGGGCCGGTACGCGCGGGTCAGACCTGACGCGGCGCGGCGGCGGCGTCGCCCGCCTCGGCCTCGGCCTGGTCGGCGACCTCCCGGGGCAGCCGCAGCGGCAGCGGCTCACGGACCGGCTTCGCCTCCTGCCCACGGTCGACCACCAGGCCGTCCAGGCACTGCACGAGCGGCCCGGCCATGGCCGGGTCGGTGGCCACCGGGCCCTGGAACACGCCGCGGACCATCCAGCGCGGCCCGTCGATTCCGACGAACCGCAGGTTCGTCGGGCCATCCGGGGTACGCACCTGGGCGTGCAGCTCCGGGCCGTACTCGCCGGCGACCTCCTGCGCGCTCGCGCCGTCGCGGAGCAGCGACTGCCGGATCTCCTCGCGCACCTCGTCCCAGATCCCCTCGGACCGGGGGGCGGCGAAGACGCCCAACTGGAGCGCGTTGTCGCCGTGCACCAGCACCACCTGCTGGATCACGCCCTGCGGGTCGGCCTGCACCCGTACCTCGACGTCGGCGATCGCCGGGATGTGCAGGCTGCCCAGGTCGAGTCGCTGCACGTCGTCGTAGCTCTCGGAGATGTCGTACGGCCCGCGCTCCAGCGTCGGCGCCGCATCGCCCTGGTCCGGGACCTGGGTGGCCCGCTCGTCACGGGTCTGCCGCTCGGCATCGGCCCGCTTTCGGGAGAAGATCACTGCGCCTGCCCTCCGCTGTTCACACTCACCCTGCCACCTCTTCCGTCTGCCCGCGGCCCGGCTCGCTCGGCCGTTCGACCCGGTCCTGGCCCGTCGGCGACGGCACCAGCCCGGCGTGCCCACCGGTGGACCCGTGCCCACCGGTCCCGCGCCGGGACGCGGGCAGCTCGACCACCGGCTCGAACCGCGCCCGTGCGACCTGCTGGACCACGAGCTGCGCGATCCGGTCGCCGCGGGAGATCTTCGCCGGCACATCCCGATCATGATTGATCAGGTTGACCAGGATCTCACCCCGGTAGCCGGCGTCGACCGTACCGGGCGCGTTGAGCACCGTCACGCCGAGCCTGGCCGCCAGCCCGGAGCGGGGGTGGACCAGGCCCACGTACCCCTCCGGCAGCGCGATGGCCACGCCGGTGGGCACCAGGGCACGGCCTCCGGGCGGCAGCTCCACGTCCGCGGCCGCCACCAGGTCGGCCCCGGCATCGCCGGGATGGGCGTACGTGGGCAGCGGCAGCTCGGGGTCGAGCAGCTGTACGGGCACGGGTACGACGTCGGTCACGGGTCCCCTCTTCCGTCCGGTTCGCGGGGTGACCCTGCCATCCTGCCGGTTCGCCGAGCCGCCGTGCGCCGTACCCTCGCAGGAGTGAGCATGTCGCCCTCCCCGTCCGCTGATCAGCCGTCGGTCGCCGCCCGCTCGGCGTACACCGAGCGGTTGAATCTGCCCTGGTGGCTGTGGCTGGCCGGGCTGGTGGCCGCCGCGTTGCTGGCCGTCGAGATCTGGATGGGCGCCCCCGGCGTCCGCGCCTGGCTGCCGTTCGCCGTGCTGGTGCCGCTCACCGCGGCCGGGCTGTGGTGGCTGGGCCGCATCCGGGTCGGGGTGGCCGACGCCGAGCTGCGGGTGGACGACGCCCGCCTGCCGGTACGTTTCGTGGCCGACGTGGTGCCGCTGGACGTGGCCGGCCGACGTGAGGTGCTCGGCGTCGGCGCCGACCCGCTCGCCTTCGTGGTGCAGCGACCGTGGATCGGCGGTGCCGTGCAGGTGATCCTCGACGATCCCGCGGACCCGACCCCGTTCTGGGTGGTGAGCACCCGCCACCCGGTCGAGCTGGCCGAGGCGGTGCTGACCGCGCGGGACGCCCTGGCGGCTTCCCAGCCGACGGCGGGTGAGCCGGGCTGATCCGACGGCGCCGGCTCACCCAGGTGCCGGTCGCCCGCTCAGGTGCCGGTCGGTGGGCCCGGGAGGGCCGTCGGTGGCGCGGGCCGGGCGATGCCCCGCCGACGCAGGTCGACCTGGAGTTGGTCACCCATCTGCCGGGTGGCCCGGCGGTTGAGGAAGCTGGCCACCGCCGCGCCGGTCAGGAACGGCCCGAGCGTGGTGAGGTTGCGACCGAACCGCCGCAGCAGCATGTCCCGCAACTCCTTGCGAGCGGCGGTGCCGAGCACCGCTCCCACTCCCACGCCGGGGACCATCGGGTTGACGCCGCGTTGAGTGGCCCAGGAGTGCACCAGGGCGACCGCCCGTTGGCTGCCGCCGACCGGTAGCGCCACCCCGTGGACCTCGTGCAGCTCGCCGACCAGTTTCAGCTCCACCGCCACCACGGCCACGGTCTCGGCGGCGAGCAGCACCGGCGCGGAGAGCAGGGTCGGTGCCACCGTCCACTCGACGGCGGCGACGCCCCCACCGGCCGCGCCGATCGCGGCGGTGGTCCTCGACGCGTTGCGGATGAGCCTGTCGGCCAGGGCGGCGTCGTCCAGGCCGGGGAAGTGCAGGCGCAGCGTGGCCAGGTCCCGCACCGGCACGTGCGGGGCGATCTCGGCAACGGTGTCGACCATCCACCGCACGGCGGCACGGGGCTTGAACAGGTCGGAGATGCCGCGCGCACGGGCCTGCCCGACCATCCGGGTCAGCAGTTGGCGGCGTCGGGCCGGCTCGATGTCGTCCGCGGTCAACGCCGCAACGGTGGCACCGAGATCGTCCGTGCCACGGGTGGCACCAAGATCGTCCGTGCCACGGGTGGCACCGAGGCCGTCCGTGCCGCCATCGGTGGTGCCGCCTCGATCGCTCATCGGACCTCCCGGTGCTGTGGCTACCCGCTACGAGTCAAGCAGGTACCCACCGCTGCCGCATGCCTACACCGGCAGCGGCGGCCCCGTTCAGGAGGCCGCCGCCGGTGTCGTGGTTGTCAGACGCACTCGCGGCAGATCAACTCGCCGTTACGCTCGACCGCCAGCTGGCTACGGTGGTGGACTAGGAAGCAGCGGGCGCACCGGAACTCGTCCTGCTGCATCGGAAGCACCTTGACCGTGAGCTCCTCGTCGGCCAGATCGGCACCGGGCAGCTCAAAGCTCTCGGCCACCTCGGCCTCGTCGACGTCCACCGCGCCCGACTGTGAGTCGACGCGCCGTGCCTTGAGCTCTTCCAGGCTGTCCTCGCCGAGGTCGACCTCGTCGCGACGCGGGGCGTCGTAGTCGGTGGCCATCGGTTTCACTCTCCCATATCGATGTTGTCGCTTCCGGTTGTAACGCCGGACGACGCTGTTTCGGTTCCGCTGGCCGGCCACCACTTGTGTCGGGCACCCGACCCGAGGACCGAACGGGTCGAGCTCGCCGGGGCGACTCCCCTGCGAGCGCGGAACCTTACCCCCCCTTGGGCGAGGCATGTATACCGCCCTTGCGGCTGAGATGTACGCCCCCGCACGCGAAGTTGTTCCCAATGTGATTCAGGCGACACGAAGATAGGGGTAGTAGTACCCGGTTCGCGGTCGCCGCGCCGGCATGTCGGGCTGTTTCCACGCGACGGCCGGACAACCGTTAACCTCAGCGGCGTATTCGACGGCCGGCGGCCTGAGCGATCGTTCCAGGCCGTCACCACCCACCTGAGGTCCGGGGAGTGCCCTGATGAGTTTTGCGCGCGTGCGAGCACTCGTCGTCGTCGGCCTGCTGGCGATCATCGCCCTGGTCTTCGTCGTCGTGGCCGTGGTCCGCGACAGCCAGGGCAACGTGGGCACCGCGGCGGGTTGCCCCGAGGGCTGGCCGCTGGCGGATCTGACCCTGCGCGAGCGCAAGGACGTCAAGATCAACGTGTTCAACGCCACGGATCAGCCCGGTCTCGCCCAGACCGTCGCCGACGAGTTCAGCAATCGGCAGTTCCAGGTCAAGAAGACCGGGAACGAGAAGAAGGTCAACAGCGTCGCGGTGCTGCGGTACGGCCCGAAGGGCGTCGGCTCCGCGCACCTGCTCCAGGCGTACTTCCTCAACAACGCCGTGCCGGGCTACGACCCGAAGCGCACCGACGACACCGTGGACGTGGTGCTGGGCAACCGCTTCCAGCAACTCGCCACCACGACCGAGGTGAACCAGTCCCTCGGCGACTCGGGTCCGCCGGAGGCGCCCAAGGGCTCCTGCCCGTCCCCACCCGCCAAGAAGTGACGGCGTAACCGGCCGCCGCAACGCCAACTCGGCGATGCGGCACCGCCCTGGTCCACCGGGCAGGTCCCTGCCCGGTCAGGGTCCGCCGGTCAGGGTCCGCCGGCGGCGTCCAGCGCGGCCAACCGATCGTGCAGCGGCGCGAAGAGCGCGGGCGGGGCCGCGATGACCAGGTCCGGCCCCGGCGGCCGACCGGCCAGGCCGGCGACCCGAACCCCCGCCTCGGCGGCCACCAGCCCGCCCGCCGCCAGGTCCCAGGCCGCAAGACCCTTCTCGAAGTACGCGTCGAGCCGCCCCTCGGCGACCAGGCAGAGGTCCAGCGCGGCGGCGCCGAGCCGGCGGATGTCCCGTACGTGGGCGATCAGCCCGGCGACCACCTGCGCCTGGTGCGCCCGGCGGGCAGCGTCGTAGCCGAAGCCGGTGCCGACCAGCGCCTGCCCCAGGTCGAGCTCGCCCGAGCAGCGCAGCCGGACACCGTCGCGCCAGGCCCCGCCGCCGGCCGTGGCGGTCCACTGCTCGCCGGTGCTCACGTTGCGCACCACGCCGGCAACCACCACCCCGTCCACCTCGGCGGCCAGCGAGACCGCGGAGTGCGGCAGCCCGTACAGGTAGTTCACCGTGCCGTCGATCGGGTCGACGATCCAGCGCACCCCGCTGCGCGCCGCGCCGGAAGCCCCCTCGCCGTACTCCTCGCCCAGCACCGAGTCGTCCGGGCGCAGCGCGGCCAGCGCGTCGAGGATCTGCCGCTCGACCGCCCGGTCGGCGGCGGTGACCACGTCGGTGACCGTGCTCTTGGTGGCGGCGACGACGACCCCCTCGACGCGCATCCGGTACGCGGTGTCCGCCGCGTCCCGAGCCACCTCCACCGCGACGGCCAGCAGCTCCGACGGTGTCGTAGCCGAGTTGGTCATGATTCGCCTCTTTCCGCACTCCGGGTGCATGTGGGTGGGTGAACTACCGACCCGGCTTCCGAAGATCATCGTTCCCGACGCCGCGCGACGGCACCAGACCAGGATCTTTGCCGCGTGCGTCCGCCGCGAGGTGGATGCACCCGTCACCACCCGCAGCTTGAGCGGCCGGCCTTCGCCAACATGCCCCTTTAAGTCCGGTAATGTCGTTTAAGTGCATATCGCCCCGTCCATGCTCGGCTCGCAACCGTTGCCCAACCGCGACCTGATGAAGACGCCATCGGTCGGACCGCCAGCGACCTCGGTGATCCACCCGCGCGCCCTCGCAACCGCCACGGTGACCGGGTATTGGCTGCTCAAACGGCAGTTCGGACACGATCTACCCGTTGCCGGGCTCGACGATGGGAAGCTTGCGCCGGCCGCGCGGCTATCATTACCGCGAAGCCCACATCTCCGCCGCACTGACGGTCCCCACCGGCGGTACGCGGTGCGGAGCAGGATGATCGCCGCAGACGGCGTTACAATTCACCCCTGCCCACGCGGCACGGACCGCCGACCACCGGCCGGACCGTGACACGAGGGTCCCTCAACCACATCGCCCGGCACGGTAACCCTCGCTGCGCTGGACGAACCCGCCGTGCCCGCTCTTCGCCTCCGGAAGGTCATTCGTGACAGAACCCCGCCAGCCCGGCGCCGACGTTCGCTCGCTCACCGACACCCTGATCGCCCACGCGCAGAGCGCCGGTGGTCAGCTCACGTCGGCTCAGCTCGCGCGCACCGTCGAGTCCGCCGAGGTGACTCCGGCCCAGGCCAAGAAGATCCTGCGGGCGCTCTCCGAGGCGGGCGTGACCGTCGTGGTGGACGGCTCGGCGAGCACCCGCCGCCGCGTCGCCGCGGCCCGCTCGACCACGCCAGCGTCCCGGGCCACCACCGCCAAGACCACCAAGAAGGCCGCCGCGCCGGCCCCGAAGCAGGCGCCCGCCGGCGACGACGCCCCGTCGACGCCGGCCCCGCGCAAGGTGGCCGCCCGCAAGGCGACCGGCACCGCCGCCGAGGCCGCCGCGGCGACGCCCGCGAAGGCGACCCGGTCGACCCGAGCCACCAAGGCGACGGTGGCCGCGGCTGCCGGCGCCAAGCCGACCAAGGCTGGCGGCAAGGCCAAGGGCGAGGGCGCCGAGGGCGAGATCGACCCGGAGGAGCTGGCCGCCGCGATCGAGGACGTGGTGGTCGAGGAGCCGGCCGAGCTGGCCCAGGCCGCCGAGACCGACGCCGCCGCCTCGGCGACCGACAACGACTTCGAGTGGGACGACGAGGAGTCCGAGGCTCTCAAGCAGGCGCGTCGTGACGCCGAGCTGACCGCTTCCGCCGACTCCGTCCGCGCGTACCTGAAGCAGATCGGTAAGGTTCCGCTGCTCAACGCCGAGCAGGAGGTGGAGCTGGCCAAGCGGATCGAGGCCGGGCTCTACGCCGCCGAGCGACTGCGGGCTGCCGACGAGGGCGAGGAGAAGCTCGTCCGGGAGATGGTCCGCGACCTGGGCTGGATCTCCCGCGACGGTGAGCGGGCCAAGAACCACCTTCTGGAGGCGAATCTCCGTCTGGTGGTGTCGCTGGCCAAGCGTTACACGGGCCGTGGCATGGCCTTCCTCGACCTGATCCAGGAGGGCAACCTCGGTCTGATCCGGGCCGTGGAGAAGTTCGACTACACCAAGGGCTACAAGTTCTCCACGTACGCCACCTGGTGGATCCGACAGGCCATCACCCGCGCCATGGCCGACCAGGCGCGCACCATCCGCATCCCGGTGCACATGGTCGAGGTCATCAACAAGCTCGGCCGCATACAGCGTGAGCTGCTCCAGGATCTGGGCCGCGAGCCCACTCCGGAGGAGCTGGCCAAGGAGATGGACATCACACCCGAGAAGGTGCTGGAGATCCAGCAGTACGCTCGGGAGCCCATCTCACTGGACCAGACCATCGGCGACGAGGGCGACAGCCAGCTCGGTGACTTCATCGAAGACTCCGAGGCCGTCGTCGCGGTCGACGCGGTGTCGTTCTCGCTCCTGCAGGACCAGCTCCAGCAGGTGCTGCAGACGCTCTCCGAGCGTGAGGCGGGTGTGGTACGCCTGCGTTTCGGCCTGACCGACGGCCAACCTCGGACGCTCGACGAGATCGGCCAGGTCTACGGGGTGACCCGGGAGCGGATCCGGCAGATCGAGTCCAAGACGATGTCCAAGCTCCGTCACCCGTCCCGGTCGCAGGTCCTCCGGGATTACCTGGACTGAGCGGGTTTCGTCAACCGAACGTGTCGTTTTGACCACCTGGTGTGCAACACCAGATGGTGATCGTCCGGATGCACGAATGTGATCGTTGACGTGGCACCCTGGGTGCACGGCACACTGTCCCTTCCAGGTGTGACCTCGGTCCCCCGCGGGCACACAGGGAAGGCAGTGCCTAGTAAGGGTGTTGCACGATAGGTGAGCAACGACCGAAGAGATTGTTCATCGGTGACGACCAGAGGAGGAAGGCGATGACCCCGACCCTCACGCCGCCGCCCGAGACGGTGGCGCCCCCAGCCGCCGATGAACGGTGCGACCGCTGCAATGCTGCCGGGAAGCTCCGGATCACTCTGGCGGGTGGGAGCGAGCTGGTGTTCTGCGGGCACCACGCGAACAAGTACGCGGAGGATCTCGTGAAGATCACCGAGCGGTTCGCAACGGAGCCCGATTTCAGCTGGCGTGGCGCCGATCTAATGGCGAACTAAATCCGCAAACCGACATAGCCGGCCGGAGGCACCCAAGGGGTGCCTCCGGCCGACTTTTTGTCCCGAACGCCCCGCGCCCCGCGCCCCGCGCCCCGCGCCCCGCGCCCCGCGCCCCGCGCCCCGCGCCAAGATCGTGCTCGAACCAGGATGTAGTGGCCTCACGGGCGCGCCGATGCCACGACATCCCGGATATTGCACGACCTTGAGGTCGGGACGCCCCACGGAGGGCGCCGCACGGCCGTTCCGGGCAGGCAATCCTCGGCCCGACCCCAGGCCAACCTGATCCACTCGGTTTCACGGAAGTCGTGCCTTCCGCCCTGTTCGAACACCGCGTTCTCAAGAAAACCGAGTGGATCACGCCGCGAGCACGGCCACAGAGCACGCCGCAAGCCGGCCCGCGGATGGGTAGGCCCGCCGGCGGGGCGGGGCTAGAGGGTCGCCACGGTGGCGATGCGTTCCTCGAGCTGTTCGATGGTGGCCTGGGCGCTCGGCGGGCCGCCGCAGAGCCGGCGCAGTTCGGCATGGATCTTGCCGTGTGGCTGGCCGGTGCGGTGGTGTCGGGCGGCCACCAGAGCGTTCAGTTGGCGCCGGAGCGCCACGCGACGCTGGGCGGCGCTCATGGGTGCCGGTGGCGCTGCTGTGGGCGCAGCGGCCGGCTGAGCGGCCCCGTCGGCCGTACGACGGCGTTGGGCGGCGAGCTGTGCGGCCTGCCGCTTGTTCAGCAGCAGCGAAACCTGGTCGGCGGTGAGCAGACCGGGCAGGCCGAGGTACTCCTCTTCCTCGGGGGTGCCGGCCTGGGCCGCGGTGCCGAACGACGCGCCGTCGAAGATCACCTGGTCCAGTTCGGCGGTGGCCGAGAGCGCCGCGAACCGCTTCTCCAGCTCCCCGCTGGCCTGGTCGTCGCGCTGCGCCCGTTCCAGCAGGTCGTCGTCGAAACCGTCGGCTTCCTTGGGTTTGCCGAGTACGTGGTCGCGCTCGGTCTCCATCTCGCTGGCCAGCCCGAGCAGGTGCGGCACGCTGGGCAGGAAGACGGACGCGGTCTCCCCGGGCCGGCGGGCCCGCACGAACCGGCCGATCGCCTGGGCGAAGTAGAGCGGCGTGCTGGCGCTGGTGGCGTAGACCCCGACCGCCAGGCGCGGGATGTCGACCCCCTCGGACACCATCCGCACCGCGACCAGCCACCGCTGCTCGGACGCCGCGAACGTCGCGATCCGGGCGGACGCGCCCTGGTCGTCGGAGAGCACCACGGCGGCCTTCTCGCCGGTCACCTGCTCGATCAGCTTGGCGTACGAGCGGGCGGTCTGCTGGTCGGTGGCGATGATGAGACCACCGGCGTCGGGCATCCCCGCCTTGCGCAGCACGGTGAGCCGGGCGTCGGCGGCCCGCAGCACCTGTGGCATCCAGTCGCCGGCCGGGTCGAGGGCGGTACGCCACGCCTGCGCCACCAGATCCTGGGTCATCGGCTCGCCCAGCCGGGCGGCCAGTTCCTCCCCCGCGTTGGTCCGCCAGCGGGTCTCCCCGGAGTACGCCAGGAAGAGCACCGGCCGGACGACCCCGTCGCGCAGGGCGTCGGAGTAGCCGTACACCGAGTCGGCGCGGGAGCGCAGCAGCCCGTCCCCGCCCCGCTCGTAGCTGACGAACGGGATCGGGTTGTCGTCGGAGCGGAACGGGGTCCCGGTGAGCATCAGCCGGCGTACGGCGGGCTCGAAGGCGTTCTTCACCCCGTCGCCCCAGGACCGGGAGTCGCCGGCGTGGTGGATCTCGTCGAGGATGACCAGGGTGCGTCGGGTCATGGTGCGCCGCCGGTGCACCTGTGGGGCCATCCCCACCTGCGCGTAGGTGACCACCGCGCCGTGGAAGTCGGCCGCGGAGTGCAGGTCGGCGTTGCGGAACGCGGCGTCGAGTTGGATGCCCACCCGGGCCGCCGCGTCGGACCACTGGTTCTTCAGGTGCTCGGTCGGCGCGACCACGGTGACCGCCTCCACGGTGCCGTCACCGAGCAGCTCGGCCGCGATCCGCAGGGCGAAGGTGGTCTTGCCCGCGCCGGGCGTGGCGACCGCGGTGAAGTCCTCGGTACGGCGACGCAGGTATTCGACCAGGGCCTTGCGCTGCCAGGCGCGTAGCGCCGGGAACGTCTCGAGCACCGGCGTCCGGGCTGCCACGCGAAGCTCCTCTCCGACCGCACGATGGCGGACCCCGGGCGAGGGCCACGAGGATCCGCCGCCCATGAAAACGCCTCCGCGCAGAAGCTGCCGCGAAGGCCGACTCAGCATAACCAGCTCCGGCCGCCGGGCCCAGGCGACGCCACGCTGGTCACAATCCCGCGCCCAACCGAACGGCGGCGCGACCGCGTCACCACTCCCGGTCGGTGCGTGGATCCGCCCCACCGGCACGCGGTGGGCGCAGCGTGGCCACCGGCGCGGACCAGCGTCGACGCAGCGCGATCAGGCGCAGCCCGAAGACCAGGACGGCGGCGGCGGTGAGCGGCGCGGGCCCGGTCTGCCCGGTGACGTACAGCAGCACCACCAGGACCGAACCGGCCAGCGCGGCCAGCGCGTAGATCTCCCGGCGCAGTACGACCGGGATCTCGGCGGTGAGCAGGTCTCGGCCGAGCCCGCCGCCGATCGCGGTGAGCATGCCGATCAGGCAGGCCCCGACCGCCGGCACCCGGGCGTCGAGCGCCTTGAGCGTGCCGGTGACGGTGAACAGCCCCAGGCCGGCCGCGTCCAGCACCAGGACTGTCGTGCGGAGTCGGGCCAGTTGCGGGTGCAGCCAGAAGACGGCGAGCGCGGTGATCGCGGCGGTGGCCGCGTACCGCCAGTCGGCGAAGGCCAGCGGCGGCACCTCGTCGATGACCAGGTCGCGGAAGATCCCACCGCCGAGGGCGGCCACGAAGCCGACGAACGCGACGCCGAACAGGTCCAGTCGCTTGGCCACCGCCGCCGAGGCCCCGGACGCGGCGAACACCGCCACCCCGGCCAGGTCGGCGAGGAGCAGGGCGGTGGAGGTGGTCACCGCCGCAGGCTACGTCGCCGGCCGGAGCACCGGCCGAGGTTCACTCACGGTACGAGTCGTAGATCTCCTTGCACTTGGGGCAGACCGGCGAACCCGGCTTGGCCGCCTTGGTGACCGGGAAGGTCTCGCCGCAGAGAGCGACGACGAAAGTGCCCATGACGGCGCTCTCGGCGATCTTCTCCTTGCGGACGTAGTGGAACATCTCGGGACCGGTATCGGCGTCCTTCAGCTCCGGACGCTCGAGAACCTCTGTGCTCACGTCTGCACCTCCAACCGACAAGTTTGGCAGGTCATCACGGCCGGGTCCACTTGAGGCCGGCCGAGTGCCCACCCCGTACGGTGCCCGTGTGACTGACTTTCACCTCAGCTACGGCACCGAGGTCGCCGAAGCCCTGCGCGACGGCCGGCCCGTCGTCGCCCTGGAGAGCACCATCGTCTCGCACGGTCTGCCCCGACCGGAGAACCTGCGGGTGGCCAGGGAGATCGAGCGGACGGTTCGGGACGCCGGGGCCGTTCCGGCGACGATCGGCATGATCGCCGGCGAGCTGGTGGTCGGCCTGGACGACGCCCAGCTGACCCGGCTGGCCACGGTCGACGGCGTGACCAAGCTCTCCGTGCGCGACCTCGCGGTGGCCGCCGCGACCGGCGCGGACGGCGCGACCACCGTGGCCGCGACGAGCGCGGTGGCCGCCGCCGCCGGCATCGGCGTGTTCGCCACCGGCGGGCTGGGTGGGGTGCACCGGGAGGCCGCGCAGACCTTCGACGAGTCGGCGGACCTGGTCACCCTGGCGCAGACCCCGATCGCGGTGGTCTGCGCCGGGGTCAAGTCGATCCTCGACGTGGGCGCGACGCTGGAGCGCCTGGAAACCCTGGGTGTCGCGGTGGTCGGTTACCGCACCCGGCGGTTCCCCGGCTTCTACCTCACCGATGCCGGCTTCGACCTGGACTGGTCGGTGGACTCCCCGGAGCAGGTCGCCGCCGTGCTCGCCGCCCGGGACGAGCACGCCGTGCACACCGGCGGGCTGCTCATCGCCAACCCGCTGCCGGTCGACGAACAGCTCGACCCGGAGCTGCACGACCGGACGCTCACCCAGGGCCTGGCCCTGTTGGAGCGGGACGGGATCACCGGAAAGGCCGTCACCCCATACCTGCTCGCGCACTTCCACTCGGCCACCGAGGGCGCGAGCCTGGCGGTGAACGTGCGGATCATCCTGCGCAACGCCGAGCTGGCCGCGCGGATCGCGGTCGCCTCGGCGGCCCGCATCACCGCCGTTCCGGCATGACCCGACCGGCCCGGATGGTCGTCGTCGGGGACGTGATCACCGATGTGGTCGCCGTGCTGTCCGGGCCGCTCGCGGCCGGCTCGGACACCGGGGCCGAGATCAGTCTCGGCGGCGGCGGTCAGGCGGCCAACACCGCCGCCTGGGTCGCCGCGCAGCGGGTGGACGTCACGCTCGTCGGCGCCGTCGGGAACGACAACGCCGGGCGGGACCGGGTGGCCGAGCTGGAACGGGCGGGCATCGACTGCGCGATCGAGCGGGTCGAGGGCGCACCGACCGGCACGGTCATCGTGTTGGCCGCCGACGACGAGCGCACCATGGTCAGCCAGCGTGGCGCGAACCTGCGGCTGAGCGCCGCGCACGTCGAGCAGGCCCTCGCGGCGGCGCCCGGCGCGGGGCATCTGCACCTGTCCGCGTACACCCTGTTGGACGCCGAGTCGCGCGGCGCGGGGCTGCGGGCGTTGGCCGCCGCCCGCGAGCGCGGGCTCACCACCAGCGTCGACGCGGCCTCCGCGGCGCCGCTGCGGCGGGTCGGCGCGGCGGCGTTCCTGAGTTGGGTACGCGACATCGACCTGCTTCTGGTCAACGCGGACGAGGCCACGGTGCTGGCCGGCGGGCTGGACCCGGCGGCGCAGGGGCGGGTGCTGTCGGCGACGGCTCGGCGGGTCGTGGTCAAGGGCGGCGCGGCCGGCGCGGTCTGGGTCGACCGCACCACGCCGGTCTGCGTGGCTCCGGCCCGACGGGTCGCGGTGGTGGACGTCACGGGCGCGGGCGACGCCTTCGCGGCCGGCCTGCTCACCGCGTGGCTCGCCGGCGCCACCCCGGCCGCGGCGCTGAGCCGCGCCACCGACCTGGGCGCGCTGGCCGTCTCCACGGCCGGCGCACGGCCACAGCCGTAGCGGCCGGGGTTCGGCCACCGGGCACCGCGCGGCCGTGACGGTCGAACCCTGGCCCGTTCGCGGGTCAGGGTTCGACGTCGATGACCTTGTGCGAGCGCTCCTCGGCGGTGAGGCTCATCGGCGGGGTGTCGTCCTGTTGGCGGGGGTGGAACCGGTTGGCCAGCCGGTGCTCTTCCTTCGGCGGCCGGTCGTTGGCCAGCAGCACGGCCAGCCAGGGGATGAGCACCATGCCGAGGCCGCACAGCGGCAGCCAGAGCCAGAGCAGTGGGGCGTTCGCACCGACCAGGATCGCGCCGACGATGATGCACAGCACCCGGATGCCCATCATCAGGACATATCGGCGCTGGCGACTGTTGAGCTGATCGTCCTGGCTGCGCGAGGCGTCGGTGATCAGAATCGGCTGGTACGCCTGACGCTTCACCATGGACCTCCTCAAGGGGGTTACGCCTCATCCTGTCACCGCAGGCCCGTGATCAGCGAAATTCGACTCATCCCGTCGCGTGTTACACACGTGGTACGCTCCGCGATGTGGGCAGCAGGTTCAGCTTCACCGACGAGGCGTTGGCCAACCTGAGGGTCTACGACGTCACACCCGGGGAAGTCTGGGAGGCGCTGCACAGCGCCCGACGGGTCATCCGGCATCTGGGTGACGACGTGATGGTGGTCTACGCCGCCGCCCGTCGGGGCCGTCGGCTGGCGGTGCTGCTCGCCGAGGCCGATGGCACCGACAACGACTGGGACATCCTCTCCGCCCGCGAGCTGAGCGACGTCGAGTCCAAGCGCTACGACGAGGCCGTGCGGAGATCTCGGTAGATGAGGAGGCCGTGACGATGCACCGTAACGACGCGACCAAGCAGTTCCACGGCGGCGGCGACCAGATCGCCGAGCTGATCGACGAGAGCCCGGCGGCGGAGCTGCCCACCCCGGACAGCGACGTGCCGATGGTGAGCCGCTCGGTGCGGCTGCCGCTGGACACCTACGAGCGGGTCCGCGCCGCCGCCGACGCCCGGGGCATCGGGGTCACCACGCTGATGCGCCAGTGGATCGAGGCCGGCCTGGCCGACCTGGACGACTCGGCGACCGTCTCGCTGGCCGACGTCCGGCGCGCGCTGGCCTCGCTGGCGCACCCCACCGCCGCCTGAGCGGCAACCCTCGTCAGGTCGGTCGGGTCAACCGCCGCTGGTCTTCGCCTTGGCTGCCGCCTTCATCTGCTGTTTGAACTCCCGCACTCGACGCAGCGAATCGGCGTCGGTGACGTCGGCCACCGACCGGTACGCGCCCGGGTCGCCGTAGTCTCCGGCCGCCTTCCGCCAGTCCTGCGGGGTCACCCCGAACCGCTTGCCGAGCAGGGCCACGAAGATCTGGGCCTTCTGCTTGCCGAAGCCGGGCAGCGCGGAGACTCGGCGCAGCAGCTCCGGCCCGTCCGCGACCTCGGCCCAGAGCAGCGCCGCGTCACCGTCGTAGCGCTCCACCAGCACCTGGCAGACCTCCTGCACCCGGGCCGCCATCGCCTTCGGAAACCGGTGCAGCGCGGGCGGCTGGGCGAAGAGCGCGACCAGGGCCTCCGGGTCGTACCCGGCCAGCTCCGCCGCGTCCAGCTCATGGCCCAGCCGCTGCTCCAGCACGTACGGCGACGAGAACGCCTTCTCCATCGGCACCTGCTGGTCGAGGACCATGCCGAGGAGCAGAGCCAGCGGGCTGCGTTCCAACAGCCGATTGGCCTCCGGGTCGATGGGCAGCACAAGCGTCATGCGGACCATCCTGCCTGGCACACCGATCCGGGCGGACACCGACGCCCCGACACCAACCGGCGGGTGACGCTGACCCGGGACGCGACGGCAGGCAGGATGTCGGGGTGGACGAACACGACATGCTGCTCTCCCCTGCCGGCGTCGACGCGCTGCGGACAGCGCTGACCCGGACCGGTTTCACCAGCCACGGCATCGCCGAGCGGCTGGGCGCCCCGGCGACCGCGGCGGTCGCCCGCAACGACTACCGGGCCGCGCTGCGCGCCACCGAGGACGGCGACCCGCTGGGCACCCTGATCCGGGTGTTCATCTGCGACCAGACCGAGCCGGAGGCAGCGGTGGCCGCCGCGCTGGCGCCACTGAGCCTGGACGAGGCGTTGGCCGGCGGGCTGGTCGAGCGGTACGGCGCCGGCCTGCGCGCCGGCGTCGACCTGGAGCCGTACGGGGACGACTGGTGGGTGCTGGCCGACGTCCCGGCCAGCGCCCGCCCGGGTCGCCCGTTGCACGCCGAGCACGTCCTCGGCATTGGTGGGGCGACCCACACGCTGATCGGCGCGACCATGCGCCGGCCGGTCGACACCGCACTGGATCTGGGCACCGGCTCCGGCGTCCAGGCCCTGCACCTGTCCACCCACGCCCGGTCGGTGACCGCCACCGACCTCTCCGAGCGGGCGCTGCGCTTCGCCGCGACCACCGCCGCCCTCAACGGCCAGGACTGGGAGCTGCTCCGCGGCGACCTGGTCGCCCCGGTCGCCGGTCGGCGGTTCGACCTGGTGGTGAGCAACCCGCCGTTCGTGGTCGGCCCGGGCACCACCACGCACGTCTACCGCGACTCCGGCCGGGTCGGTGACGCGATCGGCGCCGAACTGGCCGCGGCCGCCCCGGGTCTGCTCACCGAGGGCGGCACCATGCAGTACCTGGCGAACTGGGTGCACGTCGCCGGCGAGGAGTGGGACGAGCGGGTGGCCGGCTGGTTCGCGGGTACCGGCCTGGACGCCTGGGTGATCCAGCGCGAGGTGGCCGACCCGATGGCGTACGTCGACCTGTGGCTCACCGACGTCGGCGAGACCGCCGACCCGCAGCGGATGGCCGCCTGGCTGGACTGGTTCGACGCGCACAAGGTGGAGGGGATCGGCTTCGGCATCGTGTCGCTGCGCCGGAGCGGGCACGCCGACCCGGTCGTCCGGGTGGAGGACCTGCGCCAGCGGGTGCAGCCGCCGCTGGGCGACCAGGTCGCCGCCTGGTTCGACCGCCGGGACTTTCTCCGGGTACGCGACACCGAGGCGTTGCTCGCCGAGCGCTACCGGGCCGCCGAGGGCCTCCAGCTGCGACAGGAGGCCACCATGGGCGACGAGGGTTGGGGGGTGGATCGGCAGGTCCTCGCGATGCCGCACGGCCTGCGCTGGACCGAGGAGATCGACCCGCTGGTGCTGGCGCTGGTCGGTGGCGCCGACGGCCGGCTGCCGCTGCGCGACCAGCTCGCCCTGCTCGCCGCCGCGCACGATGTCGAGCCTGACGAGATGGCCGAGGCCGCCGGCCCGATCGTGGCGCACCTGGTGGAGCGCGGCTTCATCGAGCCGGTGAGCGCCTGATGCGTGCGGTGGTGCAGACCGTCGGGCGGGCCAGCGTGACGGTGGACGGCGAGGTGGTCGGTGCCATCGAGAACGGTCTGCTGGTGCTGCTCGGGGTGACCCACACCGACACCGCGCAGACCGCTCAGACGATGGCCCGAAAGGTGCACGAGGTGCGCCTCCTGGACGGTGAACGGTCCGCCGCCGACACCGGCGCGCCGATCCTGGTGGTCAGCCAGTTCACCCTCTACGGCGATGTCCGCAAGGGCCGCCGCCCGAGCTGGACCGCCGCCGCCCCCGCCGAGGTCGCCGAACCACTGGTGACAGCGGTGGTCGACGCCCTGCGCGAACGAGGAGCCAAGGTCGAGACCGGCCGCTTCCGCACCCACATGCTGGTGGAGAGCACCAACATAGGCCCCCAAACCCTCCTCCTGGACCTCTAACCCTCACCCGGTTGATCATGAAGTTATTGTCACGACACGCCGAGGCGGCGGGCAATAACTTCATGATCGACGGACGGGGAGGCGGGTGGTGGGGCCGGGTGGGCCCGGGGGTGGGGTTAGGAGAAGATGCCTCGGCGGGTTAGGGACTGGCGGAGCCAGTTGTCCAGCTCGGCGCTCCAGTCGGTGCGGTCGGCGGTGGCGTGGTCCACGGTGAACCGGCCGAAAGCGTCCCGGCCCTCGGTGAAGACACCGCCGCGCTTGTCGACCTCCAGCACCACCTGCATCTGCTGCGCGTCGGCGATGAAGGTGACCTCCAACTGGTTGATCGAGCGGGCGTACTGCGGCGCCGGGCTGAACTCGATCTCCTGGTAGAACGGCAACGTCTGGCGTACGCCGTAGATGTGGCCACGCTCCACGTCGGCGCGGGCGAACCGGAAGCCCAGCCGCAGCAACGCGTCCAGCAGTCGCTCCTGCGCCGGCAGCGGGTGTACCAACACGGCGTCCAGGTCACCCTTGTCGACCGCGCGGGCGACCTCCAGCTCGGTACGCAGGCCCATCGTCATCCCGTGCAGGTGCTGCCCGTACAGCTCGGTGACCGGCGTCTCCCACGGCACGTCGAAGCGGAACGGGATGTCGTAGCGCTGCCCCGGCTCCAGCCGGAACGCGCCGGTGACCTGCTGGCGGTGGAACTCCTGAGTGGTGTCGTGGTCGTTGTCGCCGCTCTCGACCTCGACCCGGGTGACCAGGCCGAGGGCGACCTGGTCGATGTCGACCTGGTGGTCGCCGCCCATCACCTGGATGCGGCCCTCCAACTGGCCGCCCGGGCGGCAGTTCGGGTCGGCCAGCACCGTCTCCACCGACGGGCCGCCGACGCCCATCGCCTTCATGAGCCGCTTGAAGACCACACCGTCCTCCATCTGTCGTTTCCGGCCGACCAGAGGTGGCCGGCCGTCCGCAACGTAGCCGGGGCGGGCAACCACACACTCCGACGACACACCGCACCAGCGATCCGACGCATTTCCTGTCGGGTGCCCGATCGCCTCACTCCCGTTTTACGCCCCGCCCGCCAAGCTGTTCTCACACCGGCGCCACTGGGCCGGGAACACGGCACCGACGTGGAAACGGGGAGAGACAGAGATGGTCCTGCAGATGACGGAACACCGGACGCGCCCGGCCACCACGACCGACACTGACAATGCCTCCGAGGTCCTCGTCGACCTGGACGCCACCGACGAGCGCGGCATCTCCACCGACCTGGTCCGGGCCTACCTCAACGGAATCGGCCGGACGAAGCTGCTGACCGCCGCGCAGGAGGTCGACCTGGCCCGGCGCATCGAGGCCGGCCTGTTCGCCGACGAGAAGCTGGCCACCTGCACCCCGGTCTCCGCGGAGCTGCGGGCCGACCTGGAGCTGATCGTCGCGGAGGGTCGGGCGGCCAAGGACCACCTGTTGGAGGCGAACCTGCGGCTGGTGGTCAGCATCGCCAAGCGCTACACCGGCCGCGGCATGGCGTTTCTCGACCTGATCCAGGAGGGCAACCTCGGTCTGATCCGGGCCGTGGAGAAGTTCGACTACGCCAAGGGCTACAAGTTCTCCACGTACGCCACCTGGTGGATCCGACAGGCCATCACCCGCGCCATGGCCGACCAGGCGCGCACCATCCGCATCCCGGTGCACATGGTCGAGCAGGTCAACCGGATGGTCCGGGCACGCCGCGAACTGGCGGTGACGCTGGGCCGCGAACCGACGGTGGCCGAGGTCGCCCGCGCGCTGGAGATCCCCGAGATCCAGGTCATCGAGCTGATCTCCTACGACCGGGAGCCGGTGAGTCTGGACCAGGCCGTCGGCGACGACGGTGAGAGCGCCCTCGGCGACTTCGTGGCCTCGGTGGACCCGCGCACCGAGCCGGGCGACGCCGCCGCCCAGGGCGAGCTGCGCAACGAGGTCAGCATCGTGCTCTCCACCCTGTCCCAGCGGGAGCAGGCGGTCATCCGGCTCCGGTTCGGGCTGGACGACGGCCGGCAGCGCACCCTGGACGAGGTGGGCCGGGAGTTCGGCCTGTCCCGGGAGCGGATCCGGCAGATCGAGAAGGTGACGCTGCTGAAGCTGCGCGCCCCGGAGCGGGCCCAGCGCCTGGAGGCGTACGCCTGCTGACGCACCCGGTTCCCACGGAAGGCCCCGGCGGTTCGCCGGGGCCTTCCGTGCTGTCGGAGTGCTTGACTGGGACACCGACCCGCTGACCGACGACGCGAGGAGAACAACGGTGAACTGGACGTTGGAAGTGGTGATCGTGCCGGTCTCCGATGTGGACCGGGCGAAAAAGTTCTACGCCGACCAGCTCGGCTTCACGGTGGACCACGACACGGTGATCAGCGACGAGGCGCGCATCGTCCAGCTGACCCCGCCCGGCTCCGGCTGCTCGATCGTGATCGGTAAGGGCGTCGTCCCGGAGATGCCGCCCGGCTCGCTCAAGGGCCTGCAACTGGTGGTGCCCGACCTGAGGCGAGCCCACCAGGAGTTGGTCGGGCGGGGTGTCGAGGTCAGCGAGATCCAGGTGGTGGGTCAGAACCCCCGGCCGGTGCCCGATCCACTGGACAACGTCGGCTTCGTCTTCTTCGCCGACCCGGACGGCAACACCTGGGGCGTCCAGCAGATCTCCAGCCGGGCCTGACCGGGCACCCTCACAGGCGGCGGGGCCCGGTGTCCGGGCGGGCGACCACGCCGCCCACGCCTACCTGGGCGTGCAGGACCGAGATGCCGTCCGGGCGGGCGAGCACCGGGTTGAGGGTCAGCGATCGCACCCGGGGCTGTTCGTCGGCGAGCTGACCCACCCGCAGCAGCAGATCGGCCAGGGCCGCCCGGTCGACCGGTGCGGCCCCCCGATGCCCGCGCAGCAGCGGCGCCGCCCGGGGCTCGTCGATGAGTTCGGCCGCGTCCCGATCGGTCAGCGGCACCGCCCGCCAGGCCCGGTCGCCGAGCAGCTCGGTGGCGACCCCGCCGAGGCCGAAGCCGACCACCGGCCCGAACGCGGGATCTTCCACCACCTCCACCACGCAGGCCACCCCGGGCGGGACCATCGGCTGGACCAGCGCGTCCGCGCCGAAGGTCACCGCCAGGTCGGCGTACGCGCGACGGAGGGTCGGCTCGTCGGGCAGGTCGAGCCGGACCGCGCCGAGGTCGAGCCGGTGCCGCAGCCCGGGGGCGGCCGCCTTGAGCGCCACCGGGAAGCCCAGCCGCGCCGCCGCCTCGACCGCCGCGTCGGCCGAGTCGACGGGCACCGAGGCCACCACGTCGATGCCGTACGCAGCCAGCAGCGCGCCCGGGTCGGTGGCGTCGGCCCGGAGCGCGGCCTGCGCGGCAGCCCGATCGACGCCGGGCAGCTCCGGTGCCGTCCCGGGCGGGCGGCGGAGCCACTCGGCGTACCGGTGCGCGCGGGCGAGCGCGCGGACCGCCTCCTCCACGCCGCCGTACGCCGGCACCCCCGGCGGCAGCCGACCGACCAGGAACGTCGCCACTGTCGGTTTGCCCAACGCCAGGGCGGCCGGCAGCGCGGCGGTCACGTCGGCGTCCACCTCGGTCAGCTGGCCGGGTAGCGGCGGGGCGAAGACCACCACCAGGGCGTCCACCCGTTCGTCGCCGGCCGTCTCGGCGAGAGCGGCGGCGAACTCGGCGGCACCGGCGCTCGGCCCGACGTCGCGCGGATAACCGTCGGCCACGCTGAGGCCGTGCCCGACGCAGGCGGTCGCGGCGAGCCCGGTGAGGGCCGAGGAGTTGCCGAGCACACCGACCCGGCCGCCGGCCGGCAACGGCTGGTTGGCCAGCAGCACACCCACGTCGAGCAGCTCCGGCACGGTGTCCACCCGAATCACCCCGGACTGGGCGAAGAGCGCGGCCACCGCGACCTCGTCCGGCCCGGCGGCGTCACCGACCCCGGGCGGGCGGGCCGGCGAGGCGAGCGCGACGACCGGTTTGGCCCGCCCGATCCGCCGAGCCAGCCGGGCGAACTTGCGCGGGTTCCCGAAGGTCTCCAGGTAGAGCATGATCACATCGGTGTCGGGGTCGTCCTGCCAGTACTGCAACAGGTCGTTGCCGGAGACGTCGGCCCGGTTGCCGGCCGAGACGAAGCTGGACAGCCCGAGGCCACGCCGGTCCGCCTCGGCGAGCAGCGCCACCCCGAACGCGCCGGACTGACTGAAGATGCCGACCCGGCCGGCCGGCGGCAGCGCCGGGGCGAGGGTGGCGTTGAGGCGTACCGTCGGGTCGGTGTTGGCCACGCCCAGGCAGTTCGGACCGACGACCCGCATCCCGGCGGCGTGCGCCGCGCGGACCAGCGCCCGCTGGGTGGCCGCGCCCTCGCCGCCGGCCTCGGCGAAGCCGGCGGAGATGACCACCAGGCCGTGCACCCCCGCCGCGGCGGCGTCGGCGACCACCGCGGTCGCCGCCTCCGGCGGGACCGCCACCACCGCCAGGTCCACCGGCACTCCGGCGTCCACCGCCGACGGGTACGCGGGCAGGCCCGCCACGGTCGACGCGCTCGGATGCACCGGCACCACCGCACCGGTGAACCCGCCGTCGCGCAGGTGCCCGAGCACCGCCGCGCCGACCCCCTGACCGGTGGCGCTGGCGCCGTAGACGACGATGCCGCGCGGGGCGAGCAGCCGGGCGATCGAGCGGGCCTCGGTGCGGTGCTCCCGGCCGCGCTGCACCTCCAGGCTGGCCTCGGTGGGCGCGATGGGGAAGCTCAGGTGCACCACGCCGTCGGCGTACTCGCGCTGGACCTGGTAACCGAAGTCGGCGAAGACCCGCAGCATCGTCCCGTTGGCCGGCAGCACCTCCGCGACGAAGCTCATGATGTCGTTGCGGCGGGCCGCGTCGGCCAGGTGCTCCATCAGCACCGAGCCGATGCCCCGACCCTGGTAGGCGTCCTCCACCACGAAGGCCACCTCCGCCTCCGGAGCCTGCGGGCCGAGCCGCTCGTACCGGCCGACCGCGACGATCTGGTCGGCGGCCAGCACCACGAACGCCTCCCGGTCGTGGTGGTCCACGGTGACGAAACGGATCAGGTCCCGTTCCGGGATGCGCGGGTACGGCGAGAAGTACCGCAGATAGCGGGTGCGCTCGGAGAACCGGCTGTGCATCGCCACGATGCCCGGCGCGTCGGCCGGGTCGATCGGTCGCAACTGGACCGTGCTGCCATCGCTGAGCAGCACGTCGACCGGCTGGTCCACGGTCGTCACCGGAACGGCCCTCCCCCGGCCCGGCTCAGTCCCGCGGATCGTGCGGGTCGAGCCCGAGCAGCGGGAAGACCGTCTTGCGGGTGGCCGCGATCGCCCGGTCCACCGCGTTCGGCTCGCCGGTCGGCTGCCACGGCTCGTACGACGGGTCGGCGTCGTCGGTCATCCGCAGCGGCACCTCCCGACCCAGACGGCGGGAGGCGACCAGGTCCCGCCATCCGGGTGGGGTGAGCGTGGCCGGGTCGATCGGGTCACCGGTGGCCACGGCCAGCAGGTGACTCCAGGCCCGGGGCACCACCTCGACGAGCGCGTACCCGCCGCCGCCGGTGGCCACCCACCGGCCGTCGCACAACTCGTCGGCGAGCGCCCGCATCGCCAGGTAGGTGGCCCGCTGCCCGTCGACTGTCAGGTTCAGATCGGCGAGCGGGTCCAGCCGGTGCCCGTCGGCGCCACACTGGCTGACCAGCACCTGCGGCCGGAACGCGCGCAGCACCGACGGCACGATCGCGTGGAACGCCCGCTGCCAGCCACTGTCGTCGACACCCGGTGGCAACGGCATGTTGACCGCGGTGCCCTGCGCGCCCGGCCCACCCGTCTCATCCGGGAAACCCGTGCCCGGGAAGAGCGCCAGCGGGGTCTCGTGCACGCTGACCGTGAGCACCCGGGGGTCGTCCCAGAAGATCTGCTGCACCCCGTCGCCGTGGTGCACGTCGACGTCCACGTACGCGACCCGCTCGGCGCCCAGGTCGAGCAGGCGGGCGATGGCCACCGCCGGGTCGTTGTAGACGCAGAAGCCGGAGGCTCGGGCGGACATCGCGTGGTGCAGCCCACCGGCCACGTTCACCGCCCGCCGAGCGTCGCCGCGCCAGACCGCCTCGGCGGCGGCCACCGTCGCGCCGGCGATGAGCGCACTGGACTCGTGCATCCCCTCGAACACCGGGTTGTCGGAGGTGCCCAGCCCGTACCCGGCGAAGAGCGGGTCACGCGGCGCGTTGCGCACCGCGGCGAGATAGGCCGGCGCGTGCACCCGGGTGAGCAGGGCATCGTCGGCGGGCTCCGGCTTGACCACGCGCACCCCTGGCCGATCCAGGATGCCCAGCTCGCGGGCGAGCGCGATGGTCAGCTCCACCCGGACCGGGTCGAGTGGATGGTCACCCATGTCGTAGGCGAGCAGCGACTCGTCCCACACCACCACCGTGTCGTCGGACATGAGCCCATCGTCGCACGACGACCGGCGCCAGCCCACCGCACGCGCTGGTCAGCGGCCGGGTGTCGACCCGGAGGCGACCGGCCGGGCGGGGTCGGCCACCCAGTTGCTCCAGGATCCAACGTAGAGCGCGGCGTCCGTGCGGCCGGCCAGGTGCAGCGCGAGCACCGCCTGCGCGGCGGTCACCCCCGAGCCGCAGTACGCCCCGACGGCCCGCCCCTCGGTCACCCCGGCGGCGGCGAACCGCTCGCTCAACACCTCGGCGGCCAGGAACCGGCCGTCCGGTCCGACGTACTCCCCGGCGGGCAGGTTCGCCGCTCCCGGCACGTGCCCGGCGACCGGGTCGATTGGCTCGACCTCACCCCGGTAGCGCGGCGCCGTCCGCACGTCCAGCAGCACCGCGTCATCCGCGGCGGCCAGCGCGGCGGCCTGCCCCGCGTCGAGCACCGGGAGGTCACCGGGGCGCACCACGACATCACCGGCGGGTGGGGCGGGCGCGTCGGTGGAGACGGGCCGACCGGCGGCGACCCAGGCCGGGTAGCCGCCGTGCAGCAGGCGCACCGGGCGGTGCCCCGCCCAGCGCAGCGTCCACCAGGCCCGGGCGGCGGCCACGCCGTCGCCGCCGTCGTACACCACCACGGGGTGGCCGGCGCGGACGCCGGCGCCCCGCAGCGCGGTCTGCAACGCGGCCGGGTCGGGCAGGGGGTGCCGACCGCCGGCGCCGGGCGCCCCACAGAGCGCCGTGTCCAGGTCGACGAAGACCGCGCCGGGCAGGTGGCCGGTGAGGTAGTCGTCGCGGCCGGGCGGGCCGATGAGCCGCCAGCGGACGTCGAGCAGGGTGGGCGGATCGGCCTGGTCGAGTTCGGCGACGAGCCGATCGACCTCGACCAACGGCTCCTGGGTACCGGACATGGCGACCATCCAACACCATTCGCGTAGACGGCACGCGGTTCGGCGGCGGTCGCCCGGCGTTCACCGAGGTAACATCGTGCACCGGAGGGCCGCTGACCTTATGAAGTCTCACGACCTGGTCGACACGACCGAAATGTACCTGCGCACCATCCTTGAGTTGGAAGAGGAGGGGGTGCCGCCGCTGCGTGCCCGGATCGCCGAACGGCTACAGCAGAGTGGCCCCACCGTGAGCCAGACCGTCGCCCGGATGGAGCGCGACGGCCTGCTCACCGTCGAGGGTGACCGGCACCTGACGCTCACCGCCCAGGGTCGCGGCAGCGCCGTGTCGGTGATGCGCAAGCACCGCCTCGCCGAGCTGCTGCTGGTCAACGTCATCGGGATGCCCTACGAGGAGGCCCACGAGGAGGCCTGCCGCTGGGAGCACGTGATGAGCGACGCGGTGGAGAAGCGGGTCTACGACCTGCTCAACCGCCCGACCCGTTCCCCGTACGGCAACCCGATCCCTGGGCTTCAGGAGCTGGGTTCCCCGGCGGCGGAGACCACCGACGTCGCCGAGGGCGAGCGCAACCTGGCCTTCCCCGGCCTCTCCGGGCCGGTCGTGGTGCGCCGGATCTGCGAGAGCGTGCAGAAGGACGCCGACGTGTTGCGCCAGCTGCACGCCGCCGGTGTCGACCCGGGCGCCACGGTGACCGTGGCCCAGGAGCGCGACGGGGTGTCGATCGACCGCTCGGGCGACCGGGTACGGCTGCCCCGCGAGGTCGCCTCCCGGGTCTTCGTCGCCGCCAACTGAGCAACCGGACACCCGGGCGTCACAGCGCCCGGGTGTCCACCTTTTTCGCCAGCGCGGCCAGGTCGCCGGTCAGCTTCTCCACCGTCGAGCGCTCACTGCCACGGGCGGCGGTCCAACTCACCGTGGCCAGCCGCCCGTCGCCGGCCAGCCAGCCCACCTCGGCGACCGGCCCGCGCCCGCTCGCCGCGGCGGTGGTCCGCTTGTACGCCTGCTGACCCAGCCCGGTGACCTTCGCCGCCTTGTCCGGCACCACGTCCGCGCCGAAGCTGGTCTTGTCGATCGTGGTCTCGGTCACGCTGAGCGTCAGCTCCGGCAGGGTCGCACCCGCGGCCCGGACCACACAGGTGTGGGTGTCGCCCTGTTCACTGGCCGCCGCCACGTCGAAGCGGACCTTCACCACCTGCTCGATCTCGGTGAAGTCCAGCAGACGGCAGGCGCCGCCCGAGGAGGCCGCCGCCACCTCCACCGTGATCGGCACCGGCGGCGGCACCGCCACCGGTTCCGCCTCGTCGGCGCAGCCGCTCACCAGCAGTCCGGCCAGCCCGGCGACCACGATCCGACCGCGCACGTTCCACCCTCTCCCCGACCGACGGCGGAAGGCGCCCGCCGGATGTCCGTCGGACACCGTACGGGGTGTCGGTGTCGGGCGAAAGCCCCCGCTGACGCCTATTCCGACGGTGGATCATCCAGGTACGGGCAGTGCCGGCAGCCGCGCCCGCAGCACGTGCCCCGGCGGGCCAGGAAAGCGGCACTGAGCACGAACAGCCCGCTCGCCGGGTCGAGGTAGCCGGCCTCGCCGGCAGCCAGCGCGGCGGTGTGCGCGGCGAGGATCCGGGCCCGGTCGGGATGGTCGGACGGCAACCGGGACGGGTGCGGCTCGGTGAGCGGCCGGTCGGCCAGGGGTCGTCGCTCTCCGGTCACCGCAGCAGTCTAGGGACGGTTCGTGGTCGGCCTCTCCGCCGCCTGGATACGCGACATGCCCCGGGCGTCGTCGCGGCGGGCGGTCGTTTCGTCGTACGGTCCGACGACGATCGGTTTCGACACCCATCGACGCATACGGAGGGGACGCGATGCGGAAGATCGTTGTGCAGATGAGCCTGTCGTTGGACGGGTTCTTCGAGGGCTCGGGTGGCGACATCGGCTGGCACCAGGTCGACGAGGAGTTGCACCAGCACTTCAATGATGTGATCGCCCCGATGGGCGGGTTCCTCAGCGGCCGGGTCAGCCACGAGCTGATGGCCGCCTACTGGCCGACCGCCGATCAGGACCCGACCGCCAGCGGCCCGGAGCGCGAGTTCGCCCACATCTGGCGGGACATGCCGAAGATCGTCTACTCACGCACGCTCGACCACGCCGACTGGAACGCGACAGTGATGCGCGAGGTCGACGTCGAGCAGGTCCGCAGGCTCACCGCCGAGCCGGGCGGCGACCTGGCGCTCGGTGGGGCCGACCTGGCCGCGACGTTCGCCCGGCACGACCTGATCGACGAGTACCGGATCTACGTCCACCCGGTGCTGGTCGGTCGGGGCCGCCGACTCTTTCCCGAGGCGGACGCCCCGACTGGCCTGCGACTCGTGGAGAGCCGCGTCTTCGGCAACGGCGTGGTGCTGCTCCGGCACGAGCGGGTCCGCTGACCGATGATCACCACTTTCGACGCGATCGACGGGACCACACTCGCATACCAGACCGTTGGGGATGGAGACCCACTGGTCTGCCTGCCGGGCGGGCCGATGCGCGATTCCACGTACCTCGGTGACCTTGGCGGTCTGGGCGCGGACCGAACGCTGGTCATCCTCGATCTGAGGGGCACCGGCCGCTCGGCGGTCCCGGCGGACGTCTCGACCTGCCGCTGCGACCGCATGGTCGATGATGTGGAGGCGCTACGCGGACACCTGGGCCTCGACCGGCTTGATCTGCTCGGGCATTCCGCCGGCGCCAACCTGGCTCTGCAATACCTGACCCGGCACCCCGATCGGGTGGGCCGACTCGCGCTGGTCAACCCGAGCATCCGAGCGGTCGGGCTGAAGGTGACCGCCGCGCAGCGCCAGGAGGTCACCCGGGCCCGGGCCGGCGAGCCGTGGTTTCCGGTGGCAGCCGCGGCGTTGGAGTCCGTCGTCTCAGGTCGAGCCGGCCCCGGCTCCATGC
Organism: Micromonospora sp. BQ32; assembly: GCF_059358895.1. Lineage (NCBI taxonomy): Bacteria > Bacillati > Actinomycetota > Actinomycetes > Micromonosporales > Micromonosporaceae > Micromonospora > Micromonospora sp. BQ32. The sequence continues at coordinate 159,607 of NZ_JCADBI010000007.1, read as the reverse complement.
AGGAGATCGCGCCGTTCCTGTACGGCCGATGGGACTCGGCCGCTCAGGTCTACCAGGCCGCCGAATCCGACCAGCGCAACGACGAGCTGGCTAGGATCTTCAGCTCCGAAGGCGCCTTCGATCCGCCGGCCACTCGTGCGGCGCTCGCCGCACATCGAGGCCCGGTGCTGCTGCTCGCCGGTGCGGTCGACCTGGCCGCACCGCCGGGCCTGGTGGCCCGGTTCGCCGAGCTGATTCCCGGTGCTGAGCTGGTGGTTCAGCCGGACGCCGGGCACTACCCATGGCTCGACGACGCCGAGGCGTTCGCCACGACGGTCGCGGCGTTCCTTGCCGGCTCGGATGGTGCTTGAGTCTCCACCGGGGGGAGACGCGAGGGTGGGGGCATGAGCGGGGAGACGCGTCACACGATCGGCGACCTGGCCCGGCGGACCGGCCTGAGCGTCAAGACCATCCGGTACTACGCCGACAGCGGGATCGTGCCGCCGACGGACCGGAGCCCGGCCGGCTACCGGCGGTACGGCCCGGCGGCCGTGGCCCGGTTGGAACTGGTCCGGACGCTGCGTGACCTGGGCCTGGACCTGACCACCATCCGGCGGGTGGTGAACCACGAGGTGCCGCTGCCCGAGGTGGCGGCCGCGCACGCCGAGGCGTTGGCCGTGCAGATTCGGGTGCTGCGGCTGCGCCAGGCGGTGCTCACCGTCGCGGCGAGGCGCGGGTCGGGCCCGGCGGAGGTGGACGAGCTGCACCGGCTGGCCCAGCTCACCATTCGCGAGCGCGGGCAGTTGGTGGCGGACTTCCTGGACAGCGTCTTCGCCGGCCTCGGTGACCGGCCTGGGTACCCGGGTGTGATCGTCTCGATGACGCCGGAGCTCCTCGACGACCCCAGCACCGAACAGGTCGAGGCGTGGCTGGAGCTGGCCGGGTTGTGCCAGGATTCCGCGTTCCGGGCCCGGATGTCTCGGCTGGCGCGGCAGCACGCCGCCGACCACGACGTCGCGGGGCTGCCCCGCCCGGACGCCGTCGCGGTGGTCCGGGACGCGGTGTCCCCCGCCCTCGCGACGGGTCTCGACCCGGCCAGCCCGGACGCCGATCCGGTGGTCGCGGCGGTCCTCACCCGGTACGCGAGCCTGCACGGTCACTCCGACGAGGCCGACCTGCGTCAGCGGTTGCTCGACCGGCTGCTCCCGGCCAACGATCCTCGCCGGGACCGCTACCTCGACCTGTTGGCGGTGCTCAACGGCTGGCCGACCGGCGATGCGACCGTGCCGGCGGTGGACTGGTTCATCCGGGCCCTGCGCGCCCGGATGCCCGAGCCGGCTCGTTGAGCTGACCGCGTCGAGTCAGCGGCTTGGCGGTTTGGCGACGTCAGCCGAACCAGGTCAACGTCTGGCCATGGCCCCTGGCCCAGGCCAGCGGCTTCCCGTCGAGCGCGAGGACGTTGTGCAGCGCATCGTTCGGCGGGTCGGGCAGCCCGTCGTACCGGAGCACCTTCGGCCCCTCGTTGGCGACCCAGTGCCCCGGCAGCTCGCGGACCAACCGGACGAACGCGTCCCGGCGCGGGGGCGCCACCTGGTAGAGCACGGACGTGTGGAAGACCACCAGCGTCGCGTCGGTCGGCGCCCGCGCGGCCAGCGCCGGCAGGTCGTCCACCAGATCCCCGCGGACCAGCAGCGGCGGGTCGGCCGCGGCGACCGCCGCCGCGCCCCGCAGCCGGGCCCGCCGGTGGGCGTGCTCCGGCCAGACCAGAGCGTCCAACCAGGACACGTCGTCGGGGTCGGTCACGTCGAGCGGGTTGAGGTCCAGGCCGGCCCGCCACACCACCTGGGGTACGCGGGCCGGCGGCACCAACCCGCTGGCCGTGCACTCCAGGATCGGCTCACCCGAGCCGACCTGATGGTCGCCGTAGCGGTACCCGTACCGGTCGGGGTAGAGGCAGAGCCCGGCCGACGCACCGACCTCCAGCAGGGCGAGGGGCTGCGGCAACGCGGCGAGCACCGGCAACAGGACCGCGCACCGGCCCGCCTCGTTCGTCTGGGTGGCCCGGGTGAGCAGTTCCGCCTCGACGGCGGGCCAGTGCGTCAGGACGTAGTCGTGGAAGGTGACGGGATCGTCGACCGGGCCGCCGAGCCAGCGGACGACGCCGAACAGCAGATTCGGCTGCCGCTTGGCCGGCGGGAGCCCGTCGAGCAGCGCGAGCAGGTCATCGTCGCTGGCGACGGCCTGCGACAGGCGCTCGTAGGTGGGCGACACCCCGCGCGCCTCGTGGCTGCCGAACTCGACGTACGCCTCAGCGGTCGTCATGCCCTCATCGTCGCAGCCCATTCCTCGGAAATTCAGCCCCCGTACCCGTGTGCTGACTCACCCGACTCGTAGAGTGCTGCGGCGGCCGGACCGTTGAGCAGCAGCTCAGCGAGGGTTCGGGCAAGGGCAACGGGGAGGAACGTGTCGTGCGGGGTGACGGTGTCCGGGTACTGATCGTCGGCGGGGGTGTCGCCGGACTGGCGACGGTGACTGCGCTGCGCGAGTGGGGCGCGACGATCGACGTGGTCGAGCGGGCACCCGGGCCGACCGACTCCGGCACCGGGATCTACCTCACCGGCAACGCGACCCGGGTGCTCGACGTACTCGGTCTGCGGGAGTCGGTCGCCGACGTTGCCGTGGAGATCGCCCGGCAGCGCAGCGCCAACCAGCGCGGGCGTCGCCTCTTCGACATCGATGTGGCCGCGCTGTGGCGCGGCGTCGGGCCGTGCGTCTCGTTGCCCCGGGCGCAGCTGCACCGGGCGCTGCTCGACGGCGTCGGCGACGCCCCGATCCGCTGGGGCCGCCAGCCGGTCGTGCTGGACCAGGAGGGCGACCAGGTCGCCGTCGAGTTCGACGACAACAGCACCGGGCGGTACGACCTGGTGCTCGGCGCCGACGGGGTGAACTCGACGGTCCGCCGGCTCGCCTTCGACGGCCAGGCCGCCCGCGACCTCGGCCAGTACGCGTACCGGTGGGTCGCCCCCCGGATCGACGACGAGCCGGTCTGGTCGGTGCAGTTGGGGCGCGGAAAGCAGTTCCTGACGATCCCGATCAGCGCCGAGCAGACGTACTGCTACTACAACGACGGCCCGGTGGCCGACCGACCCGGCTGGCGCGACGAGCTGGCTGCGACGTTCACCGAGCCGGTGGCCACCATGCTCAAGGCCCTCGACTACGACGACAGCACGCTGCACGCCGGGCCGAACCAGGAGGTCGTGCTCGACTCCTGGTCCCGGGGGCCGGTGCTGCTGATCGGCGACGCCGCCCATGCCACCTCCCCGAACATGGCCCAGGGCGCGGCGATGGCCCTGGAGGACGCGCTCGTGCTCGCCTCGTCGTTGGCCAACTCCGATTCCGTCGCCGACGCGTTGCGTGGCTACGAGGCGCGGCGCCGCCCGCGTACCGACTGGGTGTTCAGCCAGACCCATCGCCGCGACAAGGCCACGGGGCTCCCGCCCGCGCTGCGCGACCTGGTGATGCGCCGCCTCGGCGAGCAGATGTTCCGCTCGAACTACGGGCCCCTGTTCGTCCAGCCCTGACCGGTCCGACATGACCGGCCCGGCCAGGGCCGGGGCGGCTCAGGGCAGCTGGCCCGGCCGGTCGACGATGGCGATGCGGAGTTGCGCGATGTTGTCGTACAGGGACTCCTTGCCGTTGCGCACCACCGTCCCGCGGGTGCCGAGGAAGACATGGGTGTCGCGGTCGAAGAGCAGGTCCACGTTGCCACCGATCACACCGGGCGTCCGGATCGCCACCCCGTGCCGACCTGCGGCGTCCACCACGTCGCCCGATATGACGACCGCTCCGGGCTCCCGGGCCAACAGTTCGAACAGCGCCGCCAGCGCGCGGGGCGGCACGTAGCCGCCGCGGACCATCGACCGCGCGGTGGTGTACACCATGCTCTCGTCCCCGTAGACGGCCTCCTCGTCGGCCCCTTCGGGAAGATGCAGGTCGACCGGGTTCTTCCGAAGGTATCGAAGCAGCTCGTCCGGATCGGAGGGCAGGTCGCCGTGGTACGCGGGCGGTTGGAACGCGTCGAGTTCCTTCGTGGGATCGGCGGCATCGCCCATCCGGAGCACCCGTAGCTCGCCCCACCCGTTCGGGTCGCTCTCCGGTCGGTAGCGTCCCTGCGTGTACGCGACTCCGCCGGCCGACTGCCACAGTTGGTTCCGTGTGGTCTGGTAAGGGCCGCTGTCCGGCAGGTCCCGGATCGTCACCAGGTTCTCCGTGAAGACGTACTGATCGGGTCGGGCGGTGAGCTCCGGCTGCTGCCGGGCCGCGTCGGCCGCCAAATGGAAGATCTCCGATGCGCTGGCGGTCGGCGGCGGCTCGTCGCCCACCCTCATGGTCTGGACCGCCAACGCACCGGCGGTCAGCGTCACTGCGAGCCCGAACGCTCCGACGAGGCGCCAACCGCGCAGGAACCGGGTACGGCGTCCGGCCGGACGGGCCGCCGACGCCGTCTCGGCCCGGTGGGCGACGTGTGCGGTCAGATCCCTGAGGAGTTGCTCCTCGAAACCCTGCGGCGACCGTTCGATCTCGTTCATCGTCATCTCCGTCTCTCAGGCGAGGGTGGTGACCGGGCGGGCGAGCACGGCGCGGACGACGCGGCGGGCACGATGCAGGCGGACCCGAGCGGCCACCGGTGACATCCCGAGCACGGTCGCCGCCTCCGCGACGGTGAGGCCGTCCACGGCGACGAGTTCAACGAGCGTTCGGGTGCCTTCGGGTAGCTCGCTCAGCGCCCCATGGGTGCGGCGGGCCGCCGACTCGGCGTCGATCCGCTCCTCGATGCGGGCGATGTCATCGGGGCCGAGGTCCCGTCGTCCGGCCAGTCGGCCGGTGACCCGCAGCCGTCGGGCCGCCCGACGCCGCTCGTCGCCGATGACGTTGCGGGCCACCCCGTACAGCCAGCCGATCTGGCTACCCCGCTCCGGCCGGTAGCCGGCCGCCGACTCGATCACCGCCAGGAACACGTCGGCGGTCAGGTCGGCGGCGAGGTGTGGGTCGTCGACCCGCCGCGCCACGAACCGGCCCACCGCCTCCAGGTGCCGCCGGTAGAAGACCTCGAAGGCCACCGGATCGGCTCCGATGCCGGAAATGTCGTCATCGGCTCGGCTCGGCTCATTCACAGGCCGTCCTCCCTCGTAGCCTTCACACCCCTTCTTCGTCAGGCGGAGCGCGGGTGTTACCGAACTGCCCGCCCGGTTCCATCGGCGGCACCATCCCGACAAGCGATATACCTCAGAGTCATACATATGCCTCTGAGGTATATCGACGAACGGCAGCATGCCCCGGTGCGGGTCCGCCGGGCGATGGAGACGGCGCTACTCTCGCGGGCGTCGACCGCCTGGGCGCCTGCGTCGAGGAACCCTCATGACCACGACCAGCAAATCCGCCGCACGTCACACCTCGTCAGACCCCGCCCGGCTCCTGCCGGGTGCCGCACGTGCACCTGCCTGCCACCGCCACCCAGAACGAGCTGCACCAGGCCATTGCCCGGTTCAACAGCGATCCGGGCGTGCACGGGCTGCTCGTGCAGTACCCCGTGCCCGGGCATCTGGACTACGACGCGGCGCTGCAGACCATCGACCCGGACAAGGACGTCGACGGCATGCATCCGCTGAACATGGGGCGTCTCGCCGTCGGCCTGTCCGGCCCGCTGCCGTGCACCCCCGCCGGCATCGAGGCCCTCCTGGCGTACCACGAGATCCCCGTCGCCGGTCGTGAGGTCGTCATCCTCGGCCGGGGCGCCACCCTGGGCCGCCCCCTGGCCATGCTGCTCGCGCAGAAGCGCCCGACCGCCAACGCCGCCGTCACCGTCGTCCACACCGGCGTGCCCGACTGGGCCCGCTACACCCGCCGCGCCGACATCCTCGTGGCCGCCGCCGGCGTTCCCGGGATCGTTCAGCCTGAGCACGTCAAGCCCGGCGCCGTCGTCATCGGCGCCGGCGTCCGCTACGACGGGCGGCGGCTCCTACCTGACGTGGACGAAGCGTGCGCCGACGTCGCCGGCGCCATCACGCCCCGGGTCGGCGGCGTCGGTCCGACCACCGTCGCGATGCTGTTCCGCAACGCCGTGCGCGCCGCCGAGCGAGCGAATCATTAGCCCAGCCGCTGAGATCACTTGATGCTGAGTAGTCAGAACGGATCGCCCACACCTATCAGCATCAAGTGATCGAGCCGGCCTCCTGCACTCGCCGCGCCGAATGAGGTTCAGCGGACCCAGCCCAGGAAGCGCCGGTGCAGCAGCCCGGCGGGCACCCAGGTCAGGTCCTCGGCGGCCCAGACCAGGTAGGACCCCATGTAGAGGGCCAACGACACAGGCGCGCCCTCGAACTCGGCACGCAGCTCGCTGCGCCGAGTCCGGCAGGGCCAAGGGGCGGCGCAGCCGCCGCAGGTCCAGACCGGAAGGACCGGGCCGTGCGTGGTCACTCCTGCTCCTCCCCCGGCCAGAAGCCTCGGCGGATCGGGATGCGATGCCTGGCTTGGCACGGCAGATCATCCGCCCCACACCGGCAGATCCGCCGCCACCGCCGCCACGACCAGACCGGCCGATGCCGCCGCGCCAGAGTCAGCGCCACCGCCAGCAGATAGTCGTCGTACGGCACATGCTTCGGCACCCGGCCTCCCGACGAGCTGTGTCCCGCCGTCGCCTGGCGTGAACTACTCCACCACACATCACCGCACCCTGTCTTGTCAATCTGTAAGTGGCGATCGTCAAGTTTGAGTTGCGCTTACTTTCAGGCCGTGAAGCGACCGCGCTTGTACGGGCCTGGCGAGTTGGCCGCCCTGTTCAACGTGTCGCGGCAGCGGGTACTCCAGATCACCCGCCGCCCCGGCTTCCCCGAGCCGATGGCCCGCCTGATCGGGACGACTATCTGGGACGCGGACGAGGTTGACGAGTGGGCCAAGCACAACCGCCCACCACGCCCAACTGAGGGCGACGAAGACCACTGATCCGGCCGCACCTACCGGAATGTCGTACCGGATTGGTCCCTCAGTACCTGGACCTGGAAGGTGACGCGTCGAAGATCCGTTGGTATCAGCCAGAGGCCGTAAGTCGAGCTACAGCGACAACACCTGTGGCGCATGCGTCGAGGCAGCCAGACTTGGTACGAGCATTGCGGTGCACGGCAGCAGGGGTTGCAGTGGCTCGACTCCTCGTGTGGCGGACGCAGGCCGTAGTCCACGTCCTACAGACGTGGAGGCAACACATATGAGTCTTGACGCAGCGAGTAGGAACGGGCGGGCGACAACCCTGACGGGCCGTTCCGCGTGGTCGACAAGCTGCGGTGGGCATGGGCACTGTTGTCGATGTTAGGTTCGCCGGCATGACAGTGCAGATCCCCGCTGGGCGTTTCCATGCGGCTGACGGTGTCGAGGACTGGCGTTGTCTCTACCACCTGGTCTCGGCCTACTTCCCGACCGGCTCGCTGTCAGCGGGCATCGCGCTCGTCGATGAGGTGGGTCGGCTCGCTGTCGGCGACGAACGCGAGCATCTCAACGTGGACCTGCGCCATGCCGGCGTGACCGTGTCGCTGTCCCGACGCGACATATCACTGGCCCGACGGATCTCGGCCGCTGCCCGGGCGCTGGGCATCCCCGCCGACCCCACGGCCGTACAGCTCATCAACATCACCCTGGACGCTCTGAGCACCGACGTGCTGCCCTTCTGGCAGGCACTGCTCGGCTATCAACTGATCGGTGACGACTATCTGGCCGACCCCGCGCGACGCGGCCCCGGGTTCGGGTTGCAATCCATGGAGGCGGTGCGACCACATCGCAATCGTATGCACCTGGACATCGCCGTCGCGCACGATCAGGCCGAGGACCGCATTGCAGCCGCCCTGGCCGCTGGGGGACGTGTCATTTCCGACGCGCACGCGCCGATGTGGTGGGTTCTGGCCGACGCCGAGGGCAACGAGGCATGCGTCGCCACCTGGCTCGGCCGCGAGTAGCGGCCCTGCTCACGCAACGCGCGGACGACCGCACAAGCCCGTCCTACAGAAGCCCATGGGATTGCATGACATCCGGATCTGCCCGCTGGTCGGGCGTCCGTCGCTGCCGTTCCTCATAAGTTCGGGAGACCCGGGTAACGGCGCTGCCCCGACCCCCCCATGAGGGAAGCCGGGGCAGCGCCGCGTTTCGCGTACGTCAGCTGCAGCCGCTGGTGGAGCCGCAGCCCTCGCAGACGTAGCAGCTACCGGCGGGCCGCATCTTCGTACCGCAGGTGAAGCAGAGCGGCGCGTCGGCGGCCTTGCCGATCACGGCCTCCAGCAGTTCGGTGCTGGAACCCACGCTCGGAGCCGGCTTGGCGGCGGCCACGTCGGCCATCTCCTGGGCCGGCTGGGCGACAGCCTCCGGCTTGGCCGGGGTCTCCACCGGCGCGGACGACGCCATCGCGGTGAGCTCGGCGCCGGTGACGGCGGCGGCCTCCGCGTCGGCCTCGGCCCGCAGCTGGGCGGCCCGCTCCGAGGCGGTGAAGATGCCCAGCTCGGCGCGGCGCTCGTAGGGCAGGAAGTCCAGCGCCAGGCGACGGAAGATGTAGTCCATCACCGAGGCCGCCATCCGCACGTCCGGGTCGTCGGTCATGCCGGCCGGCTCGAAGCGCATGTTGGTGAACTTGCTGACGAACGTCTCCAGCGGCACGCCGTACTGCAGGCCGATGCTGATGGCCACCGAGAAGGCGTCCATCACGCCGGCCAGGGTCGAGCCCTGCTTGGACATCTTCAAGAAGACCTCACCGAGGCCGTCGTCCGGGTAGGACGACGCGGTCAGGTAACCCTCGGCGCCACCGACGGAGAAGCTGACCGTCTCGGACGGGCGCTTCTTCGGCAGGCGCTTACGCACCGGCCGGTACTCGATGACCTTCTCGACCGCGGCCGGCGCGGCCGCCGCGGTCTCGACGGCGGCCGGCTCGGTGGCCTTGTTGGACTTGGCCACCGAGAGCGGCTGGCCGACCTTGCAGTTGTCCCGATAGATCGCCAGCGCCTTGAGGCCGAGCTTCCAGCCCTCGAAGTAGATCTTCTCGACGTCCTCGACGGTGGCCGCCTCCGGCATGTTGACCGTCTTGGAGATGGCGCCGGAGACGAACGGCTGGATGGCCGCCATCATCCGCACGTGACCCATCGGGGCGATCGTCCGCTCCCCCATGGCGCAGTCGAAGACCGGGTAGTGCTCCGGCTTGAGGCCGGGGGCGTCCACCACGTGGCCGTGGTCGGCGATGTGCTCGACGATCGCCTCGACCTGCTCCTCGGGGTAGCCGAGGCTGCGCAGGGCGCGCGGAACCGTCTGGTTGACGATCTGCATCGAGCCGCCGCCGACCAGCTTCTTGAACTTGACCAGCGCCAGGTCCGGCTCCACGCCGGTCGTGTCGCAGTCCATCATGAAGCCGATCGTGCCGGTCGGGGCGAGGACGCTCGCCTGCGCGTTGCGCCAACCATTCTTGTCGCCGATCTTGTTGCCCTGGGTCCACTGCTTGGTCGCCTCGCGGACGATCGCGGTGGCCACCGGGCTGGTCGGCTTGATCTCGTCGTTGGCCGCGGCGTGCTTGCGCATGACCCGCTTGTGCGGCTCGGCGTTGCGGGCGTAGCCGTCGTACGGGCCGACGACGCCGGCCAGCTCCGCCGAGCGGCGGTAGGCGGTGCCGGTCATCAGGGACGTGATCGACGCGGCGACCGAGCGGCCCTGGTCCGAGTCGTACGGCAGGCCGGTGGCCATCAGCAGGGCGCCCAGGTTGGCGTAGCCGATGCCGAGCTGCCGGTAGGCGCGGGACGTCTCGCCGATCTTCTCGGTCGGGAAGTCCGCGAAGCAGATCGAGATGTCCATCGCGGTGATGACGAACTCGACGGACTTGACGAACTTCTCCACCTCGAAGCCACCGTCGGCGCGGAGGAACTTCATCAGGTTGAGCGAGGCCAGGTTGCACGAGGAGTTGTCCAGGTGCAGGTACTCCGAGCACGGGTTCGAGGCGGTGATCCGCCCGGTCTCCGGGCAGGTGTGCCAGTCGTTGATCGTGTCGTCGTACTGCAGGCCCGGGTCGGCGCACTCCCAGGCGGCCTGGGAGATGGTGCGGAACAGCTTCTTGGCGTCGACGGTGTCGATCACCGAGCCGTCCAGCCGGCCGCGCAGGTCGAAGCCCTTACCGTTCTCCACCGCCGACATGAACTCGTCGGAGACGCGGACCGAGTTGTTGGCGTTCTGGTACTGCACGCTGACGATGTCGGAGCCGCCGAGGTCCATGTCGAACCCGGCGTCGCGCAGCGCGCGGATCTTGTCCTCCTCGCGCGCCTTGGTGACCACGAACTCCTCGATGTCCGGGTGGTCCACGTCGAGGATGACCATCTTGGCCGCCCGGCGGGTCGCGCCGCCGGACTTGATGGTGCCGGCCGAGGCGTCCGCGCCGCGCATGAAGCTGACCGGGCCGGAGGCGGTGCCACCGGAGGAGAGCAGCTCACGGGACGAGCGGATGCGCGACAGGTTGACCCCGGAGCCGGAGCCGCCCTTGAAGATCAGCCCCTCCTCCTTGTACCAGTCGAGAATCGAGTCCATCGAGTCGTCGACGGCCAGGATGAAGCAGGCGCTGACCTGCTGCGGCGACGGCGTGCCGACGTTGAACCAGACCGGCGAGTTGAAGCTGAACACCTGGTGCAGCAGCATCCAGGTCAGCTCGTGCGCGAAGACCTCGGCGTCGGCCGGGCTGGCGAAGTAGCCGTACTCCTCACCCGCGGTGCGGTAGGTGGTGACCACCCGGTCGATCAGCTGCTTGAGCGACCACTCCCGCTCCGGGGTCCCCACCGCTCCCCGGAAGTACTTCGTGGTCACGATGTTGGCCGCGTTGACGCTCCACGACTCCGGGAACTCCACCCCACGCTGCTCGAAATTGATCGAGCCGTCCCGCCAGTTCGTCATCACGACGTCACGGCGCTCCCAGGAGACCTCGTCGTACGGGTGGACCCCCTCCGTCGTCCACACCCGCTCGATCTTCAGCCCCGCGCCTGCCTTGTTCCGTGAACGGCTAGTTGTCACGCCGTCGCCCCCCTCGTCTGCGCGGTCACCCACCGCGCGTCCCAATCTCTCGAAAAACTGTGAAGACTCAGCTGGTACGGCCGGCGGCCTCGACCGCATCGGCCCGGCCCTGCTCCCGGGCTCGCGCCGCGGCCCGCAACGTCTCAATCTCGCGCTCGAAGTCGGCGAGCGAGTCGAACGAGCGGTAGACGCTGGCGAACCGCAGGTAGGCGATCTCGTCCAGGTCGCGTAGCGGACCCAGGATCGCCAGGCCCACGTCGTGGCTGGGGATCTCGGCGGCCCCCTTGGCCCGGACCGTCTCCTCCACCCGCTGCGCGAGCAGCGCGAGTGAGTCGTCGTCCACCGGCCGGCCCTGGCACGCCTTACGCACCCCGCCGATGATCTTCGTGCGACTGAACGGCTCGGTCACCCCGCTGCGCTTGACGACCGCGAGGACCGCCTCCTCGACGGTGGTGAACCGCTTGCCGCACTCCGGGCAGGACCGCCGCCGTCGGATGAGCTGGCCGTCATCGGCCTCCCGCGAGTCGACCACCCGGGAGTCAGCGTGCCGGCAGTACGGACACCGCATCGCCCACCTCCTAAAAATGACCAACTGCGAGTACTCCGGACACCCCCCGGGCACGACTCACCCCGACGGTGCCATCCTCGGATGACGCCCGCCGTGATCAACGTTACGGGAGTGCGGTCGGTAGTCAGACCCAACCTGTAGGCAACTTACGCCCGTGTCACTACTACATCTAGGGGTCGACCGTATGTCGCCGGGGAAGCCGGGTCAAGTTGGACGGCGTGTCCGGCGCGTCACGGACCATCCGGTCATCCACGCCCCGGCGGCGCACCCGAAGGCCCAACGCCACGACCCCACCCGGGTTACCGGCCAGCAGGCTGGACCCGTCCGGAAAACGGTCGAGGATCGAACACCAGTACTACCTGACGTACCATTTATCAGAACATCCGTACGACCGGAGTGCTTTTTCACCCCGACACGCCGGTGAGAGGTCGTACAGATGTTTGAAAATGACTGATCTCACCTATACGGTCATGAACAACGTGGCACCACCGCACGCACCACGAGCCGACGAGGCACCCAGCGCCGACCAGGGAGGACGGACGTGACCGAGGACCGGGCCAGCCGGCCGAAGAGCCCGCAGCAGATCACCGAGGCGGGCCCCCCGGCCACCCGACGCCGCAGCGCCGCGCGCAGCCGGACGGGTCAGCCCGCCGTGCGCCAGGTCACCCCGGTGGTCAGCGCCTTCCCCGACCCGGCGACGGTCGACCTGACCGCCCGCCAGCGCCGCATCCTGGAGTTCATCCGCAACTGGGTGGAGCGCCACGGCTACCCGCCGAGCGTCCGGGAGATCGGCGAGGCGGTCGGCCTGGTGTCGCCGTCCAGCGTCGCCTACCAGCTCAAGGAGCTGGAGAAGAAGGGCTTCCTGCGCCGCGACCCGAACCGGCCGCGCGCGGTGGACGTCCGCGCTCCCAGCGAGGCGATCGACGACGAGCTGTCGAGGGCACAGCGGCCGACCCCGGCGTACGTGCCGATGCTCGGCCGGATCGCCGCCGGTGGCCCGATCCTCGCCGAGCAGGCCGTGGAGGACATCTTCCCGCTCCCCCGCGAGCTGGTGGGTGAGGGCGAGGTCTTCATGCTCCAGGTCAAGGGCGACTCGATGCTCGACGCGGCGATCTGCGACGGCGACTGGGTTGTCGTTCGGCAGCAGCCGACCGCCGACTCCGGCGAGATCGTGGCCGCCATGCTCGACGGCGAGGCGACCGTGAAGACCTACCGGCGGCGCGACGGGCACGTCTGGCTGATGCCCCAGAACCCGGCCTTCGACCCGATCCCCGGCGACGACGCCACCATCATGGGCCGGGTCGTGGCGGTCCTACGCCGGATCTGACCGATCGGCGGGTGGGTGCCGACAGCGCTCACCCGCACCGCTCGCCCAGGGGCGGATGAGCGCCTCAGCGCCGATCAGTAACGATCGCCCCGGTGACCGCGACCGCCACCGGGATACTGCCCGTACGGGTCAACGGGCGCGTCGTCGTCGCGTCGGCGGCCGGGCCGCTGACCCCGGTGGTCGGGCTCCTGCCCACCGCGCCGGGGCGGCTCCGCGCGACCGGCGCCGGGCTGACCGCCGTCGCCGCCGTACACGCCACCGCCGGGACGGCCACCGCCACCAGCCGGAGGACGACCGCCACCACCAGCCGGAGGACGACCGCCACTGGCCGGAGGACGACCACCGCCACCAGCCGGAGGACGACCGCCGCCACCGGGGGGACGGCCACCGCCGCCGTACACACCAGCACCGCCGCCGTCCGGTCGTGGCGCACCGTAGCCACCGTCAGCCGAGGCCGGCCGGCCAGCACCGCCGTACACGGCGCCACCCGCCGGGGCCGGGCCGCCGCGACCCGCACCACCGCCGTAGACCGCGCCGCCGGCCGGCGCGGCGCCCCCGTAGACACCACCCCTGCGGTCGGCATCGGCGGGGAAACCGTCGACGGCACGGCCCGCGCGCGGGCCGAACGGCTCGTCATCCGGGTCCGACGCGTCGGACGCGTCAGAGGTCGGCGGCCGACGGCGGGCGCGAACGATGCCGAAGATGCCGGCGGCGACCAACAGCAGGCCGAGCAGACCGACCGCCCCGACCAGGTACGTGATGTCGTCGAGGCTCAACCCGGCGGTCCAGGATTTCGAGGCGGCCGGCTTGCCGCCCTCCTCCGGCTCCAGTGGCACGGCGGTCGAACTGGACGGGGCGTAGCTGAGGATGTCGAGCGGCTCGTCTTCGGTGAACCGGCCCGCATCGGAGACGGTGAGGAACGCCTTCCCGTCCGAGGTGTAGCTGATGGCCTCGCCGAACGGGTCGGCCAGCGGCGTCACCCGCGGCTTGCCGGTGGTGAGCGCGCCCACGATGTCGCCGCCGGTCACGTCGAACTCGAAGGCGTCCGCGTAGGTGCGCAGGACCACCCGGGAGCCGTCCGGCGCCCGGGACGCGCCGGTGATGGCGATCCGGCCGAACGTGTTGAGGGTGTTCTCCGTCTGGGTCTTCGGCAGGGTGAACTCGCCGGCCTTACGCATCGGCACCGGGTCGGTGTCGCCGCTCTTCAGGGCCGCCGACGGCGTGTAGATCTCGGCCTTGCCGCTGGTCACCTTGGTGATGATCAACGGTTTTCCGTCGTCGCCCATGAGCAGCGCCTCGGCGTCGTGCGGTTTGGCCTCGGGGTAGGAGAGCCGGTGCAGCGTCGGCTGCTTGGCGCCGGTGACCGGCATCGACCAGAGCGCGACGCGGCTGCGGCGCTCCTTCGAGTCGGGGTTGTCACCGGTGTCGGCGATCCAGAGGGTCTTGCCGTCCTTGGACAGGGCGAGATCCTCGGTGTCGAACGGACCCTGCCCCGAGTAGCGGACCGGCTCCTTCGAGATCTTGCACTTGCTGTCGAGGAAGAAGACCCGCTTGCGAGCCGGGTTGTCGGTGCCGTCGTTGATGACGATGAAGCCACTCTTGGTGGCGACCAGCCCGGACAGCTCCCGCAGGCGCTCATCGCTGATCGTGCATCGCTTCTGGCCAGGATTGGCAGCGGGCGGCCCGGACGACCCAGGGGCCGGAGCCGCCGCGGCGACTCCGGCGAGCGCCACGGTTGCCCCTAGCAGGCCGAGGGCAACCGTGACCGAGGAAACAACGCGGCGCATTCGGCCAGTGTCGCATGCCGCGCGTTTCCGATGGATGACGCCGTGGTCGCTCAGGACCGGCTGCCGGCCGCCTGCCCCTGCCGCTGAACGTCGAACGCCGCCAACTCCGCCGCCAACTCCGCGCCGACGCGAACGTGCAGCAGAGTGCCCTCCGGCAGGTGCGCCGTGCTGAGCACCTCACCCGTGCGGTGCGCCCGAGCCACCAGGTCGCCCCGGTCGTACGGCAGCACGGCCCGGACCTCCACGGCCGGGCGCGGCAGCCGCTCCTCGATCGCCGCGCGCAGCTCGTCCATGCCCCGCCCGGAGTGCGCGGAGACGAAGATCGCGTCCGGCCAGAGCCGCTTGAGCCGCAGCAGTGTGTCCTCGTCGGCGGCGTCGGTCTTGTTGACCACCAACAGCTCGGGGAGCCGGTCCGCGCTCACCTCGGCGAGCACCGCGTGGACCGCCCGGACCTGCTCCTCCGGATCCGGGTGGGTGCCGTCGACGACGTGCACCACCAGATCCGCCTCCGCGACCTCCTCCAACGTCGAGCGGAACGCCTCGACGATCTGGTGCGGCAGGTGCCGGACGAAGCCGACCGTGTCGGAGAGGGTGTAGAGCCGCCCGTCCGAGGCGGTGGCCTTGCGGGTCGTCGGATCCAGGGTGGCGAACAGCGCGTTCTCCACCAGCACACCCGCCCCGGTCAGGCGGTTGAGCAGGCTGGACTTGCCGGCGTTGGTGTAGCCGGCGATGGCGACCGCGGGAACGGCGTTGCGGGAACGCCGGGCGCGCTTCGTCACGCGTACCGTCTTCATGTTCTTGATCTCGCGACGCAGCCGGGAGATGCGGTGACGGATGCGTCGCCGGTCGGTCTCCAGCTTGGTCTCACCGGGACCACGAACGCCCACACCGCCGCCGGCGCCGCCGCCCCGGCCGGAACCACCGGTCTGCCGGGAGAGCGTCTCACCCCAACCGCGCAGTCGGGGCAGCAGGTATTCGAGCTGGGCCAGCTCGACCTGCGCCTTACCTTCCTTGCTCTTGGCGTGCTGGGCGAAGATGTCGAGGATCAGCGCCGTACGGTCGACGACCTTGACCTTGGTGCGCTGCTCCAGGTTGCGCAGCTGCGACGGGGACAGCTCACCGTCACAGATGACCGTGTCGGCGCCGGTGGAAAGCACCACCGCGCCGAGGTCGTCGACCTTGCCGCGGCCGATGTACGTGGCCGGGTCGGGTCGGGTACGACGCTGAATGAGCCCTTCGAGCACCTGCGAACCGGCCGTCTCGGCCAGCGCGGCGAGCTCGGTCAGCGAGTTTTCCGCGTCGGTGACCGTGCCTTCGGTCCAGACGCCCACCAGGACGACCCGCTCCAGCCGCAGCTGGCGGTATTCCACCTCGGTGACGTCGGTGAGCTCGGTTGACAGGCCCGGGACGCGTCGGAGGGACTGCCGCTCCGACAGCTCCATCTCGCCGGTGGTGACGTCGTCGAGCTCGTCCTCGACGGGGACAAAGCTCTCCTGGTCTCGCAAGCGGTTCTCCTGTCCGTTTTGATAAGTAGAACGTAATCCTGACATGACACAACGCCGAACGCACCTGCTATATGCCCATGGTGAAGGTCGCCAAAAGTGGGGGCGAATGCTGGTCGGCCGCGACAACCCGGTAGAAATGCGGGCGGCGGCCGATCGGTCGCACAGCCGTTACGGAGGGATCCCGTGGCCATCACCCGACTGCCGAGCGCCGGATTTTCGATCACCATCCGGATCGCCGTGACCGCGGACGCCTCCTCGATCGGCCGGCTCACCACCTCCGTCGGCGAGGCCGGGGCGATCGTCACGGCGCTGGACGTGGTGGACTCGGACCCGACCCATGTGATCGTCGACCTGACCTGTGACACCGCCGACGCCGGTCACGCCGACCAGGTGGTCGACGCGCTGACCGCGCTGGACGGCGTGGACGTGCGCAAGGTGTCGGACCGGACGTTCCTGCTGCACCTGGGCGGCAAGATCGAGGTGACCTCGAAGGTCGCGCTGCGCAACCGCGACGAGCTGTCCCGCGCGTACACCCCCGGGGTGGCCCGGGTCTGCATGGCGATCGCCGAGAACCCGGCCGATGCCCGGCGACTGACCATCAAGCGCAACACCGTCGCGGTGGTCAGTGACGGCTCGGCGGTGCTCGGCCTGGGCAACCTCGGCCCGGCCGCGTCGCTGCCGGTGATGGAGGGCAAGGCCGCGCTGTTCAAGCGATTCGGCGGGGTGGACGCCTGGCCGGTGGTGCTGGACACCCAGGACACCGACGAGATCGTGCAGATCGTCAAGGCGATCGCGCCGGCCTACGGCGGCATCAACCTGGAGGACATCGCCGCGCCGCGCTGCTTCGAGATCGAGGCCCGGCTGCGCGAGGCGCTGGACATCCCGGTCTTCCACGACGACCAGCATGGCACCGCGATCTGCGTGCTGGCCGCGCTGACCAACGCGCTGCGGGTGGTGGGCAAGCGGCTCGAGGACGTCCGGGTGGTCGTCTCCGGAGCTGGCGCGGCCGGCACCGCGATCATGAAGCTGCTGCTGCGCCAGGGCGTCGGCGACATCATCGCCTACGACCGGGAGGGCGCCCTGCACCGCGGGCTGACCGGGCTCAACTCGGCGTGGCAGTGGCTGGCGGAGAACACCAACAAGGAGAACTACTCCGGCGACCTGCCCGGCGCGATCCGGGGCGCCGACGTGTTCATCGGGGTCAGCGCGCCGAACCTGCTCACCGGCGACGACATCGCGCAGATGGCGAAGGACTCGATCGTCTTCGCGCTGGCCAACCCGGACCCGGAGGTCGACCCACGGGAGGCGCGCAAGCACGCCGCCGTGGTCGCCACCGGCCGCTCGGACCAGCCGAACCAGATCAACAACGTCCTCGCGTTCCCCGGGGTGTTCCGCGGCATGCTGGACGCGCACGCCGAGGAGTTCACCGAGGAGATGGCCATCGCGGCCGCCCGGGCCATCGCGGACGTGGTCGGCGAAGAGAAGATCAACCCGACGGTGATCGTGCCGAGCGTCTTCGACTCCCGGGTCGCCCCGGCGGTCGCCGCCGCCGTTCGCGCCGCCGCGCACAACCCGAGCCCGCTCCCGGCCGCCGACCCCGGCCCCGCCGACCTCCCCGAGATCGCCGCGAACGCCAGCGCCACCCCGTAACGCGCGAACGACCCACCGGCCCACGCCGTTGATCAAGAGGTTTGCGTCAGGAACCGCGCGAAATCTGACGCAAACCTCTTGATCAACACGGTGAGGGTGAGGCGGGGGGCGTGTCAGGGGCGGAGCGTGGTCGGGTCGAGTTCGCCGGTGGCCACCAGGACGGCCGGGCCGGAGAGCCAGCAGGAATCGGCAGTGACCGTCACCGTGAGGCGACCGCCGGGGACGTCGACGGCGACCACTCCGGTGTCCCGGCCGGCGTCGCGCAGCGCCACCGCCCCCACCGCGCAGGCACCCGTGCCGCAGGACAGGGTCTCGGCGCTGCCGCGCTCGTACACCCGCATCAGGGTGTGCCCGTCGGTGCCATCGACCGGGTCGCCCGCCACGACGAACTCCACGTTCACCCCGTTCGGGAAGACCGTCGGGTCGAACCCGGGCGCGACGGTCAGGTCCAGCGCCGACAGCTCCACGCCGGCCGGCAGGACGCAGACCAGGTGCGGGTTACCGACGTCCACCACCGCACCGGTCAGGGTCAGCCCGCCGAGGGTGGCCGCGGAGCTGTCGTACACCTGGGGTCGGCGCATCTCGACGGACACGGCGTCGCCCTCGACCAGCGCGCGCACGACGCCGGCCCGGGTGGCCACCGGCAGCGCCGCGCCGGCGGGCGTGGCCAACCCGGTGTCGAGCAGGTAGCGAACGAAGACCCGGGCGCCGTTGCCGCACATCTCGGCGAACGAGCCGTCGGCGTTCCAGTAGTCCATGAACCACTCGGCCTCGCCGGCCTGACCTGCGCCGTCCGGATGTTTGGCCGCGCGGACCACCCGCAGTACGCCGTCCGCGCCGATGCCCCGACGCCGGTCGCAGAGCGCCGCGACCAGCCCCGGGGTCAGGTCGAGCTGACCGTCCGGGTCGGGAAGGAGAACGAAGTCGTTGCCGGTGCCGTGGCCCTTGGTGAACTCCACGTCCCCATCATCGCGCAGCGGCCGGCACCAGGCGCAGGGCGGCCCCGATCAGGTCCGGAGTCGTCGAGTCCAGCCAGTGGATTCGCGGGTCGCGCCGGAACCAGGACCGCTGCCGGCGGACGAAGCGCCGGGTGGCCCGGATCGTCTCGTCGTGCGCCTGCGCCTCGGTCAGCTCACCGGCGAGCAGGCGCAGCACCTGCTGGTAGCCCAGCGCCCGACTCGCCGTCCGACCCTCGGGCAGCCCGCGGGCGACCAGCGCACGGGTCTCCGGCACCAGGCCGTCGGCCCACATCCGGTCGACCCGCAACGCGATCCGCTCGTCCAGCAGGCCGGTGTCCAGGTCGACGCCGAGCTGCACCGACGGGTAGTACGGCGTGGGCTGCGGCAGTGAGGCAGCGAACGGCGCGCCGGTGAGTTCGATCACCTCCAGGGCCCGCACGATCCGCCGGCCGTTGCCGGGCAGGATGCCCTCGGCGGCGACCGGGTCGGCGGCGCGCAGCCGCGCGTACAGCGTGGCCGGGCCGACCTCGGCCAACTCCCGCTCCAGCCGCTCCCGCAGCGCCGCGTCGGTGCCGGGGAACTCGAAGCGCTCCAGCACCGCCCGCACGTACAGCCCGGAGCCACCGACCAGCAGCGGCACCCGCCCCCGGGACAGGATGTCGTCCACCGCCGCGCGGGCCAGTCGCTGGTACTCCGCGACGCTCGCCGGCTCGGTGACCTCCCAGATGTCCAGCAGGTGGTGCGGCACCCCGTCCCGCTCGGCGAGGGTCAGCTTGGCGGTGCCGATGTCCATGCCCCGGTAGAGCTGCATCGAGTCGGCGTTGACCACCTCCCCGTCGAGGGCGTGCGCCAACGCGATGCTCAGCGCCGACTTGCCGGCCGCGGTCGGGCCGATCACCGCCACGACCGTGCCGACCCCGCCGCTGGTCACACCCGCTCCCAGGAGGCCACGAAGTAGGCCACCCCGTAGGGCGCGGAGTCGTGCAGTAACTCGCTGCGCCAGCCACCACCGGCCGCGCGGGCCGCGCCGGCAAGCACCTGCCAGGAGGCGCGACCGGCGGCCTTCAGCTCCGTCGACACCACCGGGTCGAGGTCGAGCAGGGCATCCAGGTCCGCGTCGGCCAGCGCCGCGGCAACCCCCTGGTCGTACGGGAGGGCGCGCGCGTCGTCGTACCCAGGTGCTTTCTCTCCCCGGCAGGCCGACCCGTCCCCGAGCACCAGCGCCGCCACCCGGTCACCGGCGTCGCCGATCTCGTCGGCGAGCGCGGCCAGCTCGGCCGGGCCGGCGTCGGCGGTCACCTGCACGGCGGTCACCGGCGGTCGGGGGTCGTGGCGGGCCAGCAGCCATGCGCCGATGGTCAGGCTCAACGGCAGCACCGCACCCCGGTCCGGCTGGCCGGGAACCAGCGGCACGTCCAGGTCGACGCCCCAGGGCTGGAGGGAACCGGTCGCCGGGGTGCGGATCGGGCCGGTCACCGGGCCGGTGCCCAGCAGCACCACGATGTCCGGTTCGGTGGCCAACAGCCGGCGGACGGCGGTGTCACAGGCCGCCCGCAAACCGTCCAACTCCGGGGCCGCGGTGCCGGCCACCTCGGGCACGAGCAGGGGCGGATGCGGGCAGACTGCGGCGGCGACCAGTGGCACCCGTTCACCGTAGCGGGAATCCCCGGTGCGTCTCCGAGCCGATCCGGTCATTCGGCCCCTAGGACACCGTATGGTCACGGTCGGCGATAGGCGCTCGACGCGGACCGGGTCGGACCTGTGACAATGCCGGAAGCAACTTGGCTGCGCCGTGGCGGCGACGGGGGATCGATCCCTCGACGCCGGGAGAACGAGGATGGGCACATGAGCGACTGGACTGCCTTCGGACGGGTGGACGCGGACGGCACCGTGTACGTCAAGACCACCGAGGGCGAGCGGGTGGTCGGATCCTGGCAGGCGGGAGCACCGGAGGAGGGCCTGGCACACTTC
This sequence comes from Micromonospora sp. BQ32, assembly GCF_059358895.1. NCBI lineage: Bacteria > Bacillati > Actinomycetota > Actinomycetes > Micromonosporales > Micromonosporaceae > Micromonospora > Micromonospora sp. BQ32. The sequence continues at coordinate 138,788 of NZ_JCADBI010000007.1, read as the reverse complement.
GCACGCCGCTTCGCCGACCTCGTCACCGAAGTGGATCTGACCGAGGCGCGGCTCAAGTCGGGTGCGGCGGACGCCGGGCACTCGTTGAGCACGATCCGACGGATCCGCGCCACGCTGCCCGAGGCCAACGTGGTCGGCGACATCGACGCGCTGGCCGCCCGCCTGGACAAGCTGGCGACCCTCGCCGAGGAGAAGGCCGGCGAAGCGCGCGCCGCCCGGGACGCCGCTCGCGGCGAGGCCCTGGCCCGCAAGACCGCGCTGGTCGAGGAGGCCGAGAAGCTGGCCGCCGAATCCACCGGGTGGAAGACCGCCGGGGACCGGCTCAAGGAGATCCTCGACGAGTGGAAGACCATCCGCGGGGTCGACAAGAAGGCCGACGGTGAGCTGTGGAAGCGGTTCGCCGCCGCCCGGGACGGCTTCACCCGCCGCCGCGGCGCCCACTTCGCCTCCCTGGACTCGCAGCGCAAGCAGGCGCAGACCGTCAAGGAGGAGTTGGTCGCCGAAGCGGAGAAGCTCCAGGACTCCACCGACTGGGCCGCCACCGCCAACCAGCTCAAGGACCTGATGACCCAGTGGAAGGCCGCCCCGCGCGCCTCCAAGGAGGCCGAGCAGAAGCTCTGGGAACGATTCCGGGGTGCTCAGGATGCCTTCTTCAGCCGGCGCAGCGAGGTCTTCTCCGCCCGGGACAACGAGCAGCGCGGCAACCTCGAGCGCAAGCAGGCCCTGCTCGCCGAGGCCGAAGCGCTGGACATCGACGCCGACCCGAAGGGCGCCCAGGCCAAGCTGCGGGAGATCCAGGCCCAGTGGCACGAGGCCGGCCGGGTGCCCCGCGAGGCGGCCGCCGGGCTGGAGCGCCGACTGCGCGTCATCGACGACAAGGTCCGTGACGTGATGGACTCGGCGTGGCGCCGCACCACCAAGGAGGACAACCCGCTGCTCGCCCAGATGCGGGCGCAGGTGGCCGAGGCCGAGGACCGGCTGGCCCGGGCGCAGAGCGCCGGGGACGCACGCCGGATCAAGGAGGCTGAGCAGGCCCTCGCCTCCAAGCGGCAGTTCCTTCAACTGGCCGAGCAGGCCGGCTGAGCTGACGACCTCCGGAGCCCCCGGTCCCCAGCGGGACCGGGGGCTCCCGCGTGTCCAGCCCTCCGCGCCCCGCGCCCCGCGCCAAGATCTCCGCAACCGTCCCAGCCATTTACATCAAAGTTCTTCTATGCTTTCATCGGGAAAGCGCTTGCCTCTTCGTCGGTGGGCGCGAGCGCGGGAGCCGCTTTCCTTCACGAACCTGCACTGGCGGGCCCGAGGACCACTGGTCCCGGCCGAGACTCGCCGCCCACGGGCATGGGCGTCGCGACACCTCCGTCCGCCTCATCGAAAGGAAGCAGCATGCGCACAGGACGGCGTCGAATGACGCTGATCGCCACCACTGCCGCGGCCACCGCCACCCTGGTCACCGCCGGGCTGTTGACCTCGGTGTCCGCCCAGGCGGCCGTCGGCTGCCAGGTGGCCTACTCGGTCGCCAGCCAGTGGCCGGGCGGGTTCACCGGCAACGTCACCGTCACCAACCTCGGCGACCCGGTCTCCGGGTGGACGCTGCGCTGGTCGTACGGGGCCGGTCAGCAGGTCAGCCAGGCGTGGGGTGCCACCGCCTCGCAGAGCGGCAACCAGGTCTCCGCGACCAACGTCGACTACAACGGCAACCTGGCGACCAACGGCAGCGCCACCTTCGGCTTCAACGCGAGCTGGAACAACTCCAGCAACCCGGCTCCGAGCGGCTTCAGCCTGAACAACGTCGCCTGCACCGGCAGCACCACCCCGACCACCCCGCCGCCGACCACCCCGCCGCCGTCGAGCACTCCCCCGCCCAGCACCCAGCCGCCGTCGACCCTGGTCGGCTGGGCCACCCAGAACGGCGGCACCACCGGTGGCGGCAACGCGGCCACCACCACCGTCACCACCGCCTCGGCGCTGACCAGCGCGCTGAACGCGACCGGCGCCGCGGTGATCCGGGTGTCCGGGACGATCACCTGCTCGGGCATGCTGCGGGTCCGGTCCAACAAGACCATCCTCGGCAACTCCGGCGCGACCATCGCCGGCTGCGGGCTCAACGTCAGCGGTGACCGCAACGTGATCATCCGCAACCTGACCTTCCGCGGCTGGAACGACGACGCGATCAACGTGCAGGAGTCGGCCACCAACATCTGGATCGACCACAACAGCTTCAGCAACGGGTACGACGGCGCCGTCGACATCAAGCGTGGCTCGGACTTCGTCACCGTCTCGTGGAACCGGGTCTTCAGCCACGACAAGACCATGCTGCTCGGCCACAGCGACGACAACGCCAGCCAGGACGTCGGTCACCTGCGGGTCAGCTACCACCACAACTGGTTCGACGGCAGCAACCAGCGCAACCCCCGGGTGCGCTTCGGCAACCCGGTGCACGTGTACAACAACTACTACCGGGCCAACGGCGGCTACGGCGTCGCGTCCACCGAGAACGCCGGGGTGCTCGTCGAGGGCAACTACTTCGAGAACGTCGACGACCCGTACCACCTCGGCGAGGGGGACTCGGGGCCCGGCAGCCTGGTCGCCCGCAACAACCACTTCGTCAACTCGCCCACCGGCCAGGCCGGCGGCAGCGTGGCCAGCATCCCGTACTCCTACCAGCTGGACACCGCGAGCAACGTCAAGTCCATCGTGACGGCGGGCGCCGGCGCCGGCCGGATCACCGTCTGACCGGGCGGCCCCTTGTCGTCGCCGCGCGACGACAAGGGGCCCTCGCGCAACTCAGTGGGTGGCGCAGCCAGCGACGGGGGCCGGCGCGACCGGCGGTGCGCCGATCGTCGGCAGACCGAGCAGAACCCCAGGGGTACGCGGGGAGCGGCCCGCCTCGGCCGCGTCACCGGCCCGGGTGCGACGGTGCGCCACCGGCGCGCCGTCGGCGTTCAGGTGGTGCGGCGCGGCGTACGTGACCGTGGTGTGCACGATGTCGCCCGGCCGGATCTGACCGGCCAGCGACTCCCCGTCGGCGGTCTCGGTCGCGAAGTGCACCAGTCGACCGTCGCGGGCCCGACCGGACATCCGGCCGGTCCGCTCGTCCTTGCGGCCCTCGCCGACCGCGACCAGCACCTCGACGGTCTCCCCGACGAGGCGCTTGTTCTCCGCCCAGGTGATCTCCTCGACGCATGTGATCAACCGCTCGTAGCGCTCCTGCACGACCTGCTTGGGTAGCTGATCGTCCATGGTCGCGGCGGGGGTGCCGGGCCGCTTCGAGTACTGGAAGGTGAAGGCGGAGGAGAACCGGGCCTCCCGGACCACGTCCAGGGTGCGCTGGAAGTCGGCCTCGGTCTCACCGGGGAAGCCGACGATGATGTCGGTGGTGATGGCCGCGTCCGGCATCGCCGCCCGGACCTTCTCGATGATCCCCAGGTAGCGCTCGGAACGGTAGGAGCGGCGCATCGCCTTGAGCACGTCGTCGGAGCCGGACTGCAACGGCATGTGCAGCGAGTGGCAGACGTTCGGCGTCTCGGCCATCGCGGCGATCACGTCGTCGGTGAAGTCCTTCGGGTGCGGGCTGGTGAACCGCACGCGCTCCAACCCGTCGATGTCGCCGCAGGCCCGCAGCAGCTTGCCGAACGCGTACCGGTCGCCGAACTCCACGCCGTACGAGTTGACGTTCTGCCCGAGCAGGGTCACCTCCAGCACGCCCTCGTCGACCAGGGCGCGCACCTCGGAGAGGATGTCGCCGGGGCGCCGGTCCTTCTCCTTGCCGCGCAGCGCCGGCACGATGCAGAACGTGCAGGTGTTGTTGCACCCCACCGAGATCGACACCCAGCCGGCGTACGTGGACTCGCGGCGGGTGGGCAGCGTCGACGGAAAGACGTCGAGGGACTCCAGGATCTCCACCTCGGCGGCGGCGTTGTGCCGGGCCCGCTCCAGCAGCACCGGCAGCGCGCCGATGTTGTGGGTGCCGAAGACCACGTCCACCCAGGGGGCCTTGCGGACGATGTCGCCCCGGTCCTTCTGGGCCAGGCAACCGCCGACAGCGATCTGCATCCCGGGGTGCTTGTCCTTCACCGGGCGCAGCCGACCGAGGTTGCCGTAGAGCCGGTTGTCCGCGTTCTCCCGCACCGCGCAGGTGTTGAAGACGACGATGTCCGGGGTGTCGTCGGTCGGCACCGCACGCACGTAGCCGGCCTGTTCGAGCAGGCCGGAGATCCGCTCAGAATCGTGCACGTTCATCTGGCAGCCGTACGTCACGACGTTGTAGGTCCTAGCCACCCTCTTGGTGCCCCTTCCCCTCGGGCTACCAGGGTAGCGGCCCGTTCCGGGGCCCCGACCCACCGGCATTGACCCGCTGGCCCATGGCGGGCATCCACGACGGGCAGTACGCTGCACAACAAGAATGTGTTCTGGGCGATTTCGGGGGCTTTGCACTCGGCGCCGACGATGCGCGGCTCCGTTCACGGGGGAGCACATGACGACCCGCGGGAGGCCAACCGTGACGCGACAAGATGCGACACAGCGCACCGTCACGACCCCGGACGGTCGGCACCTCGCGGTGGAGACCTCGGGAGCGCCGGACGGGCCGGCGGTCTTCCTGCTGCACGGCACCCCGGGCAGCCGCAGCGGCCCCCGGCCCCGGGGCATCGTCGTCTACCGCCTCGGCGTGCACCTCGTCTGCTACGACCGTCCCGGGTACGGCGACTCCGACCGGCACGAGGGTCGGCGGGTGGCCGACGCCGCGGCCGACGTGGCGGCGATCGCCGACGCCCTCGGCATCGACCGGTTCTCGGTGGTGGGCCGATCCGGCGGCGGGCCACATGCCCTGGCCTGCGCCGCGCTGCTGCCGGACCGGGTCACCCGGGCCGCCGTGCTGGTGGGGCTCGCCCCGGCCGGCGCGCCCGATCTGGACTGGTACGCGGGCATGGCGGAATCGAACGTGGAGGACTACGGACAGGCCGACGAGGACCTGGCCGAGCTCACGCTCAACCTGAAGGTTCGCGCCGAGGAGGCCCGCCGGGACCCGATGACGCTGCTGGACTTCCTCCGCCCCCAACTACCCGACGAGGACATCCGGGTCGTCGACGACGTCGCGATCCGCCGGCTGCTGACCGACATGTACTCCGAGGCGCTGCGACACGGCCCCGAGGGCTGGATCGACGACGTGCTGGCGATCCGGCGCGGCTGGGGGTTCGATCTGGGCGCCATCCGCGCGGAGGTCCGGCTCTGGCACGGCGAGCAGGACCGCTTCTCCCCGGTGGAGCACTCCCACTGGCTCGCCTCGCGGATCTCGCGCGCCGAGGTGCAGGTGCAGGCCGGCGCCGCGCACTTCGGGGCGGTAGAGATCCTGCCGCAGACCCTCACCTGGCTGGCCACGCCGGACCTGGCGACCAGCCCGCACCTCTGAGCGTCCGGCCCGACCGGCGGGCCGGCCCGGACACCGACCACCCGCCGGTCGACCCGGTCAGATCGTATGTGGGTCGATCACCCGGACCACGAACCGCCGCTCGCGCAGGGTCTGCACGGTGGGATGCTCCAGACCGATCACCTCGGCCAACCGGTCCGCCACCACGCCGACGTCCTCGGTGGCGGGGCCGTCGCCGGCCCGCCTCGACACCAGGGCGAGATCGCCGAGGCAGCGCAGCGTGTCAGGGTGGTCGGCGCCGATCACCGCGGCCAGCCGGCCGGCGGTCTCCCGCAGCCGGTCCCGCGCCGAGTCCCAGTCACCCTCCTCGGCGAGGCACACCGCCTGGTTGACCTCCGCGGCGAGAGTGTGCGGGTGGTCGGGGCCGAGCACCTTGCGCAACTCGCCGACCGCCCGGGCCGCCGACGCGAGCGCGTCCGACCTGCGCCCGAGCGCGCGCTCCGCCGCCGAGATGTTGCTCACCGTCGCCAGGGTGTGCGGGTGCTCCGGGCCGAGCCGGAGCTGCTCCTCGTACGCCTGCCGCACGGCGGTCATCTCGGTCAGCGCCCGAGCCGCGTCGCCGACGGCCAACAGGTTCGCCGCGCGGCTCGACCGGCACGCCACCGTGTCCGGGTTGTCCGGCCCGAAGCGTTCGTCGAGCTCACGGTAGGCAGTCTCGAACATCGGCGCGGCCTCGCTGCCCCGACCGGAGCTGCGCAGGGACACCGCCAGGTTGACCTGAGCGGCGAGACTCTGGCCGTCGTCCGGCCCGAGCACCTCGCAGTACGTCTCGTACACCGTGCGCAGCAGGGTGGCCGACCTCTCGTACTCACCAGCCTCCCGCAGGTCGCTGCCGAGCCGCACGGCGGAGACGAGGGTGTACGGATGCGTGGGGCCGAGCACCAGCCGCCGCCGCTGGTGCACCTCGTCGTCCCATCGGCGGGCCGACCGGTAGTCGCCGACCAGCCGGTACGAGACGGCGAGGTTGTTGGCCGCGCTCAACGTCCGAGGATGGTCCTCGCCGAACACCTGGAGCCAGGAGGCGTAGGTGGACCGGTCCCGTTCCAGGGCCTCGGCGTAGCGGCCGAGCGCCCGCAGGTCACCGCCGAGGCTGCCGGCGGTCATCAGACTGTGCGGGTGCAGCGGGCCCAGCAGCCGGCGTTGCTCGGCCAGCACCGCCTCGTCCAGGTCCCGGGCCTCGTCGAACCGGCCCAGGCTGCGCAGGATGTTCGCCCGGTTGAACCGCAGGTGCAGCAGCTGTCGGCCCAGCGCCGACGCCTCCGCCTCGTCACGCGTGTCGCCGAGCCGAGCGCTCCAGGTGTCGTCCACCTCCTGGCTGAACGTGTCGGCCTGGTCCAGACCGCCGCGCTGCCACAGATAGCGAACCCGGTCGATCAGCAGCTGACACACCGACTCGTCCGGGCAGGTCAGCGCCTCGGAGACCTCCAGGTGCGGCCAGAGCATGCGCAGCCGGGCCCAGGTGGTCGGGTCGTCCACGTCGCCACGGGGCCGGGAGGCGGCCAGCACCAGGTGCACCTGGTGTCGGGCGGCAGTGATCTCGTCGTCGGTCATCCGGTCGCGGACCACCGCCTGCAACAGCCGGTGCACCTGGACCCGACCGCCCTGGACATCGAGTTTGAGCAGCGCCAGGCGGTTGATCTGCTGGACCAGGGCGCCGCGCACGAGCCGCTCCGACACCGACGGGTCGAACGGCACGAGGGCCGCCGCCATCTCGTCGCTGTAGATGAGTTCGAGGGCGATCTCCGGGGCCAGCACCGAGCAGAGCTGCAACAGCCGGTACGCGGCCGGCGCCTGCTCGAGCAGTCGGTTGAGCGACAGATCCCAGGTTGCCTCCACGGAGAGGGCGCTGGGGCCGTGCCGCTCGATCTGTCGCAGGTAGTCGGCGACCGACGTGCCGGTGTCGGCGAGCCAGGCGCCCGCCGCGGCCACCGCGATCGGCAGGTCGCCGAGCGCCTCGGCCACCCGGTCGGCCTCCTCGGCGCTGATCGTGGGCACCCGCTGGGCGAGGTGCGCCACGCTCTCGGTGCGGTCGAAGACGTCCACCTGGATCGGGTTCGCCCGGTCACCCCAGGCGCGGTTGCGGGAGGTCAGCAGGACGTGCCCGGGGCCCTGCGGCAGGAAGGGCTCGATCTGGTCGAGCTCCTCGGCGTTGTCGAGCACGACCAGCCACCGCTCGTACGGCTCACCACGGCCGAGCACCTGGAGCACCGACCGGACCGTGTCGGGCAGGGTCGGCCCGACGAGGATGCCGAGGCGACCGGCGAGGTCGGCGAGGGCGGTGTCGACGAACTGCGGCGGGTCCGCCACGATCCACCAAACCACGTCGTACGCGGCCTTGAACCGGTGCACGTACTCCAGGGCCACCTGCGTCTTACCGACGCCGCCCATGCCCTGCAGGGCGACCGGCAGCACCACCGCGCTGCCGCCGCTCTGCAACTGCGCGCGCAGCCGGGCGAGGTCGTCCTCCCGGCCGGTGAACCGGGCGTTCCGGTTGGGGGCGTTGAAGATCAACGGCTCGGTGCCGGGATAACGGGTGGCGCCGCCCGCCGGCCCGTCCGCCGACGACGGCACCGGCCGGCCGACCAGCCGCAACACCCGCTCCACGGCGGTCGCGGCGCTCACGTTGACCAGGTTGGTGGAGCTCTGGGACGGGAACTCCGCCAGTGGGCGCAGGTCGGCGACGTACACGGCCAGGGCGGTGGAGCCGGTGCTGGTGTCCCGATCGGGCAGACCACCGGACGGCGTCGCCACGTAGGCCGGCGAGACCACGGTCAGGGTGCGCGGGGCCGGCGTACCGGCGGACCCGACGGCGGCCGTGGGCTCCACCACCCGCAGCCCGGCCGAGCTGAGCACCCGCTCCAGCCACTCGGCCCAGATGGCGTCCTCCGGCGCGTACCGGAGCACGATCTGGTCGTCGATCGCCTCGGTGCGTCGGCGGAACCGGGCCTTGCCCCGCTCCCGCACCGACTCGTCCATCAGCGGCAGCGCGGTCACCGCGCCGTCGGTGAGGATCCCGGTCAACGTCTCGAACGCGGCCAGCAGCGACGTCGGTGAGCCCGGCGGGTCGCCGAACGTGGCCAGGGTCTCCTCGTACGCGTAGAAGGGCCGGTACGGGACCTCCACGGCGGCCCAGTAACGCCGCCGTTCCGCCTCGGTCATGCCGGCCGGCAACCCGGCGAACCGGCGCATGGCCAGCAGGCGACCCGCCTCGGCCCGCTCCTTCTCGGCCTGGTCGACCCGCATCGGCACCGGCAGCACCCGGATGTCGCGCCGCCGGTACCGGTCTCGTACCGAGTGCGCCACCCGGGCCGCGCCGTCGATGCCCTGGTCGCTGAGGGTGAAGCAGTCGACCAGGGTGTCCGGCAGGTGCAGGGTGCAGATGTCGGCGACGTCGCTCAACCCCGTCCGGCTGTCGATCAGGGTGAAGTCGTACTGGCGCTTCATGTCCGCCCGCAGCGCCTCGAAGAACTGCGCCCCGCCCAGCCGGTTGTAGAAGTTGTCCCAGTCCAGGCCGCTCACCGAGACGGCGTAGTCGCTGTTCTGCCGGCCGGCGGAGAGGAAGTCGAGGCCGCCGCCGTCGGGGAAGTTCCAGCGCAGCGAGAACGCGTGCCGCCCGACCCGGGCGTACTGCTCCATCCAGCGGTCCGGCCGGTCGTCGACCCGGGTGGTCTCCCACTCGTAGTCGCGGATCATGTCGATCACGCCGCTGGTGCCCTGGATCGCCTCGGCGTCGAGGAACGGGTGGAAGAAGCGGTGCAGACCGGGTGACTCGAGGTCCCAGTCGGCGACGAGCACCCGCCGGCCGCTGGCCGCCAGGATCCAGGCCACGTTGGCCAGCGCCATCGTCCGGCCCGTTCCACCCTTGAACGAGTAGAAGGTGACGACCTGGCCTTCGCGATCGTTGTTCATCGATTTTCTCCGTGGGGACGCGGTGGGGCCGGATCATCAGGCGGGGACGCGGGGTCGGTGGAGGGGGCCGAGCCGGCGGCGGGCAGCCCGTCGCGCAGCCTCGGCACCGGCTCCGGCGGTGGTTCGAAGGGGACGACCGGGCCGTACTTGAGGAACTGCCGGCGCGCCTCGGTGACCAGCGCCGGCATCAGGTCGACGAACTCCGGCATGCTGCACGCGCGCTTCACCTGGGGCAGACCGGCGTCGTGCAGCAGCTGGGTCACCTCGGTGGCCCAGCGGGTGGCGTCCTGGCTGTCGTGGTCGTCGGTGACCACCAGCGGAACGACCCACTCCCGCAGGCCGTGCACCATGCGGGCGAGGACCGCTGCCGCGTCCGGCGCCGCCGCGATCCACGGGTCGACCAACAGCACGGCCGGCCGCCGATCGAGCAGCGCGGAGGCCTGCGCGAAGTCCTCGGTACGGGCCGACAGCCCGAGTCGCTCGGCGGTGCTGGCCGCGTACTCGGCGGCGGGCAACTGCTGACTGCGCCCGTACGGCCGCCAGAGCCGGCCGTTGGCGGCGTAGCCGGCGGGGTCACGATCGGTCGGCAGCCGGTCCCGGGTCGGGGCCAGTACGGCGACGACGAAGTCCGGGTCGGTCGGCGCCGGACGGACCACCTCGTCCAGGCCGGGCGCCCGGGACGGGCCCATCGGTCGCCGCTCGGCGGTGTGCACGATCCGGCTCGCCAGGCGGCTCAGCAGCAGCTCGTACTGGGCCCGGTAGGAGGCCAGCATGCAGAACGCGCGCAGGCCGTCCGCGGCGTACTCCGGGACGTCCCGGCCCAGGTCCAGGGCGCCGTCCAGCTCTGGATGGGCCTCCCACGGGGGGAACGGGATCCACAGCACGGGCGTGAGGTGGCCGGCGGTGAGCCGGGCCGGCCCGGCGGCGGCCAGCCGGGCCCGGAAGGACTCCTGCTCCCCCAGCGCCCACGGGCGACTGAAGTACCCGGGTGAGTAGAGCGGGACGAAGACCTCGGCGTCACCGAGCGCCTCGGCGAGGGCGGCCTTCCAGTCGGCGCCCAACGGGATGTGCTGGTCGAAGAAGCCGATCCGCATCCCGGCGACCGGTCGCGCCTGACGCCGCACCTCGTCGGTCAGGTCGGCGAAGAACTGGCCGACCCAGACGTCGGCGTCGGCACGGGCCCCCGGCGGCGGCGCCGAGTGGGCGTAGCTCAGGAAGAAGTACGTCCCGCGCGCGCCCGGCCGACGCCGGTCCGTCGGCGGGCTCACTGCGACTCCTCGGCGAACCGGTTGCACAGCTCGTCCACGCTCGCCGGCACCCAGGGTTCGACCAGGTACGACCGGTGGATGGCCACGATCCGTTGCGCGAGCCGCCAGACCACCGCCCGGTACGCGTTCTCCCACTGCATGGTCAGCAAGCCGTAGACCCCGTCCCGCTGGTAGTGCACCGCGATGTCGGGATCCGGCATCGCGGTCGGGGTGAAGCGCTGGATGTCGCGGAGCACCCGAGGCAGTGCCGTGCCGTTCGTCGGCGACCAGGTGACCGGCACGATCGCCGTCTCGTGGACCGAGGCGGAGCTGTGTCGCGGGGTGATCCGTCGGCGGGAGAACGCGTCCCACTCCCGGCCACACCAGTCGCTGCCGAGCAACGCGCTGGACACCAGCGGAACGAAGACCTGGCAGGTGCCGGCGGCCTGGAGAAGCTCCGGGCTCCAGCGTTCGCCGCCGGCGATGGAGCTGTCCAGGAAGCCGGCGTCCACTCCGGTCACCGGGCCGACCAGCTCACTGACGTGGACGGAGAGGTCCTCGAAGAAACGGGAGACGTACTCGGCGGGTTTGCCGGTGGCCCGGCCGACCGGCGCCCGTGAGTAGCTGATGAAGAAGAGCGGGGCGCGTGCTTGGGAGGGTGCGTCCACTGTGCTCACCGCTGCCCCTCCGCCCTCCCCACGCGGCCGGAACATCAGCGTAGTCCCCGCGTCAACGTTGCGCCGCCAACCGGTTCGTGGCGAACCAACCAGTCGCGAAGTCGACAGCGGCTCGCGCCGGCAGCAGGCGGGCGTTGGCCCGCCCCACCCGACCGCGACGCACCAACGGCGTCTCGTCGAGCGCGGCACCCACCTTTGGGAAGTCCCGGTCGTCCAGGTCGAGAGCCCGGAAGTCGAGGCGGACCCGCCGCCCGTCGACCAGCCGGAAGCAGTGGTAGTCGCGCTCGGGCGGCGGCACCGGCAGCCGGTACTCGGCCAGGTGCAGGGCGCTGCACGCCTCGTAGCCGAGGCCCAGCAGCAGGATCTGTCCGTCCGCCGCGTAGAGACCACCGACCGGTGATCGTTCCCCCAGGTGGCAGGTGAGGTCATGGCCGTCGGTGAGCTGCCGGGCACGAGGGCCGAGCGCGGCGAACGAGGTCTGTGGATGGTCGCTGCGCACGGCGCCGGGGGTGCACCGGACGTACTCGGCGAGCGCCCCCATCCGCTGGGAGGGGGTGGTCCGGCGATCCCAGCCCGGCAGCGCCGCCTCGTACCGCTCGCGCTGTGCCCGGTCCATCCCGGCGATCGCCGCCAGGTGGGCCCGGGAGGTGGTCGAGTTGCCGTCGGTCTGGGTGGGCACCAGCAGCGTGCCGGCCGGGCCGAGGACGTCGCGCAGCGCGCCGGCGAGGGTAGCCGGGCCGTGCTCCAACGGGCCCACCCGACGGAGGCCGCAGTGCACCAGCAGGCACACCCCCGGGCGTACGCCCAACGCCCGCAGGTCGTCGGCGAGACGGGGACGGCCCAGGGTGGGCGGTGGGCGCTCATCTGGACCCGACACGGGTCTCCTCCAGGGCGTGGCGCAGCTGGCCGACGAACCGCTCACCCGCCGCGGTGAGCGACCGGCTGGCCAGCAGCGCGTCGACGCCGTCCCGGGTCCACGCCAGGAAGTGGGCCGCGTGCGCCGACGCGTCCCCGGGGTGGGTGGCCGCCCGGGACTGCCAGACCTGGGTGACGGCGAGGTGGGCGTACACCCCCTGGAGCACGCCCTCCGGCGGCCGCGGGTCGGGGCGCCAGGGCACCCGGATCCGGGTGCCCTGCCCGGGTTCGACCAGGTCGTACAGGTCGAGCACCGCACCCAGCTTCGCGTGCTGCCACTCGTGCACGAGCAGCACCGCCATCGTCTCCGGGTCGGGGTGCGGCGTCACGGCGACCGCGCCGAACGCGTGCCGGGCGGTCGCGCTGCGCAGGGGTCGCGCCGGGTCGGGCGCCAACGGCACGATGGCACGTAGGCCGCCGTCGAGCGCCGCCGCGTGCGCCGGCACGTCCCGGTGCACGACCCGCCAGGCTTCCGCCACGGTACGGCCCAACGCCCGCGCCGCCGCAACCGTCAGGCGGGACTCCACCGGCTGGCCGTAGCAGTCGCGGTACGGGTCGCCGTCCTCGAGAAGCAACCGGCCACCGGGCACCGACACGTCGCGGGTCGGAAGCCAGCCGGTCGACGGCGGCGCCAGCGGATCGAGGAGCACCGTCTGCTCGACCGACCCACCCCGGACCCGGAACTCGCCGGGCCGGACGGTCACCTCGGCGCTCTCCCCCAGGCCGGGCAGCAGCAGGCTGCCGAGCGTGGGCAACGTGATCGTGTCGGCCCGCACCGGGACGGGCAACACGGCCGGGACGCCGGCCCGCAGGGCCGCGGCGATGGCGAGGGCCGGCAGTGGGTCGACTGCCGCGCCCAGGCCGGGCGGGGTCGACGAGTCGAGGCGATGCACCAGCCCGGGCCGGACGAAGGGGTGCGCCAGGACCGCCCGGACCGCCTCGGGCGCCGTCTGGTCGAGGTGCACGAGCAGCTCCCAGGCGGCCGTGGCGCCGGACCGGTCCCGGCCGGCCGCCAGCAGCGCCCGGGTGATGGAGAGCTGGGTGGCGGCGAGCAGCGCGAGCGTCGACGCCGACCCGTGCCCGGTCGCCAGGTCGTCCAGCAGCTCGTCGACGGGCGAGGTGGCGGACCATTCGCCCGACGCGGGTGGGATGGGCGGCGGGTAGGCGTCCACCGTGTCGATCAGGCGAAGCAGGTCGGCGCAGTACACCGACGGGTTGTCGAAGCCGGAGCCGGTACGCCAGCGGTGGGCGTAGAGGCCGCCGCCGCAGCGGTCGACCACCGGGCAGGATCGGCAGGTCGCGCAGAGCCCGTCCACGCCGTCCTGCCGGACGGCGACCCCGGGGTGCCGCGCGACCTCGTCCACCGAGTGGTCGAACACGTCGAACCCGGTGCCGGCGGCGCCGTGGTACGCGGTCTTCAGCGAGTCGACCTGCTCCCAACTGCCGTCCGCCTCGATGACCAGCACATCGGCCGGGGCGAGGCCGAACGCCTCGGTGCCGCCGCCACCCGGACTCAGCGCCTCGAACATCCGGATCGACATCGGACGACCGTCGTCCACCCACCGCCGGTGCAGCCGACCGAGCCAGTCCGCGTACGGGGTGGGGTCGGGGCCGGGGCGCTCCGGGGGGTTGTCCCAGGTGGCGTGGGGCAGCAACAGGTCGACCCGGGGCGGGTTCTCGGCCAGCAGCGCCTCGTACACCTGCTCGGGATCATTGCGGACGTCGATGGTGCAGAGAATGCCGGCGTAGCTGGCGCGGTGTTCCGGCCGCCGGAGCAGGGCCAGCGCCCGCCGGACGTGGGCGTGGCTGCTGCCGCCGTGGGCGAAGACCCGGTGGCGGTCGTTGGCGGCCCGGTCGCCGTCGAAGGACACCCCGACCCGCACGTCGTACTCGACGAACAGCCGGCACAGCTCCTCGTCGAGCAGCACGCCGTTGGTCTGCATGCGCAGGTCGAGCCGTGTCCAGGGGGTGATCGCCGTGCGCAGCTCGGCCAGCGCCTCCCGCAACCCGGCGGCGCCGAGCAGCAGCGGCTCACCCCCGTGCAGCACCACGTGCACGATCGGCAACTCGTGCTCGCGGGCGTGCTCGGCGATGCGCCGGGCGGCGGCCTGGACCGTGGCCGGCGGCATCCGCGCCGGACGGCCACGCCAGGTCTGGTCGGCGTGCTGGTAGACGTAGCAGTGGTCGCAGCTGAGGTCGCACCGGCTGTGCACCTTCAGCACGAACTGGCTGATCCGCCGGCAGGATCCGCCCACTCCGGGTGGACCGCACCGGCAGACCATCGGTCAGATGGACGAGTTGAAGGCGGCGACGGCCACGGTGCCGGACGGCACGGAGTCGTTGGTGACGACGCGCCTCCGCACCGCCTCGATCAGATCGGCGTGCTCGACGGCGATCCGTTCCAGCGGGGTGTGCAGGCTGCGCGTGAGATCGTCTAGGTCGGGACGGGAGGGGCGGGCGGGGGCATGGTCCACAATGAGTCTCCGGGGGCCCGGGGCGCTGGGAGCGCGAGCGGCGGCTGTGGCTCGAAAGGCTCTGGTCCGTGACCAGGATAGACAAATATCGACCCATTGTCACCGTCGGTACCATCGCCGGCACGGCGAGTACCAGATCGCGGTGGATCAAGGAGGAGCTGACATGTGCCGGAGCATCAAGACGCTGCGTGAGCCGTTCACCCCGCAGGTGACCGACGCGGACGTCGAGGCGGCGGCGTTGCAGTACGTCCGGAAGATCTCTGGCTTCCGGACGCCCGCCGCGCACAACGCCGCCGCGTTCGACGCCGCGGTGGCCGCCGTGGCCGAGGCGACGCGCACCCTGCTCGACCAGTTGGTGGTACGGGGTGTCGGATCGGGCGCCACCGACCGGTCGGCCACCGCCGCCAGTTGATCGGCCGCCAGGAGCCGGCCCACCGGCCCGGCACCCGGCCGGGCCTGACCCTGGGGAGGGTCAGGCCGCGGCGAGCGCCGGGGCGACAGTGTCCGGCGCCCAGCGCGAGCGGTGGCACTGCGACCAGCCCCGACAACCCGGGTCGCCCAGCGAGCAGAGCCGCAGCCTGCTGAGCACCTCACCGTCGTCGGTGTCCCGCACGTCGAAGTGCACCGGACGGACCGTGCCGTCCGGGGCGACGAGCAGGTGCCGGCCCGCGTCGAGCGTGTCGTCGCGCAACAGGCAGTTGCGGCCCAGCAATCGGGCCAGTGCGGCGATGCTCGCGTGCTCGGAGAGCTGCTCGGGCACCCCGTAGCAGTCCACCACCGTCGCGAACTCGCCCGGCGCCTGCCAGACGTCACACACCACCGCGTACGCCGGCAGCCGCGCCGGGTCGGCCACCGCCAACGGCATCACCACCCGGCCAAGCGCCTCGGCCAGCGCCGGGTAGACCTCCACGGGTTGAGCCCCGTCGATTCTCCAGTTCCACAGCTCGGTCATTCCGCCTCCTCGCTGCGTTCGTCCCCACCGGCCTCCGGATCGGGCCTTACACACGATGGTGGGGGGCATTTGACCCCAGCCGGGGGCAAGTTACCGGTCTGTGACCATTCCGGGCAAAATTTCCCTGAGCGGCGTTGCTCGGAGTAGCGGGAAGGTGACAGTTTATCGGGTATGGTGCGCCAACCGCACCACCGCCACCGCGTGTCCTCCCGCGGGTCAACCGCCCCCGGTCAGCGCAGAACGACCAGGTGCTCCCCCCGGGGCAGCAGCTCGCCCACCACCGGAGCGCCGGGCACCTCGCCGGCGACCAACAGGCCACCGGAGGTCTGCGCGTCGGCCAGCAGCAGCCGTTCCGCCTCGTCCGCCGCGCCGAAATCGGTCCACTGGGTCACCCAGTCCAGGTTGCGCCGGCTGCCACCGCTGACGAACCCGTCGCGCAGCGCCTCGCGCGCGCCGGCCAGGTAGGGCACCCGGGCGGTGTCGATGGCCACCGTGACCTGGCTGGCCCGGGCCAGCTTCGAGGCGTGCCCGAGCAGCCCGAACCCGGTCACGTCGGTGCCGCACCGGATGCCGGCGGCGACCGCCGCGCGGGCCGCGTCCCGATTGAGCGCGCTCATCGTGGCCACCGCCTCCGGGAAGTTCTCCCCGGTCGCCTTGTGCCGGGTGTTCAGCACACCCACCCCGAGCGGCTTGGTCAGCGACAACGGCACCCCGGCCCGCCCGGCGTCGAGGGTGATCAGCTCCTCCGGTCGGACCGTGCCGGTGACCGCGAGACCGTACTTCGGGCCGTCGTCGTCCACGCTGTGCCCGCCGGCCAGGTGACAGCCGGCCTCCCGCGTTACGTCCTGGCCGCCGCGCAGCACCTCACGGGCCAACTCGAGCGGGAGCACGTCGCGGGGCCAGCAGAGCAGGTTGAGCGCCACCAGCGGGGTGCCGCCCATCGCGTACACGTCGGAGAGCGCGTTGGCCGCGGCGATCCGACCCCAGTCGTACGCGTCGTCGACCACCGGCGTGAAGAAGTCGGCGGTGCTGACCAGGCCGGTCCGCTCATCCAGGCGTACCACCGCCGCGTCGTCGCCATGATCCAACCCGACCAGCAACTCCGCGGTGCCGGTCGCCGGGCCGAGGCCGGCTACCATGATCTCCAACTCGCCCGGCGGGATCTTGCAGGCGCAGCCACCGCCGCGGGCGTACTTGGTCAACCGTACTGGTTCGGTCATCCCCCCATGATCGCGACAAGGCGCCACGATCGCCACCGTGACCACCCATCCGGTGACCAAAATCGGACGCCCGAGAACGATCGTGACCGGTGTTACCGCTCCGTGACCCGCCGGGTTGCGTTCTGCCACATCAGGCCGCCTACAGTGGCCGCACCAGGGGTCAACCGACCCCGATCCGGGAGACGACAGGGGACGGTGGACGACGTGACGACGGGCGAACCGCTCATCGTGCTGGACGCGGTCAACAAGTGGTTCGGGCCGCTGCACGTGCTGGACGACGTCTCACTGTCGGTGGGTCGAGGCGAGGTGGTCGTGGTGATCGGCCCGTCCGGCTCCGGCAAGTCGACGCTGTGCCGCACGATCAACCGACTGGAACCGATCAACTCGGGCACCATCACCTTCGACGGTCAGCCGCTGCCGGCCGAGGGCAAGCCCCTCGCGAAGCTGCGCAGTGAGGTGGGCATGGTCTTCCAGTCCTTCAACCTCTTCGCGCACAAGACCATCCTGGAGAACGTCACCCTCGGCCCGATCAAGGTCCGTAAGGAGAAGCCGGCCGCCGCCCGCGAGCGCGGCCTGGCCCTGCTGGACCGGGTCGGCATCGCCAACCAGGCGGACAAGTTCCCGGCCCAGCTCTCCGGCGGTCAGCAGCAGCGGGCGGCGATCGCCCGGGCGCTGGCCATGCAGCCCAAGGCGATGCTCTTCGACGAGCCGACCAGCGCCCTGGACCCGGAGATGGTCGGCGAGGTGCTCGACGTGATGACCTCACTGGCCAGCGACGGCATGACGATGGTCGTGGTGACCCACGAGATGGGCTTCGCCCGGCACGCGGCGAACCGGGTCATCTTCATGGCCGACGGGCAACTCGTCGAGGACGCCCCACCGGCGGAGTTCTTCGAGAACCCGCGCAGCGAGCGGGCCCGAGACTTCCTCTCCAAGATCCTCACGCACTAGGCGTCCGTAGTGGAGCGCGCCGCACTCGGTGGGCTCCGTTGAAGAAGGAGAAGAGTATGCGTATCAAGCGCGTTGCGGCAGTCGCCGCGGTCGCCGCTCTGGCGCTCGGCCTCACCGCCTGTGGTGGCGACGACGGCGGGGAGGGCACCGGCGCTGGCAGCAAGTCCTTCACCGCCGGCAGCACCATGGAGAAGCTGAACAAGGCCCAGAAGATCAAGGTCGGCACCAAGTTCGACCAGCCCGGCTTCGGGCTGAAGGGCCTCTCCGGCAAGCCGGAGGGCTTCGACGTCGAGATCGCCAAGATCATCGTCAAGGAACTCGGCATCCCCGAGGACAAGATCGAGTGGGTCGAGGCCCCCTCGAAGGTCCGCGAGGACGTGATCGTCAACGGCACGGTCGACCTGGTCGCCGCGACCTACACGATCAACGACAAGCGCAAGGAGCGGATCGCCTTCGCAGGCCCGTACTACGAGGCCGGCCAGAACATCATGGTCAAGAAGGACGACACCACCATCACCGGTCCGGACTCGTTCAAGGACGGCACCAAGAAGGTCTGCTCGGTCACCGGCTCGACGCCGTTCGAGGAGATCAAGAAGTACGTCAAGGACGTCGCCACCCAACTGGTGCCCTTCGACACGTACGACAAGTGCCGGGACGCCCTCAAGAGCGGCCAGGTCGACGCCGTCACCACGGACAACGTGATCCTGCTCGGCTACATCGCCAAGGACGAGGCGTCGTTCAAGCTGGCCGGCAGCAACTTCACCAAGGAGCCGTACGGCATCGGGGTGAAGAAGGAGGACGCGGACTTCCGCAGCTTCATCAACGACACGCTGGACAAGGCGGTCTCTGACGGCAGCTGGAAGAAGGCCTGGGACGACACCGCCGGCAAGTTCGGCGCGGAACTGGGCTCGGCGCCCACCATCAACCGCTACTGATCTGATCCTTCGATCTGGAGGGTGGGAAGGAAAACCGAGCCGTGAGCGTGCTCATCGACAAGTTCGACGTCTTTGCGGGTGGTTTCTGGCTCACCCTCCAGGTCTGCATCCTCGCCGCGATCGGCGCCCTCGTCCTGGGCGCCATCGTGGCGGTGCTGCGCATCTCACCGGTGCCGCCGCTGCGCGCGCTCGGCACCAGTTACGTGAACGTCTTCCGCAACATGCCGCTGACCGTGGTGATGTTCTTCGCCGCGTTCGGCCTGCCGGCGCTCGGCTCCAACGCGGACTTCCTCCGCATCCCGGTGATCGACTCGCTGTTCACCCGACTCGGCACCGACCTGCCGTACTTCCGGTTCGCGCTGATCGCCCTGGTGCTCTACACCGCGGCGTTCGTCTGCGAGGCGCTGCGGTCCGGGGTGAACGCGGTGCCCGCCGGCCAGGCCGAGGCGGCGCGGTCACTGGGCCTGACCTTCGGGCAGAACCTGCGCTACGTGGTGCTGCCGCAGTCCTGGAAGGCCTCGATCGTCCCGCTCGGTTCGGTGATCATCGCGATGATCAAGAATTCCGCGCTGGCCGGCTTCTTCGGGGTTGCCGGTGACCTGTCGGCCACGGCCGATCAGCTCACCGGGGCCGAGGGCTACGCCTTCGTCCCGGTCGCCATCGGCATCTCGATCGGCTACCTGATCATGACCGTGCCGCTCGGCGCCCTGCTGGACCGGATCGAAAAGCGACAGGCGGTGGCCCGATGAGTCAGCAGACCAGCGTCCTCTACGACGTCCCTGGCCCCCGGCAGCGGCGGATCACCCTGATCAGCAGCCTCGTCGCCGGCGTGGTCCTGCTCGTCGGGGCATACTTCCTGATCTACCGGCCCCTGGACAAGAATGGCCAGCTCTCGATGGAGCTGTGGGGCCCGCTGATCGACCCCTCCAACGACAACTTCTCCCAGGTGTGGGACCGGATCGGCCTCGGTTTCAAGAACACCCTGCTCGCGGCGGCTCTGGCCATCGTCTCCTCGCTGGTGATCGGCACGCTGCTGGCCGTCCTGCGGATCCAGCTCAAGAGCCTGATCCGACGGCGCTTCACCGGCCTGGCGACGCCGGTGGCGTACCTGCTGCGCGGGCTGAGCAAGCTGCTGTCGGCGGTCACCCGGGTCTGCGTCGAGGTGTTCCGCGGCCTGCCCGTCGTGCTCACCATCTTCTTCGTGGCCCGGGGCTTTCCCGAGTTCGGCTTCTACTTCGACAACTTCTGGTATCTGGTCATCGGCCTCACCATCTACAACTCGGTGGTGATCGGCGAGATCCTCCGCTCCGGCATGGAGGGGCTGCCGGGCGGTCAGGCGGAGGCCGCCTCCGCCATCGGGCTCTCCCCGGCACAGACCACCCGGATGATCCTGCTGCCACAGGCCTTCCGGGTCATGCTGCCGGCACTGATCAGCCAGCTGGTCGTGGTGCTCAAGGACACCTCGCTGGGGTTCATCATCAGCTACGAGGAGACCCTGAACATCGGCAAGCAGATCATCGGTGTGCTGGGCAACCCGATCCAGGTCTATGTCGTGATCGCCGTGCTCTTCATCGTGGTGAACTACTCGCTGTCGAAGCTCGCCCAGTACGTCCAGCAGCGGCTCGCCCGGGGCCGCAAGACCGCCGGCACCCCGGCACAGAACCCGCCACCGGCGGCCCTGGTGTCCCAGGCCGAGGGCGGCGCCGGCAGCTGACGGCAGGTCGCGCCTGGCGCCTGATCGACTCAACTCCCGTGATATCGGGGCATCCCTTCGTCGGGGATGCCCCGATATTGCTCATTCTGTGCCTGAAACCGGCGGGAGCCGGGCGACAAGGGTCAGCTCCAAGCGGCTCTGCGATGACTGGCACCGCCCTTGCAATGCGGTAAGACATCGGCCATGATATTTACGTCCTAGAGCGGGCCTCGCATCCCACTCTGGACCACACGGGGATCCTCGCTTTAACGGCAGCAACTCTTTCTGCCGTTTCCAGGCTGCTTGGCGCTCCGCTGTGGCATTTCCGAGCCATCGGACGATGCGCGCCGCCGCCCATTCTCAATTGTCGTGGCGTTCGCGCGCATTCTCGAGGGCTTGGCCAAACGGGGGCTCTAACGACTGTTGGCGGGTTCAGCCGTTCCTACCATTATGTCGTAGAGGCTCCTCCCTGCCAGCGAGGAGAAGCATGCGCGTACGACACGTAATCGCCGCGGCCATGGCCGGCGCTGCCGCTATGGCGGTCGGTGCCACGCCCGCCCAGGCTGCCGACCGGGGCGACTCGAAGGCCGCCTGCAACAGGGGCGAGATCTGCTTCCAGTGGATCTACGACAACTTCTCGACCAGCTCGTACCAGCGTCACTTCTGGTACAACGACTCCAACCACGGCGACGACTACTGGTCGAACATCCCGGACCTGTACCCGGCCTTCATCATGGCCAATGACGCCGAGGGCCTCTGGAACCGGGACACCAGTTGCGCGGTCACGCTCTACGACTTCGCCAACTACGGCACGGCGTACACCACGTTCCCGCGGGACTTCCGGGCCGCCATCAGCCCGCGCAACAACTCCCACAAGCGCTGCGCCTGAGTATCAGTGGCGGGCACACCCTCGAGATTGTGCCCGCCACGCACCAGGAAGTGGTCATCGTGAGGAGAAGGAATGAATAGTCGTAGGCGCGTGAGAGTGGCGTGGCTGGCCGCCCTGACCACCCTGCTGTTGCCCGTCGCCGCCTGCACCGAATCGGCGGCGGATCCACCTGCGGACCTGGCGGCGGCGAAGTCTGACCAACCATTCTCCCTGTTCCTCGGCGAGGAGCTCGGCCAGATCGACTACGCCCAGTTGAAGGTTCGCAATAAGTGCCTGGCGAAGGCCGGCTACCCACAGAACCTCAATATCATGCTCGGGCAGCCTCGAAACCCCTTCCGGCACCTTGTTGTCACCGCACGCACCTTCGGTCCCACCTCCGCGGAGGAGGCGAAGCGCATAGGTTTCGGCCGGGACTCGCTGTCCGCCCCGCCCACCGTTCTCAGCTTCGACCCGAGTTATGACAAGGCGTATGAGGAGTGCACCGACAGCGCCTGGCAGGAGCTGTCGGACGACGCCAAGAAGGTGTATTACGGCTACTTCGATCTCGGCAACAAACTGAGCCAGCCGCTGGCCGGAACGGTCAATGAACGGATGGGCGCGACGGCCTGGCGTGCCCTGCTGTCATGTTTGGCCGGCAAGGGCCACCGGCCGCAGAACGAGCAGGAGTTCCTCCGTACGCCGACCCCGGCGCTCTTCGGCGTGCCGGTCGGTGTGGATGCCGCCCAGGGCCTCGACCAGTGGAAGCCCAAGCAGGTGCCGGGGACGGTCGAAGTAGGGCCAGCGGTGCCCGCGACCCAGTACCAGGCCGGCCCGGCTGAGAGCACACTCGCGCTCGCCTGGTTCGAGTGCCGCCGCGACACCGGCATCGACAAACAGCAGCTCGACGTGGCGGTGCAGGTCCAACGGGAACTCGTCACCAAGTACGAGTCCTCGTTCCTGGAGCTCAATCCGCAGGTCACTCGGATCGCGAAGCAGGCCGCCCAACTGATTGGTGCACCGTGACACCCGGCAAGACCCTCGTCGATCGACGGCGGCGCTCCGTTTTGCTCGTCGCGCTCTTCCTGACCGCCGTCCTGCTGGTGACGGTCGGCGCGGTCCTGATCGGCCCCACCCTCCGGTCACCGGACCAACTGGCCGCCGATGCGGCACCGCCTGCGCCGTCGCCGGTGACCGCGTTGGTGGAGCGCCGCAAACTCGTCGAGCCGGTGGTGCTCCGGGGGCGTCTGCAACCGGGCCCGAGCGTGCGGGTCTTCGCTCCGGCCGCATCTCTCGGCCCGAGCAGCGTGGTGACCAAGGTGCTGGCACGCAAGGGCGACCGGGCCGTGGAGGGCCGGGTGTTGGTCGAACGGTCCGGGCAGCCGATGTTCGCCCTGGCTCTGCCGTTTCCCCTCTATCGCGACCTGACGGCCGGTGCGCGGGGTCCGGACGTGACCGAGGTACAGCGGGCGATGCGACGGATCGGCTACTCCGTGCCGACCTCCGGTGTGCTCGACAGCACGACCCGACGACAGTTGACCAGGTTCTATCGCGATCGTGGCTACCAGGTCGGCGGGGCGGCCACGGGAAGGGCGGCCCTACTGCCGCAGTCCGACGTCCTGCTGATCGACCGCGCCGGTCGCCGCCTCAGCACCGTGCACGCCCGTGTCGGGCAGTCACTGGTCGACCCGAAAGCACCGTTACTGGAGCTCGACGGTCAGGCCCCCACCATCGTGGCGACCGCAGCCGTGGAACAGGCTGCCCTGCTACGGCCCGGCCAACAGACCGACGTCACCGACGACCTCGCCGACGCCCGGACGAAGGCGGCCGTCGAAACGGTCGGTACGGAGGCTGTCACCGGGCCGGACGGCCAGACCGGCATCGAGGTGCGCTTTCGGTTCACCGAGGCGGCGCTGACCGTGGACGCGAACCGTTCGGTACGGCTGGACGTGCGGACCTCAGCCGCGGCGGAGGTGCTCGCGGTGCCGGTAACAGCCATTTACTCCCGCCCGGACGGCTCCACCTTCGTCACGGTGGTGACCGATGCCAACGACACGACGGATATCACCGTGATCACCGGACAGACCGCCGGCGGGTGGGTCGAACTGCGGGAACCCGCTCCCCCATCGGTGGCCGCCGGCGTCAGCGTCATGGTCGGCGAGCAGACCGAGGGCGGCTGATCCGTGCTGAGCCTGCGGGACGTATCACGCACATATCAGGATGGCCAGCCCGTGCACGCGTTACGCGCCACCAACCTTCAGGTGGAGACCGGCGACTACGTGTCGATAACGGGCCCGTCCGGGTCGGGCAAGTCAACCCTGCTGAACCTCCTTGGCCTGCTCGACGTACCCACCACCGGTTCGTATCGGGTGGGTGCCGTGGAGACAGCCGACTGCGGGCCCAGCACCCGCGGCGCGATCCGGGGCCAACTCTTCGGTTTCGTCTTCCAAGCATTTCACCTGCTACCGGGACGCACCGCTCTGGAAAACGTCGAGCTCGGGATGCTCTACGGGCCGCAGGGGCGCCGACAGCGTCGGCTGATGGCGACCGAGGCGTTGGAGCGCATGGGCCTGATCCACCGCATGAAAGCCGACCCCCGACAGCTCTCCGGCGGCGAGAAGCAACGGGTGGCCATCGCCCGCGCGGTGGCGGCACGGCCGCGGGTTCTCTTCTGTGACGAGCCGACGGGCAACCTGGACACCGCCAACACCGCTGTCGTGCTCACCGTGTTGCGTCAGCTCAACCAGGAAGGGTTGACCCTGATCGTGGTCACCCACGACGCGGAGGTCGCCACCGAGGCCCGTCGCCGCCTGCGTGTGACCGACGGCCTCGTGGAGGAGACGTGAGGAAGAGTCTCCGTCGCGTGCACCAGGACATCGAAGAACTGGGGATCCAACGGTCCCGGATGCACGTCCGTGACCTGCTCTGGGAGGCCGCCCTCTCCGTACTCGGTCATCCGGGCCGCTCACTCGTCACCGTGATCGGCACAATTCTCGGTGCGGCGGCCTTCGTGGCGAGCCTCGGTCTCGGTTCCACCCTCAACCAACAGGTTTCTGCCGCCTTTGACGCACGTCGAGCTACCGAGGTGCTCGTACAGCCGGAGGACCCGGAGCTGATCAGAGCCTGGTTCGGTGATGCGGCCCTCGGCCGACTCACCCGGCTGAACGGTGTGGTGGCGGCCGGACGCCGCGTCAGTCTCGGCGAGCAACCGATGCGCCGGACGATCGACTCCTTGGCCGCCCCGACCGGCGTACCCCTGATCGGAGCGGATCCGGCGGCACTGCGGGTGATGGCGCCTCAACTGACCGTCGGGCGCAGCTTTGACGACTTCCACGAGCGCGACGCCACGCCGGTGATCATGCTCTCCGATGCGGTGGCACGTCAGCTCGGGATCCACCGCGCCGGTGTCGCGATCTTCGTGGCGGATCAGCCCTACACGGTGATCGGCATCTTCCACGACGTCGTCCGGCGGCCCGAGGCGATGGCAGCCGCCATCGTGCCCTTCTCCGTGGCCAGCCGCCTCGACGAGGCGACCGGCGGTCAACCGGCGACCAGAGACGTGCTGGTGGAGACCGCTCCTGGTGCTGCTCAACTCATCGGACGTCAAGCGCCCCTCGCACTGCGACCCGAGGCCCCGGCCGAGCTACGGGCCGTGGCACCGCCAGATCCCCGTACCCTCCGCCGGGAGATCGAGGGCAGCACCACCAGGTCAACCCTCCTGATCAGCGGCGTCGCCCTACTGATGGGCACCGTCTCGATCGGTAACGCCGCAACGGCCGGCATCGCCGCGCGCACCGGTGAAATCGGCCTCCGCCGAGCGGTTGGCGCCCGGCGACGCCACATCTTCGGCCAACTGGTCTTGGAGACCGCTGTGCTGGGCGGGTTGGGCGGAGCGATCGGCGCTCTGCTCGGCGTGCTGGCCACCTCCGTCGTGTCGATCGTCAACGGATGGGCGCCGGTCATCGAGATCCGGTCCGCCCTGGTCGCCTGCGCGATCAGCACGGTCGCCGGTCTGCTGGCCGGGCTCGTTCCGGCAGCCCGAGCGGCCCGTGTACCTCCCGTGCAGGCACTGCAGCGATGACCCACCGCGTCCAACCGCCGAGCTGACCTGTCCACGTAAGACGCGCTGACTACCGGAGCCGGGCACACCGGCTCTTCTGGTCCCTGAGCCCTCGCCTGCCTGCCTCAGAGGCTGCGGTCGGTGCCGAACCAGAACCAGAGGAACGGCAGGGCCAGTGCTACGAGGGTCGCCGCCAGTAGAGGCAGGAACGCCACGAGGCGCACGGCCCGGAACCGGCGCCACTGCCGACGATTGAAGAGCACCGCGGCGACCAACAGCACCACGCCCGTGACGGCGATCTCGACGACGGCGAAGCGGGCGCCGTCACGGCCGTACGGCGCGACGACGTCTTGGCCGTTGACCGCGCGAAGGTAGTAGGTGAGGGTATCGAGGGCGGCGATCGGCACGATCGCACACAGGCCGATGACCAGGTTGCCGGCCAGCCAGACCAGCACGATCCGAAGGAGGCGCGTGCGGTTCGCGGTCGCCGGCACGGTCATTGACTGCCTCGCATTTCGACAAGGTCATCCATGAGGGCCGGTTCCTGGTCAGGAGGCGGACAGCCATCTGACCAGGAACCGGTCGAGCCTACATCGGTCGATGGGACTGCTCGGTCAGCGTTGCCGCACGGTGGCGTTGAACCGCTCAAAGACCCGGTAGACGCCGATGAGCTCTTTGCCGTAGGTGATCGAAAGGTCACCGTCGCCCTGGTAGGACGCGAGCATACTCTGCATCTCCGCATCGGTGTAGGTCAGCCGTTGCCCGGTGATACCAGCGCGCCGGGCGCCACCTTCGAAGAGCATGAGTGGGACCGTACTGATGTTGTAGTTGTCGTCCTCGTTGAGTCGTTGCCACTCGGCCCACATCTCGTGCCAGTTGCCGGGGTCCATCGGGGCACCTCGATGCAGGCCGTTGTTGCGCGCCCAGTTCTTTGCGCGCATCGACGCCCAGGCAAAAATCTGGCTGACCCCGGTGCTGCAGTCGGGGTTTTCCGGCATGGGGGTCGGGGGTTGGCCGATCATGCCACTACGGCGCCACGCCTCTTCCTGCGTCAGGTAGCTGTACCAGAGCCGAACCGCTGTATCGGACACGATCGTGTCCTCATAGGTCATCTTCCAGTATTCCCAGAAGGGGTTGGACTGGAACAGCGCCTTACGCACGTTGAACGAATTGGACAGGTTGGTGATGAGTTCGTCGTAGGCGAGCACCTTGTCGACAGCCTCGTCGATGTCATGTATGAGCAGGGTGGTCGCCGTGTCCAACGAGTTGCAGTACGTTTCCATGGCGGCGACCAGATCGTTGCGCAGCGCCATGTCGAACCGCACGTCGGGCTTCGGCCCGACGTCCCGAACCTTGCCCTGACCATAGTCCCGGCCCGAGAAGATGTTGTTGTCGATCTCGATGCGCCCGTCACCGGAGCCGATGGTGACGGTGGAGATCTGGTCGAACGCCCAGTCCCTTGGCAGCGGGAAACCGAGGTTTCCGCTGAATCCGGTCGACAGGTCGGCGACGAAGCTCGACTCGGTCAGGCCCGCGTCGGCCAGACGGCTACACACGTTCCGGGCACCATAGACTCCGATGCGGTACGGGTTGTGTAGCTGGTCCATGGTCCGCTGGATGGCGCGGAAGTGCGGGATGATGTTGCTGGTGATGTCGCTGTTGAGCGCATCGAAGTCGACGGCGTGGTAAATGATGGTGTCCCGGTCGAAGCCGTAACCCGCCGCCGCCTGCACACTGAGACTGGCATCCCGGGCGCCCTGCTGCTCACTGAAGTAGGAAACCTCGCCGCCCCAGGTCTGGTAGATGGGGAAGATTCGCAGTTTCCCCGCGAAGATGTCGGCAATCTCGCCCGGCTTGATCTTCTTGTCCAGGCTGGTGTTCGGCACGTTGGTCAGATAGCGGCCGACCACCCGGTAACCGGCGTTGTACAGCGTCTGCGCCCGAGCCGGCGTGATCGTCGTGACGCAGTCCACGGCACCGCCCACCCGGCTGGTATCTCCGGTGCTGACCAGCAGCGAACACCACGTCTGGTAGTCACCCTTGCCGGTGACCGGGAGCGCGGAGAAGTTCTGGAACTGGCTCACCAGACTGCTGGTCTGACTGCCGAAGGCTCCGTCGAAGGACACCGTGTACCGGTTGAAGATCATACCGGCCTGGAACAGTCGGATGAACGAGCTTGAGCCGCTGTCCGACTGGTTGACCGAGATGCTGCCGCGCGCCCTGAGGCCGGCCTGCGTGTTCGGCCCGAAGACACCGTTCGGTGAAGCGATGTTCAGCTCGATCTGCAGCGCGTAGATGAGCGCCTTCGCGACGTCTCGGGAGGGATGTCCGTCCGTCGGGATGATGTAGAACCAGGACTCGTTGACGTACTTCCGGTTCATCCACTGCTGGACGTTGCGCACCTCGGTGGAGCCGTTCTCCACGACGACGTAGGCGTCCATCGTCAGCAACGCCTTGAACACCTTGGGGCTCACGAGGTTGCTGACCTCGGTGAACCCCATGTTGGTGCGCAGTTGGGCGATCGAGTTGGTGGTGACGGCGCCCCACACGCCGCTGATGTCCTCGCCGTAGTAACCCTTGCAGTACAGCCCACTCTGGATGATTTTGATGATGTTGGCGGGTGCGGTGGAACTCACCAACCCGTACTTGCTGGCCAGGGTGGAGAGGGTGGTCGGGCCGAAGGTGTCCGACGTCGCGGTGATGCCGAGCTCGAGCTGCAGCGCACGCGTCAGCGCGTACATCGTCGGCCAACCCGTCCGGCCGTCCTCCGGCGCCCGCACGTAACCGGCCCGATTGCCGTAGGTCGCGTTCACCCACTGCTGGGCTCGTAGCACCCACTCGTCGACGGAGGCGGCGAGCAGGCCCGGGGCGCGCACATTGAACTGCAGTACGCGCATGTCACCCTGCTGCTGGGCCAGGGCGGGAGCGACCTTCGGCTGGACCGCCGCGGAGTCCGTCAAGGGCTTGACCGGCGGGACCGCGCGGGGGCCACCCGAGGGTTCCGCAGGCGCGCCCGCCGCCGGGCTTCCCACCACAGCGACCGCGCCGGCACTCGCACCGGCGGCACCGATGAGCTTGAGTAGATTTCGTCTGGGAATGTGCACCATCAGCTTGCCCCCGAGTATCTAGATGATACGCCCGGACCCAATTGTGGAGACCGAGAACCTGCCTGAAAGAAGAGCTGTACGCGCCAACGAAGAATCGAATTCGATAATTCGGTGGCGCGCTTCTTCCTAATGGTTAAATCGGGCTTCCGGTAGACCTCGCGCGGCATTGATCCCGTTGTGTGCGCTGCCGAACGGCCTCATGGCACAGGGATGCTGATCAACGGGCGTCGTTTATTCGGTTGAGCGAAAAACCACACGTGGTCGACTTCGAAGTCAGTCCGCGAAGTTGACGGCCAACCATCCCCATGAAGAGATCTTTACTTATGTTTGCTGCCGACGCAAGCCTGAAAAAACCAGACAGCGCGTACCAATGCAACCGGTTTGCGGCATTGACGTCAGTCTCCGGAAGAGCCTTGATCCCAGCGGCCTGCTGGCCGGGTGATTGCCCGCCGCGCAGAAACGCTCCGGTCGCTACCCCCACCGAAGGTAGGGCAGCGCCGGAGCGTCAGTCCGACCCCGCCGCCCAGGGCGGGGCAGGTGCGTCGGGTCAGCGGGCGATCTCGGTGACCCGGGACTCGCGGACCACGGTGACCCGGATCTGACCCGGGTAGGTCAGCTCCTCCTCGATCTGCTTGGCCACGTCGCGGGCCAGCACGGCCGCCCCGATGTCGTCCACGTCGTCCGGCTTGACCATTACCCGGATCTCCCGGCCGGCCTGCATGGCGAAGACCTTGTCCACGCCGAGCTTGCCGGCCGCGATCTCCTCGATCCGTTCCAGCCGCTTGACGTACGCCTCCAGGCTCTCCCGACGTGCGCCCGGCCGGCCACCGGAGCAGGCGTCCGATGCCTGGGTGAGCACGGCCTCGATGGTCTGCGGGGGCACCTCGTTGTGGTGTGCCTCGATGGCGTGCACCACGTCCTCGTGCTCGCCGTACTTGCGGGCCAGGTCCGCGCCGATGATGGCGTGACTGCCCTCCACCTCGTGGGTGAGCGCCTTGCCGATGTCGTGCAGGAACGCCGACCGCTTGATGATGGGCACGTCCAACCGCAGCTCGGCGGCCATGATGCCGGCGATGTGGGCGGTCTCGACCAGGTGCTTGAGCACGTTCTGCCCGTACGAGGTGCGGTAGCGCAGCCGGCCGAGCAGGGTCACCAGCTCCGGGTGGATCTCGGTGATGCCGACCTCGACCAGGGCGTCCTCGGCGGCGCGCAGGCAGAGCTGCTCCACCTCCTGCCGGGCCAGGTCGTAGACCTCCTCGATCCGGTGCGGGTGGATGCGCCCGTCCAGGACCAGCTTCTCCAGGGTCACCCGGCCCACCTCCCGACGGACCGGGTCGAAGCAGGAGAGCAGCACCGCCTCGGGGGTGTCGTCGATGATCAGGTTGACGCCGGTCACCGACTCGAAGGCGCGGATGTTGCGCCCCTCCCGGCCGATGATCCGCCCCTTCATCTCGTCACCGGGCAGGTGCAGGACGCTGACCACGCTCTCCGCGGTCTGCTCGCTGGCGACCCGCTGGATCGCGTCCACCACGATGTGTCGGGCGCGCTGCTCGGCCGTGTTGCGCGCGTCCGACTCGATGTCCCGTACGAGCAGCGCCGCTTCCCGCTTGGCCTGCGTCTCGATGGCCTCGACCAGCTCCAGTCGCGCGGAGTCGGCGGTGAGCCCGGCGACCCGCTCCAGCTCCCGGCGGCGCAACTCCTCCGACTCGGTCAGCTCCGCCTCCCGCTGGGCGAGCGCTGCCTCCCGGGCGGCGAGGGCAGCTTTCGCGGCGGTGAGCTGCCGCTCCCGCTCGGCGAACCGCTCCACCTCCTCGGTGTGCATCCGCTCCCGCTCATCCATCCGAGCTGCCCGACGTTCCACCTCGGCGGCCTGCTCCCGGGTGGTGGCGGCGAGCACCGCGACCTCCCGCTCGCCGCTGCGCCGGGCTGCCGTCCGCAACTGCTCGGCGTCCGCCTCGGCCTGCTTGTGGGCGCGCTCCAACACGGTGTCCGCCTCGGCCCGGGCGTCGTCGAGGACCCGCCGCGCCTCGGCGCGGGCCGCCTTCGCCTCGGCCTTCGCCGCCGCCGCCTCGGTACGGGCTGCGGCGGCTGCGGACTTCGCCACGTCGATCGTGCTGTTCGCCTCGTCGGCCGCGGTCCGCAGGGCGGCCAGCGACTGCTCCTGGCGGTCCTTCTCGGCGATGAAGGCGGGGTCCTCCGGAGCCGGCGCGGCGCCCATCCGGCGCAGTGTCCGGATGCCGACCAGCACGGCCCCGATCACCACCACCGCGAGGACGAGGACGGCCGCGAGGAGCACGACGTCGAAGGCGTTCATGCCGGGACCCCGTCGGGTCTACCGATGAACCTGTGCCGCCGCCCCGCCATGGCCGCCTCCCCTAACGTCGAGACCGCAGCGACCGTGCCGGGGGCACACTCCTGCGGCTGTGGACGCCCGACCGGAGCGGCTGGCCGTGGGTAGCTTTCTCCGCCGGCGGTGCCCATGGGCAGCGTCGGCGACCGGGTGCAGTTGTCGCAGCGTTCCGGACCGGCCTGTCCGGAACTGCCGCCAAAGGCCGCGGAGTCGGCCAAAGTGATGCTGTTCTGTTACGCGATCTATGTTGTGCGCTTAGCCTGCGCTGGTCGGGCAATGTGAGCCTGTATGGCGAGGCTAGGTCGCCGGGGGTGCTCTGGTCAAGGACTCATGATCAAACCCCCCGAACGGAGAGAAGTTGAACCGTCACCCCGCGCTGATGTCACGCCGGACACGAGGGGACAAACTCCGCGAGGCGTACAGGCTGCCAAACACGTCACGCCTGCTCAAGCCGGGCCTAACCGACCGTCGGGTGCCATAGGGCCGGGGCGCGCCGGCCGGTGGGCGGGTGTGACCCATCCGTCCAACTGGCGGACAGCTCCCTCGGCAGGAACGGCACGCGGTCAGTCAGACGAACGGTTGTCGCGCTCCAACTCGCCCTCGGCGTCGGCGAGCGCGTCGGCGTCGATCTGCTCGGCGAACTCGGCCGCCTCGGCGCTCTGCGCGGCGAGCGCGTCCTTCACCGCCCGGATGGCCACGCCAGGCGGGTAGCCCTTGCGGGCCAGCATGCCCACCAGCCGACGGAAGACCGCGTCCGGCTCACCTCGGGCGGTGCGCAGCTTGCGCTCCACAAGGCCACGGGCGGTGTCCGCCTCGGTCTCCTCGTCCAGCTCACCCAGCGCCTCGGTGGCCACCTCACCGTCCACGCCCTTGCGGCGCAGCTCGTTGGCGAGCGCCCGGCGAGCCAGGCCGCGACCGGCGTGCCGGCTGGACACCCAGGCCCGGGCGAACGCGGCGTCATCGATGATGCCGACCTCGTCGTACCGGTCGAGCACCTCGGCCGAGACCTGCTCGGAGATGCCCCGCTTGGCCAACGCCCCGGCCAGCTCGGCCCGGGTGCGGGGCCGGACGGCAAGCTGGCGCAGGCAGATCTCGCGGGCCACCTCCGACTCATCACGAGGAGGGGCCGGAGACTCGACGGTGTCGGCCTCCCCGGACCCACCCCGGCGGCCTCGCCGTGGGCGGGGTGGATCGGTGGCGTCGCCCGTACGAGGCGGACTGGCATCCCAGCCCCGCCCCGTACGAGCGCGTCGTCCTGCCATGGGTCAGCGACCGGTCAGAAGTCGACCGGCGGCAGCTCCGGGCCACCGGCGGCGTCACCCGCGCCGACCCCGACGCCGAGCTTCTCCAGGATCTTCTTCTCGATCTCGGCGGCCACGTCCGGGTTTTCCTTCAGGAACTCCCGGGCCTTCTCCTTGCCCTGGCCGAGCTGGTCGCCGTCGTACGTGTACCACGCTCCGGACTTGCGGATGATCGCCTGCTCCACGCCGACGTCGATCAGCGAGCCCTCGCGCGAGATGCCCTTGCCGTACATGATGTCGAACTCGGCCTGCTTGAACGGCGCGGCGACCTTGTTCTTCACGACCTTGACCCGGGTGCGGTTACCGACCACGTCGGTGCCGTCCTTGAGGCTCTCGATGCGTCGCACGTCGAGCCGGACCGAGGCGTAGAACTTCAGCGCCCGACCACCGGTGGTGGTCTCCGGGCTGCCGAACATGACGCCGATCTTTTCCCGCAGCTGGTTGATGAAGATTGCCGTGGTGCCGGTGTTGCTGAGCACACCGGTGATCTTCCGGAGCGCCTGGCTCATCAGCCGGGCCTGGAGACCCACGTGGCTGTCGCCCATCTCGCCCTCGATCTCGGCGCGCGGCACCAGGGCCGCCACCGAGTCGATCACGATGATGTCCAGAGCGCCGGAGCGGATCAGCATGTCCGCGATCTCCAGCGCCTGCTCGCCGGTGTCCGGCTGGGAGACCAGCATCGCGTCGGTGTCGACGCCGAGGGCCTTCGCGTACTCCGGGTCGAGCGCGTGCTCGGCGTCGATGAAGGCGGCGATGCCGCCGTTGCGCTGGGCATTGGCCACCGCGTGCAGTGCCACCGTGGTCTTACCGCTGGACTCGGGACCGTAGATCTCGACCACCCGGCCACGGGGCAGGCCGCCAATGCCGAGGGCCACGTCGAGCGCGATGGAGCCGGTCGGAATGATTGCGGTCTGGACGACCGGCCGGTCACCCAGCCGCATCACCGAGCCCTTGCCGAATTGCTTGTCAATCTGAGCGAGAGCAAGGTCGAGTGCCTTCTCCCGGTCAGGCCCTGCTGCCATGGTTGCCACCCCTGCCTTCGCCGGCGTCTTTGCTGAGCTTCGCGTCACGCGGACACGCTAGGCGCTAGGTCCGACAGAAAACCAGCCGACGGGCCGCGAGCTGTGGACGAGCACCCAGCTGTGGACAATAGCCGAACAGGTGTACGACTCGACAAGCGACACGCGGAACCGGCGAAAAGGCTGCTCAGCGTAGTCGAGCGGGCACCCGGTCGGGGTACGCGGCACAGACCGCCCGCCACACCACGTGCGTCTGCTCCCCCGCTGCCAGGGCCTGCTCGATGGTCCGTCCGCCAAGCTGGGACAGCACCTGATCGCGGGCGATGCTGGCCGCATAGCCGGGCCCGAACGCCTCGTCCAACCGCGTCCAGAAGTCGGTCAGCCGCACAGTGATCAGCCCTCCTCGTCCGGTGCCCCGGTCGGCACCGGGCGCAACGCTAGCGCCACCAGGGGCGCCGCCGCGACCGCCGCGAGCAGGGTGAGCACGGGATATCCGGCGAACTGCATGACAAACCCGCTGACCACGGCGGCCCCGGCCCCGGCCAACCCCATGATCAGGTCGGACAGCCCCTGGACGCTCGGCCGCACCTCGGCCGACACCGACTCGGACAGCAGGGTCGAGCCGGCCACCATCGTCCCCGACCAGCCCAACCCGAGCAGGACCAGACCGACCGAGAGTCGAGGTGTGTGATGCCCGGCGGTGCCGGCGACCGCGCAGGCGGCCAGCAGCAGCCCGACCCCACCGAGGATCACCGCCCGTCGACCGAGCCGGTCGGTGAGCCAGCCGACCACCGGGGAGAACGCGTACATGCCGGCGATGTGCAGGCTCAGCACGATGCCGACCAGCCGCAACACGTCGGCGTCGGCGTGTGACTCACCGAGCCGGACCGGAGTCATCGCCATCACCGCCACCATCACCAGGTGACCCACCGCCACGGCGGCGATGCCGAGTCGGGCGGCGGGCTGTCCGCGTACCACCGACCAGGCCGCGCGCATCCCGGCGCCGCGCGGCGCGCGCACCTCGACCGGCGCGGCGGCCGGCGACGCACCGCCACCTGCCGCCGGCGCCTCGGCCGCCACCGCGGTCGCCGTCGCGTCGGCAGCCGACGGAGGGTCGACGGCCGGTGCATCGGCCGCCGCCAGCCGCCGCGCGGTGAGCAGCGGGTCGGGCCGGAGCAGCCCGAGGAGTACGACCGCAGCCAGCACGAACGCGGCCGCGCTGAACGCGAACGGGCCGGCCAGCGGAGGCAACCCCCAGCCGGTGGTGACCCGGTCGGCCAGCGCCGCGAAGTTCGGCGCCGCCACCGCACCGATGGTGGTGGCCCAGACGATCAGGGAGAGCTGCCGCCCCCGGCGGGCCGGCTCGGCGAGATCCACCGCCGTGTAGCGGGCCTGCAGGTTCGCGGCGGTGCCCCCACCGAAGAGCAGCATGCCGAGGAAGAGCAGCGGCACCCAGCCGGTGGCCGCCGCCAGCACCACCAGCAGGCCACCGACGGCGCCGACCGCGTACGCCAGCACCAGACCCGGCCGGCGACCGTGCCGCGCCATGATCCGGGTGACCGGGACGGCGAGCAGCGCGGCACCGACCACCCCGGCGCTCTGCGCGACACCGGCCACCGCGGTCCCGGCGATCCGGGCCGCGAGCAGCGCGCCCACGGCGATGCCGATGGTCACCCCGATCCCGCCGATGATCTGGGTGGTGAAGAGCAGCCGGAGGGTACGCCGCTGGATCGACGCGACGTCGGGTCGGGCAGCGGTACGCGGCGCGGTCAGGTCGGTCGCCATCGGCGCTCCTGTCGGAAGGGGTGACTCATCCTCGCGCACCCGCACCGACCAGCGGCAGTGGGTTTTGCCCGACAGCCGAACCCGGTCCGGCCGAGCACGCCCCGTCGCGCCGGAACGGGGTCGCTCCCGGCGCGGCCCACGCCTATGGTGCCCGGGTGAGCGATGCCGGGGTGTTGGTGGTCGAGCGGTTCAACGCGGCGTGGCACCGCGGCGACCTGGCTGCGGTGTCGGCCTGCCTCGCCGAGGGCGTGACCTACAGTCCGAGCGCCTGGGACGGGCCGGCGGTGACCCTGCGGGGTCGGGACGCGGTGTGCCGCGCCTTCGCCGACCAGCTCGGCCCCGGGCCGACCCTCGGAGCGGTTCGCTCGGCCGGCGATCGGGTCCTGTGCGAGTGGGGCTGGCCGCCGGCGGAGGACGGGACCGTGCTGCGCGGAGTGGATCTCTATCTGGTCCAGGATGGCCTGATCGCCGCCAAGGACGTGTTCAGCAAGATCACGGCGGGCGACTGAGCTGCCTCAGGGTCCTGTCGGGCCTCGCGCTGTCCCCCGATACCCACCCACGCGATCCGCGACGCACTGTCAATCTTGGACAGGTGACGGCGGCGCGACGGGTGGCTGGCGGTCGCCGGCTAGGCGGGCAGGGCGCGGGTGACGACGGTGAGGTCGGCGACCAGCCCTTCGTACGCCTTGTCCTGGTCGTCGGCTCGCAGCACGGCGGACGGGTGGATGGTGGCCAGCAGCCGAGCCTGCGGCGCGTCGGCCCGCTTTCCGGCGTTGTCCACCGGCACCTGCTCGAAGTCCGCGGGGTGTTGGGCCGACTCCGGCCAGGGCAGCAGCTCGCCCCGCTGCCGGGTGACCCGGAAGGACGGGCCGAGCAGCGCCTTGGCGGCGGTCGCGCCGAGCACCACCACGACCTCGGGACGCAGCCGGGCGAACTCGGCGACCAACCAGGGGCGGCAGGCGGTGATGTGCGCCTGGTCCGGGGTCTGGTGGATCCGCCGCTTGCCGCGCTGCTCAAAACGAAAGTGCTTTACGGCATTGGTGAGGTAGAGGTGACCCGGGTCCAGCCCGGCGTCGTCGACCGCGCGGCGCAGCAGGCGACCGGCCGGACCAACGAAGGGCAGTCCCTTCTGGTCCTCCATGTCGCCGGGCTGCTCGCCGACCAGCACCACGCGGGCGCTCTCGTCGCCCCGGCCGAAGACCGTCTGCGAGGCGTCCCGGTACAGCTCGCAGCCCCGACAGCCGCCGGCGGCGGTGCGCAGGTCGTCGATGGTGTCGGCGTCGGGCGGGATGAACCGCTGGGCGCCCGGAGCACTCCCGGTCTGCTCGGCCATGCCGACTGTTATATACCCGTTCGATGCTCGCCGCCGGATACGCCCCGGCGCACCTGCCGCAACACGTCAGTACCCGTTGCCGCCCCCATCGCCACCGGACGCGATCGCGATCAGCACGATGACGATGATGATGATCGCCACCGCCACCGCGATCCAGATCCCCTTACGAGCCCCACCAGAAGCCATGTCCCCCACCTCCGGGCGCCCGCATACCCGTCCCCGCCGTCTCGAATCCCCGCGATCTCGTACTTTCTGCCCCGACCAACGCGCACAGGGCCGACATTTCGCCAACACAAGCCGCAAGATCGCGGGGGCCGGGGGCGGGAGCGCGAGGACGCGAGGGCGCGAGGGCGCGAGGGCGGGGCGGGAGCGGGTCAGGTGGGAAAGCCCTGGGAGGGGGGTGGGTTTTCGGCGTGGGCCAGGGCCGCCGCCAGGGGGGCCAGGTCGGTGGGGTCCAGGGAGCTGACGGTGATGCGCAGGGCGGGCGGGGCGGCGATCCGGTAGAGAGCGCCGGGGGCCACCGCCCAGCCGGCGTCGCGGAGCGCGGTCACCGTGCTGGTCTCGTCCGCGACCGGCAGCCAGACGTTGATGCCGCTGCGACCGTGTGCGGTCAGGCCGTGCTCGGCCAGCGCCGCGAGCAGCCCTTCGCGGCGCTGCTCGTAGCTCTGCGCCGCCCGCTGCACCAACTCGGTGACCGCCGGATCCCGCCACAGGGCGAGCACCAGGCGTTGCAGCACGGTGGAGACCCAGCCGGCGCCGACCCGGGTACGGCCGCTCACCCGGGCCACCGTCGTCTCGTCGCCGACCAGCACCGCCATCCGCAGGTCCGGGCCGAAGGGCTTGCTCACCGAGCGGAGGAAGGCCCAACTCGCGGTCGCACCGGCGAGCGGGTGCAGGGGGACGCGGGCCAGTTCGGCCGCGTGGTCGTCCTCGATCAACAGCAGGTCCCGACGGCCGGCGAGCAGCATCCGCAGCGCCTCGGCGCGGGCCGCGGAGACGGCGGCGCCGGTCGGGTTCTGCGCCCGGCTGGTGATGATCAGCGCCCGCGCTCCGGCGGCGAGCACCGCGGCCACCCCGGCGACCAGCGGCCCGTCGTCGTCCAGCGGTACGCCGATCGGGCGCAGGCCCAGCGCGGCGACCAGGTCGAGCAGGTTGGCCCAGCCCGGGTCCTCGACCGCCACCGCGTCGCCGGGACGCAGGTGGGCGCCGAGCAGCCGCTCGATGCCGTCCAGCGCGCCGCCGGTGAGCGTCAACTCCCCGGCCGGTACGCCGTCGGCGCGCAGCCGGGCGCGGGCCGCCTCGGCCAGTTGGGGCAGCACCCCGGCGTCGGAGTAGCCGACCGACGGGCCGTCGTCGGCGGCGAGCGCCGACAGGTGCGGGCCCAGCGGGGGCAGCAGCCGGGGGTCGGGTTCGCCCCGGGACAGGTCACGGGCGCCGGGCAGCGGCGGGGGGCGCAACGCGGAGCGGCGGGCGGCCACCGGCGGGCGGGGGCGTACCCGGGTGCCGTGCCGACCGGCGGTGGCGAGCAGGCCGCGCTGGCGTAGCTCCTGGTAGGCGCGGGCGACGGTGGCGGGGCTGACCCCCAACTCCGCGGCGAGTGCCCGCACCGGCGGCAGGGCGGCCCCCGGCGACAGGGCGCCGGTACGGATGCCCGACTCGATGCTGGCCGAAATCTCGACGGCTGTCGTACCGGTGAGCTGATAGTGTGCTGACACAAATAGGAGATTGTACTAGAACAAAGGGGCGCGCGCATGTATCCACCCACCGCCCGAACCACACCCCACCGTTCCCGCGACAAGATGAGCTACGACCAGGCCGCCGCCCACGCCGTGCTCGACGAGGCGTACGACTGCGCACTCAGCTTCACCGTCGACGGCCAGCCACGAGTGCTGCCCACCCTGCACGTCCGCATCGGCGAGACGCTCTACCTGCACGGCTCCACCGGCAGCCGCCCACTGCTCGCCGCCCGGGGCGACGACGGGCTACCGGTCTGCGTCGCGGTGACAGTGCTCGACGGGCTGGTCTACGCCCGTTCCCAGTTCCACCACAGCGCCAACTACCGCTCGGTC
Source organism: Micromonospora sp. BQ32 (assembly GCF_059358895.1). NCBI lineage: Bacteria > Bacillati > Actinomycetota > Actinomycetes > Micromonosporales > Micromonosporaceae > Micromonospora > Micromonospora sp. BQ32. Next base: position 100,501 of record NZ_JCADBI010000007.1, on the reverse strand, counting down.
GTCGCGCACGGCACCGCCCGACTGGTCACCGACGAGCGGGAGAAGCTCGCCATGCTCACCGCGCTGGTCGAGAAGGTCGGCGCGGGACGCAGCACGGCCACCCGCCCGCCCAGCCGTCGCGAGCTGGCCGAGACCGCCGTGCTGGCGCTGCCACTGCGCGAGGTGTCCGTCCGGGTCCGCACCGGCGGGGTCCGCGAGGACGAGGCCGACCTGCACCTGCCGCACTGGGCCGGCGTGCTGCCGCTGCGCCTCACCGCCGGGCCACCCGAGCCGGACGCCGGGGTCACCGCGCCGCTGCCGGCGTACCTGCGGACGCCCCGCACGCCCTGGCACGACCCGGTGCCGCTGCACGGCGAGCACGTTCGGCTGGAGCCGCTGGAGCTGGCGCACACCGACGAGTTGCACGCCGCCACCGCGGACCCGGAGGTGTGGCGGCACCTCAGCGTCGCGCCGCCCACCTCTCCGGCCGAAACCGCCGAGGTGATCGGCGCCGCCCTGGCCGCCCAGCATCGGGGTGAGCGGGTGGCCTGGGTGCAGCGGTGCGCGGCGACCGGCGCGGTGGTGGGCAGCACCTCCTACTACGACATCGACCCGGAGCGGCGGGCCGTGGCGATCGGGCACACCTTCCTCGGCCGGCCCTGGTGGCGTACCGGGATCAACACCGAGGCGAAGGTGCTGCTGCTCAGCCGGGCCTTCGACGATCTGGGCGCGGTACGGGTCGCCTGGCACACCGACATCCGCAACGTTCGCTCGCAGGCGGCCATCGAACGACTCGGCGCGACCCGGGAAGGGGTGCTGCGGATGCACCGGCAACGCCCGGACGGCTCCTGGCGGGACACCGTGCAGTACGCGATGACCGTCGACGAGTGGCCGAACGCACAGGCCAGGCTGCGAGAAAGACTTCTGCGGACGGCACCGGTGGCGTGATGATGGCGGGCGTGCTGGGGATCACCGACATCTGGACGTACGTGCTGGGCACCGTGGCCATCATCCTGCTGCCCGGGCCGAACTCACTCTTCGTGCTCTCCACCGCGGCCAAGCGGGGCGTCGCGGTCGGCTACCGGGCCGCCGGTGGCGTGTTCGTCGGCGACGGGGTGCTGATGTTCCTCTCCGCCGCCGGGGTGGCGTCGCTGCTCAAGGCGTACCCACCGTTGTTCATGGTGATCAAGTACGCCGGTGCCGCGTACCTCGGTTATGTCGGGGTGACCATGCTGCTCGGCGTCGCGCGGCGCTGGCGCGACCGCAACGACCCGAGCACACCGCGGCTCATCGACGCCGCGGAGCCGGCGGCGATGCGCAGCCCCTTCCGCAAGGCGCTGGTGATCAGTCTGCTGAACCCGAAGGCGATCCTGTTCTTCATCTCGTTCTTCATCCAGTTCGTCGACCCCGGTTACGCCTGGCCCGCGTTGTCGTTCCTGCTGCTCGGGCTGATCGCGCAGGTGACCAGCGCGCTCTACCTGACCGCGTTGATCTTCGCGGGCACCTTCCTGGCCGCCCAGTTCCGCCAACGCCGCCGTCTGGCGGCCGGCGGCACCACCGCAGTGGCCGCCCTCTTCCTGGCCTTCAGCCTCAAGCTGGCCACCGCCAGCGCCGGCTGACCCACCCCCGGTCAGGTGCCGTCGCCGCCGGAGCCGCCGCCTCCCACGCCGGCGCCGCCGGCGGTGCCGCCGAGGCCGTAGCCGGGTCGGATCGGCTCGTCGGGATGGCGGCTGACGTGGGCCGACCCCGCGATCTGCGCGGACCAGTCGGCGTGCGCGGCCGCGGCGGCGTGCCGGTTGATCGCCTGACGGATCCAGCCGTCCACGGTGGCGACCCAGTCCCGCCGGTCGGCGTCCTCGTGCCAGATCCGGAACCGGCTGATGCTCTGGTGGGTGATTCCGGCCAGCGCCAGCCGGCGATCCATCCAGAGGATCGCCTCCAGGCCCGCCGAGTTGGTCACGAAGATCACCTCCAGCTCGGTGATCGGGCCGGCGTAGAGCGGCCCCACCCAGTAGCCCCAGCGCTGATGCAACGGCAGGGTGTGCTCCACCCCCGGCAATCCGCCCTCCTGCAAGCCGGACTGGCGGATCATGAAGCCCAGGGTGTCCAGCGCCGCCAGCACGTGCTGCTGGGTGGGGATCGGGTGCACGAAGACCGGCACCATGGCCCCCTGATCAAGGTCGGGGTCGAGGGACACCTCGGTCCGCAGGCCCATCCGCAGGCTCAGCAGCGGCACCCCGCCGAAGGTGGTCACCGGGGTCTCCCACGGCAGCGGGAACGCGAAATCGACCGCCCGTCGCCGACCGGCCGGCACCACGAACCGGCCGGCGATCGGCAGGTGGTGGAACTGCACGAGACGTCGGGCCGCGGCCGGGTCATCCGGCTCGACCGTGGTGACCAGGCCGAGCCGGATGTGGCGCACCAGCACGTCCTCCGGGCCGGCCGCGAGGGTCACCCGCCCGGGCAGGCGCAGGCCCGGACGGGTACTCGGGTTGGGGAGCGTGGTCTGCACGGAGAGCCCGGTCCCACCGGACTCCGGGGACACTCCGGTCAACCGCACCGCGCCCTCCGCTCCAGGCTGGGTGGCCTCGCGGCGACGAGGCCACCTCAACTGTCGCGGACCTGGCGAGCGGTCACCCCGACTTCCGCGGATCCGGCGCGAGGTCACGCCAACTTCCGCGAAGAGGGACCACCCCTCCGATTCACCTCATTCGCCGCCCGCGCGGGACCGTGTCGGTCTCGTCGTCGAACTCCCCGATGACCTCCTCCAGGAGGTCCTCCAGGGCCACGAAGCCGATCGGCCGGGCCGGGCCACCGCCGTTGCGCACCAGCGCGAGCTGTGACTGCCGGGCCCGCATGGCCGCCACCGCCTCGGTGACCGAGGACGTCGCGGGCAGGGTGAACGCGGGCGACATCAGCTCGCCCGCGGTGGCGACCCGGCCGGTGGTGACCACCCGTACCGCCTCCCGGACGTGCACGAGCCCGCACACGTCGCCCGCCTCGTCGAGCACCGCGAGCCGGGATCGGCCGCTGTCCCGGCTGACCTCCTCGATCCGTCCGGCCGGGTCGTCCCGACGGACGGTGACCATGGTGGCGAACGGTTCCATCACCTGCGCCACCGACGTGCCCTGCAACTCCAGCATGCTGGTCAGCAGCTGGTGCTGCTCGGCGCCGAGCAGCCCGTGCTCACGGGACTGCTCCAGCAGGATCCGCAGCTCGTCCGGGCCGTGCACCTGGGCGAGCTGGTCCTGCTGGTTCACCCCGAACAGCCGCAGGATCGCGTTGGCCAGGGCGTTCAGCGCGGAGAGCACCGGCCGGGAAACCCGGGCGAAGGCGCGGAACGGCAACGCGAGCAACGTCGCCGAGCGCTCCGCGTCGGTGATCGCCCACGACTTCGGCGCCATCTCCCCCACCACCAGGTGCAGGAAGGTCACCACCCCGAGGGCGAAGACCAGGGCGATCAGGTGACTGGCCGCGTCCGGTAGGCCCACCGCGTGCAGCAAGGGGCTGAGCAGGTGCTCGATCGCCGGCTCGGCCAGCGCGCCGAGACCCAGGGTGCACAGCGTGATGCCCAGTTGTGCGCCGGCCAACATCAGCGACAGCTCGCGGACGCCATCGAGCGCGGCCCGGGCCGCCCGGCCACCGTTCGCCGCCGCCTGCTCCAGGCGGTACCGCTTGCTGGCCACCAGGGCAAACTCGGCGGCCACGAAGAACCCGTTCAGCGCCAGCAGGATCACCGAGCTGAACAGTGCGATCCCGGGGCTCATGCGATCACCCCGGGTTTGGTCAGCTGCAACCGCACCGAGTCGGCCACGTGCCGGTCCACGGCCAGCACCTCGACCAGCGCCCGAGGCTCCGCCTCGCTGTCCTCGCCGTCCGCCCCCTCGGATTGCAGGCTGATTTCCAGCCGGTCACCGACCTCCGGCACCCGGCCCAGCTCCCGCATCACCAACCCGGAGAGGGTGTCGTACTCCGGGGCCTCGGGCAGGGCGATGCCGGTGCTGTCGGCGACCTCGTCGATCCGCCAGCGGGCCGGCACCACCCAGGACCCGTCGTCCTGCCGGGCCGGCGCCCGCTCCGGTGGGTCGTCCTCGTCACGGATCGGGCCGACCAGCTCCTCGGCGATGTCCTCCAGCGTGATGACGCCGGCGAAGCCGCCGTACTCGTCGACCACGCACGCCATCTGCCGGTGCCCGGCCCGCAGGCGGTCGAGCACCGTGGGCAGGGGCAACGTCTCCGGCACGAGCAGCGGCGGCCCGGCCACCGCGCTCACCGGGGTGGTGGCCCGCTCCCCCGGGGGTACGCCGAGCACGTCGGCGATGCCGACGATGCCGAGCAGGTCGTCGACGCCCTCCGCACCGCGTACCGGGAAGCGGGAGTGGCCGGTGTCCAGCAGCTCGACCACCCGGCTCACCGGCTCGTGCGCCCGTACGGTGTGCACGTCGACCCGGGGCACCATGGCCTCGCCGGCGGTCAGTTCGCGGAAGTCCAGACCTCGGTCGAGCAGCGTGGACATCTCGGCGTCGAGGCTGCCCTCCTCGCGGGACTCGGCGATGATCTGTTCCAGGTCCGCCGGGGTGGCACCGCTGGGCAGCTCCTCGATCGGTTCGATACCGAGGCGGCGCAGCAGACGGACCGATGCCCGGTCGAAGAGCCGGATCAGCGGCCCGGCGACGGCGAGGTAGATCAGGGTGGATCGGCTCAGCGCCCGGGCCAGTTGCTCGGCCCGGGCGATGGCCAGGTTCTTCGGGGCCAGTTCACCGAGGACCATCTGCACGATGGTGGCGATGACCAGGGCCAACGCCACCGACAGCGGCAGGCTGACCGCCTCGCTGACGCCGGCCACGCCGAGCAGGTCAGCGAGACCACCGCCCAGGTACGGCTCGGCGACGTAGCCGACCAGCAGCGCGGTGACGGTGATGCCGAGTTGGGCGCCGGAGAGCATGAAGGAGAGCCGGCTGGTGACGGTCAGGGCCCGGGCGGCGGCCTGATCGCCGTCATCGGCGAGCTGGCGCAGCTTGCCCCGGTCCACGGCGACGTAGCCGAACTCCTGCGCCACGAAGTAGCCGGTGGCGGCAGTGAGAATGATGATCAGAAGGAGACCAACGACGATCAACACGGGTCGCTCAGGGCTCCCGGGGTCGTCGGTACGGGGATATGCCGGGCACGACCCGGCTGGCTACTGCTGCCCTCCTGGGCAGAAGAGTCGATCATGCCGTCATTTTATCGGCGCTGGCTGGGACTCCGCTGGGGGTGGGCCGAAGGAGCGGAACGTCCGGTTCACCCGGGGGCCGCCGGTCGTCACGCCGGCCCCGCCGACCCCCCACCCGGCCCGCGCTCGGCCAGCTCGTCGGCGTCGAGCAGGCTCCGGTCGAGCCGCCCCGACCGGTACGCTGCCCGCCCGATCATCTGCGCCGCGACCGGCGCGGTCGCCAACTGGAAGACCGCCACCAGCAGGATCATGCCCAGGTCCGCGGGGGACCGCAGCCGCAGCGCGATGCCCAGCAGCAGCAGGAGCACCCCGAGCACCTGCGGCTTGGTGGCCGCGTGCATCCGGGACAGCGCGTCCGGGAAGCGCAGTACGCCGATCCCGGCGGCCAGGCCGAGCAGCGCGCCGGCCACCAGACAACCGGCGCCGAGCCAGTCCGCGATCGTTGCGATCACTGCTGCTCCCGAACGGCGAAGCGGACCAGCGACACCGAGCCCACGAAGCCGAGCAGGGAGAGCACCACCAGCACGGGCAGGGTGGTGGCGTGTCGGTTGACCGCCGCCTCGGCGCCCACCGCGCCGACCATCGTGGCGAGCAGCATGTCCGCGGCGATCACCCGGTCCACCAGCGAGGGGCCCCGGTAGAGGCGGGTCAGCGCGAGGAGCGCGGTGACCGACAGCAGAGCGGTGAGGACGACTGCCAGGAACGTGGTCACGGGCGGGTTCCCTTCTCGGATGAGGTGACGTCGAGGTGGCGCAGTTCGGCCGTGGAGCCCACCGCGCGGACGATTCGCCGCTCGACCGCGAGCGTGCGTTCCCGGTACACGCCCAGGTCCCCGGGGCCGTGGGTGTCCAGGACGTGCAGGTAGAGCGTTGCGGAGTCCCGGTCCACCTCGAGGATCAGCGTGCCCGGCACCAACGAGACCGCCTCGGCGGTGAGCGCCAGGTTCAGGTCGGTGGACACCCGCAACCGGACCGCGATGATCGCCCCGCGCGGCCGGTAGCCGGGCTGCACGGCGATCCGGGCGACGTGCAGGCTCGCGCTGACCAGCTCGACGACGAACCGGCCCGCGAACACCAGCAGCGCCCGCGGTCGCAACCGGCCACCGAAGCTGACCGCCGGCAGCGGGAAGAAGACCAACACGGCCGCGCCCACCAGCAGACCACCGACCAGGTTGGCCCAGTTGATGTCGCCCCAGAGCAGGTTCCAGACCACCACCAGCCATGCGAGCGCCAGCGCCTGGTCCCGCCAGCGTCCGAGCCGGCCCCGCCCCATGACGGCGGGCCGGGGGGCGTCGGGAGCCGGCTCAGGGGAACCGGTCACGGCACACCGCCCGGCAGCACGGCACGGACGTACGGGGTGCGCATCCGCAGGTCGGCGGCCGCGTCGGCGGTGACGTCGAAGAGCGGACCGGCCAGCACGGTCAACGCCAGCCCGAGCGCGACCAGGGCCACGGTCGCCCCGACCATCAGCTTCGGCAACCGGGCGGCCGACTCGCTGGTGGCCAACCGGGGCGCGCGCCAGAACGCGATGTTCCACACCCGGGACGCCACATACAGGGTGAGCAGGCTGGTCAGCGTGCCGGCCGCGACCAGCACCCCGGGCAGCGGCCCGCCGGCCGCCACCCCGGCCTGGAGCAGTCCGAGCTTGCCGAGGAAGCCGGAGAACGGCGGCACTCCGGCGAGATTCATGGCCGGGACGAAGAAGAGCACCCCGAGCAGCGGCGCCACCCGGGCCAGCCCGCCGATGCGACGCAGGTCGGTGCTGCCGGCTCGCTCCTCGACCAGCCCGGCGACGAGGAACAACGTGGTCTGGATGGTGATGTGGTGCACCACGTAGAAGATCGCCCCGGAGAGCCCGGCAACGGTGCTCAACGCCACCCCGAAGATCATGTAGCCGATGTGACTGACCAGGGTGAACGAGAAGAGTCGCTTCAGGTCGGACTGGGCCACCGCACCGAGGATGCCGATCACCATGGTCAACCCGGCGACGACCATGAGCAGCACGTGGGCCCGCCCACCGGGAAACAGCAACGTCTCGGTGCGGATGATCGCGTACACACCCACCTTGGTGAGCAGACCCGCGAAGACGGCCGTGACCGGGGCCGGCGCGGTGGGATAGCTGTCCGGCAGCCAGGCCGACAGCGGAAAGACCGCCGCCTTGATCGCGAAGGCCAGCAGCAACATCAACTCCAGGGCCAGCCGGACGCCGTCGGGCAGGTCGTCGAGGCGCTGGGCGAGCTGGGCGAGGTTGAGCGTGCCGGTGGCCGCGTACACCAGACCCACCGAGGTCAGGAAGATCATCGAGGAGAGGATGCTGACCACCACGTACGTCGAGCCGGTCCGGATCCGGGTCTCGGTGCCACCCAGGGTGATCAGCACGAAGCTGGCAGCCAGCAGGATCTCGAACCCGACGAAGAGGTTGAACAGGTCACCGGCCAGGAACGCGTTGGTGACTCCCGCGGTGAGCACCAGGTACGTCGGGTGGAAGATCGACACCGGCGAGCTCTCGCTCGTCTCGCTGCGACCCTGCCCGATCGAGTACAGCAGCACGCAGAGGGTCACCGCCGAGGAGACCACCAGCATCAGCGCGGCCAACTGATCGGCCACCAGGACGATGCCGACCGGCGCCGGCCACGCCCCGACCGCCGCCACCACCGGCCCGTGCCGGTACGCCTGCACCAACAGCAGCAACGCCACCGTGAGCGTGCCGCTCAGGCACAGCACGCTGATCGCGCGCTGGATTCGGGGCTTCCCGGCCAGCAGCAGGGTCAGCGCCGCACCGAGCAGCGGCACCACCACCGGCAGCGGCAGCAGGGTGCTCATCACGCGTCGTCCCCGTGTCGTAGCCGTCGGCGGGCCGGCTCGGGATCGACCTGTTCCGGGTCACCGTTCGGACCTTCCCCGCCGAAGTCGACCGCGCCCATCTCGTTCCGGTCGGCGCGGCGGATGATCTGGCGGTCCTCCAGGTCGTCGGGGACCTCGTCGTCGCCGGACAGATACCAGCTGCGGTACGCCACCGCGAGCAGGAACGCGGTGAACCCGAAGGTGATCACGATGGCGGTCAACACCATGGCCTGCGGCAGCGGGTCACTCATCCGCTCCACCGGCCCGGTGCCGACGACCGGCGCCCCGCCCGGCCGCCCGCCCAACAGGATCAACAGGTTCACCCCGTTGCCGAGCAGAATCACCCCGAGCAGGATCCGGGTCAGGCTGCGCTCCAACAGCAGGATCACCCCGCACCCGACCAGCACCGCGACGGCCAGCACCAGCACCAACGTCGGCCCCGCACCGCTCGCCGTCACGCTGCCACCTCTGTTCGCGACTGCGGGGCTCGCAAACCCGGCTCACTCCTCGCGCTCACCGTGCCACCTCTGTTCGCGACTGCGGGGCTCGCAAACCCGGCTCACTCCTCGCGCTCACCGTGCCACCTCTGTTCGCGACTGCGGGGCTCGCAAACCCGGCTCACTCCTCGCGCTCACCGTGCCACCTCTGTTCGCGACTGCGGGGCTCGCAAACCCGGCTCACTCCTCGCGCTCACGCCCGGTCTCCCTTGTCGACGGCCAGCCCGCCGGTGGCCGTTCCGGTCGCCTCGATGTGCCGGTCCACCTCGGCACCGAGGCTGCGCAGGATGTCCAGCACCAACCCGATCACGACCAGGTACACGCCGATGTCGAAGAAGAGCGACGTGACCAGGTGGGTGTCGCCGATCAGCGGCAGCGACTGGTCGACCTTCGCGCTCTCCAACACCGACCCACCAACCAGCAGCGCCACCACGCCGCTGCCCACCGCCATGGCCAGCCCGGCGCCGAGAATCGCGCCGGCGCCGATCGGGGCCGCCTCGGTCAACTCGTACCGGCCGCCAGCCAGATACCGGACCACCAGGGCGAGACCCGCCACCAGCCCGCCGGCGAACCCGCCGCCCGGCGCGTTGTGCCCGGAGAAGAGCAGAAACAGCGAGAAGAGCACCACGGTGTGGAAGATCAGCCGGATGACCACCTCCAACACGATGGAGCGGCGCTCCTCGTGGAGGGTGGGCCCACCGCGTAGCCAGACCGGCCGGTCGCGGCCACCCACCCGCTGGTCCGACTCGGGTCGGCGCGGTCGCGGCCCGGTGCGGGAGCGTTCGAAGATCAGGCTGGCCACCCCGGTCGCGGCCACCACCAGCACCGCCAGCTCGCCCATCGTGTCCCAGGACCGGATGTCGACCAGGGTCACGTTGACCACGTTGCGGCCGTACCCGTGCGCCACCGCCAGATCCGGAAAGGCGGCGGAGATGTCCGGCGCCCGGCGGGCCCCGGCGGCGGTGAGGGCCAGCCCGGCGGCGACCAACCCCGCCGCCACCCCGATCACCCGACGGACCCAACGGGTGCGGCGCAGCGGGCGGGCCGAGAACCGCTCCGGTAGCCGACGCAGCACCAGCACGAAGACCGCGATCGTCGAGGTCTCCACCAGAAACTGGGTGAGCGCCAGGTCGGGCGCTCCGTACAGCACGAACAGCATCGCCGTGCCGTAGCCGGTCATGCCCACCAGCAGCATCGCGGTCAGCCGGCGACGGGCACCGACCGCCAGCACCGCCGCCACCGTGATCACCAACACGACCACCGGTTGCAGCAGGTTGTCCCAGAGCGGAAGCCGCGCCCGCCAGGGGCCGGCGGAGAGCATCGCCGTACCGGGCACCAGCACCAGGGTGACCAGGATGATGCCCAGATACTGCGGCAGTGAGCCGCGCTGGGTCGCGCTGGTGACCTCGATCGCCAGCCGGTCGAACCGGCCCACGACCCACTCGTACCCCTGGTTGCCCCCCACCGGTGACCGAAGCCGGGCCAGCACCGGGGCGAGCGGCCCGCGCACGGCGAAGAGCAGACCGCCGCCGACGAGCGCCAGCACGGACAGGCCGAGCGCGGGGGTCGGCCCGGCCCAGAGCGCCAGGTGCGCGTCGACCCCGCCGAGCAGATCGGCGTACGGGCGCAGCAGGTCGTCCAGCACGCTCGCGGCCGGGCCGGCGAGCAGACCGACACCGGCGAGCACCGCGGGCGGAACCAGCAGCGACGCGGCGATCGACCCCGGCGGGACCGGTGCCACCCCGGGCCGGTCGGCGAACGCCCCCCAGAGGAAGCGGGCGCTGTAGGCGACGGTGAGCACCGTCCCGGCGACCAGGCCGGTGAGGAGCACCGGCTGGTCGGTGAACGCCCCGAACACCGCCTCCTTGGCCACGAAACCGACCAGCGGCGGCACCCCCGCCATCGACGCCGCGGCCAGCACGGCGACCACGAACAGCGGCCGGGACCAGTGCCGCAGCCCGGACAGCTCGCGCAGGTCACGGGTGCCGGCACCGTGATCGATGATGCCGACGACCAGGAACAGCGCCGCCTTGAACAAAGCGTGTGCCAGCAGCATCGCGGTGCCGGCCAGCGCGGCGTCCGGGGTGCCCGAGCCGGTCACCGCGACCAGCAGGCCGAGCTGACTGACCGTCCCGTACGCCAGCAGCAGCTTGAGGTCGGTCTGGCGCAGCGCGGCCCAACCGCCGAGCAGCATGGTCGCCACGCCGGCGACCTGCACCACCGGCCGCCACGGGCCGACCGTGGCGAGCACCGGCGCGAGCAGCCCGACCAGGTAGACGCCGGCCTTGACCATGGCGGCGGCGTGCAGGTACGCGCTGACCGGCGTAGGTGCCGCCATCGCCACCGGCAGCCACGAACTGAACGGCAACACCGCCGACTTGGACAGCGCGCCGGTCAGGATCAGCAGCACGGCGCCCACCAGGTACCCGCCACCGGGCAGCGGCTGCGCGCTGATCTCCGACCAGTGGTAGCTGCCGGCGTGCTCGCCCAGCATGATGAAGCCGACCAGCATGGCAAGCCCACCCAGCGTGGTGACGGTCAACGCCTGCGCCGCCGCCCAGCGGCTGGACCGCCGTTCGGTGCTGTGCCCGATCAGCAGGTACGAGAAGATCGTGGTCAGCTCCCAGCCGACGTAGAGCAGCAGCAGGTCGTCGGCGAAGACCAGGACCAGCATCGCGCCGGCGAAGGCGACCAGGACCGCGGCGAACTGCGCCATCCCGATGGAGCCGGCGCTGAAGTAGCGGGCGCTGTAGACCAGCACCAGCGCGCCGACGCCGCCGATCAGCAGCGTCATCAGCCAGGACAGCGTGGTGAGCCGGAACGCGATGTCGAGGCCCAACTGCCGGATCCACGGGTACGTCTCGACCACCGCCCCGCCGTGGGCGACGGCCGGGGTGCGTGCCACCGCCCAGCAGAACGCGGCGGCCGGCGCGAGCGCCAGCGGATAGCACGCGCGCGGACCCCACCAGCGGACGAACAGGGGCGCGGCGAGAGCCGCCACGAGATGGAGGATGAGCAGTACCAGCACCTGCGCTCCCGATCGACATGGCCGACGCCCGTGGCAGCGGTGGCGCCTAGCAGCGATCAGACGCCAGTTCGTTCCCCGCCGGGCGGTTTTGCCGGAATCCGCCCGCCAACCCCACCCAGCCCCGACCCAGCCCCAGACCGTTGATCAAGAGATTTGCGTCGTCCGCGCCCGCGTTTCTGACATAAAGCTCTTGATCAACTCAGGAGGGGCGGGTGGGTCAGCGCAGCAGCGCGTTGTTGAGGGGTTGCACGTCGTCGGGTGTGGGGTGGTCGCGACACAGCTCGGTCAGCAGGTCGGGGCGGCCGAGTTGACGGGCGACCCGGTCGACCACCCGCTCGGCGGCGGTCAGCGACCGCACCGAGAGCAGGCGGCCACGGCTCTCGCGACGCAGCACGAAGTAGTGGACGGCGACGCGGACCTGCCCCCGATCGGCGGCGCTGGCCTGGGCGGTGCAGAGGACCAACTCGCGCAGGCAGCGGGCGAGACGTTCGGCGAGCTCGAGCTCGGGGCCGTGCAGGCCGGCGCGGAGCGCGGCGAGGTGGCTGTCGACCTTGCGAATCAGCACGTCGGTGCCCGGTTCGACGGTGCGCTGCTCGCCGGCCATCAAATCCCCTCACCCCGGTTCGCGTTGCGAGTGAAGTTACTTTATGTTGCTCCTTAGAAGCAAGCAGTTAAGTGAGACTTAACGTATTAAGCGCACGTTCCACGCTTTTTGCCTTTTGCTGGCCCATTCCGTCGTGAGGTCGCTCGTAGATGTCGGACCGGCGGGGCACGATGGACCGGTGACCGGGGCAGACGCAGACGCCGGCGCGGTGCTCGCCGGGTTCGGCCCGGCCACCCGCGCCTGGTTCGACAACGCCTTCGCCGCCCCGACCGCCGCGCAGACCGGCGCCTGGCGATCGGTCGCCGCCGGTCGCAACGCGCTCGTGGTGGCACCCACCGGCTCGGGCAAGACGCTCGCGGCCTTCCTCTGGTCACTGGACCGACTCGCCCGCGAGCCAGCCCCGACCGAGGCCCGCCAGCGGTGCCGCGTGCTCTACGTCAGCCCCCTCAAGGCTCTCGCCGTCGACGTGGAACGCAACCTGCGCGCCCCGCTGGCCGGCATCCGGCAGGCGGCCACCCGGCTGGGCGTCGCACCGCCCGACATCACCGTCGGCATGCGCACCGGCGACACCCCCGCCGACGAGCGACGCGCCTTCGCCCGCACCCCGCCCGACATCCTCATCACCACGCCCGAGTCGCTGTTCCTGCTGCTCACGTCCGCGGCTCGCGACTCGCTGCGCGGCATCCAGACGGTGATCATCGACGAGGTGCACGCGGTGGCCGGCAGCAAACGCGGCGCCCACCTCGCCCTCTCCCTCGAACGCCTCGACCAGCTGCTGCCCGCCCCGGCGCAGCGCATCGGCCTCTCGGCCACCGTCCGGCCGATCGAGGCCTGCGCGCAGTTCCTCGGCGGCGCCCGCCCGGTCGACGTGGTGCAGCCGGCGACCCCGAAGACCATCGAGGTCAGCGTGCAGGTCCCGGTGGAGGACATGACCCGCCTGGACGAGCAGGAGCAACCACCGGAGGACGACCTCGGCGGCCCCGGGCCACGTCGGGCGTCGATCTGGCCGGCCGTGGAGGAGCGGGTCTTCACCCTCATCGGGCAGCACCGCTCGACCATCGTCTTCACCAACTCCCGCCGCAGCGCCGAGCGCCTCTGCGCCCGGCTCAACGAGCTGGCCGCCGAGGCGGTGGCCGCATCCGCGTCGGACGAGAGCGCGATCGGCGTACCGGAGGGGTTGCCGGCGGGCGACGACCCGGCGGGCGACGACGGCCCGGCGTCGGGCGCGCAGCGCTGGGGTGGCCCCGCCGGCCCGGTGCGCAACCGGCCGCCGGCCGAGGTGATGGCCCAGTCCGGCGCGGCCACCGGCGCGGCGCCCGTGATCGCCCGCGCCCACCACGGCAGCGTCTCCCGGGAGGAGCGCAAGCACATCGAGGAGGCGCTCAAGTCCGGCCAGCTCCCTGCCGTGGTGGCCACCTCCAGCCTGGAGCTCGGCATCGACATGGGCGCGGTCGACCTGGTGGTGCAGATCGAGGCGCCGCCGAGCGTGGCCGCCGGGCTGCAACGGGTCGGCCGGGCCGGGCACCAGGTGGGTGCGATCTCCCGTGGGGTGGTCTTCCCCAAGCACCGCGGCGACCTGCTCTCCTGCGCGGTGGTCGCCGAGCGGATGACCGAGGGCGCGATCGAGGAGCTGCACTACCCGCGCAACCCACTGGACGTGCTGGCCCAACAGATCGTCGCGATGGTCGCGCTGGAGCCATGGCCGCTCGGTGACCTGGCCGTGCTGGTCCGCCGGGCCGCACCCTTCGCCGAGCTGCCCGACTCGGCGCTGCACGCCGTGCTGGACATGCTCTCCGGCCGCTACCCGTCCACCGCCTTCGCCGAGCTGCGCCCCCGCCTGGTCTGGGACCGGGCCACCGACCTGCTCACCGGCCGCCCCGGCGCGCAACGACTCGCGGTGACCAGCGGCGGCACCATTCCCGATCGGGGCCTGTTCGGGGTCTTCCTGGCCGGCGCCGAGCGGGCCGCCCGAGTCGGCGAGCTGGACGAGGAGATGGTCTACGAGTCCCGGGTCGGCGACGTCTTCCTGCTCGGCTCGTCCTCCTGGCGGATCGAGGAGATCACTCCTGACCGGGTGCTGGTCTCGCCCGCCCCGGGGCAGGCCGCGCGGATGCCGTTCTGGAAGGGCGACCAGCTGGGCCGGCCGGTGGAGCTGGGCCGGGCCATCGGCGCCCGGGTGCGCGCCCTGCTGCGACAGACCGACGAGGCGGCACTGGTCGCGCTGCGCGACGGCGGGCTGGACGACTGGGCCGCCGGCAACCTGATGGCCTACCTGCGCGAGCAGCGGGAGGCCACCCGCTCGCTGCCCGACGACCGCACGGTCGTGGTCGAGCGGTTCCGCGACGAGCTGGGTGACTGGCGGCTGGCCGTGCACAGCGTGCTCGGTGCCCGGGTCAACGGGCCCTGGGCCCTCGCAGTGGGCCGCCGGCTGGCCGAGCGGTACGGGGTCGACGCCCAGGTGATGCCCTCCGACGACGGCATCGTGGTGCGACTTCCGGACACCGCCGACGAGCCCCCCGGCGCCGACGTGGTGGTCTTCGAGCCCGACGAGATCACCCAGCTCGTGGAGGAGTCGGTCGGCACCTCCGCCCTCTTCGCCGCCCGTTTCCGGGAGTGCGCCGCCCGGTCACTGCTGCTCCCCCGCCGCGACCCGCGCCGCCGCCAACCGCTCTGGCAGCAACGGCAACGCGCCGCGCAACTGCTCGACGTCGCCCGCGAGTACGCCGACTTCCCGGTCACCCTGGAGGCGGCCCGGGAGTGCCTCCAGGACGTCTTCGACCAGCCGGCGCTGGCCGGGCTGATGCGCGACCTGGCCACCCGCAAGGTACGACTGGTCGAGGTGGAGACCACCGCACCGTCCCCGTTCGCGCGCTCGCTGCTCTTCGGCTACGTCGGCGCGTTCCTCTACGAGGGCGACGCCCCGCTCGCCGAACGCCGCGCCGCCGCTCTGGCTCTCGACTCCACGCTCCTCGGCGAGCTGCTCGGCCGGGTCGACCTGCGGGAGCTGCTCGATCCGGCGGTGCTCACCGAGACCGACCGGCAGCTGCGGTGGCTGACCGAGCAGCGCCGCCCCCGCGATGCCGAGGACGTCGTCGAGCTGCTGCGGGTGCTCGGTGACCTGAGCGACGCCGAGTTGACCGAGCGGGGAGTGCCGGAGACGTGGCTCAGCGAGCTGGAAGCCACCCGCCGGGTGCTGCGGGTCCGGATTGCGGGCGAGCAGCGCTGGGTGGGCGTCGAGGACGCCGCCCGGCTGCGCGACGCCCTCGGCGTGGCGCTGCCGATGGGGGTGGCCGAGGCGTACCTCGCCCCGGTGGCCGATCCGCTCGGTGACCTGGTGGCCCGCTACGCCCGCACCCACGGGCCGTTCGCCGCGGCCAGCTGCGCGGCCCGGTTCGGGCTCGGCGTGTTCGTCGTCGAGCAGGCGCTGCGCCGGCTCGGCGCCACCGGTCGGGTGGTCTCCGGGGAGTTCACCCCGGATTCGGCCGGCGCCCAGTGGTGCGACGCCGAGGTGCTGCGGATGCTGCGCCGCCGCTCGCTCGCGGCGCTGCGCCGGGAGATCGAGCCGGTGCCGCCCCGGACGCTGGCGACGTTCCTGCCCCGCTGGCAGCAGGTCGGCTCGTCCGCCCGAGGGGTGGAGGCGCTCGCCGCCGCGGTGGAGCAGTTGCAGGGCGCGACGGTGCCGGCGTCCGCCCTGGAACGGTTGGTGCTGCCCGCCCGGGTCGCGGACTACTCCCCCGCCCAGCTCGACGAGCTGTGCGCGAGCGGGGAGGTGCTCTGGGCGGGGGCCGGCGCGATCTCCGGGGGTGACGGCTGGGTCACCTTGGCGTACGCGGACGCCGCGCCGCTGCTGCTTCCGCCGCCCGACGAGGCGTTGACCCGTACCCCGCTGCACGACGCGGTGCTCGACGCGCTCGGCGACGGGCAGGCGCTGTTCTTCCGCCCGCTGGCCGACCGGGTCGGCTCGACCGACGACGCCGCGCTGACCGGGGTGATCTGGGACCTGGTCTGGGCGGGCCACCTCAGCAACGACACCCTCGCCCCGCTGCGCGCGGTGCTCGGCGCTGGCGGCGCGCACCGCTCCCGGCCGTCCGCGCCCCGCACCCGATACCGGCGGCCCGGTCGGGTGGCGCTGCCGACCCGGGGTGGCCCGCCGACCGTCGCCGGCCGCTGGTCACGTCTTCCGGACCGGGATTTCGACCCGACCCGGCGGGCCGCCGCGCTCGCCGACCTGCTGTTGGAGCGGCACGGGGTGGTCACTCGGGGTGCGGTGATGGCCGAGCAGGTGGTCGGCGGGTTCTCGGCGGTCTACCCGGTGCTGTCGGCGCTGGAGGAGCGCGGCGCGGCCCGCCGGGGTTACTTCGTCGAAGGGCTCGGCGCGGCGCAGTTCGCCGTACCGGGTGCGGTGGACCGGCTGCGCGCGCTGGCCGAGCCGACCGACGGCGCCCGGGGGCGGGGCGCGGTGGCCACCGTGCTCGCCGCGACCGACCCGGCCAACCCGTACGGCGCGGCGCTGCCCTGGCCGGAACGGGTGGTCGACTCGGGCGACGGGGCCACCCCGGCGACCGGGCATCGGGCCGGCCGCAAGGCGGGCGCCCTGGTGGTGCAGGTCGGTGGCGACCTCGTCCTCTATGTCGAACGCGGCGGCCGCACGCTGCTCTCCTTCAGCGACGACACCGACACGCTGGCCGCGGCCGGCAAGGCGCTCGCCGACGCCGTCCACTCCGGGGCGTTGGGCGCGATGTCGGTGGAGCGGGCCGACGGCGAGGCGGTGCACTCCTCGCCGCTGCGCGACGCGCTCACCACCGCCGGCTTCCGGGCCACTCCTCGCGGCCTACGCCTGCGCGGCTGACCCGGTCTCCTGCTCGCGCCGGCTGTTCTTCGCCTCGCTGGGCGAAGCTCGCGAGCAGCCTCGGTGGCGGCGCGGCGGCCGAACCCGTCCCACCCCCTCTAAGGGGCCAGCCCCGCCGGGACGCGTGATTGGGCGATATACCTGTGAGTCATAGATATGCCTCACAGGTATATCGCTGCGAAGACAGACATGCCCCGGGCCTCGGGGGCCGCGGCTCGGTCCTCAGCGCAGGCCGTTGAGCACCTTCTCGTAGCGGGGCCGGTCGGCGGCGGGGGTCTTGGCCTCCAGGTAGTTCAGCACCACCGCACCCCGCTGGTACGACTGGCCGCCCCAGGTCTCCGCGATGTCGCCGGCGCTGGTCTCGTCCGGGAACACGTAGACGGTGACGGCGTCGGTGGCCATCAGCTCGGAGCAGCCCAGGCCGAGGCCGTCCGGCCCACAGTCGACCGAGCGGTCCTTCGGGTGCGGGACCTTCAGGCCGGCGGCCCGGAATGCCTCGACGACCTGCTTCGCCCCCGGGGCGGTGGCCGGACGCTTGGGCAGCACCACCGGCGGCGGGCTGGCCGGCCGCCGCTGCGTCGTGCCCTGCGCCGCACCGGAGGGCGGGGCCGCACCGTCGGCACTCGGCGAGGCCGGGGGCGTTGGCAGGCCGGTCGGGGCCGCCTCGGACGAGACGGATGGGGTCGCGTTCGGGCTGCCGTCGTCGTCACTGCCACAGCCGGCGGTCAGGGCGACGGCGACCAGCAGGATTCCGAGCGCGGGGAGGTTCCGAGTTGTCACCAGGGCAGTCTGCCCAACGTCGTCCGGCGACGGGAGGGGCCGGTCGGCTACTGCGCTGTCCCGTATCCGCCAGCAGCGGGCGGGCCCGCGGACCTCCTCGCGGCGTCCCCGGGGGACCTGCTGCGGGTATCGGGCTGATGTTCGACTGTGGAATGCTTCTCCGGTGGGTGAGCATGTGGTTCCTGTGGGCTGTCCCTGCTGTGCATCCCGGACCGGCGGGGGGACCTGCCCCGTCTGTTTCTGGACCGACGACGGCCAGACCGACGCCGACGCCGACGCCGTCCGGGGTGGCCCCAACGGCGACCTGAGCCTCACGCACGCCCGCCTCAACTACGCCGTCTACGGTGCCAGCCACCCGCGCTACCAGGACATGGTGCGCATGGCTCGCCCCGACGAGCGCCCCTGACACACTGACCGGGCGCCCGACGGGGCGAGCGTGGTTCAGCAGACCGGCACGCTGCCGCCGTACACGCTGGAGATGTACGCGTGGCTGACGTACTGACCGCTGGCCAGGCGGTTCCAGCGGGTGGTGGTCCGGAAGGGGCCGGCGATCGACTGGCCGGTGACGTAGCACTGGATCGGCACGTGGGCCAGCCGGGCGGCGAGGCCACGGGTCGCATACGACGTGCTGGCCCCGGTGCGGATGTTGAGCGGCCCGTCGCCGACCACGCCGCGCGGCCCGCCCCCGGTCCACAGGTAGGCGACGTCCACCCAGGCGTTGGTGGTCAGCCGCAGCCCGTCCCAGAACGTGCCGTCGGCCAGGTCGATGCCGGCCGGGTTGAGCACGGTCCGCCCGAACTGGTCCCGTCCGCCGTTGTAGCCGGACTGGTACGCGGCCTGCGCCTCGGGCCGGCCCTGCGGCAGGTTCTTCCAGTTCTCCCGGACCGATGACGGGTTCCAGTAGTCGTCGCGGGTGTTCCACGGCCCGACGTCCCAGACCGGGGCGTACTCGCAGCGGGAGCCGCTGGTGGTGCACACCCGCACGGTGTAGTCGCCGGTGTTGAGCGGGGAGAGACCCCGCCGCGACGGCAGCGCCGCGAAGTGGTCCCGGGGTTGCACGGTACGGCCGTTGGCGGTCAGCTCACCGACCAGCCCGATGCGGGTGGCGTACACCCGGTAGGTGCGGCCGGGCGTGGCGGCGGACACGGCGGCGTTCGCGTCGGCGGTGAGCTGCACGCCGCGTACCGTCGCCGTGGCGCCGCCGTTCGGGGCGGTGAGCACCACCCGGGTCTGCACCCGGGTGACGGGCCGGTCGAAGACGGCGCCGGCGGTGGCCGCCCGCCACTCCGTCCAGCCGGCGGCCCGCCAGCCGCGGACCTGTGCCTCCACGGTGGCCCCGCTCGGGACCGCGGCGCTGATCTCGGCACGGACCCGGGTGGCCGGCCGGGCGAGGGTGCGGGGAGCGGTCAGCAGCATCCCCTCGGCGACCGCGCTGTGCGGGCTGCGGGCGCCGCGCCCGGTGGACCGGGCCTCCCGCAGGCGGAGGCCGTCGGCGGTGCGCCGGACGTTGACATCGTCGCGGTCGACGATGGTGAGGTCGGCGCTCCACCGTTCGTCGCCGGGTGCGGCGGCGACGAGGGTGATCGGGGCATCGCCGGGCGCGGCCGGGACAGGACCGGTGGCGGCTAGGAGCGCCGCGGTGAGCAGCAGGGCGAGGGTGGCAATGAGGGCGACGGATGGGATACGACAACGGGGTCGCGTCATGGGCATTCTCCTCAGAACCCCCTGACCTTCGCATGTCAGGAGATCATGAGGAACCTGTGTACAAATAGCGACACATGCGAATCTTGCTCGAAAGAGAGAGGATGGCAGGGTGCCCGAAGGCGACACCGTCTGGAACACCGCGCGCGTGCTGCACCGCGCGCTGGCCGGCGCGCGGATCACCGGCAGTGACTTCCGGGTGCCGCAGCTGGCGACCACGGACCTCACCGGCTGGACCGTCCGCGAGTCGGCCAGCCGGGGCAAGCACCTGCTGCTGCGGCTCGACGCTCCGACCGGGGAGCACTGGACCCTCCACTCCCACCTGCGGATGGACGGCGCCTGGCGGGCGTACGCCCCGGGGGAACGCTGGAGCGGGCGGCCCGCGCACCTGATCCGGGTGGTGCTGCGCAGCCCCGGCGCCGTCGCGGTCGGCTACCACCTGCACGACCTGGCCCTGGTGCCGACCGCCGAGGAGGACCACCTGGTCGGCCACCTCGGCCCCGACCTGCTCGGCTCCGACTGGGACCCGGCCGAGGCGGTCCGTCGGCTCGCCGACCACCCGGAGCAGACCATCGGCGAGGCGCTGCTCGACCAGCGCAACCTGGCCGGCGTGGGCAACCTCTACAAGTGCGAGGTGCTGTTCCTGCGCGGCGTGTCACCGTGGACCCCGGTCGGCGTGGTGCCCGATCTGCCGGGCCTGGTGGCCCTCGCGCAGCGGCTGCTCGCCGCCAACCGCGGCCGGTGGACGCAGAGCAGCACCGGTTCGCTGCACCGGGGGCAGACCAGCTACGTGTACGGCCGTCGCGCCCAGCCCTGCCGCCGCTGCGGCACCGCGATCCGCAAGGAGGAGCTGGGCGAGCGGGTCACCTACTGGTGCCCGGTCTGCCAGCCCGAACGCCCGGGTCCGTCGTCATCCGGCTGACCAGGCTCTCGCCGAACGAAACCCATCGCAGAAACGGACGATTGGGTAATTCCTAACCGGCCGCCGGAGTCGCATGCTGCGGTTGAGCGCTCACCGACCGTCAGCAGAGTGCCGAGGTCCCCCACGCCGGGGTGGCGGACCTCGCGCCCCGAACCGGGGGAAGTCATGGCGATGTTCCGCAGACTCCGCTCCACCTTCTTCGCGCGGACCACCCGCGACACCGACGCCCGCGCCAACGGCCGGGCGGCGTCCGTGCCGGCTGCGCGTACCGCCGAGGAGGCCGTTGCGACGCCGAGCCTGGACCCGGCCGTGGTGCCCCGCTACTTCGGCCCCGTGCCGAACTTCGCCCACAGCCCTCGCCCGACGCGTGACCCGAACGGGCAGGTGGCAGCCGGGACCGGGCTGCGCAAGTTCGTCGACCCGCTGCCCCTCCCCGGCCAGCCCGGCCGCGGCGATCTCGGCAGCCACCTGCCGGTGGCAGCGCCGGACACGATCAGCTATCCGGGCTGCGACTACTACGAGATCGGCCTCCAGGAGTACGCCCAGCGGCTGCACCGCGACCTGCCGGCCACCCGGTTGCGTGGCTACCGGCAGCTCAACCTGGGCACCGACCCGGCCGGACACAACACGGTGGTGCCTCCGGAGCGACCCTGGCACCTCGGGCCGATGATTCTCGCCCGTCGGGGTCGACCGGTCCGGGTGAAGTTCATCAACCAACTCCCCACCGGTCGGGCCGGCGAACTGTTCCTGCCGGTCGACGACACCATCGAGGGCGCCGGCCTGGGCCCGCTGGACGGACCGGCGCCGTACCCGCAGAACCGGGCCGTGCTGCACCTGGCCGGGGCGCAGACCGGCTGGACCAGCGCGGGCAACCCCGGGCAGTGGATCACCCCGGCCGAGGAGATCACCCCGTACCCGACCGGGCCCGGACTGGCCCACGTGCCGGACATGCCGGCGCCCGGGGCCGGGGCCACCACGCTCTACTTCCCGAACGAGCAGAGCGGCCGGCTGCTGTGGTTCCACGACAACACCCTCGGCCTGGCCCGGCTCACCGCCTACGGTGGACAGCTCGCGCTCTACCTGCTCACCGACCCGGTCGAGGAGCAGCTCGTCGCCGACGCGGTGCTGCCGGCCGACCAGCTGCCCCTGGTGATCGAGGACAAGACGTTCGTTCCGGACGACACCCAACTCGCCGCCGAGGACCCGACCTGGGACCGGGAACGCTGGGGCGCCCGGGGCAGCCTCTGGCACCCGCACGTCTACCAACCCCGGCAGAACCCGTACCGGTCCGGCGGACGTAACCCCACCGGTCGGTGGGACTACGGCCCCTGGTCCCGCAACTCCGCCCCGGACGACGCCCACGCCGACGGCTGGGTGCCGAACCCGTACCACGACCCGGTCGACGCGCCGGACGAGCCGCCGCTGAGCCCCGGCGTACCGCACCCGTCGGCCGTCCCCGAGGCGTACGGCGACACCCCGCTCGTCAACGGCGTCGCCTACCCGTACCTGGAGGTGCGGCCGCGCGCGTACCGGTTCCGGATCCTCAACGCCTGCCTGGACCGCAGCCTCAACCTCCAGCTCTACCGCGCCTGCTCCGACGCGGCGATGTGGACGGCCGACGGCGCGCTCGCCGATCCCGACGCCGGCGAGGTGCCGATGGTGCCCGCCGCGCGGGCGGCGGACCGTCCGGCGGGGTGGCCGGCCGACGGACGCGACGGCGGTGTGCCGGACCCGCGCGCCGCCGGCCCGGAGTTCATTCAGATCGGCAACGAGGCCGGCCTCCTGCCGGCACCGGTGGTGCTGCCGAACCGACCGGTCGGCTACCGCTACGACCGGCTCGACCCGACCGTGCTGAACGTCGACGGGCACACCCTGCTGCTCGCCCCGGGCGAACGAGCCGACGTGCTGGTCGACTTCTCCGCCGTGCCACCGGGCAGCACGCTGATCCTGTACAACGACGCCCCGGCCCCGCTGCCCGGCTTCGACCCCCGCTACGACCAGCACACCGACGCCCCGGACCGCGGCGCCGAGGGTGGCCCGCCGCCGACCGAACCGGGGTACGGCCCGAACACCCGCACCCTGCTCCAGTTCCGGGTCACCGGGACGCCCGCGCCGCCGTACGACCTGAGCCGGCTGCGCGAACGGCTGCCCCTGGCGTACGCGGCCAGTCAGCGCCCGCCGATCGTCCCGCAACCGGCGTACGACCCGGCGTTCGGAACCCGGACCCCGGCGCAGACGACGGTGCCGGTGCACGCCACCACGGTGACGTTCACGCCGACGGCCGGCACCGGCCCGGTGACCCTGCCGATCGCGGTCAAGGCCGCACAGCAGATCTTCGAACCGGACCACGGCCGGCTGGCGGGCCGGCTCGGCGTCGGGCACCCGCACGCCGGGCCGCTCAACCCGACGACGCTGCCGCTCGGTGCGACCGACCCGGTCACCGAGGTGCTCTTCACCACCGACCCCGCCGTGCCGGTGGGCGCTCCCACCGACGGCACGCAGCTCTGGCGGATCAGCGGCAACGTCCGGCAGACCGAGCCGTTGCACGTCGGCGGCTGCGACGTGCAGGTGATCAACCGGGTTGGCTGGGACGGCACGCTGCGGCTCCCGCACGGCACCGAGCTGGGCTGGAAGGGAATCGTCCGGGTCAACCCCCGGGAGGACGTGGTGGTGGCGCTGCGCCCGATCGCGCCGGTGCTGCCGTTCAAGCTCGGTGACAGCGTCCGGCTGCTCGACCCGGGCCGCCCGGCCGGTGCACGGACCGGGTCGACGCCGGTCAGCCCGGCCGACGGGCGACCCGCCACGGTGGTCAACCAACTGGTCAACCTGGGCTGGGAGTACCGCTGGCACAGCCAACTCGCCGGCCACCGCGACGGCGGGATGAGCCGACCGCTGGTGCTGCGGGTGGCCCCGAAGGCACCGACCGGACTGACCGCCACACCGGTGCCCGGCTCGGCCACCGCGCTACCCGCGATCGCGCTGGCCTGGACCAGCAACGGTGGACGTCCACCCGCCACCAGCCACCTGCTGCAACGGGCCACCGACGCGACCTTCGGCGGTGAGGTCACCACGATCACCGTCGCGGCGGCCGCCACCCGGTACACCGACGCGACCGTCACTCCCGGGGTGACCTACCACTACCGGATCCGGGCGGAGAACGCGGTCAGCTACTCGTCCTGGTCGAACGGGGTGCCCGCGTCGGTGCACCTGGCCGCACCGAGCGGTCTGGTCGCGACGCTTCCGCCGGCCGCGCCACTGCGCGTGGCGCTGCGCTGGACGAACCGCTCCTTCGCCACCGGCATCGACGTGCAGCGGGCCACCAACCCGACGTTCACCAGCGGCCCCGGCACCACGGCGATCGGAGTCGGCGACAACCACCTGGACCCGACCGTCGCACCGGACACCACGTACTACTACCGGGTGCGGACCACCTACCTGGGCGCCGCCTCGGCGTGGTCGACGGTCGCCACGGTGACCTCGCCACCCCCGCCCGGCACCCCGACCGGGGTGAGCGCCACCGCCAACGCTCCGGGGCCGGACACCGCGACGGTGACCCTGGCCTGGGCCGCGAGCACCCCCGGCGGCCCGGGGTCCGGGTTCACCGTCCAGCGAGCGCTCGACCCGGTCTTCGACCACGAGGTGGCCACCTTCACAGTGACCGGCCGCGGCTTCACCAACACGGGGCTGGCCCGGGGGGTGACCTACCACTACCGGATCCGGTCGTTCAACGTCGTGGGCACCTCGCCGTACACCGGGCCGGTCCCGGTGACGACACCACCGTGACCGACCCTGCGTCGGCGCGCGGTCTCTCGGGGCGTGCGCCGTCAGCGCGTCGGCGCGCGCAGCGGGGTGCCGACGGCGCGCAGCTCGGCGAGGGCCCCGGCCACGCCGTGCAGGAGGTCGGTCGCCTCGGTGAGCCGGTCGGCGGCCGGGTGGGCGGTCTCCGGTCGGAAATCCTCGGCCAGATAGCCGGCGGCGGCCACCACCAGCCGCTCGTACGCCGCCACCCCGCCCTCCAGTTGAGCGGTCAGCGCGGCGTGCGCCTCGGCCAGCGGTGGTCGAGCGTCGGCCGGGGCCAGCCGCAGCGCGCGTTCGACGCTGGCCACCCGGGCGGCCAGGTCACGCAGCGAGCGGTCGGCGGCGGCGGCCTCCAGCACCGCCGGCTCGGCCAGCCCGGTGAGTCGAGGGGCCATTCCGGCCAGGGTGAGCGCCGCCCGGTCCAGTCGGGCCCACTGCTCGCCGGCGCTGGTGCCACGCAGCGCGATCCGGGAGCGGACCCGGCGCACCTCGGCCAGTACGCCCGCGCCGACCGGCAACCGCTCGACGGCGGCGACCAGCCGGGCCCGCGACCGGGCTGCCGCCTCGGCCGGGTCGAGCGCGGGGGGCGCCGGCTGGGCGGCCAGGGCGCGCACGTCGATCCAGCGCCAGGCGGCGAGCGCCACGGCACTGCCCGCGGCGCCGGCCCAGGCCGCGTCGGGCAGACCAAGGCCGGCGTACGGAGTCAGCACCGCCGCCGCACCGCCGAGCCCACCGGCCAGCACACTCCACCGTCGGGCCGACCGGCGAAGCCGACCCAACCTTCGGAAGTACCGTGTCCGCTCGTCTGCCACCCTGACCCCCTCGGTCCGGTCGTTCAGCCGGCGGCGGTCGGGTCGCCGGTGCCCCGCTCGCGAGCCATGCTGGCGCGTAGCTCGTCCAGCCGGGCGGCGGCCGTCGGGTCGTTGGCCGGGCCGGTCTTCTCGGCCTGCGGCACGCCCGGTCGCTGGGCCGCGCCGCCGAGCTGCTCCCCCGCCATGCTGGACCGGATCTGCTCCAGCCGGGCGGAGCCGGCCGAGTCGATCGTGGCCTTCTGGATTTCCAACATACGGCCCTCGACGGAGTTGCCGGCCAGTTCGGCGCGACCCATCGCGTTGGCGTACCGCCGCTCGATGCGGTCGCGCACCTCGTCCAGCGACGGGGTGGTGCCCGGCGCGGTCAGCGACGACATCGACTCCAGCGAGCGGGCCACCGTCTCCTGCATCTTGGCCTGCTCCAGCTGACTGAGCAGCTTGGTGCGCTCGGCGAGCTTCTGCTGGAGGATCATCGAGTTGTTCTCGACCGCCCGGCGGGCCTGGGCGGCGGCACCCAGCGCCTGGTCGTGCAAGGTCTTCAGGTCCTCGGTGGCCTGCTCGGCGGAGACGAGCTGGCTGGCCAGCGTCTGCGCGGACTGCTCGAACCGCACCGCCTCGGCCTCGTCGCCCTTGGCCCGGGCCTGGTCGGACAGGACCAGCGCCTGCCGGGCGTTGCCCTGCAACCGCTCGACCTCGGACATCTGCCGGGACAGCTTCATCTCCAGCTGACGCTGGTTGCCGATCACCGCGGCCGCCTGCTGAACCAACGCCTGGTGCTGCCGCTGGGCATCCTCGATGGCCTGCTGGATCTGCACCTTGGGATCGGCGTGCTCGTCGATCTTCGCACCGAAGAGCGCCATCAGGTAGTTCCAACCCTTGACGAACGGGTTCGCCATCTCCGTGGTATCCCCTCAGTAGCGTCGCTCCACCACGGCCGGGCCGGCTGAACCGACCGACCGTGACCGGCCGGTCTCCATCGTCCCAGCCGAACGCCAATGAGGCATCCGTACCGGGCGGTCGACAGCACCGGCGGCTCCTGCGAGCAACCCTACGCGGCCGGGGCCAACCCGCCCATGGTCAACCGGATCGGCGGCTCAGGCGGCGCAGACCACGTCCCGGTCGCGCTCGGTCGGGCGGACCCGGGTGCTACGCAGGGTGGCCTTGAGCGGCGAGTCCTGGCGGACCGAGACAGCGACCTTGCCGTCGGAGGTGACCTGACGGACACCCCGGTTGGTGCTCTTGGCGGCGGCGTCGGCCGGCTCGTCCTGCATCGAGACGAGCACCCCGGGCATCTGCTCGGCGAGCGCCACGGTGTCGCTCACCTCACGCAGCAGCTCGGACAGGCGGGCGCCGAGGGCGTCACAGATCGCGGCGAGCAGCTCGCTCGACGGCTCCTTGTGCCCCCGCTCGATCTCGGAGAGGTAGCCGAGGCTGACGTTGGCGGCGGTGGAGACCTCACGCAGCGTGCGCTGCTGGCCCTGCCGGCGCGCCCGCAGTGCGTCACCGATCACCCGGCGTAGCAGGATCATCGCACCTCCCCCTGAGGGATACCTCACGCCCGCCGCTGGGCAGCCGGTCGCGGCGGACCGCGCCGGCCCCGAACGTCGGAGCCTTCCCGCAACCGTACCCGTTGCGGGCCCGGGCGACATCCCGCCCCGCCCGTCGGTTCGCCGCGACGGGCTCACCGGGGCGCGTCGCCACCCGTGTGGCGTCGGCTTGGATGGCTTCTGACCGCTTCGGCCCTGGCGTTCACGATGTCGCGGCGGCCAGCCGTTCGGCGAGCAGCCGCAGAGCCCCGACCACCGCCCCCGCGCGAACGTGGTCCCGCCCGTTGCCCAGGTCGAGCTGGCGGACCTCACCGCCGTCCGGGCCGGCGACCGCGACGTAGACCAGGCCCACCGGCTTCCCGTCCTGCGGCTCCGGGCCGGCGACCCCGGTGGTGGCGAGCCCCCAGTCCGCGCCGCACCGCTGCCGGCCGCCCTCGGCGAGCGCCGCCGCCACCTCCGGGTCGACCGGCCCCCGCTCGGACAGCAGCTCAGCCGGTACGCCAGCCAGGGTCCCCTTCAACTCGGTGGCGTAGACCACGAGGCCACCCCGGTAGACCCCGCTGACCCCGGCGATGGTCACGATCGAGGCGGCCAGCGATCCACCGGTGAGCGATTCGACGGTGGCCAGGGTCTCGTGCCGCTCGGCGAGTCGGTGCACGACCGCGGCCGCCGCACTACCCAACTCGGCACCGTCCCCGTCAACACCATTTACCTCAGCACCACCCACCACAGCACCACCCACCTCGTCACCATCCACCGACACCCAACCAGTCCTTCCCCACCCACCAATCCCCAACCCACCTGCCCCCAACCCGACGACCCAATCGCGTCGATCATGAAGTTAGCGTCACGACACGCCGCCCCGGAGGGCAATAACTTCATGATCAACGGGGTGGGTCGGGAGGGGGGAGGGGCGGGGCGTGGGGGGTTAGCGGGGGCGGCGGAGGCGGAGGGCTTGGGCTATGTAGTCGAAGCCGGTGGCGACCGTGACCAGGACGGCGGCGGCCATGATCCAGGGGCCGACGGCGGCGAGCGCGGCCGGCATCGGCCAGAGGTACCAGGCGATGGCCAGGATCTGGAGCGCGGTCTTGACCTTGCCGCCTCGGCTGGCGGCGATCACGCCGTGCCGGATCACCCAGAACCGCAGCCCGGTGATGCCCAGCTCGCGGACGAGGATCAGCGCGGTCACCCACCACGGCAGTTGGTCGTACCACGAGAGCAGCACCAGCGCGGCACCGGTGAGCGCCTTGTCGGCGATCGGGTCGGCCACCTTGCCGACCGAGGTGACCAGCCCGAAGCGGCGGGCGATCCAGCCGTCCACCAGATCGGTCGCCGAGGCCACCGCGAAGATCAGGCAGGCCGCCATCCGCCAACCGGCGTGGGTCATCCCGGACATGATCACCGAGGCGGCGAAGACCGGCACCAGCACCAGCCGCAGGGCGGTCAGCGCGTTGGCCGCGTTGACGACCGGCACCACGGCCACCACCCGGCCCGGCGTCGACTCCGTCGCCCCGGTCACCGCCGCACTCCGCTCGGGCCGCCGTGGCGTTCCCGGCACCGCACCACCTGGGTCCCCCGCTCCGCTCGGGCCCGCCGTCACCGTGCCGCGCCGGGCGCCGCCGAGATCATCTCATCCGGCACAGCGAGCAGGTCCACCCCTTCGGTGCCGGTCACCGTTGCGCGTACCAGATCGCCCGGACGCAGCGCGGCCAGGTCGACCCCGCCCTCGGCCGGGGCGACCAGGGTGGTGGAACCGTCCACCTCCGGCGCCTGGTGGGCCGCCCGACCCTCCACCACGCCGTCCTCGATCGAGTCGACCAGCACCTCGACGGTCGAGCCGAGCCGGTCCTCGGCCCGCTGCGAGCAGAGCTCGTCGGCGAGGGCGCTGAGCCGGTCGTAGCGCCGCTTGATCGTCGCGGCGGAGACCTTGCCGGGCAGGCCGGCGGCCTCGGTGCCGTCCTCGTCGCTGTAGTCGAACATGCCGATCGCGTCGAGCCGGGCCTCGGTCAGGAACCGGACCAGCTCGTCGACGTCGGCGCGGGTCTCGCCGGGGAAACCGACGATGAAGTTGCTCCGGGCGCCCGCGTCCGGGGCCAGCGCGCGGGCACCGGCCAGCAGCTCCAGGAACCGGTCGGTGGAGCCGAAACGCCGCATCCGGCGCAGCACCGGCTCGCTGGAGTGCTGGAACGACAGGTCGAAGTACGGGGCCACACCCGGGGTCGTGGCGATCGCCTCGACCAGACCCGGCCGGGTCTCGGCCGGCTGAAGGTAGCTCGCCCGCACCCGGACGATGCCGGTCACCGCGGCGAGCTGCGGCAGCAGCTTCTCCAACGCGCGCGGGTCACCCAGGTCCTTGCCGTACGAGGTGGAGTTCTCACTGACCAGCACCAGCTCCCGTACGCCGGTCTTGGCCAGCCACTCCGCCTCGGCGAGCAGCTCGTCCGGGGTACGCGACACGAAAGCCCCCCGGAAGGCCGGGATGGCGCAGAACGCGCAGCGGCGGTCGCAGCCGCTGGCCAGCTTCAGCGAGGCCACCGGGCCGGTGTCGAGCCGTCGGCGCAGCACCTGGCGCAGGTGTGCCGGGGTGTGCTCGTCGGTGTCGACGACGGTGCGGGTCACCGTGCCGTGGCCGGGCAGCGACACCCCGCTGTCGCGGCGCTGCACCGGGGTCAGCGGTAGCAGTTCGCGCCGGTCGCGCGGGGTGTGCGCGGTGATCTGCTCGCCGGCGACGACGGCGTTCAGCCGGGCGGCGATGTCCGGGTAGTCGTCGAAGCTCAGCACCGCCTGCGCCTCGGGCAGGCTGTCGGCCAGTTCGCGGCCGTACCGCTCGGCCATGCAGCCCGCGGCGACCACCTTGGCGCCCGTTCCGGCGGCGGCGAGCAGGGTCTGGATCGAGTCCTGCTTGGCCTTCTCCACGAAACCGCAGGTGTTGACGACCACCACGTCGGCGCCCTCGCCGTCGGTGGTCACCTGCCAGCCGTCGGCGTGCAGGCGGGCGGCCAGCTCCTCCGAGTCGACCTCGTTGCGGGCGCAGCCCAGGGTCAGCAGGGCGACGCGACGGCCCTCGGCGTGGTCAGCGGGAGAAGGAGAGGTGGCAGACACCATCCGAGGGTACCGGGCCGGCCGGGTAAGCCCACGCACGCGGGCTGCGGAGACGGTCGACACGGAGGCGAACGTCATTCCGGTCAGCGCGCCTCGGCGCCAACCCGGGTCAGTGCGTCGAGCAGGAACACCTCGGTGCCGGCCAGGCCGGTGGAGCAGAAGACGGAGATCTGGTCCGCTGTGCTCCGGCCGGGGACCGCGCCGACCAGGATGCCGCCCAGGTCGCGCAACCGCCCGGAGTACGGGGGTGTCGCCGCGAGCATCGGCGGCTGGTAGTCCGCCGCCTGGGCCGGTGAATCGGTGACCAGCAGGTCGGCGGCGTCCAGCAGGTCCGTGCCGAACTCGCTGCGGTCGCGCTGCTTGAAACCGACCGCGTTGACGTGCGTGCCGGGGCTGAGGTCGGCGGCGCAGAGCACCGGGGTCGGGCTGGTGGTCGCCAGCACCACCAGGTCCCGCCCGGCGACGGCCGAGCCCGGGTCGGCCACCGCGCGGGCCGGCACGCCCAGTTCGGCACGGATCCGGGCGGCGAAGGCCTCCCGACGAGCGGCGGAACGGCTGTGCACCACCACCTCGCGCAACGGCCGGACGGCGGCGGCGGCCCAGACCTGGGTCCACGCCTGCCGGCCGGAGCCGATCACCCCGAGGGTGACGGCGTCGGGACGGGCCAGCGCGTCGACCGCCACTCCCCCCAACCCGCCGGTACGACGGGAGCCCAACTCCTCGCCGACCGCGACCGCCCGGATCGCCCCGGTCCGGGCGTCGTGCAGCACCACCAACTGCTCGCCCTGCGGATGACCGAAGGTGTCGTACGAGCGGAAGCCGTACCACTCGCCGACCAGGTGCCCGGCGGTGAGCACCATCCGCCCGCCGCTCAACGGTGCGGCGGCCCGGGGTGGCGCGATCAGGCGTCCCTCGTACGCGGCCAGGAGGGCGGCGCGCATGGCGTCGACCGTGGTGGCGGCGTCCAGCGCGGCGGCGACCTCGGGGTCGGCGTAGAGCATGGTCATGCTGGCGATCCTGCAAGTTGAAGTCAGGTGGAGGTCAACGGGTCGTGGCGGTGGTCACCGCCACGCCGCCCGGGCCGGTGCTAGCGTCGGCACCGGTGGCCGGATGCTCGTGGCCACTCCGGACGAGTGGTGGGCGTACCCGGTCAGGCCAAGACGCCCCGCGTGACGTGCAGACTCGACTCGTCCCGGCGCGGCAGCCCCGGGCGCTTCCGGTGAGGTGGACGATGGCCTGGCTCGTACTGGTGATCTCAGGACTGTTGGAGACGGCCTGGGCGATCGCCCTGGACCGCAGCGCCGGTTTCAGCCGGCTGATCCCGTCCGTGGTGTTCGCGGTGACCCTGCTCCTGAGCATGGCCGGGCTGTCGTACGCGCTCCGGGACATCCCCGTCGGCACCGGCTACGCGGTCTGGGTCGGCATCGGCGCGGTCGGCACCGCGCTGGTCGGAATGCTGGCGCTCGGCGAGTCGGCGAGCCTGCCCCGGATCCTCTGCCTCCTGCTGGTGGTCGCGGGGGTGATCGGGTTGAAGATCTTCCACTGAACGCCCCGTCGGCAGGCGTGGCCAGCACCCACAGTGGGTAGTGATCGATCCGTCACGACAGGCTCTCACCCGGAGGAAGACATGGCCGACATGCCGAGCACCGCCCGTCCCCGCAGCAACGCCGCCCGCATCCTCACCATCGTGGGCTTCGTCTTCGCGGTCCTGGCCCTGCTGCTCAACCCGATCATCTTCGGCGTGCTCGGCGTCATCGCGGGCGTCGTCGGCGCGGTGCTCGGTGACAAGCCGCTGGGTTGGTACGCCGCCGCGGCCAGCGTCGTCGCCGCGATCATCAGCCTGGTGATCATCGGAGCGCTGATCAACAACTGACCGCTCCCCCACGTCACGGGCCCGCCGGACACCGGCGGGCCCGTCGTGCGTCCGGGATCGGCTGTCGGTCAGTCCCCGTCGCCGCGCAGGCCGACCAGAACCTCGTCCAGCTCGTCCGGCTTGACCAGCACGTCGCGCGCCTTCGACCCCTCGGACGGCCCGACCACGCCCCGGGTCTCCATGAGGTCCATCAGGCGGCCCGCCTTGGCGAAACCAACCCGCAGCTTGCGCTGCAACATCGAGGTCGAGCCGAACTGCGAGGTGACCACCAGCTCGACCGCCTGCACCAACAGGTCCAGGTCGTCGCCGATGTCCTCGTCGATCTTCTTCTTGCTCTCCTGCGCCGGGGCCAGCACGTCCTTGCGGAACTCCGGCTCACGCTGGTCCTTGCAGAACTTCACCACGTCGGCGATCTCGCGCTCGGTGACCCAGGCGCCCTGGATGCGGACCGGCTTGGACGCGCCCATCGGCAGGAAGAGCCCGTCACCACGGCCGAGCAGCTTCTCCGCGCCCGGCTGGTCGAGGATGACCCGGGAGTCCGCCAGAGACGAGGTGGCGAACGCCAGCCGGGACGGCACGTTCGCCTTGATCAGACCGGTCACCACGTCGACCGAGGGGCGCTGCGTGGCCAGCACCAGGTGGATGCCGGCGGCCCGGGCCAGCTGGGTGATCCGGACGACCGAGTCCTCCACGTCGCGCGGCGCGACCATCATCAGGTCGGCCAGCTCGTCCACGATCACCAACAGGTACGGGTACGGACGCATCTCGCGTTCGCTGCCCGGCGGAGCCTTGATCTCGCCGTTGCGGACCTTGCGGTTGAAGTCGTCGATGTGCCGGACCCCGTTGGCGGCGAGGTCGTCGTAGCGCATGTCCATCTCGCGGACCACCCAGTCCAGCGAGTCGGCCGCCTTCTTGGCGTTGGTCACGATCGGGGTGACCAGGTGCGGGATGCCCTCGTAGCCGGTCATCTCGACCCGCTTCGGGTCGATCAGCAGCAGACGTACCTCGTCCGGGGTGGCCCGGGTGAGGATGGAGACCAGGAGGGTGTTGAGGCAGCTCGACTTGCCCGCGCCGGTGGCGCCGGCGATCAGGATGTGCGGCATCTTGGCGAGGTTGGCCACCACGTAGCCGCCCTCGATGTCCTTGCCGAGCGCCACCACCATCGGGTGGTGGTCGCTGGTCGCCGCCCGCGAGCGCAGCACGTCGCCGAGGGCGACGTTCTCCGGGTCGGTGTTCGGGATCTCCACGCCGACGGCGCTCTTGCCCGGGATCGGACTGAGGATCCGTACGTCCGGCGACTTCACCGCGTACGCGATGTTGCGGGACAGTTGGGTGATCCGCTCGACCTTGACGCCGTGCCCCAGCTCCACCTCGTAGCGGGTGACGGTCGGGCCGCGGGTGAAGCCGGTGACCGCGGCGTCCACATCGAACTGGTCGAACACGCCGGTCAGCGCGGCGATCACCTCGTCGTTGGCCTTGCTGCGGGTCTTCGCGGCGGCCCCGGCGCTGAGCATGTTGGCCGGCGGCAGGGTGTAGTCCCCGGCCAGCCCGGTCAACGCGAGCTGCTCGGCCCGGGTCGGGGCGGGCGAGTGCTCCGGCGGCTCGGCCGGCGGTTTGCGGCTCGCCGGCACCTTCGCCGCAGACTTGCGCGGCAGCACCATGGTCTCCTGGAGGTCCGCGCCGTCCAGGTCCTCGAAGTCGTCCGGGTCCAGTGGCGCAGGCATCCGCTTCGCGGGTCGCTTGCGCGCCGGCTTCGCGGCCGGCTCGTCCGCCTCCTCGTCGGCCTCCGGTGCGCTGACCAGCCCACCGGCGAGCAGGCCCAGCCGCTCGGGGATCTTGTTGATCGGCGTCGCGGTCACCACGAGCAGGCCGAAGAGCAGCAGCAGGATGAGCAGCGGCACCGCCACCCAGGCGGTCACCGCCCGCTCCAACAGCCCGCCGACGCCCGCGCCGACCAGACCGCCGGCGAAGTCACGTTGCAGGGGGTCGGCCGGGTCCTGGCCGATCTGGAGCAGCGCGGCGGTCGACACGAGCAGCGAACCCCAGCCGATCAGCCCACGGCCCCGGTGCTCCGGATCCGCCGGCTGACGCATCAGCCGCCACGCCCCGATCATCAGCAGCACCGGTACGACCACCGAGATCGCGCCCAGGAACAGCCGGATCGTGTCGGCCAGTCGCGCGCCCACCGGCCCCGCCCCGGACAGCCAGAGCGCCACGGCGGAGAGCAGGGCGAGCCCGAACAGGAACAGCCCGGCGCCGTCGCGGCGATGCTCCGGGTCGAGGTCACGGGCCGAGGCGGCCTGCCGGCCGGCGGCCCGCACCGCCCACCCCATCCCGTGCGCCAGCCCCATCCACAGTGCACCGACCGCCCGGCCGACGTAGACCGCCGGGCCGGGCCGGGGCGGCGTGGTGCGACGTCGCACCGGCGCCCGGGTGGCCTTCTTCGCCGGTTGACGGGCACGACTGTTGGTGCCACCGCGCGGCGACGCGCCGCGCCGCCGGCTCGCCTGAGAGGTACGGCCCGCCATAGAGTCACGGTAACGGTGGGGCCGGGCAGATCCCCGCTTTTCCGGGTCGTGTCCGCGCGTCGAAACACGAACCCCACCGCCGGTCGTGATATCCGCCTCAGAAGGGATGCCCCATGGCGTCGCCGGAAATCGAGGGCGATCCGGACGATCCGCTGGCCGGGCACCCTGGCGCACTGCGTCCGCTGACCGGCGAGCTGGTTGCCGCGGTGCTCGCTGCCCGCGGCCGGTCCGTCGGCCTGACCCCGGGCGGCGAGCTGGTGGGCCACTTCGACGACAACCTGATCTGGTTCCTCCGCGTCGGCGGCGACGGGGAACTGCTCCAGATCCGCACCATGGTCGATCCGACCTTCGGCATCGAACGGGTGCCCGACCTGTACGCGTTCTGCAACTCCTGGAACCACGACCGGCTCTGGCCGAAAGCGTTCGTGCACGTCGACGACGACGGTCGGGCCCGGGTGTACGGAGAGGTGATCACCGACCTGGAACGCGGGGTGACCCCACACCAGCTCGACCAACTGCTCGACTGTGGCATCTCCACCGGCTGCCAGTTGGCCGTGGCGGTCCGTCGACTGCCCGGCGCGGTGCCGTCGTGACCGGCCGGGACGAGTTCACCGGCAGCCGCACCGGCACGCCGCCCACCGGCCCTGGTGACCGTTCCGCGCGAGGTCGCGTACCGGCGCTGGAGGCCGCGCTCGCCGACGCCCGGGACCTCCCCGACGGCCCGGCCCGGCAGGTGGCCCTGGAACGGCTCGCCGAGCGCGCCGACGCGGCCGGCGACGTCCGATCCGGGATGGACGCGCGGTTCGCGCTGATCGAGGCGTACCTGTTGCACGGGGAGCGGTGGCGTCTGGTCGAACCGGTCCGGCGCTGCCGGGCCGCCGCCGACCACCGGCCCGACCTGCTCACCGACGCGGAGACCGGGCTGCTGCTGCGCTACCAGCGGTACGCGGTGGAGGCGCTGCTCGGCACCCCCCGGGTCGGGCTGGACCAGACCCGGTCCCTGCTGCACGACCTGGCCCACCGCGTCGGCGCGGATGGTCCGGACACACCGACCGTCGCGGAACTGCACTGCCGGATCGCCGATCACCTGGGCGACGAGCCCACCGCCCGGCACTGGTACGAGCGATGGTCCGGAAAACGTCCCGGTCCGGCCGGCGGCTGCCCCGGTTGCGCCTCGGCCCGGCGCGCCGAACTGCTGGCCGGCTGGGGCGAGTGGACCGCCGCTCTCACCGAGCTCGCGGAGTCCGACGGCGACCCGCAGTCCTGCACCGACCAGCCCGAGCGGGACCTGGTCGCCGGTCTGCTGCCGGCACTGCGCACCGGCGAGCCGGCGCGGGCGGCGGCGGCGCACGTGCGGGCGTACCGCCGGCACCGGCGCGAGCGGGCGGCGTTCCCGCACCTCGCCGCGCACCTGCGGTTCTGTGCGCTGGGCGGGCACCTGGAACGCGGGCTGGCCATTCTGGCCGAGCAGCTGCCCCGGTTGGACCGGCCGACCGACGACCTCGCCGCCATGGAGTTCGCCGCCGCCGGGGCACTGGTCTGCGGGCTGGCCGCCGACGCCGGGCTGGGCGGGCGGACGATGCCCCGCCCCGCGTCCGGCGAGCGGGCGGCCACCGAGTTGGACGTCGCCACGCTCGGGGCGCTGCTGCTCGGGGTGGCCAACGAGTTGGCCGGGAGCTTCGACGCGCGCAACGGCACCGGGCACCACTCCGGCCGGATGGCCGCCTGGTTGGCCGAGCGCCCGCTCACGGCGCCGGTTCCGCTGCCCACCGCCGACGACGAGCCTGACGGGCTCGACGAGCCCGACACCGACCGCTCCGACGTTGAAGCCGAGCTGGGCGAACATGAGGTGTCCGCACTCTCCCTCGCCATGATCACCGCGATTCTGGACGGGCGGGGCGACCGGTACCTGGTGGACGAGGGCGAGACGGTGGTCGGCCACTGGGACGGTGTGGTGATCCAGTTCCGACGGGCTGGTGAACGCGGTGAGGTGCTGCACGCCCGCGCCATGGCCAGCCGCCGGCTGCCGGCGGCCCGCCGCGCCGAGGCGTACGCCTTCTGCAACGCGTGGAACCACGACCGGCTGCTGCCCAAGGCGTACGCACACGACCTGGGCGACGAGTTGGTGCTGGCCGGCGACGCGGCCACCGACCTGGCGCACGGGGTCGCCCCGGCGCAACTGCGGGTCCTGGTGGACGCCGCGATCGCCACCGGCGTGGCGTACGCCGAGGCGGTCGCCGCGCTGCCCTGATCTTCCGGATACGGCTGACGCCGGCCCACCCCCGTTCGGGTGGACCGGCGTCAGCGGGAGTTGCTCAGACCTCGACCACGGTGGGCACGATCATCGGCCGACGACGGTACTTGTCGTTGACCCACCGCCCCACGGTCCGCCGGACGATCTGCTGGAGCTGGTGCGGGTCGGTGATGCCGTCCGCCGCGGCCCGGTTGAGCGCCTCGGTGACCAGCGGCACCACCGGGTTGAACGCCTCCGGGTCCTCGGAGAAGCCCTTCGCGGAGAGCGTCGGGCCGGCGACCACCTTGCCGGTGACCGAGTCGACGACCACGGTGGTGGCGATGAAACCGCCGTCACCGAGGATCCGTCGTTCGGTGAGCAGCGACTCGCTGACGTCACCGACGGCGAGGCCGTCCACGTAGACGTACCGGCTCTTCACATGCCCGACCAGGGTGGCGCGACCCTCGACCAGGTCGACCACGTCGCCGTCCTCGCAGATCACCACCCGGTCGGCGGCGACCCCGGATTCGATGCCGAGCCGGGCGTGGGCGCGCAGGTGACGCCATTCGCCGTGCACCGGCATCAGGTTGCTGGGCCGGACCACGTTGAGCAGGTAGAGCAGCTCCCCGGCGGGGGCGTGCCCGGAGACGTGCACCTTGGCCACGTCCTTGTGCACGACCACCGCGCCGGCCCGGGCGAGCCGGTTGATCACCCGATAGACGGAGGTCTCGTTGCCGGGCACCAGCGAGGAGGCCAGCACGACGGTGTCACCGGGGGCGATGGTGATGTGCCGGTGGTCGCCGCTGGCCATCCGGCCCAGCGCGCTCATCGGCTCACCCTGGGATCCGGTGGACATCAACACGATCTGCTCCGGCGGCAGCGTGGTCGCCTCCTCGATCCCGATGACCAGGCCGGCCGGGATGTTGAGCAGGCCGAGGTCCCGGGCGATGCCCATGTTGCGGACCATGGACCGGCCGATCAGCGCGACCTTGCGGCCGTGCTCGGCGGCGGAGTCGAAGACCTGCTGCACGCGGTGCACGTGCGAGGCGAACGAGGCCACGATGATCCGGCCCTTGGCCTTCGCGAAGATCGAGTCGAGCACCGGCCCGATCTCTCGCTCCGGGGTGACGAAACCGGGGATCTCCGCGTTGGTGGAGTCGGACAGCAGCAGGTCGACGCCCTCGGCGCCGAGCCGGGCGAAGCCGGCAAGGTCGGTGATCCGGCCGTCCAGCGGCAGCTGGTCCATCTTGAAGTCGCCGGTGTGCAACACCAGGCCGGCGGGGGTGCGGATGGCCACCGCGAGGGCGTCCGGGATCGAGTGGTTGACCGCGAAGAACTCACACTCGAACGGGCCGAGCCGCTCGCGGCCGCCCTCCCGCACGGTCAGCGTGTACGGCTGGATCCGCCGCTCGGCCAACTTGGCCTCGACCAGGGCGAGGGTGAACTGTGAGCCGACCAGCGGGATGTCGGGCTTGTGGGCGAGCAGGTACGGCACCGCGCCGATGTGGTCCTCGTGACCGTGCGTCAGCACGATCGCCTGGACGTCGGCCAGCCGGTCCAGGATCGGACCGAAGTCGGGCAGGATCAGGTCCACACCCGGCTGCTCGACGTCGGGGAACAGGACCCCGCAGTCGACGATCAGCAACTTGCCGTCGTACTCGAAGACGGTCATGTTCCGACCGATGGCGCCGAGCCCGCCGAGCGGGATGATCCGCAGGCCGCCTTCCGGCAGCGGCGGGGGTAGTTCCGCCTCGATGTGCGCCTCGGTCACGCGTCCACCTCATTCTGCGACGCCGTTACTCGACGTCCATCGTGTCGTTCGTTCATTCGGGCAGCTCCAGGCCCGCTGCCGCGAAGTCCGCGCGCAGCTGGGCGATCTCGTCGTCGGTGGCGTCCACGAGCGGGGGTCGCACCGGGCCGGCAGGCAGGCCCAGCGACGCCAGGCCGGCCTTCACCAGGATGGTGCCCTGGGTGCGGAAGATGCCGGTGAACAGCGGCAGCAGCCGCCGGTGCAGGGCCAGCGCGGTCGGCATGTCCCCCGCGTCGTACGCCTCGATCATCTGTACGGCCAGCGCCCCGGTGAAGTGCGTCGAGGTGCCGACCAGGCCCACGGATCCGACGGCCAGCGCCGGCAGGGTGAGGGCGTCCTCGCCGCTGTAGAAGGCGAGGTCGGACCGGCTGGTGACCCAGCTGGTGGCGGTCAGGTCGCCCTTGGCGTCCTTGACCGCGACGATCCGGCCGTGTTCGGCGAGCCGGACCAACGTCTCGGTGTCGATCGGCACGCCGGAGCGGTGCGGAATGTCGTACAGCATCACCGGCAGGCCGGTGGCGTCGGCCACCGCGGTGAAGTGGCGCAGCAACCCGCTCTGCGGCGGCTTGTTGTAGTACGGGGTGACCACCAGCAGGCCGTGCGCACCTGCCTTCTCGGCGGCGGCGGCCAGCTCGATGGTGTGCCGGGTGTCGTTGGTGCCGACGCCCGCGACCACCTTGGCACGGTCACCGACGGCCTCCACCACGGCCCGGATCAGGTGCTCCTTCTCCGCGTCGGCGGTGGTCGGCGACTCGCCGGTGGTGCCGTTGACCACCACAGCGTCGTTGCCCTGTTCGTCGACCAGGTGGCTCGCCAGCCGGGCGGCGCCGTCGAGATCGAGGGAACCATCGGGGGTGAACGGGGTCACCATGGCTGTGAGCAGCCGGCCGAAGGGGCGGGACGCCGGTCGGGCCGCGGCGTCGAGGTGGTCGTGCGTCATACCCTCCAACCTAGCGGACGACCAGCCGGGGCCCGCCGGGGAAGGGCTCAGGACGCCTCGTGCGGGCTGGCCGCCACTTCGGTGCCGTCCGGCAGCGTCGAGATCACGAAGTCGGCGAACACGTTCGGGGCGACACCCTGGAGCTGGCGCAGGCACTCCACGGCCAGCTCACGGATCTCCACGTCGGCGTGCTCGGTGGCCCGCATCGCGATGAAGTGCCGCCAGGCCCGGTAGTTGCCGGAGACCACGATCCGGGTCTCGGTGGCGTTGGGCAGCACCGCCCGGGCCGCCTGCCGGGCCTGCTTGCGGCGCAGCGTCGGGTTGGGCTCGTCGGAGAAGCGCTGCTCGAGGCCCTCCAGCAATTCGGTGTACGCCCGAACGCTCGCCTCGGCGGCCTCCACGAACTTCTTGTGCAGCTCCGGGTCGTCGGCGATGACCGCTGGCTCGACCATGGCCGCGTCCCGCTCCGGGACGTAGCGCTGGGACAGCTGGGAGTACGAGAAGTGCCGGTGCCGGATCAGCTCGTGGGTGAAGGACCGGGACACCCCGGTGAAGTAGAAGGTGACCGACCCGTGCTCCAGCACGCTCAGGTGGCCCACTTCGAGGATGTGCGCCAGGTAGCCGGCGTTGGTGGCGGTCGCCGGGTTCGGCTTCTTCCACGACTGGTAGCAGGCCCGGCCGGCGAACTCGGCGAGCGCCTGGCCACCCTCCGCGTCGGTCGACCACGGCACGTCGTCCGGGGCCGCGAATTGGGTCCACGCGATCAACTTGACCTGGGGCTGCACCATGTCCGGCATTCCTGGGACTGTAGTAGCGCAGTGCCTGCCGGCCCAACTCAGGCGCGCCCCGTGCAATGTCGATCACTCAGCCCGCGCCGGAGCCGACGACGCCAGCGGGGTGGGCCGGGGTCCGGGCATCGTCGTCGAGACCGGGGCGGACAGTTCCGTTGGCGTCCTTCGGAGCTGAATCGTTTACGACATCAGCCCTGGCGGATGGGCCGCCCAATCCGCCGAGCGAGGCCCGAGCGCCGCCAAAACGCCCAGGGACCCAAACGACCCAAGCACCCAACGCCGAGCACGCAGCGCCGAGCACGCAGCGCGACCCGGACAACCCAGCGCGACTGCAGCGACCCGAGCCCGAGGCGACAACCCGAGCCCGACCGCGACGACCCGACCCCGACCCAACAACCCGACCGCGACCCCAAGACCCGACCATCGATCGCCGAGCGCCGAGCGACCCGAGGGACCCGGCAGCCAATTCCGCCCGCAAGATCGCGCAGCATCCTGGATGTAGTGGCATCCGCCGCGCCCGACCCCACTGCATCCAGGATCGAGCACGATCTTGGGGCAAGGTGCGTCGGCCGCCGTGCGCCCGAGAGCGCGGGTGTGCGGCGGCTCGCCGGTGATCGACTCGGGTTCCTGGAAGTCGCGGTGTCCGGGTCGGAAGGATGGCCCGTTTCCTGGAAGCCGAGTCGATCACGGGGTGGCGGGCTTCGGAGGACTTTCGGCAGCTACGGCCGACCCCTCGCGCGCCGTAGCACGACCCGAACGACCCGAACACGACCCGATCACAGCCTGAGCGGGACCCGAACGACCCGAGCAGAACCCCGAACAGCCCGAATCGCCCAAGCGACCCGAGCAGGGGACGATCACCGGCAGTGGTCGGTGAAGGAGGCACGTGATGCCGTAAACGATTCAGCTCCAAAGGACCCCGACAGCACATGCCGGCCGAGCGGCACAACCCCGGAGCGGGCGCAGGGCGGCGGCGGGTCAGACGTAGAGCGAGGTGAACGGCGCCCAGGGCAGGTTTCGTAGCACCGAGAAGGCCAGCCACGCGGCCAGGAAACCGCCGATGACCTTCGAGCTGATCCGCAGCTCGGGCAGTCGCCAACCGAATGCCTGGCTGCCCGCCCAGGCCACGAAGAGGTACGCGAGGAACGGCAGCGCGAAGATGAAGACGAAGTGGTGCCGGGCGGCGGCCGGCAGGTCGCCGTGTAGCACGTACCAGAGTGCGCGGGTGCCACCACAGCCCGGGCAGTCCAGCCCGGTGGTCAACTTGAGCAGACAGGTGGGCGCGGCGTCCGGGTCGGCGTGGGTCGGGTTGCTGAGCAGCGCGTAGCTCATGCCGACGGCGACGCAGCCGAGCGCGGCCAGCGGCACGGCCCAGCGCGGGGAACGTTCGTAGAGGCGCAGCACGAACCGGGTGAGCCGATCCGGCTCGGGCGCCGCGTAGCCACCCGGCGGAGTCGTCGGCCAACCCTCCGGACCCGCGCCACCCGGACCAAAGTCGCCAGCACCCGCGCCACCGGGACCAAAGCCGCCGGGACCCGCGCCACCCGGACCGAAGCCGCCAGGACCAAAGCTATCGGGACCCGAGCCTTCGGGAGCCCCGTCGGCCGGCGCCGTGTGGACCGCGCCGGGGGCGGGCTGTGGCTGGTCGACCGGTCCGGGAGCGCTCGTCACGCGCTCACGGTACACCGGACACGCCGGCCAACGCGGCGGTGAGCGGACCGGCCAGGTCGCCGGCCGCCGGCGGTGCCACCGCGTCCAGGCCGAGCCAGCCGGCGAGTCGGTACAGCTCGGCGGCGAGCGCCACCGCGGTCTCCCCCGGGTCGGCGTCGGGTTCGAGCCAGGCGGCCGGGACCAGCAGCACCCCGGCCTTGCGATCGGCCTTCAGGTCGACCCGGGCGGT
Organism: Micromonospora sp. BQ32; assembly: GCF_059358895.1. Taxonomy (NCBI): domain Bacteria; kingdom Bacillati; phylum Actinomycetota; class Actinomycetes; order Micromonosporales; family Micromonosporaceae; genus Micromonospora; species Micromonospora sp. BQ32. The sequence goes on along the minus strand of NZ_JCADBI010000007.1, from coordinate 58,752 downwards.
GAACCGGTCGCCCTGCAGGAACGGCAACACGTAGTAGCCGTAGACCCGCTGTGGCGCCGGGACGTAGATCTCGATCCGGTAGCTGAAGTCGAAGAGCCGCTCGGTGCGGGCCCGTTCCCAGATCAGCGGATCGAAGGGGCTGACCAGGGTGTTGCCGCGCACCCAGCGGGGCAGCCGGGCGGAGGTGTGCAGCCAGGCCGGCTGGCGCCAGCCCGCCACGGTGACCGGCACCAGCTCACCGGCCTCGGCCAGCTCCGCGACGGCCTGCCGGGCGCCGGCGAGCGGCAACCGGAAGTAGTCGCGCAGCTCCGGCTCGGCGGCCACCCCGAGCGACCGCGCGGCGAGGCCCACCAGCGTGCGGTACGCCTCGGCGTCGGTCGGGGTGGGCGCGGCCAGCACCGCCGCGGGCAGCACCCGTTCGGGCAGGTCGTAGCGGCGGGCGAAGGAGGTGCTGCGCTCGGCAGCGGTGACCTCCCCGGCCCAGAACAGGAACTCCAACGCCCGCTTGACCGCCGACCAGTTCCACCCCCAGTTGCCGGTCTCCCGGGGCGCGTCGTGCTCGATCTCGGCGGCGGTCAGCGGCCCTCGGGCGGCCACCTCGTCCCGGACCCAGGCGACCAGCTCCGGCTGCTCCTCGGCGATCCGCCGCATGCCGCCCCAGGATTCGCTGTGCGCGCGGGCCATCCGCCAGCGCAGCATCGGATGCAGCTCGACCGGGACCAGCGACGCCTCATGCCCCCAGTATTCGAACAGCTCCCGCGGACGGCGGTAGGCGGCCTGGTCGAGCAGGGTGGTCGGGTAGGGCCCGAGCCGGCTGTAGAGCGGCAGGTAGTGCGCGCGTTGCAGCACGTTGACCGAGTCCATCTGGATCAGCCCGACCCGGCCCAACACCCGGCGCAGGTGCCGGCGGGTGGGCACGCCCGTCGGCGCCGGGTCGGCGAAGCCCTGGGCGGCGAGCGCCACCCGGCGGGCCTGGGCAAGCGAGAGTGATTCCGGTGCGGTCATCGTCGGCGACCTTAATTCATGGGTACGACGTCGGTGCGGGAAGCTGGACGTGACGACCAACGGGGCATAGAACGGTGCAATGCTGACCATCCGTCGGGAGGAGCCGGACGACGCCGAGGCGGTCGCCCGGGTACACGTGCACGGCTGGCAGGCGGGTTACGCCGGCTTCATGCCGGAGGAGGTGCTCGGGCGGCTCAACGTGGTGGCCTGGGCACAGCGTCGTCGCGACGTCGGCACCGCCGATCCGGAGCACCCGTTCACCACCCTGCTCGGCGAGGTGGACGGTTCGGTCGTCGGCTTCACCACCTTCGGGCCGTACCGCCGCAACCAGGACCGGGACGACCTGGACCCGACGGTCGGCGAGGTGGTGGCGCTCTACGTGGAGCCGTCCCGCTGGGGTGACGGGACCGCCGCCGCGCTGCTGGACGCCGCCCGGAGCGGGCTCACCGAGCGGGGCTGGGCCGGGTACCGGGCGTGGGTGCTGGCGGACAACCGGCGGGCCCGCCGGTTCTGCGAGCGGGCCGGCCTGTCACCGGACGGTGAGCGGTCGACCTACCAGGTGCCGCTGGCCGGCGGGGGCCCGCCGGTCGGGCTGGTCGAGCTGCGGTACGCCGGACGCCTCGACCGCTGACCCGTCCGGGGTCAGCCACCGGCGGATCGGCAGGAAGGCCAGCAGCGCCAGACTGACCCACACGTAGGCGTTGCTGCCCAGGAAGCCGTCGACGCCGGTGAAGTCCTTCTCCCAGAACCAGACGGTCCGGCTGATCAGCAGCGCGTACCCGATGGTCGCGGCGACCAGCAGGACCCGCCGTCGGCGGCCGGCCGGCGCGGCCATCGCGTTGTCGACCAGCAGGATCAACGCGGGCAGCAGCCAGACCAGGTGGTGCACCCAGGTGACCGGGCTGACCAGGCACATCACCGCGCCGGTCAGCGCCAGGCCGGTCGCCTCGTCGCCGGCCGCCACGGCGGCCCGGGACCGCCAGGCCCAGAGCGCCAGGGTGCCGAGCACCAGCAGTAGCCACAGCAGGGTGCTCGGGTGCTCCGGGTCGAGCCGGGCGACCACCCCGCGCAGCGACTGGTTGGAGACGAAGGCCAGCTCGCCCACCCGCCCGGTGTTCCACAGCGCCTCGGTCCAGAACTCCCGGGACGCGTCCGGGAAGAGCGCCGCGGCCAGCAGCGACACCCCGGCGGCCGTGCCGCTGGCGGTGAGCGCCGCCCGCCACCGCCCGGTCACCAGCAGGTAGACGATGAACACGCCCGGGGTCAGTTTGATCGCCGTGGCGAGGCCGATGCCCACCCCGGTCCACCGGTTGCCGGCTGGCAGCAGCCGCAGCAGGTCCACCGCCACCAGGAAGAGCAGCAGCGTGTTGACCTGGCCGAAGTTGACCGTCTCCCGCATCGGCTCGAAGGCGGCGGCCAGGCAGAGCGCCACGGCGAGGGCGAACCACCGGGTCCAGCCGGCGCGGCGGGCGATCGGGTCGACCAGCCACCAGATCAGCACCGTGGTGGTGGCCACGCTGGCGAGCACGCTCACCACGATCGCGGCCGACCACGGCAGGTACGCCATCGGCAGCATGACCAGCGCGGCGAACGGCGGGTAGGTGAAGCCGTACTGGGTGCCCGGCTTGAGGTAGTCGTAGATCTCCCCGCCGTCGTGCACCCACCAGGTCAACGCGCCGTAGTAGACCTTCAGGTCGAAGAACCCGTGCCGGACGGCGGCGACGGCGAGGAACCCGGTGACCGCCGCGGCGAGCACCACCACCCCGACGACCTGCGCGGTCGTCCTGTTGGCACCCTGCGCCACCGTCGTCTCCCTCGCCCTGCGTAGGCTTCCGTCCCATGGCTCTCGGGTACGTCCGCCCGGCGCGTCCCGAGGACGCCGGCGAGATCGCACGCATCCAGCTCGCGACCTGGCGGGTCGCGTACCGCCGGATCCTGCCTCGGCATGTGCTCGACAACCTGGACGAGGCGTTCCTCGCCCGGCGGTGGAGCGCCGCGGTGCTGGAGCCGCCCTCGGGCGCGCACCGGGTGCTGGTCGCCGTCGAACAGGCCGAGCAATCGTATCTGGTGGGGTTCGCCGCCTCCGGCCCGGCCGACGCCGAGGCGTTGGCCCCGGGTGAGCCGGCCGACGCGCTCGGCCCGGACGTGGCGGCGGTGACCGACCTGCTGGTCGAGCCGCGCTGGGGCCGGCGCGGGCACGGCAGTCGGCTGCTCGCCGCCACTGTCGACCTGTGGCGGGAGGACGGGATGAGCCGGGCGGTGGCCTGGGCGTTCGACGCTGACGAGGCGACCCGCAAGTTCCTCACCAGCACCGGGTGGGAGCTCGACGGCGCGGCCCGGGCGCTTGACGTCGACGACATGCTGGTGCCCCAGGTGCGCCTGCACGTGGGCGTGCCGACCGAGAAGGTACCGGCCGAGTGACCTGGTGTGGCGGCCCCAGCCGGGCCGCCACACCGGGCCGGTCAGCCCTTGTCCGAGCCGTCGTTGGCGTCGCGGACGAAGTACCGCTGGAACACCACGAAGATGATCGCCACCGGGATGGTGGCCAGCAGCGCGGCGCCCAGCTTGAGCGGGTACTGGGTGCCCTTGCCGAGCGAGCCGCTGACCAGGTCGGCCAACCCGCGCGGCAGAGTGAACAGGTCCGGGTCCTGCACCGACACCAGGCTGTGCGGGAACTCGTTCCACGAGCCCTGGAACGACAGAATGGTGAGGGTGATCAGCGCCGGTTTCGCCATCGGCAGCACCACCGACCAGAAGGTGCGGAAGATGCTCGCCCCGTCGATCCGGGCGGCCTCCTCGACACTCACCGGGATCGACTCGAAGAACTGCTTCATGATGAACACGCCCGCCGCGTCGGCCAGCAGCGGCACCACCAGACCGGCGTAGCTGTTGTAGAGGCCGAGCTGGTTGAGCACCAGGAACTTCGGGATCAGCAGCACCACCCCGGGCACCGCCATCACCGCGATGACGGCGGCGAACAGCCCGCCGCGGCCCCGGAACCGCAGCCGGGCCAGCGCGTAGCCGGCGAGCGAGTCGAAGAAGACCCGACCGATGGTGACCAGCACCGTCACCAGCAGCGAGTTGCCCAGCCACAGGGGAAAGTTGGTGCCGGCGAAGATCCGTTCGAAGCCGGCCAGCGTGAGCGGGTCCGGGAACGGTGACAGCGGGTTCGCCGCCGCGTCGGGCTCGGTCTTGAGCGCGTTGCCGATCTGGATGACGAACGGGTAGAGGAACACCAGCCCGAAGAAGACCAGCGTGGCGTACCCCAGGAAGCGGGTGGCCAGGGCGCGGGCCGCGCGCTGGTGACGCCGCGCGGGCGGCGCCGCCGGGCGGTCGGTGAGCACGGCCATCTCAGGGCCTTTCCGGTACGCGCCGACGCCGCCAACCGCGACGCGGCCGGTCGGTGTCCCGCTCGGCCAGCGCCCGGCGCTGGATCAGGGTGAGCACGATGATGATCAGGAACAGCACGAACGAGATCGCCGCGCCGGAGCCGTAGTCGAAGTCCCGGAAGGCGGTCCGGTACGACAGGTACGCCGGGGTGAGCGTGGTCTTGGCCGGGTCGCCCTGGCTCATCACGTACACCTGGTCGAAGACCTGCCAGGAGCCGATCATGCCCAGGGTGAGCACCAGGAAGGTGGTGGGTCTGATCATCGGCACGGTGACGTACCGGAAGCGCTGCCATCGGGACGCGCCGTCGAGGGTGCTCGCCTCGTCCAGGGTGACCGGCACGTTCTGGAGCCCGGCCAGGAACATCAGCATGAAGGTGCCGGAGGTGGTCCAGACGACCAACGTGATGATCGAGATCATCGCCACGCTCGGGCCGGCCAACCAGTCCCACCAGGTCAGCCCGAACGGGCCGCCGTCGGCCAGTGCCGCCGGTGGCGAGTCGACGCCGACCGCGCCGAACAGCAGGTGCAGCACGCCCCGGGAGTCGGCGAACCACTCCGGGCCGTCGACCCCGACGAAGCCGAGCAGCGCGTTCACCGCGCCGGAGTTGGCGAAGAGGAAGAGGAACACCACGCTGATCGCTACCGAGCTGGTCACCGAGGGAAAGTAGAAGGCGCTGCGGAAGAAGCTCTTGCCCTTGAGCATCCGGTTGTTGACGACCAACGCCAGTCCGAGTGCGAGCACGGTCTGCGCCGGCACCACGATCGCCACGTAGTAGATGTTGTTGCGGAGGCTGGTCATGAAGTCGCGGCGGGCCAGCCCGTCCTCGGTGAACAACTGGGTGTAGTTGTGCCCGCCGACGAACGGGACGTCGCCAGTCGACTCGCTGACCAGCAACATCGGCCACCTGCTCGGCACCGGCCTGCTCGACCGCGACGAGGAGGCTCAGGTCGCGCACCTGCTCACCACCGACACGATGGCCACCGGGTTCGGGCTCCGCACGATGTCCAGCGATGACGCCGGCTTCAGCCCGCTGTCGTACCACTGTGGCTTGATCTGGACCCACGACACCGCGATCGTGCTCGGTGGGCTGGCCCGCGCCGGGCACCGCGAGGCCGCGCTCGGCCTGGCCGACGGGCTGCTCAGCGCGGCCGAGGCGTTCGACTACCGGATGCCGGAGCTGTACGGCGGCGACGACCGGGCACTGGTGAGCCGCCCGGTGCCGTACCCGGCGGCGTGCCGACCGCAGGCGTGGGCCGCGGCCGGCGCGGTGCTGCTGCTCCAGGCCGCCACGGGGCTCTACCCGGACGTACCGGGCGGCACGGTTCGTCTGGCACCCCTGGCGGGAGCAGAGCTCGGTGCAGTCGCGGTCGACGGTCTCCGCGTGGCCGACACCCCCGTGCACGTCACGGTCGACCGCACCGGCGAAGCCACCGTCACCGGTCTCCCCACCTCGCTGGCCCCAACCCCAACCCTGCCCACCCAACGCCACCCCACCACCCCGTCCCTCCCCCGCTAGACCAAGCCGGACGGTCCCGCGATCTTGCGGTTTCGGTTGTCGGGATGGGTGCGATGTCGCTCATGTCGCGGCAGAAAGTGCAAGATCGCGGGGCTCAGGGGGTTAGTTCGGCGATCAGCTCGTCGTCGTCGACCGCGCCGGTGGGGTGGAAACCCAGGGAGGTGTAGAGGGTCGCTGCCGGGGTGTTGTCGGGGTGGTACGAGAGGCGGACCGGGGGGTTGCCGTCGCGGGCCGCCAGCCAGGGGGCCAGCGTCCGCACGGTGGCCCGGCCGACGCCCTGGGCCTGCTCGGCGGCGTCGATGAGCATGCCGCCGATCCAGTGCGAGCCGTCGTCGTCCACACCCCACATGACGTGGCCGACGACACGCTCGTCGGCGTAGACCGCGAGCGAGTTCCACACCTCGGAGCGCATGCTGAGCAGCAGGTAACGGGCCCCCAGCGCGGCCACGAACCGGCGCTGGTCGTCGCGCGGGGCGACGTCGGCCACCGCCCGCCAGTTGTCGTCGTCGACCGGCCGCAACGTGACTCGCCGCCCGGCCCGGTCCGCATGTCCACCATCGATCATCGGGGCAGCCTAGGGGCGGCCGGACCCGCGCCGCGACCAGGTTTCGCCCCGGAAGGAGCCGGATCGGTCAGCCGAGCAGGGCGTCCAGGCCGACGGTGAGGCCGGGGCGGTTGCGCACCGCGCGGACGGCCAGCAGCACACCCGGCATGAACGACACCCGGTCGTACGAGTCGTGCCGAATGGTCAGCGTCTCGCCGGTGCCGCCGAAGAGCACCTCCTGATGGGCGACCAGGCCGGTGGCGCGCACCGCGTGGACGCGTACTCCGTCGATGTCGGCGCCGCGCGCACCCGGCACCTCGTCCTTGGTGGCGTCCGGGACCGGGCCGAGGCCGGCCTCGGCGCGGGCCAGGGCGATCTGCCGGGCGGTGTGGGTGGCGGTGCCGCTCGGGGCGTCCAGCTTGCGCGGGTGGTGCTGCTCGATGATCTCGACGGACTCGAAGTGTCGGGCGCCACGCGCGGCGAACTGCATCATCAGCACCGCGCCGATGCCGAAGTTCGGGGCGATGACCACGCCCACCCCGGGCTGGTCGGCGAGCCAGCCGCGCACCTGCTCCAGCCGCTGCTCGGTGAAGCCGGTCGTGCCGACCACCGCGCTGATGCCCTGCTCGATGCACCACCGGAGGTTGCCCATGACGACGTCCGGCGTGGTGAAGTCGACGACCACCTCGGCGGCGGAGACGGCGGAGCGGCTGTCGCCCTGGTCGATCGCCGCGGCGAGGGCGAGATCGTCGGCGGCGTCAACCGCCTTGCAGACCTCGATGCCCATCCGGCCGCGCGCACCAAACACGCCGACCCGCAGCTGCTGGGCCGGGGGCTTCTCCTGCTCGTCAGTCACGGGCACAACCTATCCCAATCAGGACGTGCCCCTTCGGCCGGATCCGCTGCGCTCCACCGGCCGGATGCCTCGACCAGGCCGGGCGGCAGACCTCAGACCGCGAAGTCGCCAGCGCCGAACGGACCCACCACGGCCAGCGACATCGGGCGGCTGAGCAGCTCGGCGGCGAGGACGTTCACGTCCTCCACGGTGACCTCGTCGACCCGGCGGAGCAGCTCGTCGACCGGCATCAGGTCGCCGTAGAGCAGCTCACCCTTGGCCAGCCGGCTCATCCGCGAACCGGTGTCCTCCAGGCCGAGCACGAAGGAGCCCTTGCTCATCCCCTTGCCCCGGGCCACCTCGGCCTCGGTCAACCCGTCGGCGGCCACCCGGGCCAGCTCCGCGCGGGTCAGGGCCAGCACCTCGTCCACCTTGCCGGGAGCACAGCCGGCATAGACGGCGAACAGGCCGCTGTCGGCGTACTGGCTGGCGTAGGAGTAGACCGAGTACGCGAGACCGCGCTGCTCGCGGATCTCCTGGAACAGGCGGCTGGACATGCCGCCGCCGAGCACGTTGTTGAGCACCCCGAGGGCGAACCGTCGATCGTCGAGCCGGTCGATGCCGGGGCAACCGAGGATGACGTGGGCCTGCTCGGTCTCCTTCGGCTCCACCAGGGTGGTCGCCGGCTTGGTGCGTACCGCCGGGGTCGCCGCGCGGTGCGGCGCCGGGCTGGCCGGGTCGCTGTCCAGCGGGGTGCCGCGCACGGCCTGACGGACCAGCTTGACCACCGCGGCGTGGTCGAGGTTGCCGGCGGCGGCGATGACGATCTGCGGCGCGGTGTAGCGACCCCGGTAGAAACTCTGGATCTGCCGGCGGGTCATCGGGGTGACGGTCTCCGCGGTGCCGGAGATCAGCCGACCCAGCGGGTGATCGCCGTAGACGGCCTGGACGAAGAGGTCGTGCACCTCGTCACCCGGCTCGTCGTCGTGCATGGCGATCTCCTCCAGGATCACGCCGCGCTCGGTCTCGACGTCGGCCGGCTCCAACAGCGAGTCGGCCACCAGGTCGCACATCACGTCGATCGCCAGCGGCAGGTCCTCGTCCAGCACGCGGGCGTAGTAGCAGGTGTATTCCTTCGTGGTGAAGGCGTTGGTCTCACCACCCACCGCCTCGATCTGCGAGGAGATCTCCAGCGCAGTGCGCTTGTGGGTGCCCTTGAAGAGCAGGTGTTCGAGGAAGTGCGCGGCACCGGCCTGCGGGCCGGTCTCGTCGCGCGAGCCGACCGCCACCCAGATGCCGAACGAGACGCTGCGCATCGCCGGGATCGCCTCGGTGAGGACACGCAGGCCGCTGGGCAGCACGGTACGTCGTACCGTGCCGCCCAGCGGGTCGTCGCTGAGCGTCCGGGTCACCGCGCGGGCGGTGCCGCCGGAGCGGCCCGCCCCGGTGTCCCGAGACGCAGCCACCCCCCGTCGATCCGGTGGAAACGGCGCGCTGATGGCCCGACTCACGTCTTGCTCCCGGTTCGACGAGGGGTGGGTGATGCGTTGTACGACGGTCAGCTGTGCCGGGTCCGACGGCGCGGACGCTCGCCGCCCTCGCCACCCTCGCCGCCGCCGCCGTTGCCGCCCTCGCCGCCGCGCTCCGGGCCACGCCCGCCACGGTCGCCGCCACGCTCACGGTCGCCGCGGTCACGCGGAGCCCGGTCGCCCCGGTCCCGACCAGCCGGCCGGTCGCCAGCGGCGGCCTCACCGGCGGCCGGAGCCTCGGTGCCCTCCGGGCGGACCTTGTCGAGGTAGATCTTGCCGCGGGCGTCGATGTCCGCGATCTCGACCTCGACCCGGTCACCGACGTTGAGGAAGTCCTCAACGCGCTCGACCCGCTTGCCGTCGCCCACCTTGGAGATGTGCAGCAGACCGTCACGGCCCGGCAGGAGCGAGATGAACGCGCCGAACGCGGCGGTCTTGACCACCGTGCCGAGGAACCGCTCGCCCTGCTTCGGCAGCGTCGGGTTGGCGATGCCGTTGATCCGGTCGACGGCCGCCTGGGCCGACGGGCCGTTGGTGGCGCCGACGTAGATCGTGCCGTCGTCCTCGATGGAGATCTCGGCGCCGGTCTCGTCCTGGATCGCGTTGATGGTCTGCCCCTTCGGGCCGATCACCATGCCGATCTTGTCGACCGGGATCTTGACGGTGGTGACCCGCGGCGCGTAGTCGGACATCTCGGCCGGAGCCTCGATCGCCGCCTTCATGACCCCGAGGATGACCTGCCGGGCCTCGTTCGCCTGCTGCAACGCGGCGGCCAGCACGTCCGACGGGATGCCGTTGAGCTTGGTGTCGAGCTGGAGCGCGGTGACGAACTCCGGGGTGCCGGCGACCTTGAAGTCCATGTCACCGAACGCGTCCTCGGCACCGAGGATGTCGGTCAGCGTCACGTACTGGGTCTTGCCGTCCACCTCGTCGGAGATGAGGCCCATCGCGATGCCGGCGACCGGCGCCTTCAGCGGGACACCCGCGGAGAGCAGGCCCAGCGTCGAGGCGCAGACCGAACCCATCGAGGTGGAGCCGTTGGAGCCGAGCGCCTCCGACACCTGCCGGATGGCGTACGGGAACTCCTCGCGCGACGGCAGCACCGGGATCAGCGCGCGCTCGGCGAGGGCGCCGTGGCCGATCTCGCGACGCTTCGGCGAGCCGACCCGGCCGGTCTCACCGGTCGAGTACGGCGGGAAGTTGTAGTTGTGCATGTAGCGCTTGCGGTTCTCGGGGGACAGCGTGTCCACCATCTGCTCCATGCGGAGCATGTTCAGCGTGGTGACACCCAGGATCTGGGTCTCGCCCCGCTCGAACAGCGCCGAACCGTGCACCCGGGGCAGCACGCCGACCTCGGCGGTCAGCGCCCGGATGTCGCGCGGGCCACGCCCGTCCATGCGGACCTGCTCGCGCAGCACGCGGTTGCGCACCTCGGACTTGGTCAGCGACCGGAAGGCGGCGCTGAGCTCCTTCTCCCGACCCTCGAACCGAGCGCCCAGTTCCTCGGCGACCCGGGCCTTGACCCGGTCCAGGGCCTCCTCGCGGTCGGCCTTGCCGGCGATGGTGATCGCCTCGGCCACGTCGGCGCGGGCCAGCTCGGAGACGGCGTCGTACACGTCGTCCTGGTAGTCCAGGAAGACCGGGAACTCGGTGACCGGCTTGGCGGCGACCTCGGCCAGCTCGCTCTGCGCGCGGCACAGCTCACGGATCGCCGGCTTGGCGGCCTCCAGGCCGCTGGCGACGACCTCCTCGGTCGGGGCGGTGGCACCGGCCGAGATGAGGGCGACGGCGTTCGGGGTGGCCTCGGCCTCGACCATCATGATCGCGACGTCGCCGTCTTCGAGCGTGCGGCCGGCCACGACCATGTCGAAGGTGGCGCGAGCCAGCTCCTCCAGGGTCGGGAAGGCGACCCACTGGCCGTCGATGTGAGCGACGCGGGTCGCCCCGATCGGGCCGGAGAACGGCAGGCCGGAGAGCTTGGTCGACATCGAGGCGGCGTTGATCGCCACGACGTCGTACGGGTGCTGCGGGTCGAGCGCGAGGATGGTCTCGACGACCTGGACCTCGTTGCGCAGGCCCTTGACGAAGGACGGGCGCAGCGGCCGGTCGATCAGCCGGCAGGTGAGGATCGCGTCCTCGCTGGGCCGACCCTCGCGGCGGAAGAACGAGCCGGGGATGCGGCCCGCGGCGTACATCCGCTCCTCGACGTCGACGGTCAGCGGGAAGAAGTCGAACTGCTCCTTCGGGTGCTTACCGGCGGTCGTGGCGGAGAGAACCACCGTCTCGCCCAGCTGGGCGATGACGGAACCGGCGGCCTGGCGAGCCAGCCGGCCGGTGGAGAAGGTGATCTCGCGGGTGCCGAAGGACCCGTTGTCGATCACGGCGGTGCGGGATTCGGTGCCGAGTTTGGTCTCGGTCATGTGCTGTCGTGCTCCTTCGCGTCGTGGGCCCACGACATCGGGGAGCTGCTCAGCCGGCCGGTCTTCGATCGAAGCGCCCGGGTGGCCGGCATGATGCCGGGTTCCCGGGGGCCACTACCGGAGACCGGTACGCTGACCGGCTCCCTCTCGGGTGGTCGCGCGGCCCGTGTTTCCTCAGGTGGGACGCGGTACGGGGGAGCGGCCGTCCGGCCACTCCCCCGTCACGTCACCGGCGCAGACCGAGCCGCTCGATGAGCGACCGGTAGCGGGCAATGTCCTTCTTCTGGACGTAGTTGAGCAACCGACGGCGCCGGCCGACCAGCAGCAGCAGCCCACGGCGGCTGTGGTGGTCGTGCTTGTGCACCTTCAGGTGCTCGGTCAGCTCGGCGATCCGCTTGGTGAGGACCGCGACCTGGACCTCCGGCGAACCGGTGTCGCCCTCGGCGGTCGCGTACTCCGCGCGGATGCTGGCCTTGGCTTCCTGATCGAGCGCCATGTTCTCCCTGTTTCGATGGGTTGATCAAGTGGGTGTCCGTCGTCCCGATGGACCGGGAACGGACCGGTACCTCGCACCCGCGGCGTCGAGCAGGCACGCGAGGCCCCACGCCGGTCACCCGACGTCCCGGCAAGACTACCAGCACTCGCCGGTAACACCCGGCGAAGGGCCTCGATGGCGACCCGTCACCCCACCACGATCAGGCCAGAGCGCGCCGGGTGCGCTCGACGTCCTGATTCATCTGGGCGATCAACGGCTCGATCGAGTCGTACCGGATCTGACCACGCAGGTGCGCCACGAAGTCCAGGGCCAGCCGCTCGCCGTACAGGTCGCCGGAGAAGTCCAGCGCGTACGCCTCCACCCGCCGCTCCCGGCCGGAGAAGGTCGGGTTGGTGCCCACGGAGACCGCCGCCAGCAGCGGCTCACGCTGGCCACGGCGGATCAGCCGGGCCGCGTACACCCCGTCGGCGGGCACCGCCGCGTACCGGTGGCAGAGCAGGTTGGCGGTGGGGAAGCCCAGCTCCCGGCCCCGCTGGTCGCCGCGGACCACGACGCCCTCCACCCGGTGTGGGCGGCCCAGCGCGGCGGCCGCCGCGCCCACGTCGCCCGCGTCGACGCAGGACCGGATGTACGTGGAGGAGAAGACGGTGCCGTCCTCGGCGACCAGCGGGCCGCCCTCCACGCCGAAGCCGAACGTCTGACCCAGCCGCTCCAGCAACGCCACGTCGCCGGCCGCCCGGTGCCCGAAGCGGAAGTTGCTGCCGACCACCACCAACGCCGCGTGCAGGTGCTCGACCAGGACGTCGTGCACGAACTGTTCGGCCGGCACCCGGGAGAACTCCGGGGTGAAGGGCACCACGCAGAGCACGTCCACGCCGAGCGCCTCGATCAGCTCGGCCTTACGCGCCGGCTCGGTGAGCACCGCCGGGTGCGAACCGGGGCGGACCACCTCGGCCGGGTGCGGGTCGAAGGTCACCACCACCGACTGCACGCCCAGCTCACGGGCCCGGGCCACGGCGTGCCCGATCGTCGCCTGGTGCCCCTTGTGCACGCCGTCGAAGACGCCGATGGTGACCACCGAGCGTCCCCACCCGCCGGGCGCCGCGTCGTAGCCCCGCCACCGCTGCATGCCGTTCCTCTCTGCTGTCCCGCCGGCCGGCGGGTCGACACCGCCGGCTGCGGGCCGGCGGACCTGCGCCCCGCTGTCAGGCCGGGGCGAGCACGATCTCCGCCCGAGCCCGCCCGTCCCGCTCGCTGACGATAGCGATCAGACCGCCGGCCGGCCCGAAGACGGCGTACGGCCCGGTGAGGCCGGCCGGGTCGAGTGGTCCGCCGTGGGCGAGCACCCGGGCCTCGTCGGGCGTGGCCTCCCGGCGCGCGAAGAACCGGTCGGCCGCCGCGTCCAGTGGCAGGTTCACCACGTCCGGGGCGCGCTGCTCCAACTCGTCGAGGGTCGCCGCCTCGGCGAGGGTGAAGCCACCCACCGCGGTGCGCCGCAACGCCGTGAGGTGCCCGCCGACGCCGAGCGCCAGGCCGGCGTCCCGGGCGATGGCCCGGATGTACGTGCCGGAGGAGCAGGTCACGTCCACATCCACGTCCACCACGTCCGGCTCGGTGCGGCGGATCGCCAGCACCTCCAACCGGGAGATGGTGACCCGCCGCGCCGGCAGCTCGACGCTCTCACCGTCGCGGACCCGCTTGTACGCCCGCTGCCCGTCGATCTTGATGGCGCTGACCGCGCTCGGCACCTGGTCGACCTCGCCGCTGAGCCCGGCCAGCGCCGACCGGATCGCGTCGTCGGTGACCTGACCGGCCGGCACGGTGGCGGTCACGTCACCCTCGGCGTCGTCGGTGACGGTGGTCTGGCCGAGCCGGATGGTGCCGGCGTAGCTCTTGCCCGCGCCGATCACGTAGGTCAGCAACCGGGTGGCCCGACCGACACCGATCACCAGCACGCCGGTCGCCATCGGGTCGAGGGTGCCGCCGTGCCCGACCCGCCGGGTCTTCGCCAGTCGGCGGATCCGCGCCACCACGTCGTGCGACGTCATGCCGCCGGGCTTGTCGACCACGATCAGACCATCGGTGCTCACGTCGGCCAAGCCTGCCAGATGGCCGGTACCCGAGAGTGCGTGGGCAGGCCCGTCGTGACCGCAGCCTCCACTCACGGGGTCTGAGCCGGCCTGTCGGGACGGGGCGTCCATTTCGACGGAAGGTCGAGTGGGGCAGCCGGCCGACCGTCATGGATGCGAAGATCATCCGCCCGATGCCGTCGCCAAGGGACCAGGACCGCCGATGACCTCCGACCGACCTCCCGGCCACGAGCACCGCGCTCGCGTCGACCTACCGCAGTGGATGCGGCAGCCGACGCCGAAGCGGCGGACCCCGGCGCGCTACGTCGACGACCTGATCGAGGGCCGGCCGGCGCTCCGGGCCGCCCGCCGGGCGCTGTGGCACTGGCGCGCCCGGACCAGATGGAGCGAGTCACATCCGCACATCGTCGCCGTGCTGTCGTTCGTCGTGGCAGCCGTCCTCGGGACCGCCCTGGTGACCGGCACCTACTACCTGCTCGCGCTGGCCACCAGCGGCGAATACTGACGGAGGAACCATGGAGAGCACCACACCGACGGACCCGGTCGACCCACCACCGCCGCCCGCCGCGGTGGCGCAGGTCAACCCGGTGCAGCTACCGGAGTGGCTGCGGTCACCGCAGACCGAGCACCAGCCCACCGGGTGGGACCGGGTCCGCTTCTTCTCGGCCCGGCACAACGGGGCGCTACTGCTCGGCTTCGGCCTGGTGCTGACCGTGCTGATGGTCGTCGGCGGGGTGGTGTTGGTCGGTCGAGTTGCCGATGGTGTCTCCGCATCCGCATCCGCCTCGGCAAGCCCCACGCCGAGCCCGACCCCGCCGGTGAGCAGGGTCGGCGAGCCACGGGACCTGTTCGCCGGGTCGCCGGCGGCCTCCTTCGCGCCGGGTGAGCAGGCTGTGCGCATGCCTGCGGCTAAGGCCACCGGGCCGTTCACCGCGGCCCAGGTGCGGGCCGCGCTGGAGTCGGTGCGCAAGGCGTTGATCAAGAGCCGGCTCGACACCTCGATGTTCATGGGTGATCCGGAGCCGTTCCTCGCGCTGCTCGCCCCGGATGCCCGCGAGCGGCTCCGGCCGGACTTCACCAGCAACAGCTTCCTGCGGTACGCGACCCGGATGGCATCGCCGTCGGAATGGGAGCCCGGCGCCCGAGCCGACGGCCGGGTCAGTTACCGGGCCACCACCGAGGAGAAGGGGATCCGACTGTTGGAGGTTTCCACGGAGTTCGTGTGGGCGTACCCGTTCGACGTTGACTCGCGGGCACCCGCCGGAGCGGCCGTGGTGGCGGTCCGCGACCGGGTGGTCTGGCAGGTGCCGCACCCGGACGACGTGCAGGCGTCCTCCAAGGGTCTGTGGCTCGGTTCGGCGGAGGCCATCACCTGGAACGCGGACTGCGCTCAACTGCGGGACGGCTGGGTCCGCGAGCAGTACTGGTTGGCTGCCCTGCACGGGAAGCGGATACCCGCGGGTGACCCGGGCACCATCTTCGACCTCGGCGCGCCCGCGCCGACCACCATGCGCTGCTGACCGGCCGGCCCCGCGACCGGTCAGCGGACCGCGCCGGTCACCGCCCACCTGCCGTCGCGCAGGCGCAGCAGCAGGGCGACCAGCCGGATCACCACGAACAGGGTGAGCCCGGCCCAGATGCCGCCCAGCCCGAGATCGAGCACGTACGCCAGCCAGATGGCCGGCAGGAAGCCGCCGAGCGCCGCCACGATGGTGAGGTTGCGCAGGTAACGCACGTCGCCAGCGCCGATCAGCACGCCGTCGAGGGCGAACACCACCCCAGCAAGCGGCAGCATGACGACGAACCACGGCCAGGCCACCATGGCCTGCTCGCGTACCCCCGCATCGGAGCTGAACCACGACGGCACGACGCCGGCGCCGGCGGCGACGAGCAGCGCGAAGCCCACGCCGCAGACGCCGCCGAGCAGCCCGATCCGACGGGCGAGCGCCCGCGCCCCCGCGTCGTCGCCGGCGCCGAGCGCGGCGCCGACCAGGGACTGCGCGGCGATGGCGAGGGCGTCGAGCACCAGCGCGGTGAAGAACCAGAGTTGCAGCGCGATCTGGTGGGCGCCGACGGCGGCGGCGCCGAAGCGGGCGGCGACGGCGGTCGCGGACAGGAAACTGGCCTGGAACGCCAGCCCACGGATCAGCAGGTCCCGGCTGAGCACCAGTTGCTGGCGAATCACGCGGGGTTGGGGTCGCAGCGACACCCGCTCACGGACCAGGGCGGCGGCGAAGAGCAGCCCGCAGAGCGTCTGCGCGACGACGTTCGCCACCGCCGAGCCGACCAGACCCAGCCCGCCGGGGTAGACCAGCAGCGGGCAGAGCAGCGCGGAGAGCAGGTTGGGGCCGAGCACGAAGAACAACGGGCGGCGAGTGTCCTGCACACCGCGCAGCCAGCCGTTGCCGGCGGCGGCGAGCAGCAGGCCGGGAGCGCCGAGGGCCGCGATCCGCAGCCACTGCGCGGCGGCGTCGGCCACCTCGCCACCACCACCAGCGAGGGTACGAGCGAGCGCGCCGCCGCCGACCTGCATGCCGATCGCGATCAGCAGACCGACACCGAACGCCAACCAGGACGACTGGACGCCCTCGGCGACCGCGGCTGCCCGGTCACCCGCGCCGAAGCGCCGGGCCGCGCGCCCGGTGGTGCCGTAGGCGACCACGGTGCCCACCCAGGCGGTGAGCGTCATCACCGTGCCACCGACGGCGAGCGCGGCGAGCGGCACCCGGCCGAGGTGACCGACCACGGCGGTGTCGACCAGCACGTAGAGCGGCTCGGCGGCGAGCACCACGAGGGCCGGCAGGGCGAGCGTGGCGATGCGCCGGGGCGAGGCGGACAGGTGGGCGGTGGCGGCGTGGTTCATCGCCGTCGATCCTGGCATGGCTGCGGTAAGGATCGCAATCCCGCCGACTGCTTACCTCATCGGCGGTTGGCGCGCGGGCTCGTCGCGGCTCCCCCGCGCAGCGCCTACCGCTGACCCGGGCAGATCACTGCCGGGTGTCCATCGACGTCTGCAGCGCGCGGCGGGCCTGCTCGCGGGCGTCGTCGGTGGTGGTCTCAGGCTTGGGCTTGTTCGGCATGGTGGCGCTCCTCTTCCAGGGCGCGAGCCGCCGACACGCGGCGACCCTCACGGGCGGTCGTGCTGAGCACCCCACGGCGGTCCGGGATTACCGGAGCAGCCGACTGGGCAGCGTGAGCCCGGGTCGATCCGACCCTGGAGGGAGGCGGCACGGGGTGTGGCACCACCGCCCATGACCTGCACCGCCAGGCGGTACCGGCCTTCTCCCAAGTTATCGTTCAGGTCCACATACTGCTTACGGTTCCCGCCATCTGGACAGCCAGCAACCCGGCTCAGCGGGCCAGGAAGTGCCAGCCCAGCCACCACCAGAACCCGAACAGACCGATCCGGCCCACCGGCACCGAGCCGACCTCGTAACGCATCACGTATGCGCAGACCTCGCCCAGGGTGGGGATCCGGGACCCCTCCCGCCGGGCCATCCACTCGACCACCGCGAAGAGGACCAACGCGGCGAGGAAGCCGCCGATCGCAAGCGCTCGCATCATCGCCGCACCAGCCCCCAGAAGGCGGCCAACCAGGCGAACCAGGCCGCCGAGCGGGTCAGGTGATCCTCCAGGAGAGGGTCGGCCAGCCGGGAGAAGGTGGGAAAGTCATCGCCGGCAGCCAGCACGAAGGTCACGCCCTCGAAGACCCCGAAGACCACCACCGGCACCGCCCACCAGGCCGCCCCCGTGCCCAGCCGGCGCGGTGCCGGCCGGCGGGGCACCCGGTTGCTCAGACCGAGCCAGATCAGCACCCCACCCGTGCCGAGGGTGAACAGATTCGCCTCGGTGGAGAAGGACGCGAACCGGCCACCGACGAGCGACAGGCAGACGAGGACGGGAACGGAGACGGCGGGCCGGTCCCAGGCGCGGGGGGCCTCCACGGTGAGGTCGTGCGGCTGCTCCATCCCGCAATTCTTCCCGGTCTCACGAAGCGCGGGAAGACCAACACTCCCCGGAGCTGACCCTGATCTTCCGGACCGGCCGATCGATGACGGTCGAAGGCCGGGGTCAGCCGATCAGCGCCGCGTCCAGCTGGCCGCGGATCGACTCGATTACCTGCTCGGCGGTGCCCCGACCGGTGAACCCGGCCGCGAACGTGTGCCCACCACCGCCCAGCGCGACCGCGACCCGACTGACGTCCACCGCGCCCTTGCTGCGCATCGACACCGCCCACTCGGCGGGCCTGGTCTGCTTCACCACACAGCTCACATCCGCCTCGGCGGTGCACCGCACCGAGTCGATCAGCGCCTCCAGCACGTACGGCCGCTGGTCGTGCCGGGCCAGATCGTCCAGCGTGGCGAAGGTCCAGACCAGTCCCCGCCCCCCGGCGGCGGCCGGCTCCAGCCGAGCGCGGCCGAGCACCTCACCGAAGAGGCGGACCGCGCCGAAGGGCCGGGTGTCGAAGACCCGCCGGGAGATGTCACCCGGTGAGATGCCGGTCGCCAGCAACCGGGCGGCCATCTGATGCACCGCCGGAGTGGTCGCCTCGAACCGGAACGAGCCGGTATCCGTGGTCAGCGCCACGTAGAGGCACTCGGCGATGGCTGGATCCACCACCACCCCGAGCCGGGCCAGCAACTGTTCGGCCACGACCGACGTGGCCGCCGCACCCGGGTCGACCAGGTTGACCGTGCCGAAACCGGGATTGGAGGCATGGTGGTCGAGCACCAGCGCCGCACCCGCCGACGACAACCGTCCGGCCAACTCGCCGAGGCGCGACTCGCTCGCCGCGTCGAAGCAGATCACCAGATCGGGTGCCGGATCGGCGGCGTCCGCCGGGACCAGCAGGTCCAGCCCGGGCAGCCCACGGAACGGCTCCGGCACCTCCGGCGGCCCGGGAAAGGTCGCCTGCACGTCGCGTACGCCGAACTGCCGCAGGCCCAGACCGAAGCCGAGCATGCTGCCCAGCGCGTCGCCGTCCGGGTTGATGTGGCAGATCAGCAGCACCCGGCCGGTCGGCGGGAGAGCCCGCACCAACGCCTCGGCCGCGGCCCAGGCCGCCTCGGTGGGGCCGAGCCCGGCCGCCCCGGCGAGCGGGGCGTTGGCGGTGCTGGTCACCGCGTTTCCCCACCCCGCGGGGTCTCCTTGACGTCAGCGGCCTCATCGGCCTCGTCCGTCTCGTCGGCCTCATCCGTCTCGTCGTCCACCCGGTACGGCTGGGCTTCGCCCGCGTACTTCGCCTGGGCGGCGAGCCGCTGCACCTCGGCGTCGGCGTTGCGGGCGGCGGCGAGCAGGTCGTCGATGTGCTTGACCTGGTCCTGCACGTCGTCGAGGACGAACGTGAGGGTCGGCGAGTGGCGCAGCCCGAGCGCCTTGCCGACCGTGCTGCGCAGCAGCCCCTTGGCGCTCTCCAGCGCCGCCGCGGTGTCCGCCTGGGCCACCGAGTCACCGAGCACCGTGTAGAAGACCGTCGCATCACGCAGGTCAGCGGTAATCCGGGCATCGGTGATGGTGATCATCCCGAGCCGCGGGTCCTTGATCTGGCTCCGCACCACCGACGCGACCAGCTCACGCACCCGTTCCGCGTGCCGGCGTACCTTGGCCGGATCAGACATCTCGCCACCTCCACGGCGTCCTGCTCCCGGTCGAACCGGCGGCCCGGAGGCCGCCGGCCGACCGGCCAACATCTCGAACACTACCTTCGCGGCCGCTCCGGTCGCCCGGCACGGCCGGCACCATGGTCAGTCGTCGTCGACGCCGTAGAGCCGGCGGCGGACCGACAGCAACTCGACCTCGGGGCGACCGGCCACCAGGCGCTCACAGGAGTCGAGCACCTCGCGGACGTGCGCCGTTTCGGCGGCCACCACGGCCACCGCCAGTTGCGCTCGACCATGCAGGTCGAGCGCACCCACCTCGGCGGCCGACACCTCGAAGCGGCGCAGCGCCGCCACGATCGGCCGTACATATGATCTCTTGGCTTTGAGCGACCGGGAGTCGCCCGGCAGCAGCAGGTCGAAGACCGCGGTTCCGGTGAACATCGTCCCGGACGATACCGCCAACCCGCCCCGCATGATCAAGGGGTTTACGCCGAGTGGCGTAAACCCCTTGATCAGCGTGTCACTGCCGGATCAGGCGCGAACCTTCTCCCGCATCTCGAAGGTCTCGATGACGTCGCCGACCTGGACGTTGTTGTAACCACCCAGGGTCAGACCACACTCGAAGCCCTCGCGGACCTCGGTGGCGTCGTCCTTGAACCGCTTGAGCGAGGTGATCGTGAGGTTGTCCGCCACGACCGCCCCGTCCCGAAGCAGGCGAGCCTTCGCGTTGCGTCGGATGACACCCGACCGGACGATGCAACCGGAGATGTTGCCGATCTTGGACGAGCGGAAGACATCGCGGATCTCCGCGCTGCCCAGCTCGGCCTCCTCGTACTCCGGCTTGAGCAGGCCCTTCAGCGCTGCCTCGATCTCCTCGATGGCCTGGTAGATGACGGTGTAGTACCGGATCTCCACGCCCTCGCGGTCGGCCATCTCACGGACCTTGTTCGAGGCCCGCACGTTGAAGCCGATGATCGTGACCGGCTCGGACGAGGCGCTCGCGAGCATGACGTTGCTCTCGGTGATCGCGCCGACGCCCCGGTCGAGGACCTTGAGCTGGACCTCCTCGGGGATGTCGAGGTTGAACAGCGCGTCCTCGAGAGCCTCCACCGAACCGGAGACATCGCCCTTGAGGATGAGGTTGAGCGAGGTCTTCTCGCCCTCCTTGAGCTGCTCCATGAGCGTCTCGAGGGTGGCCCGACCACGGGAGTTGGCGAAGGACGCCGCCCGCCGCCGTGCCTGCCGCTGCTCGGCGATCTGCCGCACCGTGCGGTCGTCCGCCGCGGCCAGGAACGTGTCTCCCGCACCGGGCGGCGCGGTCAGACCCAGCACCATGACCGGACGCGCCGGCCCAGCCTCGGTGAGCTGGTTGCCGTTCTCGTCGAGCATGGCCCGGACCCGGCCGTGCGCCCCACCGGCGACGATCGAGTCGCCCGCCCGCAGGGTGCCCTTCTGCACCAGCACCGTCGCCACCGCACCGCGACCCTTGTCCAGGTGTGCCTCGATGGCCACACCCTGCGCCGGCCCGTCGATCGGAGCGGTCAGCTCCAGCGACGCGTCGGCGGTCAGCAGGACGGCCTCGAGCAGCTCCTCGATGCCGACGCCCGGCTTGGCTGCCACGTTGACGAACATGGTCTCGCCGCCGTACTCCTCGGCGACCAGGCCGTACTCGGTCAGCTGCTGGCGAACCTTGTCCGGGTTGGCGTCCGGCTTGTCGACCTTGTTGACCGCGACCACGATCGGCACGTCGGCCGCCTTGGCGTGGTTCAACGCCTCGATCGTCTGCGGCATCACACCGTCGTCGGCCGCGACGACCAGGATCACGATGTCCGTGACCTGGGCACCACGAGCACGCATGGCGGTGAACGCCTCGTGACCCGGGGTGTCGATGAAGGTGACCGCCCGGTCCTCGCCCTCGTGCGGGACGTGGACCTGGTAGGCACCGATGTGCTGGGTGATGCCACCCGCCTCACCGGCCACGACGTTCGCCTTACGGATGGCGTCGAGCAGCTTGGTCTTACCGTGGTCGACGTGACCCATGACGGTCACCACCGGCGCACGGCTGACCAGACGCTCCTCGGCCACCTCCGCGTCGAGGTCGATGTTGAACTGCGCGAGCAGCTCGCGGTCCTCGTCCTCCGGGCTGACGATCTGGATGTCGAAGCCCAGGTGCTCACCCAGCAGGTGCAGGGTGTCGTCAGAACAGGACTGGGTCGCGGTCACCATCTCGCCCAGGTTGAACATCTCCTGGACCAGCGAACCCGGGTTGGCGTTGATCTTGTCCGCGAAGTCGGACAGCGAGGCGCCACGGGAGAGCCTGACGATCTGACCCTGACCCCGGGGAGCACCCGAGCTCATGGTCGGAGCCGACAGGTTGTCGAACTCCTGTCTGCGCTGCTTCTTGGACTTGCGACCGCGCGTCGGCCGACCACCCGGACGCCCGAAGGCACCCGCGGCGCCGCCGCCACGGCCACGACCGCCCGCACCCGGACGACCGCCGCCACCGGCCGGACCACCCGGACGGAAACCGCCACCGGGAGCACCCGCACCGCCGCCGGGACCGCCACGGTAGCCACCGCCACCGCCGGCACCCGCGCCGCCACCAGGGCCGCCTCGGTAACCGCCACCGCCACCGGCGCCACCGCCGGGACCGCCACGGAAGCCACCGCCACCGCCACCGGGACGACCAGCGCCACCGCCACCGGGGCGACCAGCGCCACCGGGACCGGGGCGACCGGCAGCCGGCCGCTGGCTCGGCATGGACGCCGGGCTGGGCCGCGGCGGCATGGAGTTCGGGCTCGGCCGCGGCGGCATGCCCGCCGGGCTGTTGGGCCGAGGGCCACCCGCACCGGCGGCCGGGGGCCGCTGCTGCTGGCCACCCTGGATGCCGAACGGGTTGTTACCGGCACCGCGCGCCGGCGGACGACCGCCCGGACGGGCGCCCGGACCGGGAGCCGGCGTGCTCGGACGAGCTGCCGGCGAACCGGGACGGGGCGGCATCGCCGCGGGACCCGGCCGAGGGCCGGGGCGGTTGCCGCCGTCTGCCGGAGGCTCCCGGCGAACGGGGTTGTCCCGCTGCTGCTGGCGGGCGGCCTGCGCGGCCTTGACCGCGGCCTCCTGCTCAGCCTTCAGCGCGGCGGCACGCGCCTCCGCGGCCGCCACCTCGATGTCGTGGGCACTCGCCGGCTTGGCGACCGGGGTCGCCGTCTGCGGCGCACCGGGAACCGGACCCTTGGGCTTCGGACCGGGTGCCGGCGCGGCCGGCCGCCGAGGCGGCATCGGCTTGGCCGAGACCCGGGGCGCGCCCGGGGCCGGGGATGGCGTCGGGGTCGGGTTTGAAGCCGGCGTCGACGCGGGCGCCGACGGGGCGGCCGGAGCCGGGGCTCCGGCGGACGCGACGAATGCGTTACGCAGCCGCCGGGCGACGGGCGCCTCGACGGTGCTGGACGCGGACTTCACGAACTCGCCCATTTCCTTCAGCTTGGCGAGAACGGTCTTACTCTCGACCCCGAGCTCTTTTGCAAGCTCGTGTACGCGGGCCTTGCCTGCCACTGCACTCCTCACTCCGAGGTCGTGCGGGCAGCACCCGCAGCGACCTCACTCGTGCACTTGAAGCCTGGTCATTTCAGGGACTTCATCGTGTGCTCATGTCGGTCGTCCTACCCTGCTAGCGACCCTCGCCCGGTCGGGCTGACCGGACGTAGTGGTTGGCGCATCGACGTGCTCCGCCAGCACACCGTGGTCAAGGACCTCGGTGCTGCGCAGCGCACGCCCAAAGGCGCGGCGCCGCACCGCCAGCGCGAAGCAGGCCGGATCCGGGTGCATGTTCGCTCCCCGACCCGGCAGCCTGCGGAGCGGATCAGGCCGGAGGCTGTGACCAGCCTCGTCCCTGACCGCCACGATCCGCAGCAATTCGCTGGCCGGCGCACGTTGCCGGCAACCCACACAGGTGCGCTCCGGCTGCGCGCGTCGTACCACTGGAGGAAGTCTACCCCTAGCTGCCCGAGATCGCGCCGCCCGGCTCCCGCACGTGATCAGTTACCCCGCGCGCTGCCGGTGCGGTCTGCTCCGCGTCGGACCGAATGTCGATCCGCCAACCGGTCAATCGGGCCGCGAGTCGGGCATTCTGCCCCTCCCGACCGATCGCGAGCGAGAGCTGGAAGTCGGGAACCGTCACCCGGGCGGCCCGACCGGCCAGGTCGACCACCTCGACCCGCAGCGCCTTGGCCGGCGACAACGCGTTGCCGACGAAGGTTGCCGGGTCGTCCGACCAGTCGATGATGTCGATCTTCTCACCGTGCAGCTCGCTCATCACGGCGCGGACCCGCTGACCCATCGGGCCGATGCAGGCGCCCTTGGCGTTCACCCCGGGGGTGGTGGAGCGGACGGCGATCTTCGTGCGATGGCCCGCCTCACGGGCGATCGCGCCGATCTCCACGGTGCCGTCGGCGATCTCCGGCACCTCCAGCGCGAACAGCTTCTTGACCAGAGCCGGGTGCGACCGGGACAGGGTGATCTGCGGCCCGCGCATGCCCTTGGCCACGTGCACCACGACACAGCGGACCCGCTCACCGTGCGCGTACCGCTCGCCGGGCACCTGCTCGGACTGCGGCAGCACGCCCTCCAGCTTGCCCAGGTCGACGCTGACGATGCCCTTCTCGGTACGCGTCTCGTGCGCCTGCACCACGCCGGTGACCAGGTCACCCTCGCGGCCCACGTACTCGCCGAAGTGCACCTCGTCGGTGGCCTCCCGCAACCGCTGGAGGATCACCTGCTTGGCGGTCATCGCGGCGATCCGGCCGAAGTCGTGCGGGGTGTCGTCCCACTCCCGCACCAGGCTGCCGTCGGCATCCATCTCCTGCGCGTACACCAGGGCGGCGCCCGACTTGCGGTCGATCTCCACCCGGGCGTGCGGTTCGGCGCCGTCGGTGTGCCGGTAGGCGGTCAGCAACGCGGTCTCGATCGCCGCGAGAATCGTGTCGAACGGGATCTCCCGCTCGCGCTCGAGTGCGCGCAGCGCCGCGAGGTCGATGTTCACCTCTCCTCGTCCTCCACATCATCTTCGTCGTCGATGTCGTCTGAATCGTCGATGTCGTCGGAATCGTCCGCGTCGTCGAACTCGTCGTCCGGCTCACCCAGCTCGGCGAGCCGGGTGAACTCGACCTGCACGCGGCCGGGGCCCAGCTGGGCGTACGCCCAGGCGGCACGGCCGTCGTCGGTCTCCAGGTGCACGCCCTCGTCGTCGGCCGCGACCACCCGGCCGGTCAGCTGACGGTCACCGGCGGGCTGCTCGCCACGCTGGCCGGGCAGCGCGGCCGCGCCCCGGACGGTGACCTTGACCAGTCGGCCCACGTTGCGCCGCCAGTGGCGGGGCAGGGTGAGCGGCCGGTCGACGCCGGGCGAGCTGACCTCGAGCTGGTACTCGCCGGCGACGATGTCGCCACCGGTCTCCTCCGCGGCGTCCAGCGCGGCCGAGACCGCGCGGGAGACGTCCGCGACGGCGTCCAGGTCAATCCCGCCGTCGGTGTCCACCATCACCCGCACCACGTGCCGGCGGCCGGCCCGGGAAACTGACAGGTCCTCCAGGTCGTAGCCGGCGTCGTTGACCACCGGCTCGATCACGGCCCGCAGTCGGGTCCGCCGCGCGGCGAGGTCACCGCCGCGGGGACCCGCGGCATCGCGGGGTCGACCCGTCGGCCTGGTGGCACGGCCACGCTGCGTCATCTCCGCACCCTCTCCCTGGTCGACGGGGACCGGTCGTCCCGCCATGCCGGCACGCCACCGGAGTGGACACGCCGGTGGTTGCGCAGAGCGTAACGCGCCTGCCCGGCGGCGGACCGGGCGGCGCACCGACGCCGGTGCCCCCCGGACCGGCGAGCATGGTGTTGACTTGGCCGGTGGGGATCGACAGAACGACACAGCGCGACCAAGCGTCCGGACATTCCCGGCGAAAGCTCCTGAGTGCCGGGGCGCTGCTGGTGCTCGGCGGTGCCGTGACACCGCTGACCGGCTGTGATCTTTTCGACCGCGACGACCAACCAGCCCCACCGCCCGACCCGCTGCGGCCAATGGTGGACGAGTCACTCGCACTGGCCGCCGCGTACCGGGCGAGCGCGACCGCGCATCCCTCACTCGCCGACCGGCTCAACCCGATCGCCGAGGCGCACACCACGCACGCCACCGAGCTGGCCCGGGTGATCGGCGTGACCCTGCCGTCGGCCGCCTCCGCCGCCCCGACCACCGCCCCGGCAGCCGATCCGAACGGGGCGCGCGCCGCCCTGCGGGCGCTGGAGAAGACCGCCCAGCAGTCCGCCACCGCCGCCTGCGCCGCGGCGCCCGCGGAGCGGGCGGCGCTGCTCGGGTCGCTCGTCGCCGCCCGGGCCACCCACCAGGAGGCACTGAAGTGAGGCAGCCGTCCGCCGGGGAGGCGCTCGCCGCCGCCCTGTCCGCCGAGTACGCGGCCATCTACGCCTACGGGCGGATCGGGGTCCGGCTCAGCGGAGGGGCGCGGGACGCGGCACGTCAGGCGGAGGCCGCGCATCGACGCCGCCGCGACGCGCTGGTGGTGCAGCTCACCACGGCCGGGGGCGTCGTCCCGCCGGACCGCGCCGGGTACGCCCTGCCGTTCCCGGTCACCGACCGGGCGAGCGCCCTGCGGCTCGCCGCCGAGGTGGAGGAGCGCACGGCAGCGCACTGGCGGGCCGCCCTGGCGTCCACCACCGGTGCCGACCGGGACCAGGCGCTGGCCGCCCTGGTTGAGTACGCCGTACGGGCCACCCGGTGGCGCAAGACCGCCGGGCTGACCCCGCTGACTGTCCCGTTTCCCGGTCGACCGACCTGAACCGGTCCACTCCGGTTGCGGTGCGCATACCAGGTATGCATACTCCGTTGCCATGTCCATCCGTCACGGGTTGCTCGCCCTGCTCGAACGCGGCCAGATGTACGGCTACCAGCTGCGCGCCGCGTTCGAGGAGTCGACCGGCTCGACCTGGCCGCTGAACATCGGGCAGGTCTACACCACGCTGTCCCGGCTGGAACGGGACGGTCTGGTGCGCCCGCTGCCGGAGAGCGAGGCCGGGCAGCGCCCGTACGAGATCACCGACGCCGGCCGGGCGGACCTGGCGCTGTGGTTCGCCACCCCGATCAGCCGTACCGACCGACCCCGCGACGAGCTGGCGATCAAGCTGGCGCTGGCGCTGACCACCCCCGGCGTCGACGTCAGGTCGGTGGTGCAGGCCCAACGCAGCGCGACGATGCGGGCCCTGCAGGAGTTGACCCGGTTGAAGTACGGCAGCAACCGGCCGGAGGACCTCCCCTGGCGGCTCGTGCTGGACTCGATGGTGTTCCAGGCCGAAGCCGAGGTGCGCTGGCTCGACCACTGCGAGACCAGTCTGGTCCGGCACCAGCCCAGCGGCCCGGCGCCTCCCCCTCCCCGACCCGGGGACGCCGACGCGCGGGACGCGGCTCGATGGACCGGCGAGGAGGCACGACGGTGAGCGGGTCGGACGACGCGGTGCTGGAGCTACGCGCCGTCCACCGCACCCACGGCGCCGGGCCGGCGGCGGTGCACGCGCTGCGCGGCGTCAGCCTGGTCGTCCGGCCTGGCGAGTTGGTCGCCGTGATGGGGCCGTCCGGCTCCGGTAAATCGACCCTGCTGGCTCTCGCCGGTGGGTTGGACCGCCCGACCGGCGGCGAGGTCCGGGTCGAGGGGCAACCGCTGGGGGCACTGGACCGCCGCGGGCTGGCCCAGCTGCGCCGCCGCCGGATCGGTTACATCTTCCAGCAGCTCAACCTGCTGGGCAGTCTGAGCGCACTGGAGAACGTGGCGCTGCCGTTGGAGCTCGACGGGACCAGCGGACGGCGGGCCCGCGCGCTGGCCATGGCCGCGCTCACCGAGGTGGGCCTGCCGGCGTTGGGTGACCGCTTCCCGGACCAGCTCTCCGGCGGGCAGCAGCAGCGGGTGGCGATCGCCCGCGCGCTGGTGGGCGAACGCCGGCTGGTGCTCGCCGACGAGCCCACCGGGGCGTTGGACTCCCAGACCGGTGAGGCGGTGCTGCACCTGCTGCGCCGCCGGATCGACGCGGGCGCCGCCGGAGTGCTGGTCACCCACGAGGCGCGGCACGCCGGCTGGGCCGACCGGGTGGTGTTCCTCCGCGACGGCGTCCTGGTCGACACCACGGCGCCGCTGGGCAGTGTCGAGCAGTTGCTGTCCGGCAGCGACCGGTGATCATCCGTCGTCCGACGCGGGCCCCCGGTCGGGCCGACGCCGCGACGACGCGACCGGTCGCGCCGCCGGCCCCGGTCGGTCGACGGCGGTTCGCCGAGCTGACCGGGTCCTGGCGGGCGGCGCTGCGAATCGCCCGGCGGGAGTCACGCCGGTCCCGGCGGCGGACCGCCCTGGTGCTCGCGATGATCGCCATGCCGGTCGCGGCGCTGGCCTTTCTGGCGGCGAGCTACGACATGGCCGAGCTGACCCCACAGGAGCGCGTCGAACGCCGGCTCGGCGTGGCCGACGCCGAGTTGCAGTGGATCTCCAGCGGACCGGTGAAACAGGACGGGTGGGGTGAGGGCTGGTACACGCAGGACGGCGCGCTCCCCGCACCGGTCACCGCGGCCCAGGTGACCGCACTGCTCGGGCCGGGCAGCCGGGTCACCGAGGTGCGTCCCGACGTTCCGCTGACACTGCGCGGCCCGCACCGCGACGAGGTCGTGAACGGTCGGGTGCTGGATCTCACCGATCCGCTGGCCCGCGGGCTGGTGCGGTTCCGGGCCGGCCGGGCGCCGCAGCAGCCCGGTGAGGTCGCGGTCAGTCCGGTGGCGCTGCGCCGCCTCGACCTGCGCCTCGGCCACGCCGTCGCCGCGGCCGACGGAAGCAGGGCGTACACCGTGGTGGGGGTTGTCGAGTTTCCCGACAACCTCGGACCGGTCGTGGCGCTGCACCCGGGGGCCGTGCCGTCGACCGGTCCGGAGCCGGACGGTGTCTGGCTGGCGGACGTGCCGGGCACCGTCGATGCGGCGCTGGTGTCCCGGCTCAACGACCGTGGGGTGGTGGTCACCGCGCGACACCGGATCGGCTCGGCGACCGGAGCGGACCAGACGTGGTTCGGGTCGATCATCGGGAGCAGGCCGGACGACCTGAGCACCGGCGTCCTGATCGCCGGCCTCGGGCTGCTGGAGGTCGTCCTGCTGGTCGGGCCGGCCTTCGCCGTCGGCGTCCGTCGCCGCCGCCGGGATCTGGCGCTGGTCGCGGTGGCGGGCGGGGACGCCGCACAGCTTCGCCGGGTCGTGCTGGCCGACGGTGTGGTGCTGGGGGTGCTGGGGGCCGCCGCCGGCCTGCTGGTCGGTGTCGGCGCGGCGTTCGCCGGTCGCCCGCTGATGGAGCAGTACGTGTTCAGCGCCCGCTTCGGCGGCTACCGCTGCTGGCCGAGCGCGCTGGTCCTACTCGCTGGCGTCGCGGTGCTGGCCGGGGTGCTCGCCGCGCTGGCACCGGCCTGGACCGCCGCCCGCCAGGACGTGAGCGCCGGGCTCGCGGGGCGTCGCACCCCGGCGCAGTCCCAGGGTCGGTGGTTGGCTCTCGGGCTGACGCTGGTGGCCGGCGGGGCGGGGCTGGCGGCGTTCGGTGCCACCCGGACCTCCCCGGCGGTGATCCTCACCGGGCTGATCCTCGGCGAGTTGGGCCTGGTCTGCTGCACACCCACGCTGCTCGGGGCGCTGGCTCGCCTTGGCCGGGTGTTGCCGCTGGCACCACGGATCGCGTTGCGCGATGCCAGCCGCAACCGGGCCGCAGCGGCACCGGCCATCTGCGCCGTGATGGCCGCCGTCGCCAGCAGTGTCGCCCTCGGCGGATACCTGGCCAGCGACGGCGCCCGCGACGCGCGCGCGTACCGGCCGGCGCTGCCGACCGGCCACGTAATGGTCAACCCGATCGGATCGGCGGGGCATCCCACGCTGGCTCAGATCACCGACGCCGCCCGGAATCAACTCGGGGCCGGCGCCGTCGCCCCGGTGCAGACACCGAGCTGCGGGACGGGACGCACCGGCTACTGCGACGTCGCACCAGTGCTCCCACCGACCCGGGCCTGCCCCTGGCAGCCCGGCGTTCAACTCCCCGCGGCGCAGCGCCAGCAGGCCCGCGCCGATCCCCGCTGCCGGATCCGCGAGATTGACTACCTGGGCGGCTACGTGGAGGCCGGAGTCGACGACGGGACCGCACTCCCCCTGCTCACCGGCGTGGACCCGGCGACGACCGCCGCCGCCACGGCCGTGCTGCGCGCCGGTGGCGTGGTGGTGACCGATCCGCGCTACCTGCACGACGGCCTGGTGACTGTCCGGGTCAGCAAGGTGGAGGCCGGCCCGGACCGGGAGACCACCGTCCAGGACCTTCCGGGGTACGCGCTGCCCCGGGCGACCGGCCAGTCCCGTCTGCTGCTGTCCGCGACCGCGGCCCGACAGCTCGACCTGAGCTGGTCCCCGACCGGCTGGGTGATCGGCACCACGACCTTGCCCGACGAGGAGCGACAGGCACGGTTCGCCGCCGCCCTGCGGCCCTTCGGGACGCTCTCGCTGAGCGTGGAGACCGGCGGCGCGCCGAGCGACGTCTCACCGCTGCTTCTGCTGCTCGCGGCGGCGGCCGGGCTGATCACGGTGGGGGCGGCCGGGGTCGCCACCGCGCTCGCCGCCGCCGAGGGGCGCGCCGAGTTGACCACCCTCGCGGCCGTCGGCGCGGCCCCAGCGGTACGCCGGCTGCTGGCGATCTGCCAGGCCGGCGTCATCGCCGGTCTCGGTTCGGTGCTCGGCATCGTGGCCGGCCTCGGCACCGCCGCGATCGTGCTGGTCTCGGTGAACCGGCAGTACGCCAGCGACTGGCCGGTGTCCGAGCCGTACCCCTTTCTGGTGCCGTGGCCCGCGCTCGGGGTTCTGGTGCTGGTGCCGGTGGTGGCGATGCTCGGGGCGGGCCTGTTCACCCGGGCCCGGCTGCCGATCGAACGGCGGCTGGACTGACTGATCCACCGGGTGGGCCGAAAGGGAACCGGGCGGGGGTGCCGCCGGGGTCGGGCAGCCGGCAGACTGATCGGCGTGTCAGTGCTGGGAAGAGTCACCCGTCGGCTCGGTCATCATCGTTGGTTCGGCGCGGCCGCACGTCTGTTGGTCCCCGCCGACCGGGTGGTCGGTCGCCTCACCCGGGGCCGGGTGGTCGCGCTCGGTCTGATCCCGTCCCTGGTGATCACCACGACCGGCCGCCGCTCCGGCAAGCCCCGCAGCAATCCCCTGGTCTACGTCCCCGACGGTGACGCGTACGTGGTGATCGGCTCGAACTGGGGGCAGACCCACCACCCCGGTTGGGCGATGAACCTGCTGGCCGATCCCACCGCCGAGGTGGACGTGAAGGGCCGGCGGGTCGCGGTGCGGGCCGAGCGGGCGACCGGCGCCGAACGGGAGCGGTTGTGGCAGTTGCTGGTCACCGAGTGGCCCGCGTACCGCACGTACGTGCAGCGGGCCGGCGGCCGGGAGATCCACATCTTCCGGCTGGCCCCGACCGGGCGCGGCGCGCCCGACGCTCCGCCGTCGGCTGGCTAGGCTGACGCTCGGTAGCCAAGGCGAGGTGGTTCCGTGAGCGCGAGGAGTGAGCCGGGGTTGCGAGCCCCGCAGCCGCAAACAAAGGCAGTCCCGTGAGCGCGAGGAGTGAGCCGGGGTTGCGAGCCCCGCAGCCGCGAACAAAGGCGGTCCCGTGAGCGCGAGGAGTGAGCCGGGGTTGCGAGCCCCGCAGCCGCGAACAGCGATGGCCCGGTGAGCGAGCGGGCCGGTGTCGACCGGGGTCTCGACGATCGACGGTGGACGGTCGCGGAGCGGGTCGCCGAGGCGCTCCGGCGGCGGTTCCCGGCCGATGTGCTCGCGATCGCGGTGCACGGGCCCCTGGCGCACGGTGACGACGACGGCGGTGGGGACCGCGAGGCGGGAATGCTGGTGGTCACCTATCGGCCCGGGACCGGGCCGCCGCCGGCGACCCGGCGGGTGGACGGGGTGCTGGTCGATCTGACCGTGGCCGCCGCCGAGGACTACCTGGCGCAGGCCCGGGTGCTCTCCCCGCTCTGGCCGCTGACCGCCGACCGGTACGTCACCACGCAGGCGTTGCACGATCCGACGGGCTGGTTGCGGACGTTGCGCGACGAGCATCTCGGCCGGCTGGCTCGGGCCCGGCCGGCGGAGTTCAGCACCGCGGCCCGGCAGGCGTGGTACCGGGGCAGCGCGGCGCACTCCCGGGCTGCCCGGCTCGCCGAGTGGTACGAGACCGATCAGGCTCTGCTGATGCTCGGTGAGGCCCGGCTGGCGGCGGCCACGGTGACGGGTCTGCTGAGCCGCACCTACTTCCGTGACCCGGGGGACGCGGTGCGGCGCACCGGGTTGGCCGGGGCCGACATGACCGAGGTGGGTGTGGTGCTGGCCCGGCAGGCCGAGGAGTTGGCGGCCCGTGGTCGTGCGGTCGACGGCACGGTCGACGAGCTGCTCAGCACCTGAGGCGCGTCACAGCCCGCCCGGTACGCCGATCAGCGAGCCGATCAGGTAGGTGGCGCCGGCCGCCGCGGCACCCAGCAGCAGCTGGCGCAGCCCGCTGGTCCACCAGGGACGCCTGGTGAAGCGGGCCACCACGGCACCGGCGGCGAACAGCCCGAGCCCGCCGACGGCGAGCGCCAGCCACAGTTCGGTGGCGCCGAGCAGGTACGGCAGCAGCGGGACCAGCGCGCCGACCGAGAAGAACAGGAACGACGAGATCGCGGCGGTCCACGGGCTGGGCTGGTCGTCGGGGTCGACGCCCAGTTCCTCGCGGACGTGCACCCGCAGGGCCTCCTCCGGGTCGCGCCGCACCGCCTCGGCGACCTGGGTGGCGAGGTCCCGGGGCAGGCCCCGGGCCACCCACGCGTCGGCCAACTCGCGGGCCTCCGCCTCGGGGTGCCGTTCCAGTTCCCGTCGTTCCTTGGCCACCTCGGCGGCGACCTGCTCGTTGGCGGAGCGCACGCTGGTGTACTCGCCGAGCCCCATCGAGATGGCACCGGCGACCAGGCCGGCGCTGCCGGTGAGCACGATGCTGCGCGGCGACACCCCGCCGCCGCCGACGCCTGCGATCAGGGCGATGTTGGTGACCAGGCCGTCCATCGCGCCGAAGACGGCCGGGCGTAGCCAGCCGCCGGAGACGTCCGCGTGGTGCGCCTCGCGCAGCGCCGCCGGGGTGTCGGTCACGGCAGGGTCAGGATCTCGTGGCCGTCGTCGGTCACCACGATGGTGTGCTCGAACTGCGCCGTCCACTTCCGGTCCTTGGTGACCACGGTCCACCCGTCGTCCCACATGTCGTACTGGTAGGTGCCGAGGGTGATCATCGGCTCGATGGTGAACGTCATGCCCGGCTCCATGATGTCCGTGGGGCGCGGGCTGTCGTAGTGCGGCACGTAGAGACCGCTGTGGAATGCCTCGCCGATGCCGTGGCCGGTGAAGTCGCGGACCACGCCGTAGCCGAACCGCTTGGCGTACGACTCGATGACGCGGCCCACCACGTTGATCTGGCGACCCGGGGCGACCGCGCGGATGCCCCGCATCATCGCCTCGTGGGTCCGCTCGACCAGCAGTCGGGCCTCTTCGCTGACCTCGCCGACGCAGAAGGTGGCGTCGGTGTCACCGTGCACCCCACCGATGTACGCGGTCACGTCGACGTTGATGATGTCGCCGTCCTGGAGGACCGTGGAGTCCGGGATGCCGTGGCAGATGACCTCGTTGAGGCTGGTGCAGCAGGACTTCGGGAAGCCCTTGTAGCCCAGCGTCGACGGGTACGCGCCGTGGTCGCAGAGGAACTCGTGCACCACCTTGTCGATCTCGTCGGTGGTCACGCCGGGCTTGCAGTGCTCGCCGGCGAGCTGGGTCGCCTGGGCGGCGAGCCGGCTGGCGATCCGCATCTTCTCGATGATCTCCGGCGTCTGCACGTGCGAGCCACGCCACTCCTGCGGGCGCTGCTTGCCCACGTACTCCGGTCGGGCGATCTGGGACGGCACCGGTCGCATCGGGGAGAGCGTGCCTGGTGTCAGCGGCGGACGGACGGTCATGCCCGCAAGCCTATCGCCGGGACCGTTGGTGACCCGCGCCACGGCCGCCCGGTGGAGGTTGTTGCCCTGCCAGGGCGGCTGTGCCATGGTGTCTGCGTGGATCAAGGGGGAGCACCGCCCATCTTCTCCGCCAGCGCGGAGATCGACGGTGACCACCTCCACGTGGTGGTGGCCGGCGAGGTCGACATGGCGACCGCGGACACGATGCTCCAGACGGCGCTGCGCGAGCCCGCCGGGAAGATCACCCTCGACCTGAGTGCGGTCACCTTCTTCGACTCGGCCGCCATCCACGCCCTGGTCCGGCTCGCCCAGCAGGTTCCGGGCCGGCTCACCGTGCGTCCGTCCCGGCAGGTCCGCCGGGTGCTGGAGATCGCCGGCCTCGGCGAGCAGGGCTGGCTCGACCCGGCCTAGGGCCGGCGTCATGGTTCCCGGTCGAGCCGGGCGGAGGCCAGGCCGTCGCCGGGCGCGCGGTCAGTCCTGCAACTGCCGGCGCAGCGTCACCTCGGTGCCCTCATCGGTACGCCGTACCGACAGCTCGCCCAGCGCTTTGATCAGGGCCAGCCCGCGGCCCCGGAAGCCGGAGCCGGTCGACTCCCGCCACTGCCCACTGTCGCGCACAGTGGCCGTCACCGTCCGACCCTCGATGGCCACCTCCACGCTGATCATGGCCTCGGCGGGGTGGACCGGGTGCTCGATGGCGTTGGCGGCGGCCTCGGAGACGGCGACGGTCAGGTCGAACAGGTCGGTCTCGCCGACGGAGTGCGCGACGAGGAAGTCCTCCAGCCGCTTTCGCAGCACGCTGAGCCGGGTCGGGTCCGCCGGTAGCCGCAGCGCGAAGCGGTTGAGCTCCGCCGCCTCCAGGGCGAGGACCGCCACGTCGTCGCGGCGCGGCCGTCCGGTGACCCGATCGACCACCGCGTCGATCAGGTCCACCACGTGCTCACTCGGGGTGGCCGCGTCGATGCGGAGCTGGGCCAGCGAGGCATCGACGCCGAGCTGGCGGTCCTCGACCAGCCCGTCGGTGTAGAACAGCAGTCGAGTGCCGGCCGCCAACTCACCCTCGACCGACTCGTACGTCGCGCCGGGGAGGGCGCCGACCGGTGGACCGAGCGCCCGGTCGTGCAGGAACGCCACATCGCCTCCGGTGATCAACAGTGGGGACGGGTGACCTGCGCTCGCGTACCGTAGCCGACGGGTGCGGGGGTTGAACAGCAGGCAGACCACGGTCGCGAAGGACCGGCCCTCGGTGGAGCCGACCAGCCGGTTGAGCCGGGTCAGCGACTCACCCGGATCGAAGCCCTCCAGCACGTACGCCCGCAGCGCGTTGCGCAGTTGCCCCATCGCCGCGGCGGCCCGGACGCCCTTGCCGACCACGTCGCCGATGACCAGCACCAGTTCGTCGCCGTTCAGCGCGATCGCGTCGTACCAGTCGCCGCCGACCTCGACGTCGGCACTGCCGGGCAGGTAGCGGCTGGCCACCACCGCGCCGGGCAGTTGGGGCAGCGACCGGGGCAGCAGGCTGTGCTGGAGGGTGGTGGCGATGCGGTGTTCGGCTTCGTAGAGCTGGGCGTTCTCCAGTCGCACCCCGACGAGCCGGGCCAGCTGGGTCAGCGCGGCGTCGTCGGCCTGCGCCTCGTCGCCATCCGCCCGCCAGACCTGCAGCTCACCGAGCTGCTTCCCGGTGGTGCCGGTCAGCTCGGCCACGAACGACGGGTCGGCGGCGGTGGTGCCACCGCCGTCCGCCTCGAAGCGCGCCTCGGCCGCGGTGACCACCACCCGAGCCGCCTCGGCGAGGCTCAACGCGTGCCGGGCGGCGACCTGGAGCACGTCGGCGGTGGACCGGGCGGTGTTCACCGCCACCGCCGCGTCGGCCAGCGCCCGGAGCCGGCGGATGATCTGCCCGCGCAGCTGACCCAGCTCCACATTGGCCCGCACCCGGGCGATCAGCTCCTGCGCGGAGAACGGCTTGGTGAGATAGTCGTCGGCGCCGACGGCGAGACCGGCGACGGCCTCGGCGGAGCCGGCGCGGGCAGAGAGCAGCACGATCGGCACATGCCGGGTACGCGGGTCCGAGCGCAGCGCGCTCACCAGCCCGAACCCGTCCAGCCGGGGCATCATCACGTCGGTGAGCACCAGGTCGAACCCGCCCTCGCGGGCCAGCGGCAGGGCATCGAGCCCGTCGTTCGCGGTGACCACGTCCCAGGTCGGGGAGAGCAGCCGGCTGACGTGCTCCTGCAGGTCGGCGTTGTCGTCGACGACCAGGATCCGACCAGCCGAGGTGCCCTTCGCCGGCTGACGGTCGAACTCGGGTGTCGGCGCGACACCGGCCCACAGCGCGGTCTCCGCCACGAAGAGCCGGGCCTGCTCAGGCTCACCCACGGGCAGCGGGTCGAACGCCACCACCCGGTCCGCCGGCAGGTGCGCCGAGCCGAACGGAATGGTCACCATGAAGGTGCTGCCCCCGTCGACCTGGCTGGTCAACCCGACCTGGCCGCCGTGCATCTCGACCAGCTCCCGGACCAGCGCGAGGCCGATGCCGGTGCCTTCGTGGGTGCGGGCCCGCGCCCCGGCCACCCGGTGGAACCGTTCGAAGACGTGCGGCAGCTCGTCCGGCACGATGCCGATGCCGGTGTCGGTCACCTCCAGCCGGGCCGCGCCTTCCATGGCCCTGATCCGCACCCGGATCTCGCCGTCGAAAGTGAACTTGACCGCGTTCGACACCAGGTTGAGGACGATCTTCTCCCACATGTCCCGGTCGACGAAGACCGGCGTCGGCAGCGGCGGACAGTCCACCACCAGTCGCAATCCGGCCCGGTCGGTGGCCGAGCGGAAGGTGCTGGCCAGCCGGGCGGTGTAACCGGCGAGGTCGGTCGGCTGGTAGCGGGCGGCGAGCCGCCCGGACTCCAGTCGGGAGAAGTCCAGCACGGTGTTGACCAGCTTGAGCAGGCGCAGCGCGTTGCGGTGCATCATGGTGAGCCGGTCGGTCTCGGTGGCGGGCAGCTCCGGGTCGGCCAGCATGTCCTCCAGCGGGCCGAGCACCAGGGTCAGTGGGGTGCGGAACTCGTGGCTGACGTTGGCGAAGAAGTTGGTCTTCGCCCGGTCCAGGGCGGCCAACTCGGCGGCCCGGGCCCTTTCCTGCTCGTACGCCCGCTGGGTGGCGACCGCCCTGGAGATCTGGGCGGCGACCAGGCCGAGGAAGTTGCGGTAGTCATCGCTGAGCGGCAGCTGACGGGCCACGCCGACGACCAGCGCGCCGACCGTCTGGTTGGTCGCCGTGAGCGGCAGCACGAGGGCCTGGTCGGCGGCGTCGACCGGCAACGCGTCGAGCAGACCGGGCACCTCGACCGTGGCGGGCGCGTCATCGGTGGTCAACCGGGCCAGCAGCCGCGACGTGACATCGACGGCGGGCGGGGTGGTGCCGGTGCAACCGGCCAGGGTGAGCTGGCCGCTGTCGTCGGCCAGATAGATCAGGGCGAACGGCACGTCCGCCCGGTGCCGGCCGAGCACCCCGGCGGCGGTCCGGCCCAGCTCCGCGGCGCTGCCGATGTCGCTCAGCTCGGCGCCGAGTTCGGCGAGCGCGCGCAGCCGGCGCTCACCGAGCACCCGTCCGGTGGTCTCGCTGACGATGCAGTAGACGCCACTGACCGAGCCGTCGTCACCGCGGATCGGGTCGTACGAGACGTTGAAGTAGGTCTGCTCGACAAAGCCGTAACGGTCCAGCAGAAAGGGATGGTCCTCGCCCCGGTAGGAGCGTCCGGTGCTCCGGACACTGTCGAGCAGCGGGCCGAGCACCGCCCAGGTCTCCGCCCAGTACGAGCGGGCCGGTTGGCCGATGACGTCCGGGTGTTTGCCACCGATGGTCGGCCGGTAGGCGTCGTTGTAGAAGGCCAACTGCTCGTCGCCCCAGAACATGACGATCGGCGCGCTGGAGGCGAGCATCATCCCGACCGCGTTGGTCAGCGCCGGCGGCCACTGGCCGGGCTCACCCAGCGGGCCGGAGGACCAGTCGAAGGAGGCCAGCCGCTCGCCCATCTCGCCGCCGGCCGCGAACGCGGCCGCCAGCATCGGCGGGGTCTCGCGGCCGGACAGGGCGGCATGCCCCATGTCCGCGCCCCCCTGGGCCGAGCTCATGCAGCCTCCCGCTCCGGCCGTACCCCTCGACCGTTGATCTTCACCCGCCGTGCTCCGACTTGTACCCCAGCGGACCAGCAACGTAACGCATTACGACAGATGGACGCTGGTTACGTACGCCTGAGCCGTCGGCCTCCGGACAGTGCGGGTGGACGGCGAGGTCGAACGGCGGTGCCCGGAACGCCCTGACGAGTCAGAAGACCGGCAGCCCGTCGATGCTCGCCGCGTTTTTGGTGGCCCGGTAGA
Source organism: Micromonospora sp. BQ32 (assembly GCF_059358895.1). Lineage (NCBI taxonomy): Bacteria > Bacillati > Actinomycetota > Actinomycetes > Micromonosporales > Micromonosporaceae > Micromonospora > Micromonospora sp. BQ32. Next base: position 20,860 of record NZ_JCADBI010000007.1, on the reverse strand, counting down.
CCACCAGATCGTCGGCGCTGCGGCGAGAGTGTGAGGTGAGTAACAGATCGCGTTCGGCCCGGAAGTCCATCAGGGGCACCGCATATCCGCAGGAGTCACTGACCCGCTCCACCTCGACCGTGATGACGGCCCGGACGGCGTGCACGTCCGGCGGCGCGGGAAACTCGGCGAGCCGATCGGCGAAGGCGTCCTCGGTCACTGCGACGCTGCTGCCCCGCCCGTGCAACCGGACGATCTTCGGCGGGCCGTCGAAGGCACAGAACATCAGCGTGATCCGGCCGTTGTCCCGCAGATGGGCGATGGTCTCCGCCCCGCTGCCGTGATAGTCGAGGTAGGCCACCCGGTGCGGGCCAAGGATCACGAACGTGCCCCGCATGCCCTTCGGCGACACATTGACGTGCCCCTCGACACCGGACGGGGCGGTCGCCACGAAGAAGAGCGGCTGGGCCACGATGAAGTCACGCAGTCGACCGTCGATCTCCGGATAAACCTTGCCCATCCCCTGATCCTCCCACCGGTGCCACCGACCGGAGAGGGCGATCTCAGTCACACCCGCAGGCCAGCGGCCCGCACCAGCGCCGTGATCGGGCGAGGATCCGGCTCGTTCTCCGGATGCCACTGCACCCCGAGCACGAACGGCAGGGCCGGGTCCTCCACCGCCTCGACCACGCCGTCCCCCGCCCAACCGGTCACCGCGAGCCGGCCCGGATCGGCGACCGCCTGGTGGTGGTACGAGTTGACCTGGTCGACCCCCGCCGACACCGAGGCGGCCAGGCTCCCCGGAGCGAACCGCACCGGGTGGTCCCCATACACGCCGGGCGCCGGGCGGTGCGCCTCGTGACCCACCACGTCGGGCAGGTGCTGGTGCAGGGTGCCGCCGTACGCGACCGCGAGCAACTGCATCCCCCGACACACGCCCAGCACCGGCACCTCGGCGGCGAGCGCGGCGGCCAGCAGGGCCAGCTCGCCGGCGTCCCGGTCCGGCCGGTCCTCGGTCCGCGGGTCGGGCGGCTCGCCGTACCGCCCCGGGCCGACGTCCGCGCCACCGGCCAACAGCAGCCCGTCGAGGACAGCCACCACGTCCGCGTCCACGTCGTCCGGCGGCAGCACCACCGCCCGGCCACCCGCGGCCGTCACCGCCCGCGAATACGCCTCCGGCACCAGCACCGCCCGCACCCCCCGCCAGACGGCCCAGTCGGCGGGTTCGACGTACGCGCTGACCCCGATCAACGGCCGCCTCGGCGCCGGCATCGTTCGCGACTGCGGGGCTCGCAAACCCGGCTCACTCCTCGCGCTCATAGGGCTGGCACGATTCGCGACTGCCGGGCTCGCAAACCCGGCTCACTCCTCGCGCTCATAGGGGAGTGACGTAGGCGCCCGTGATGCCACCGTCGACCACGAACTGCGCGGCGGTCATGAACGAGGCGTCGTCGCTGGCCAGGAACGCCACCGCGGCGGCGATCTCCTCCGGCTGCCCGAAGCGACCCATCGGCACGTGCACCAGCCGACGGGCGGCCCGCTCCGGGTCGGCGGCGAAGAGCTCCAGCAGCAACGGGGTGGCCACCGGGCCGGGGCAGAGCGCGTTGACCCGGATGCCCTCGCGGGCGAACTGCACACCCAACTCCCGGGTCATCGCGAGCACCCCGCCCTTGCTCGCGGTGTACGCGATCTGCGACGTCGCGGCACCCATCAACGCCACGAACGAGGCCGTGTTGATGATCGACCCCTTGCCCTGCCGACGCATGTGCGGGATGGCGTACTTGCAGCACAGGTAGACGCTGGTGGTGTTGACCCGCAGCACCCGCTCCCACGCGTCCAGGCCGGTGTCCAGGATGGAGTCGTCGTCCGGTGGCGAGATGCCGGCGTTGTTGAACGCGATGTCCACCCGACCGTGCCGGTCGGCCACCCCGTCGAACAGGTCGCGTACCGCCGACTCGTCGGCCACGTCGGTGGCCACGAACTCGCCGCCGCACTCCTCGGCGGCCTTCGTGCCGGCCGCCGCGTCGATGTCCACGCAGACCACCCGGGCCCCCTCGGCGGCGAACCGCCGCACGGTGGCCAACCCGATGCCGCTGCCCGCTCCGGTGACCACGGCCACCCGGTCCTGCAACCGACCCTGCACAGGCGTCACTCCTCTGTCGAGATGAACACGTTCTTGACGTCGGTGAAGGAGTGCAGCGCGTCCGGGCCCAGCTCACGGCCGAGCCCGGACCGCTTCATCCCGCCGAACGGGGTCCAGTAGCGCACCGAGGAGTGCGAGTTGACGCTGAGGTTGCCCGAGTCGACGGCGCGGGCCAGGCGCAGGGCGCGACCCACGTCCCGGGTCCAGATGGAGCCGGAGAGGCCGTACTCGGTGTCGTTGGCGAGCCGCACCGCGTCCGCCTCGTCGTCGAACGGCAGCACCGAGACGACCGGGCCGAAGATCTCCTCTCGCCAGTGCCGGTCGGCCGGCGAGTCGGCCAGCAGCACCGTGGGCGCGAGCCAGAACCCGGGGCCGTCGGGGCAGGAGCCGGTGAAGGCGACCGTCGCCCCGGCGAGGTAACCGGCGACCCGGTCCCGTTGGGCGGCGGAGATCAGCGGGCCCATCTCGGCGGTGTCGCGGGACGGGTCCTCGACGCGCACCGCGCGTACCGCCGGTTCGAGCAGCTCCAGGAACCGGTCGTACACCGAACGTTGGACCAGGATCCGCGACCGTGCGCAGCAGTCCTGGCCGGCGTTGTCGAAGACCGCGCTCGGCGCGGTCGCGGCGGCGCGTTCCAGGTCGGCGTCGGCGAAGACGATGTTCGCGCTCTTGCCGCCCAACTCCAGGGTGAGTCGCTTCACCTGGGCGGCGCAGCCGGCCATGATCCGGGTGCCGATCTCGGTGGAGCCGGTGAAGCAGATCTTGCGGACCGCCGGGTGGCTGACGAACCGCTCCCCCACCACCGCGCCCTCTCCCGGGACGACGGTGAAGACACCGTCGGGCAGGCCCGCCTCGCGGGCCAGCTCGGCCAGGCGCAGCGCGGTGAGCGGGGTCAGTTCGGCGGGCTTGAGCACCACGGTGTTGCCGGCGGCGAGCGCCGGGGCGAACCCCCAGGCGGCGATCGGCATCGGGAAGTTCCAGGGCACGATCACGCCGACCACACCGAGTGGTTCGTGGAAGGTGACGTCCAACCCGCCGGGCACCGGGATCTGCCGCCCGGTCAGCCGCTCCGGCGCGCCGGCGTAGTAGTCGAGGACGTCGCGGACGTTGCCGGCCTCCCACCGGGCGTTGCCGATGGTGTGTCCGGAGTTGCGCACCTCCAGCAGGGCCAACTCGTCCAGGTGCGCGTCGACGACGGCGGCGAACCGCCGCAGCAACCGCGCCCGATCCCCCGCCCCCACCCGACGCCAGGTCTCGAATGCGGCAGCCGCCCGCGCGATGGCCGCGTCAACCTCGTCCACAGAGGCCGCCGCAACCTCCCGGAACCCCACCCCGCTAGCAGGATCCACCAGGACCGTCACGCCGCCACCCCCATCCTCACGTGGTCAGAGGCGTTCGAAGCCACGGGTCAGCTCCCAGTCGGTTACCGCGGCGTCGAAAGCGGCCAGCTCGACTCTCGCCTGGTTGGCGTAGTGGGCCACCACTTCGGGGCCGAACGCGTCCCGGGCCACCGTGGAGTTCTCCCAGAGGGCCAGGGCGTCGCGCAGGGTGCCGGGGACGCGCTCGGCCTCCGGGTCGTCGTACGCGTTCCCGGTGCACTCCTCGCCCAACTCCAGCTCACCGTCGATGCCGTGCAGCGCCCCGGCGACCAGCCCGGCGATCGCCAGGTACGGGTTGACGTCGGCGCCGGGCACCCGGTTCTCCACCCGCATGCCCTGACCGTGCCCGACCACCCGCAGCGCGCAGGTGCGGTTGTCGACACCCCAGCGCAGCGCGGTCGGGGCGAACGATCCCGGTTGGTAGCGCTTGTAGGAGTTGATGTTCGGGGCGAAGAGCAGGCTGAACTCGCGCATGGTGGCCAGCAGCCCGGCGAGCACCCGCTGCCCGGTCTGCGACAGGTGCGCCGGCCCGTCGCCGAGCATCGCCGACGCACCGGATGAATCCCGAAGCGAGAAGTGGATGTGGCAGGAGTTGCCCTCCCGCTCGTTCGGCTTGGCCATGAAGGTGATCGCCATCCCCTCCTGGGCGGCGATCTCCTTGGCACCGTTCTTGTAGATCACGTGGTGGTCGGCGCAGGCCACCGCCTCGTCGTACCGGAAGGCGATCTCGTGTTGCCCGAGGTTGCACTCGCCCTTGGCGCTCTCCGGGGTGAGCCCGGCGCCGGCCATCTCGGTGCGGATCCGGCGCAGCAGCGGCTCCACCCGGGCGGTGCCGAGCAGCGAGTAGTCGACGTTGTACTGGTTGGCCGGGGTCAGGTCGCGGTAGCCGCGCTGCCAGGCGTCCTCGTACGAGTCGCGGAACAGCACGAACTCCAGCTCGGTGCCGGCGTACGCGGTCAGCCCGTGCTCGGCCAGCCGGTCCAGCTGCCGGCGCAGGATCTGCCGGGGCGAGGCGACCACGTCACCCGAGCCGTCCAGCCAGGTCAGGTCGGCCAGCAGCAACGCGGAGCCGGGCTGCCAGGGCACCCGGCGCAAGGTGGCGAAGTCCGGCACCATCGCGAAGTCGCCGTAGCCGCGTTCCCAGCTCGACATCGCGTACCCGTCGACGGTGTTCATGTCGACGTCCACGGCGAGCAGGTAGTTGCAGCCCTCGCTGCCGTTGGCCACCACCTGGTCGAGGAAGTAGGGCGCGTGGAACCGCTTGCCCTGCAACCGGCCCTGCATGTCGACGAGGGCCAGCACCACCGTGTCGATCTCGCCATCGTTGATGGCGACCCGCAGCTGTTCCAGCGTGAGCGGAGCTTTCCTCATTCGCGGGCCTCCATCACCAAGGTCTACTGGCAAACCGGATCACCGTCAATGCCCCCGGCGGCACGTGCGGCAAACCCGACGGTCGGCCGGCGGGACGGCAGCGCCGCCCGTCCCGCCGGATGCCGATCAGACCGGGTCGTCGGCCCGCGCCGGGTCGGCCGCCACCGCCGGTTCCTCGACGGTACGAACCGGGCCGGTGAACCACGTGCGGGCCGAGGCGTACCACCAGACGGCGACCACCAGCAGCACTCCGCCGACGGCGAGCGGCGCGTAGTTCACCGCCGACCAGGTGAACCCGTCGTTGCCGGGCACCCCGGCGGGCACGATCGGCAGCACGAAGTAGACGGCGATGATCGCGATCTCGATGACCGCGATCCAGCCGAGCAGCTTGTACTTGCGGCCGAGCGTCCACGGCCCGGGGACGAACCGGTCGCCCATCCGCAGTCGGAGCGCGATCGGGATGAGGAACGACAGGTAGAGCCCGAGCACCGCGACGGAGACGACAGCGTAGAAGGCGATCGGGATACCGGCGGAGCTCTCGTAGAGCGCCGGCAGGGTCAGCACCAGGCCGGCGAGGGTGGCGCCGATGATCGCGTTGACCGGGGTGCCGTTGCGGTCGACCTTCGACCACAGCCGCCATCCCGGCACCGCCCGGTCCCGGCTGAACGCGTACGCCATGCGGCTCATCGAGGTCACGCAACTCATCCCGCAGAAGAACTGCCCGATGGTCGAGATGATGATAACGATCTTGAAGAAGACCGGGGTCAGCGCGGACTCGAAGATGGCGCCGGAGAAGCCGCCCGCGGCGTTGACCGCCTCGACGTCGGTGGCCGCGAAGAGGAACGCCAGCAGCAGGATCCAGCCGCCGACCGCCGAATAGAAGATCGACTGCCAGAGCCCGCGGGCCGCCGCCTGCGAGGCTCCCCGGGTCTCCTCGGAGACGTGCGCGCAGGCGTCGAAGCCGGTGATCGTGTACTGGGTCAGCAGGAAGCCCAGCGGCAGCACGTAGAACCAGAACGTCAGCCCGCCGATGTCCCCGTTACCGAAGCCGGAGTTGTTGAACCGCTCGGTGAACACGAACTGGAAGCTCTGGTGGTTGTCGGGCACGAAGACCAGGATGGCCACCACGACGGCCGCGCCGGCCACGTGCCACCAGACCGAGACGTTCTGGAGTACGTCGATGATCCGGTGCCCGAAGATGTTGATCAGCCCGTGCAGCACCAGGATGATCACGAAGAGGATGAACGCCTGACGCAGCGTCCCGGCCCAGCCGTCGAAGAGCGCCGACAGGGTGAGGTTGAGGAACGTCGCGCAGCCGTAGTCGACCGAGGCGGTGACCGCCACCAGACCGATCAGGTTCAACCAGCCGGTGAACCAGCCGTGCACCGGGCGGCCCATGGTGGCCGCCCACCAGTAGATCCCACCCGCGGTCGGGTACGCCGACACCAGCTCCGCCATGCAGAAGCCGATGATCAGAATGAACAGCGAGATCAGCGGCCAGCCCCAGGAGATGGCGACCGGCCCGCCGTTGTTCCACGCCTGACCGAAGGTGGTGAAGCAGCCGGCCAGGATCGAGATGATCGAGAAGGAGATGGCGAAGTTGGAGAAGCCACTCCACTTACGGCGCAGCTCCTGTTTGTAGCCGAGTTCAGCGAGCCGTCGGGCGTCCTCGTCCATTGGTTGCTCGGCGGTCGGCACGGGCGTCGCGGCCACTGCACACCTCCCTGAGGTGGTTCCGCGTGCAAGTGGGCAAAGTGTCGTACCGGCCGATCAAGGCGGTCAATACGTAGTCGGTGGGAATCTCACCGCCGTCGGGCTAATTGCGTTGCCGACCGACCGCCCCGGCCCGCATCCTGGACCAGTGACCAGGCCCGACAAGGGCCCACCCCGGGCGCTCGGACCGCCCGACCACGGTGGCGCGGGGCACGCCTCTCTCTCACGTACGGCACCCCGCCGTACCCGAAAAGTGCCCCGCGCCCCACACTCCCCTCGTGATCAAGAGGTTTGCGTCAGATTTCCGGCAGTGCCTGACCGAAAGCTCTTGATCAACGCGGGAAGGGCGTGGGTCAGGTGAGGAGGAGGCCGGCTACCCAGAGGGCCGCGACGAGCAGACCGGCCAGGAACTCCACCAGCATCGACAGGCCGGCGGCCTTCAGTGCCTGCACGGTGGACGGCCAGGCGAGCTGGTTGCTGCCCAGTCGCAGCCGCTCCGCCGCCCACACCCCGGCCACGAAACCGAGCACCAACCCGACGACCGGCACCACGAAGAACCCGATGATGCCCAGCACCCCACCGGCGAGCAGCGTGGACGTCGGCACACCGGTGCGCTTCAGGTTCCGGCCGGGCCACGCGTACTTGATCACGACACCGCCCGCGACGACCAGGGTGGCGGCGGCGAACACCGCCCAGCCACCCAGGCCGGCGCCGCCGAAGACGGCCCAGACCAGCACGCCACCCCAGCACAGTGGCAGCGCCGGCAGACCGGGCACCACCACGCCGGCCAACCCGGCCACAATGGCCAGCCCGGCTACCACGGTCACCACCGTCTGCGAGTCCGTCAGGTCCACGCCGCCACCTTCCGTCGCCACCAGCCGGACCGGACCGGCCCCCCGCTCACGCCGGCACTCCGCTCCGCCGCGTGCCGTCGCTTCGCGCCACGCCGCTGTGCCTGTTGGTTCGCCCGCTGCGCTCGCTCACGACGGCACTCCGCCGCCGCGCAGCCGGGCGGTGATCGCGTCGGCCGGGGCCGGCGCACCGAAGTATCGACCCTGCCCGGTGTCGCAGCGCAGCGCCCGCAGCCGTTCCGCCTGCACGGCGGTCTCGACCGCCTCGGCCGTGACCCACAACTCCAGGGCGTGCGCCAACCGGACCAACGCGTCGACGATCCTTTCGTCGCGGTGGTCGGCGGCCACGTCGGTACCGTCCGCGCGGATGCCCTCGACGAACGGCCCGGCGAGCTTCAGACAGTGGATCGGCAACCGGCGCAGGTACGCCAGGTTGGAGTACCCGGTGCCGAAGTCGTCCACGGCCAGCCGGACGCCGAGCGCGGCGAGCCGGTGCAGGCTGCGCAGGGGCTCACCGGCGCTGCCCATCACGGCGCTCTCGGTCAGCTCCAGTTGAAGCAGCTCCGCGGGCAGCCCGCTGGTCTGCAACGCGTTGGCGACCGTGTCCACGATGGCCGGTTCGTCGGCCTGCCGAGCCGCCAGGTTGACGCTGACCACCAACCTGGCGTCCGGGAACTCCCGCCACCACCGTTCGGCGTCCGCGCAGGCCTGCCGCAGTACCCACTCGCCGAGCCGGACGATCAAGCCGGTCTCCTCGGCCAGGCCGATGAACCGGTCCGGCCCGATCAGGCCCAGTTCCGGGTGCTCCCAACGGACCAGCGCCTCCACCGCGAGCATGGTGCCCTCCAGCAGCGACACGATCGGCTGGTAGTGCAGCACGAACTCGCCCCGGTCCAGTGCGGCGGGCAATCCGGCGACCAGCGCCGAGCGGGCGATGTCCCGGGCGCCGCGCTCCGGGTCGTAGACCGCCCACCGACCCCGGCCCGCCGCCTTGGCCCAGTAGAGCGTGGTGTCCGCGGCCTTCATCAGCTCCGACGCGGTGGTCTCCGCGGCAGGGCACTGCACGATGCCCACACTGGCCGAGACGGCCAACTGGTGCTCACCGACGTGGACCGGGGCCGCGACGGCGGCCAGCGCGGCCTCCGCGACGGCGATCGCGTCGTCAGCGTCGTCCCCTCCGTCGACGAGGATCACGAACTCGTCGCCCCCCATCCGGGCGACCAGGTGGCCGTGGTCGGCCACGCACGCGGCCAACCTCCGGCCGATCATCACCAGCAGCCGGTCACCGAGGTCGTGGCCGAGGCTGTCGTTGATCGCCTTGAAGCCGTCCAGGTCGAGGAAGCACACCCCGACCCGCTGCCCGACGCTCGCGGTGTCGAGCACCCGCCCCAACGTCTCGAAGAACAGCGTCCGGTTGGGCAGCCCGGTCAGCGGGTCGTGCAGCGCCTGGAAGCGCAGCCGCTGCTGAAGTTCGTACCGTTCGGTGATGTCCTCGATCATCGCGACGGTGAATCGGGGCCGGCCCTCGTGTCGGATCAGTGAGACGGCCAGGTCCGTCCAGACCACGCTGCCGTCCTTGCGGTGGTAGCGCTTCTCCACCCGGGCCGCGTCGTGCTTGCCCTCGATCAGCTCCTGGTAGAGCTCCCACATCCCGGCGGCGTCGTCGGCGTGGAACAGCGCCGCCACGTTGATCTCGCGCAACTCCTCGATCGAGTAGCCGAGCATGTCGGCGAACGCCTGGTTGACGTCGATGATCCGGCCGTCCACGCCGGCGATCCCGATCCCGATCGCGGCGCCGGTGAACACCGCCCGGAACCGCGCCTCGCTCTCACGCAGCGCCTGCTCGACCTCGTCGCGCGCCTGCCAGGCCGACCGGGCGATCCGCTCCTGCTGCCTGAAGGTGCGGTCGCGCAGCGCGCGGGCGAATCCGGCGGCCAGCCCGCCCTGCGTCGCCGCGATCCGCTCGGCGAGGTCCGCCGGGCGGTCACCGTCGCCCAGGACCCGCCGCCCGAAGGCCGCACCGAGCGCGTGCAGCGTCCACTCCAGGGCCTGCGGCTCGGTGAGGTGCGCCTCCACCAGGGCCCGCCCGACCTCCTCGGCCGGGCCGGTGCTGAACGGCTCCGCCCGTACCGCCTGGGCCAGCCGGATCGTGTGCGCCAGCAGCAGCCGCTCGGTCTCGGCCACGCTGAGCGGCACGAAACCGAGGCGGCGCACCGCGCGGGCCCAGTCGGCGGCGTACCCCCGGGGGTCGGCCCGGCCGGCGGCGACCCCGGCGGGGTCCGGGACGGCGGCCACGGGATCAGCCGGCGGGCTGGTCGTACCGGGCGACGCCCCCGAAGGCGCCGAACCGCTCCGGGTGCTCGTCCACGTCGGACGGTGAGTCGGGACGCCAGAGCGGCATGTGCACCACGCCCGGCTCCAGGACGGTCCAGTCGCCGAAGAAGCCGGTGACCTGCGCGCGGGACCGCAGGGTGATCTCGGTGGCGGTGCGGGCGGAGAGGCGCTGGGCGTCCAGCATCTCCTGCGGCTGGTCCTCGAAGGTGGAGTGCGAGACGACCAGGAAGCTGCCCGGCGCGGCGGCGTCCCGCAGGGTGGCCAGGATCGCCTCGGGCCGGTCGGCGTCCGGGATGAAGTGCACCACCCCGGCCAACAGGATGCCCATCGGTCGACTGAAGTCGATCAGGCCGAGCTGTCGGGTCTCGGCGAGGATCCGCTCCGGCTCACGCAGGTCGGCGTGGATGACCCCGGTCAGCTCGTTGCCGGCCAGCAGCTCCCGGCTGTGCGCGACGGCCACCGGGTCGATGTCGACGTACACCACCCGGGCCTTGGGGTTGACCCCCTGCGCCACCTCGTGCACGTTGCCGACGGTGGGAATTCCGGAGCCGATGTCGAGGAACTGGTCGATGCCGGCGTCGAGCAACACCCGGACGGCCCGGCGGAGGAACTCCCGGCCGGAGCGCATGGTGGCGGCGAGATTCGGGGTCATGCTGGCGATCTGCTCGGCCAACTGCCGGTCGATCTCGAAGTTGTGCGCCCCACCCAGAAAGTAGTCGTACACCCGGGCCGCGCTCGGCCTGGTCAGATCGATCTCGGTCGGCAGTCCGTCCGGCATCAGTGTGCTCCCCAGTTCATCGCCGCGGCGCGGGACGGCACCGGCGGATGGGCGTGCCGCAAGCACGCGCGAGCACCGGTCGACCCGCGGGTCGTGTGGTGTGGACCACTCTAGGCGGCTGACTCCAGCAACAGCGAGATGCCTTGACCAACGCCGATGCACATGGTGGCCAGTGCCCGACGGCCGCCGCGACGGCGCAGTTCCAGGGCGGCGGTCAGCGCGAGCCGTGCGCCACTGGCGCCGAGCGGGTGCCCCAGCGCGATGGCCCCACCGTTCGGGTTGACGTGGTCGGCGTCCACGGGCAGGCCTAGCTCGCGCAGCACCGCCACGGACTGCGCGGCGAACGCCTCGTTCAGCTCCACCACGTCCACCGCGCTCAGCTCGACGCCGACGCGGTCGAGCAGCTTGCGGGTGGCCGGCACCGGGCCGATCCCCATGATCCGGGGCGGCACACCGGCCGCCGCCGCGCCGACGATCCGGGCCAGCGGGGTCAGACCGTACCGGGCAACCGCCGCCTCGCTGGCGACCAGCAGCGCGACCGCGCCGTCGTTGACGCCCGAGGAGTTGCCGGCGGTCACCGTGCCGCCGTCGCGGAACGGGGTGGGCAGCGCGGCCAGCTTCGCAAGCGTGGTCTCCCGGGGGTGTTCGTCGACCTCGACCAGCCGGGTCTCCCGCCGACCGGCCGGCACGGACACCGCCACGATCTCCTCGGCGAACCGGCCGTCGGCCTGCGCCTTGGCCGCACGCTGCTGCGAGCGGTACGCGAAGGCGTCCTGCTCGGCCCGGCTGACGCCGTACTCGGCGGCCACGTTCTCGGCGGTCTCCGGCATCGAGTCGACCCCCCACCCGTCACGCATCAACGGGTTCACCAACCGCCAGCCCAGGGTGGTGTCGTACACCTCGGCCGAGCGGGAGTACGCCGACGTCGCCTTCGGCATGACGAACGGCGCCCGGCTCATGCTCTCCACCCCACCGGCGATCACCAGCTCCGCGTCCCCGGCGACGATGGACCGGGCGGCGGTGGCGAGCGCGTCCAGGCCGGAGCCGCAGAGCCGGTTGACGGTGCTGCCCGGCACCTCCTCGGGCAGGCCGGCCAGCAGCGCCGCCATCCGGGCCACGTTGCGGTTGTCCTCGCCGGCCTGGTTGGCGCAGCCGAGCACGACGTCGTCGACCCGGGCCCAGTCCACCGACGGGTGGCGGGCGACCAGCTCACGGATCACGTGCGCGGCCAGGTCGTCGGGGCGGACGCCGGCCAGCGCGCCCGCGTACCGGCCGATCGGGGTGCGGACACCGGCCACCAGGTATGCCACGGTCATCGCGAGTCCTTAGGGGGTGCAGACGGCGGGGGTGGGGCACGCCCACCGGGTCGCGAGGGCTGCCGGCCGCCAGGATATCCGCGCCGGCAGCGGATAGGTTGACGGCATGGCCCGGGCCCAGTTCAGCGCAGAGACCAGCGGCGGCGGCGCGTTCGTCCGTCAGCCGAACCGGTTCACCGGTCGGGTCACCGCCGACTCGACCTCGCCACCCGGTGGCGGCCCGGACGAGCAGGACCGCTGGCCGTTGGAGGCCGGCCGCTACCGGCTGATCTGGTGCCGCGCCTGCCCGTGGGCGCATCGGGCGAGGATCGTGCGGGGCCTGCTCGGGCTGGACGACGCGATCTCGCTGGGCACGGTCGACCCGATCCGGGACGAGCGGGGCTGGGCGTTCGCCCTCGACCCGGACGGCTTCGACCCGGTCCTCGGCGTGAGCTTCCTCTCCGAGGCGTACCTGGCCACCGACCCGGACTACACCGGCCGGGTGACCGTGCCGGCGCTGGTCGACACCCTGACCGGCCGGGTGGTCACCAACGACTATCCGCAGCTCACCCTCGACTTCTCCACGCAGTGGCGGCGGTTGCACCGACCCGACGCGCCGGATCTGTACCCGGTCGAGCTACGCCCCGAGCTGGACGCGCTGATGGCCGAGATCCACACCGACGTGAACAACGGCGTCTACCGGTGCGGGTTCGCCACCTCCCAGCAGGCGTACGACGAGGCGTTCCGGGCGCTCTTCGCCCGGCTGGACGCGCTCTCCGAGCGGCTGACCGGGCAGCGCTACCTGATGGGCGACGCGATCACCGAGGCGGACGTGCGGCTGTTCACGACCCTGGTCCGCTTCGACGCCGCGTACCACGGGCACTTCAAGTGCAACCGCAACAAGCTGACCGAGATGCCGGTGCTCTGGGCGTACGCCCGGGACCTGTTCCAGACGCCGGGTTTCGGCGAGACGGTGGACTTCGACCACATCAAGCGGCACTACTACGGCACGCACCGGGAGATCAATCCCAGTGGCATCGTGCCACTCGGGCCGGACGAGTCCGGCTGGCGCAGGCCGCACGGGCGTGGCTGAGCCGGGTCGCCCGGCCGCCCCGACCGTGCCGAGGGCCCGCGGCGACGTCGCCCGCCGGGTCGCCGGGTCCGCCGCGGCCGGCTGCACCCTGGCCGGCGCGGTGGCGGTGACGCTCGCTGTGGCCGCCGGTCCCGGTCCCGGGTTCACGGGGTACGTCAGTGAGGCGGGCATCGCCGGCAGCGCCCACGCCGGAACGTACCGGTTCGGGATCCTGGCCCTTGCCGGCGCGTTGCTGCTGATCGGCGCGGCGCTGCCCCCGGGGGTGTGGGCGGCGGCCCCGGTGCTGCTCGCCACCGGGGCCGTGTTCACCGCCGTGTCCGGGGCGGTGACCTGCTCCGGCGGCTGCCCGCTGCCGCCGTTCGAGCGCGCGACGACGGCGGACCTGGTGCACGGCGGCGCGAGCATCGCGGCGACCGCGGCGGTGGTCTTTTCCATGATCACGCTGGCCGTCTCCGGGCCGGCCGGCCCGACGGTGCGTCGGCTGGCCGGCGGGGCCGCCGCGCTGGCGCTGCCGCTCTGCGCCACGGTGGGGTTGGCGATGCTCGTCGTCGGCCGGGGCCCGGTGGTGGGGGTGCTGGAACGGCTGATCCTCGCCCTCGCGGTGCTCTGGGGCCTGAGCACCGCCACCGCCCTGGCCCTCCGTAAGCAGCCTCACGCCGTCCAGTCCTTCCGATGAGCGGGAATCGGCGTATCGTCGGCGAGCGATGACCAACGTCTGGGGCCTCACTGTCCGCCTGCATGTCGATCTCCGACTGCAGGCCAGTGGCATCTGTCCGGGCTAGCCGCGTTCCCACGCCTGCCCCGATCGGACCGGACAATTGGATATCTCCCCATGCCCTTCAGCCTGCGCAAAATTCCCTTCTCCGTGCAGATCCTGCTCGGCCTCGTGCTCGGCGTCGCGCTGGGCTTCCTGGCCCGCACCAACGACCTGAGCTGGCTGACCAACACCCTGCACACCGTCGGTAGCCTCTTCGTCCAACTGCTCAAGCTGGCCGTGCCGCCGCTGGTCTTCACCGCCATCGTGGTCAGCGTGGTCAGCCTGCGCGGCGTCGCCAACGCCGCCCGGCTCGCCCTCAAGACCCTGATGTGGTTCGGCATCACCGCGCTGATCGCGGTGAGCATCGGCATCGGCCTCGGCCTGCTCACCAACCCGGGCAAGGGCGTTACCCTCGACCTCGGTGGCGCCGCGGCGCCGAAGAAGACCGGCTCGTGGACCGACTTCCTCACCGGCATCGTGCCCACCAACCCGGTCGGCGCGTTCGTCGAGGGCAACGTCCTCCAGATCGTCTTCCTCGCCGTCGTCATCGGTGCCGCGGCCCTGCTGGTCGGCGAGGCCGCCGAACCGTTCGTGGCGCTGAACCGCTCCCTGCTGGAGATCGTCCAGAAGGCGCTCTGGTGGGTCATCCGGCTCGCCCCGATCGGCACCCTCGGCCTGATCGGCAACGCCGTCGCCTCGTACGGCTGGGACCTGCTGGCCCCCCTCGCGAAGTTCACCACCGCCGTCTACGTCGGCTGCGCCATCGTGCTGTTCGTGGTCTACCCACTGGTGCTGATCCTCGCCGGCCGCCTCAACCCGCTGCGCTTCTTCGCCGGCGCCTGGCCGGCCATCGAGCTGGCCTTCGTGTCCCGCTCCTCGGTCGGCACCATGCCGGTGACCCAGCGCTCCGTCGAGCGTCTCGGCGTGCCCCGCGAGTACGCCTCGTTCGCCGTGCCCTTCGGCGCCACCACGAAGATGGACGGCTGCGCCGCCATCTACCCGGCCCTCGCCGCGATCTTCGTGGCCCAGGTGTTCGGCGTGCACCTCGGCATCGGCGACTACCTGCTGATCGCCTTCGTGTCGGTGGTCGGCTCGGCGGCCACCGCCGGCCTGACCGGCGCGATCGTGATGCTCACCCTGACCCTCAGCACGCTGGGCCTGCCGCTGGCCGGCGCCGGCCTGTTGCTGGCCATCGACCCGATCCTGGACATGATCCGCACCGCCACCAACGTCGCGGGTCAGGCCCTGGTGCCGACCGTGGTCGCCGCCCGCGAGGGCACTCTCGACCGGGCCGCGTACGAGTCCGCCGGCCGGCGTGACCTGACCGAGCCGGAGCCGGTCGCCGACACCCGGCCCGAGCTCAGCCCCGTTCCTGCCTGATCGGTTCACCAGTACGGCGACGGGCCCCTCTCCCCGGGGGCCCGTCGCCGTGTCGGAGAGGATGACCGCATGAGTTCCCTGTTCACTCCCCTGGCCCTACGCGCGGTCACCCTGCCCAACCGGATCGCCATGGCACCAATGTGCCAGTACTCTGCCGGCCCCGACGGCCTGCCCACCGACTGGCACCTGATCCACCTCGGCAGTCGCGCGGTCGGCGGCGCCGGCCTGGTGCTGACCGAGGCGACCGCCGTACTCCCCGAGGGCCGGATCAGCCC
Source organism: Micromonospora sp. BQ32 (assembly GCF_059358895.1). Lineage (NCBI taxonomy): Bacteria > Bacillati > Actinomycetota > Actinomycetes > Micromonosporales > Micromonosporaceae > Micromonospora > Micromonospora sp. BQ32. The sequence goes on along the minus strand of NZ_JCADBI010000007.1, from coordinate 5,512 downwards.
GCAGGACACCGGCCTCTGGTCGGGTGCGCACGTCGACGCCTGGCGGCCGGTGACCGCTTTCGTCGCCGCCCACGGCGCGGTGCCGGCCGTGCAGCTCGCGCACGCCGGCTTCAAGGCATCCACCTACCGGCCGTGGGCGCCGGAGCGCGGTGGCGTTCCGGACGCCGAGGGCGGCTGGACGCCCGTCGCCCCCGGCTCGGAGCCGTTCACCGCCGACTACCGGACGCCGACCAGCCTCGACGAGGCCGGCATCGCCGGTGTGGTCGAGGCGTTCGCGGCCGGCGCCGAACGGGCGCTGGACGCCGGCTTCGCCGCCGTGGAGATCCACGCCGCCCACGGCTACTTGCTCAACGAGTTCCTCTCGCCGCTGACCAACCAGCGCACCGACTCCTACGGCGGCGACCGGACCGCCCGGATGCGACTCACCCTGGAGGTGGCTCGCGCGGTGCGCGCCGCGGTCGGCGAGGACGTGCCGGTGCTGACCCGGATCTCCGCCACCGACTGGGTCGAGGGCGGCTGGACGATCGAGGACAGCGTGGTGCTCGCCGGCGAGCTGGCCGGCCTCGGCGTCGACCTGGTCGACACGTCCTCCGGTGGGGTGAGCGTGGACCAGCGCATCCCACTCGGCGCCGGCTACCAGGTGCCGCTGGCCGCCCAGATCCGCCGCGAGGCCGGCGTGCCGACCGGCGCGGTGGGCCTGATCGTGGAGCCCGAGCACGCCGAGCAGATCGTCGCCAGCGGTGAGGCCGACCTGGTGCTGCTGGGCCGTGAGCTGCTGCGCGACCCGTACTGGCCGCGCCGGGCCGCCGCGAAGCTCGGCGTCGCGTACTCCGGGCCCGCCCAGTACGCCCGCGCCGCCTGATCCCGGGCCGGTCGGGTGGCCGCCGCGTGAGCGGCCGCCCGACCGTCGGTCAACCGGCCAGGTGCGACCAGTCGCCCTCCAGGTCCTGCCAGGTGCCCTGGGCGGCCACCGTGCCGCCGATCAGCACCACCACGTGGTCGGCCCGGACCAATGCGGCGCGCTTCGCGGTCGAGCCGACCACTGTCACCCCGTGGCCGCGCAACGCCTGCCACAACGCCAGCTCGGTGGTGACGTCCAGCGCCGACGACACGTCGTCGGCGACCAGCAGTTCGGTACGCGGGGCCAACGCCCGGGCCAACGCCAACCGCTGCAACTGCCCGCCGGAGAGCCGGGTGCCCTTGTGCCCGATGAGCAGGCCCAGCCCACCACCGGCGGCGGCCAGGTCATGGTCGAGCTGGGCGGTGCTGACCGCCCCGGCCGCGTCCACCTGGTGCCCGAGGGCGATGTTCTCGGCCACCGTGCCGGAGAGCACCCGGGGCAACTGGCCGACGTAGCCGACCTGGTTGGGGCGCAGGAACAACTCCGGCTCGGTGACCGGGTCACCGTTCCAGGCCAGCTCGCCGGTGTGGTGCACGATCCCGGCCAGCCCGCGCAGCAACGACGACTTGCCCGACCCCACCGGCCCGACGACCAGCACCAACTGCCCCCGCTGCACGGTCAGGTCCACGTCCCGGACGGCCACCGTCCCGTCCGAGTGCACCACCCCGAAGCCGCGCAGCTCCAGCCGGCGCAGCGGATGCCGCGGCGGCATGGTCGGCGCGGGCGCGGTCCCGGCGCTCAGGTCGACCTCCGGCACCCCCGCGGAGTACGCGCTCACCCCGGTCATCGCCGCGGTGCGCCGGGTCCAGACCCGCGCCGAGGGCAGCTGCGAGATCAACGACGCCGTCGTCCAGGCGAACCAGCGGGCCGCGCCCAGGGTGGAGACGGCCACCAGCACCGCCCCGGCGGAGAGCGAACCGTTCAGGTAGAGCGCCCAGGCGCCGATCGGCAACAGTCCGCTGGCCATCGACGGCGTGGAGCGCGCCCACACCTGCACCGAGATCTCCCGCCGCTGCCGGTCGCTGCGCAGCACGTCCAGGCCCGCCAGGTGACGAAGCACCGCCGTGGTCGCACCGGCGAGCTTCACCGTCCGCGCCGCGGAGAGCGCGGAGACCAGCGCCGTGGCGAAGGCGGCTCGCGCCGCCACCGTCGCCCGGGCCGCACGCTCCAACTTCGGCCCGAACATCGTCGCGGCCAGCCCGGAGACCACCATCGTGCCGAGGAAGAACAGCCCCGGTACGACGCTGCCGGTGACCGCCGTCATGGCGACCACGAGCACCAGCGCGACGGTCTGGTCCAGCACGTTGTCAGCGAGCTGGACCACCCGCTCGGTGTCCCCACCCTGCGCCACCACCTCGGCGGGGGTGTGCGAGCTGACCCGGCGCGGACCGGTCTGCCCGTGCACCAGCCGCAGGCCGATCCGCAGCATCTGCCGCACCCACCACTGCGGGAACCAGACGTGGGTGTAGAACGGCAGCGGCAGGGTGATCAGCAGCCCGGCGACGATCCCCACCGCCGGCAGGTACGGGTTGCCCGTCCCGTCGACCAGGTCCGCCCAGAGCCAGGGCAGCACCGGGCCGTCCAACCCGAGCAGGCTGAGCCCGAGGAACAGCACGATCGCGGCCGCCCCGTACCGGGGATCGTTGGTGCAGAGCCGGAAGATCTCCCGCAGCGTCCGGGCCGGCGGCACCGGCGGCAGTGGCGGCGGGTCGGCCCGGGTCGGCCCGGCCGCGCCCTGCGTACTGTCGACCGGTGTCGCCCGCGTGGCCTGCTCATTCGGCTCGGCCCGCGTCGGTGCCGGCTCGCTCGGCCAGGCAGCGCCCTGCTCGATCGACGCGACCGGCTCGCCCCGCGCCAGTGCCGGCTCGCTCGGCCAGGCTTCGGCCGGGCCGGGGCCGACCAGCAGGTCGGTGCCGACGCCGGCGCGACCGGCCGGCGTCACCGTGGCGTAGGCGGCGGCGTGGCTGGTCGCCAAGAGTTCGGCGAAACGCGTCGACGTCTCCAGCGGACCGGCCTCGACCACCGCACCGTCGGCCAGGACGACCACCTCGTCACAGCGGCGCACCGAGGAGAGTCGGTGCGCGATGACGATGCCGATCCGGTCGCGCAGCAGTCGTTCGGTGGCCCGCTGCACCCGCGCCTCGGTGACCGGGTCCAGCCGCGCGGTGGCCTCGTCGAGAATCACCACGTGCGGTTCCCGGACCAGGATCCGGGCGAACGCCACCAACTGCTCCTGACCGGCGGAGAGCACGTGCCCGCCCTCCCCCAGCCGGGTCGCCAACCCGTCCGGCAGCTCGGCGATCCAACCGGCCAGGCCCAGCTCGTCGAGCGCCCGAGCCGCCGCGTCGAGCAGCTCCGGGTCGAAGAGCGCGACGTTCTCGGCGAGCGTGCCCGCCAGGATCTCGGTACGCTGCGGCACCAACGCCACCCAGCGGCGCAACTGCTCGACGTCGAGGTCGCACAGGTCGGTACCGCCGAGGAAGACCGTGCCCGGCGGCACGTCGACCGCCCGGGTGAGCACCTTCGCCAGCGTCGACTTACCCGAACCGGTCCGTCCGATCAGCGCGTACGAGCGACCGCGCGCGAAGGTGAGGCTGAGCCCGCGCAGCGCGGCCCCCCGGTCACTCTCCTCGTACCCGAATGTCAGGTCCCGAATGCGCAGGTCACCCTCGCTCGGGCTGGCCCCGCCGACCGGCTCCTGCCGGGCCTTGTAGAGCAACTGCACCCGCGCCCACGCGCCGAGCGCCTCCTGGATCTCCGGCACCATCCGGCTGACGTGTTCCGCGGTCGCCCCGAAGGCCAGGGCGAGCAACCAGATGGCGGTGAGCCGGGCGGCGTCGATCCGGTCGGTGGCCAACGCCCAGGCCCCGCCGAGCACCACCACCCCGATGCCAGCCCGGATCGTCGCGGTGGCCACCGTCGCCACCCGGGCGGACAACACCCAGACCACCCGGCCCCGGGACAGCACCGCAGCGGCCCGCCGGGCGTACAACCGCAGCACGTACGGTCGAGCCAGACTGGTGCGGACGTCGTCCTGGCCGTGCACCGCCTCCTCCATCACGGCGGCCAGGTCGGACCACGCCTCCTCCTCGGCCATCCGGGCCGGACCGATCCGCGCCGTGGGCCGGCGCAGTCCGACCGCGAGCACCACCGTGAGCAGCAGCATCGCGATCCCCGCCGGCCACCAGACGAACAGCGCCACGACCATCGACAACAGCCCCACGCAGAGGCCCTGGGCGAGCCGGGTGCCCTGGTTACGAATTGCCGACGCCACCTGGTAGACGTCCCCGTCGATCCGGTCCAGCAACTCGCCCACCGGGGTGGTCTCCAAGGTGGGCAGGTCCTGCCCGAGAGCGACCCGACAGAGCCGGCGACGCACGTCGGCGGACCAGTCGGCGGTGAGACCCGCCATCAGCAGACTCACCGCGAGGTCACTGAGGACCACGGCGACCAGAGCCGCGGCCAGCACGGCGAAGAAGCCAGCCGAACGATGCACCAGCACCGCGCCGGCCAGCGCCGACGCGCCCGCCTGCCCCGCGGCGCCCAGCACGATCAGGACGGCCACGACCGTCATACGACGGGTCGAGGTGCCCCACAGATCACGGAGCAGGCGCATGGAAAGTCCTCCGGGACGTGGGTGGCGGAGACCTCAGCCTGCCGGCACCAACCCGTCAACTCAACCGATTTTCCGGCCCTGAGCAGGGCGTCCGTCAGTGCGGCCAGCGGCGGCAGCGGTCAACCGGCTCAGATTTCGCCCCGCCGTCGGCCAACGGCGACAACCCCTCCCACATCCCACACCTGCCGCACCACACATCGCCTAGGCGATACGGCCGCTCGACGGCAAAACCCGACCACCCGCCCAACCACATGCCCGGCACCACGCCCAACCGCACGTACGGCACGCGGGCGCCACGCCCGGCAGGACGCTCGACGGGACTTTTGTCCGATTAAGCGGGATCTCGCCACGTCGTGCCGCGATCAGAGTCTTGATCGACTCGCGTTTCAGGAAGTCGGGATGTCCGGGAGTCCGGGATGCCCCGACTTCCGTGAACCCGAGTGGATCATCCCGAGCGAGGGGCGATTCATCGCCCTGGGAACGGCGTTTGGTGTGCGGTTGTCCGGTGGCGGGTGGTGACCGGGCGCACCGGTGGGCTGGAATCCTGGCCGGGCCGGGGTCGTTACACACCCTGACGATCGCAGCACCACCGACCGGCCGACCCGCAACCGCAACCGGGGTCGCGCAGGTTGGAATGCCAGCCTCCGCCCGGTCGTTACAGTCCGAACGAACGACCGACCAGGCGCCGCCTTTACGGGGTGCCGACAGGTGGGCCCGCCCCGGAATGACCCAAGGCCCCCGGTCGTTGCAGTCCCGACGACCGACCGCAGGGGCCGCCTCGACGAGGGTGCCGATGGAATGATCCGGGCCCTCCGGCCGTTACACGTGGAACCCGGCGCCACGAGCCCCCTGCTCGTAGGCCGCCGACTCCGACGCCGAGTCACCGTAGGCGTCATCCCCCGAAGACTTTCCCCTTGTTTTGTGCAGCGCCGGACGAGGTGCTCACACCCCGCCGTCTTCCCCCTTGCGGTTGGGGTGTCCTACCCCCGAAGGAG
>NZ_JCADBI010000006.1:0-307500 GCF_059358895.1 Micromonospora sp. BQ32 | reverse complement strand
CACGCCGGGCAGGTCACAGAAACGAACGTCGACGAACTTCACGTCCTCGTTCTTGAGGTATCGCAGCAGTTCCTCGGGATTGGCGAACACACATCCTCCTGGCACGTCCACGGGGTGGCTAGGCTTCTGGCGACGCTAGGGCCGGGGAGTTGCCCGGCCGTGTCTCCGTTGTTTCTGCCGTGTTACGTCCCTCGCGGAGCGTCAGCGGCACCCCTGTCCACGCCTGCGGCCCGCCGGGAACGCCGTACCGACTGTGCCAGTGTAATGACATCTGATCGCTTTGGCCTGAATCGGCACGCAGCGGCGGCGGCACCCGGCAAGCCCTCGTCCCGGCGCGGATACCCTTGACCGCTGTGACCAATCCGCACTCTCCGGCAGCGCCGGCCACCGACCCCACCTTCACCGCGCCGAGCCTCGGTCGGCGGTTCGGTGCGCTGATCATCGACTGGGTGCTCTGCCTGCTGGTGTCCAACTTCTTCGCCGACCCGGTACGCGACGGCTGGGCGCCGGTCCTGGTGCTGGTCCTGGTGTACGGCATCTTCCTCGGCCTGTTCGCCCAGACGCCGGGCATGTACATCACCAAGATCCGCTGTGTGAACTGGCACGACGGTGGCCGGATCGGCGTGCTCCGGGGCCTGATCCGTGGCCTGCTGCTGGCCCTGGTCGTCCCCGCACTGATCATGGACGAGCACCGGCGCGGCCTGCACGACCGAATCGCCGACTCGGTCATCGTCGACGCCCCCCGCGGCTGAGCCGACCCGTCAGGGCCGGTCCAGGCCGCGCTACGCGAAGGAGCCGGACCCGTACGGGTCCGGCTCCTTTACGCGTACACCTGAGGGGTCAGCGGCCCCGCGACTGGCGGAAGGCGCCTGGCGGCCGCATGTTCTTCGGGATCGCGCCCTTGGGCATCTGGGGCCGGGCGGTGAGCGCCTTGAGGCGCTTGTCCAGCGAGTTGACGTCCTTGCCGGAGAGGGCGCGGGGCAGGCGCAGCAGCGTCGTCCGGAGCTTGCGGATCGGCAGCTCGCCCTCCTCCTGCCCAATCACGTAGTCGTGCAGCGGAGCGGATCCGATCACCTTGGACAGCCGCCGCTTCTCCTGGCCGAGCAGACCGCGCACCCGCTGCGGGTTCCCCTCGGCCAGCAGGATCACGCCCGGACGGCCGATCACCAGGTGAACCATGTCCATCTGGGTGGTCGAGCTGACCGCCGGGGTCACCCGCCAGTCGCCGCGCATGTTCTCCATGATCTGCGCCGCCGCGCCGGGTTGCCCCTCGGCGGCGTTCATCATCGCCTTGTTGGACCGCAGGTTGAGCACGATCAGCACCGCGAGCAGGATGAACAGGATGCCCAGCGGCAGCCAGATCCAGCCCCAGAGGATGACCGCGACCACGGCGAGCGCGAGCGGGAGCAGCACCGCCGCGGCGACCAACGGCGCGAACCACCGGTCCTGCTTGGCGGTGAACTGGAACACCATCCCGATCTGCTTCAGCCGCTGGCCGAACGAGACCTTCTCCTGGGGCTTTGCCATGCCGCAGAGTCTAGTAGTCGCCGCCGCCCCGGTTGATCCGCGTCCGGGTGCCGGGGCAGCTGAGTACCTTACGTCGCCGTAAGCGCCCGGACCGGCCGGGTAAGGAGGCTGCGGGCCGGGAAGATGAGGCGTCCTGCCCATGCGCCGGTGGGGCCTTCGCGCGAAGAGTCGTCAGCAGCAGACGACGACGCCACGAAGGAGCCCGACATGTTCGGCAACGACGCAGATTTCCTGCTCACCCTGCACCGCACCCACGCCGCCGAGCTGCGCGCCGACGCGGCCGCGGACCGGCTCGCCCGGTCGCTGTCGCGTCCCACCAGCCGCGGGTGGTTGGGCCGGCGCAGGCAGGCCGGTCGCACCAGCGACGCCCGCCGGTGACCGCGCCCAGCGCGGCTGCCACGTCCACGACGCCCGGCGGGGTTGCCACGTCCACCGCGCCGGGCGCGGCTGCCACGTTCATGGCACCCGCCGGGGTTGCGGCTCGACCCGATCCGACCCCGCTGCCCGGCCACCGGCCGATCGGCGGGGTCGGCGGGGCGGGCCACCATGGCATGCTCGACCACGTGACCGTACGCGCCGCCAGCTCCGTCCTCGTCGGGCGTCACCGCGAGACCGCAGCGCTGCGGGACGCGCTCGGCCGGGCGCGGGCCGGAGAGCCGACCACCGTGCTGGTCGGCGGCGAGGCGGGTGTGGGTAAGACCCGGCTGCTGGAGGAGTTCGCCGGCTGGGCCACCGACGGCGCGGCGCGGGTGCTCATCGGTCAGTGCCTGGAGCTGGGCGAGGCGGGCCTGCCGTTCGCCCCGTTCGCCGCCGCGTTGCGCGCGGTGCTCCGCGCCGACGGCCCCGAGGTCTTCGCCGGCTACGAGGCGGAGTTCGCCCCGCTCCTACCGGAGCTGGGCCGCGCCTCCGCGGCGCTGGCCGCACCGCGCGCGGTTCCCCTCAGCGACGCCCCGCGCGGGTACCTGTTCGACCTGGTCGCCGAGCTGTTCCAGCGGCTGGCCGACGCTCGCCCGCTGGTCCTGATCATCGAGGACCTGCACTGGGCCGACCGGTCCACCCGCGACCTCATCGGCTTCCTCGTCCGGGCGGCGAGGCCGGGCCGGCTACTGCTGGTCTGCACCTACCGCACCGACGAGTTGCAGCGCGGGCACCCGCTGCGCCCGTTCCTCGCCGAGCTGGATCGGGCCCGCGGGGTGGAGCGGGTCGAGCTGGGCCGCCTGGACCGCGACGGCACCGCCGCGATCCTCGCCGACCTGCTCGGCACCGAACCGCTCGCCCGGGCCGTCGACGATGTCCACGAGCGCACCCAGGGCAACCCCTTCTTCATCGAGGAGTTGGCCGTCGCCGGCGACCCGATCGGCTGCGCGGCGCTCCCCGAGACGCTGCGTGACCTGCTGCTGGCCCGGGTGGACCGGCTCCCCGAGCCGGCCCAGCGGGTGTTACGGATCGCGGCGGCCGGCGGCACCCGTTTCGCCCACGACCTGCTCGCCGAGGTCGCCGGGCTGCCCGAGGCCGAGCTGGAGGACGCGTTGCGCGCCGCCGTCGCCGCCCAGTTGGTGGTGGCGGACCGGGACGGTGACTACGAGTTCCGACACGCGCTGGTCCGCGAGGCCGTGCACGACGAGCTGCTGCCCGGTGAGCACGCCCGGCTGCACGCCCGCTTCGCCGCCGCCATCGAGGCCCAGCCGCACCTGGTCGCCGCCGGCCGGGCCCCGGTCGAGATCGCCCACCACTGGCACGCCGCGCACGACCACCCGCGTGCTCTCGTCGCCGCACGAGCCGCGGCGGTCGCCGCCGCCGAGCGGTACGCGTACGCCGAGCAGCGCCGACTGCTGGAGCGGGCGCTGGAGTTGTGGGAGCTGGTGCCGGACGCCGCCGACCTGCTCGGCATGGACCACCTGGCGTTGCTGGAGCAGACCCTGGACGCCGCGGTCACCGCCGGCGACTTCAGCCGAGCCATCACCCTGACCCGGGCCGGGCTGGCCGAGGTGGACGTTGACGCCGCGCCGCTGCGCGCCGCCCGCCTGCTGGACCAGCGGGGTCGACTGATGGCCCTGCTCGGCAAGAGCGACGGCAGCCGCGAGCTGGATGAGGCGTACCGGCTGGCGGCCGGCGGCCCGCCCGGCGTGGAGCGGGTCCGGCTGCTCGCCGACATCGCCACCCACCTGGTCAAGATCGACCCGCAGAAGGCGGCCCGGGTGGCAGCGGAGGCCGCCACGGACGCCGAGGCGCTCGGAGAGCACGTGGCCCTGCTGTCGACGCGGATCGCGCTGCTCTGCCACGGCGAGCGAGACCTGACCGGCGGGCTGGCCGAGCTGGGCCAGGCGGCCGCCGCCGCCCGTGCGGCGGGGGACGCGCCGACCCTGGTCCTCGCCATGGTGTTCGAGTCGGACATGCTCTGCGAGTTGGGCCGCTACGCCGAGTCCGCGCAGGCCGCCGAGGCCGGCGTGGTCGAGGCGCGACGGGTGGGGATCAGCCGCTCCACCGGGGCGTACCTGCTCTCCAACCGGGCCGAGGCGCTCATCGCGTTGGGTCGGTGGGACGAGGCCGAGGCGGTCTGCGCGGAGGCCGCCCGGATCGACCTGTCCGGTGTCACCGGTCTGCACTGGCTCCAACTGGGCGCCGGGCTGCGGCTGGCCCGCGCCCATCCGGGCGCCGACGAACTGGTCGACCGGGCGCTCACCTTCCTCAACCGGCCGTACCTGTGGCCGAACCACCGGCTGCCCCTGCATGAGCTGGCGATCGAAGCGGCGCTGGCCGCGGACGACAAGGTCGAGGCGGTACGGGCGGCCCGCGTCGCGGTGGCCGACGAGAGCCTGCCGCGGCTGCCCCGGGAGGGGTGGCCGGTGCTCAGCGCCGCCGCGCGTACCGCCGCCCGGGTAAGTGACCGGGAGTTGGCCGCCGCCGTGGCGGCGCTCGCCACCGACCTGCCGGCGCGGCACCCGGCGGCCCGTGCGCACGCCGCCCAGGTCACCGCGCTGCTCGCGGTGGGCGACCAGGCGTTGCCGGCCTGGCGTGCGGCGGTCGACGCGTGGCGGGCCGACGGACAGCCCTACCCGCTGGGCCGGGCGCTGTTGGCGCTGGCCGAGGCGACAGCCGCGGCCGGGGAACGCGACGAGGCGGCGGCGGCGGTCACCGAGGCCACCGAGATCGGCCGGCAGCTGGGTGCGGCACCGCTGGTCGAGGCGGCCGCCACCCTGGCGCGGCGGGTCGGCCTGCGTGGTGCGTCCGGGGGCGGCGCGGACCTGCTGACCGCCCGGGAACGGGAGGTGCTGCGTCTGGTCGCGGAGGGGCACAGCAACAGCCGGATCGCCGAGCGGTTGTTCATCTCGCCGAAGACGGCAAGCGTGCACGTCTCCCGGATCATCGCGAAGCTGGGCGTGACCAACCGAATGGAGGCCGCCGCCCTGGCCCACCGCCTCGGCCTGCTCACCGAGGCCGCCGCGCCGCGCTGACACCCGCTTTGCGGGATCAGCGCGGCAGGTAGATGCGCCAGCCCTCGATGGTGACCAGGTCGAGCCTGCCGGGCGTGGCCCGCTGCCGCTCGTCGAGCACCTCCGCCAGCGGCGAACCGGCCGGCGCGACCCAGGCCGGTGCCGCCGCGCTGTCCACCTCCCGGCGGTACGCGGGATAGCGGTCGAACCCGGGGCGCAGGGTGTCGTCGACGACCGCGCAGACCACCTGCTCCACGCTGGCGAAGGTGAGCCGGTTGCAGGTCCAGTAGCCGGCGCGCACGTGTCGTACGCCGAGCTGACGCAGGGTGCTCACCAACTCGGCGTGCCGGGCCTCGGCGGCCCGGGTCGCCGGGACGGTCTCCGCGGCCCGCCAGGTGGCCTGGGCGGCGGTGCCCAGCGTGGCGGCGAGCAACACCACCGCGACCGACCGGACCAGCGTCGACCCGACGCCGTGCCGGCCGGTCACCGCCGGACGCAGCCCGTTCCGGGCGATCACCCACACCGGCCAGAGCAACGCCGGCAGGGTGATGAGCAGGCAGGACAGGTAGCGGGAACTCTCCACCGGGGTGAGCCCGGCGGAACTGCTCACGGTGTACGCGCCGAGGGTGGCCACCGCGGCCAGCAGGAGCGCCAGCCGGATCGCGGCCGCCACCCGAGGCGACACCGCGCGGGGGTCGACAGCGCCTGGGCCAGGGTCGGGGGTGCGCAGGGCCCGCCAGGCGGTGGTGACGGTGACGACCAGCAGCAGCGGCAGGGCGAGTGTCCACCACAGCTGCCAGGTGGCGCACTGGCCGGGAGCGCAGAAGCCCATGCCGAGCGCTGGGCCGAGCACCAGAGCGCCGTGCAGCCGGTCCGCCCAGCCCGCGCTGGAGTGCGCGCCGCTGGCCGCGAGCACGGCGTGCAGCGGGTTGCCCCCGGTCAGCAGGCTGTGCAGCAGCGGGGCCGCCGCGAGCACGGTCGCCGCCCCGAGCAGCGCGCCAGCGGCACCCCACAGCTCCCGGCGGCAGAACCCGACGAGTACCGCGCCGGTCGCCGCGACGTACGGCAGCACGAGCGGGTCGACCCAGAGCATCAGCCCGGCCAGGAACCCCCACGTCGTCCACCCCGCCAGCCGCCAGCCCGGTCGCCCTGCGTCGGCCGTCCGCCCGTCGGGTTGCCCCGTGTCAGCCGTCCGCCGCCCCGGTCGGCTGGTGGCCAGCTCCACGGCGAGCAGGGCCAGCGCCGCCCCGGCCGCGTTCATCTCGGGGTAGCCGCCGCCGGCGATCAGCTGGTTCTTGACAATCCGGTCGGAGCCCAGGGCCAGCAGCGCCACCACCAGCAGCCCGAACCACCGGTCTCCGGTCAGCCGCAGCGTCAACCGCCAGGTCAGCAGAAGAAACAGCGCGTACAGGGCCAACGTGGGCAACCGCAGCCCGAGCACCGACGGCCCACCGGCGAGGGCGAAGACCGGCGCGGCCAGGTACGCCTCCAGCGTGCCCATGTACTGCTGGCCGTAGAACCAGACCGGGAAGCCCTCGCCCCGGGCGATGTGCAGCGCGGCGAGCCCCATGGTGGCCTCGTCGCTGTTCGTCGGCGGGGCGGCGTTCAGCAGCAGCCACAGCCGGTAACCCACCCCGGCGAGCACGGCCAACCCGGTGAGCCAACCGACCAGGCTTGGACGTGCGCCGGGACGCGGGCGGGGAGCGCCCGCGCCGCGCGGCTGCTCGCGTACGCCGACGGTCATCACAGGATCATGACACCCGGAGGCCGAACAGCCGTGCGGCGCTGCCGGCGGAGTCAGCTGGCGGTGGCGACCGAGACGGCGGCGCGGGCGTCGATGGCCTGCTGGTAGAGCCGGCCGGCCCGGTACGACGAACGCACCAGCGGCCCGCTCATCACCCCGGCGAAGCCGATCTCCTCGGCCTCCTCGCGCAGCTCCACGAACTCCTCCGGCTTGACCCAGCGGGTCACCGGGTGGTGTCGGGGCGAGGGGCGCAGGTACTGGGTGATGGTGATCAGCTCGCAGCCGGCCTCGTGCAGGTCACGCAGTGCCTGTGAGACCTCGGCCCGCTCCTCGCCCATGCCCAGGATGAGGTTGCTCTTGGTGACCAGACCGTCGGCGCGGGCCTGCCGGATCACGTCCAGCGAGCGGTCGTAGCGGAACGCCGGCCGGATGCGCTTGAAGATGCGCGGCACGGTCTCCACGTTGTGGGCCAGCACCTCGGGACGCGAGCCGAAGACCTCGGCCAACTGCTCGGGGACCGCGTTGAAGTCCGGGATCAGCAACTCGACGCCGCAGCCGGGCTGCAGGGCGTGGATCTGCCGGACAGTCTCGGCGTACAGCCAGGCCCCGCCGTCGGGCAGGTCGTCACGGGCGACACCGGTGATGGTGGCGTAACGCAGGCCCATCGAGACCACCGACTCGGCGACCCGACGCGGCTCGTCGGCGTCGAACTCGGCCGGCTTGCCGGTGTCGATCTGGCAGAAGTCGCAGCGTCGGGTGCACTGGTCACCGCCGATGAGGAAGGTGGCCTCCCGGTCTTCCCAACACTCGTAGATGTTGGGGCAGCCGGCCTCCTGGCAGACGGTGTGCAGCCCTTCGCGCGAGACGAGCCCGCGCAGCTGGGTGTACTCCGGACCCATCTTGGCCTTGACCTTGATCCATGGCGGTTTGCGCTCGATCGGCGTCTCGGCGTTGCGCGCCTCGATGCGCAGCAGACGCCGCCCCTCGGGGGCCGCCGTTGCGGTGCGCGCTGCCTGGCCGGTCGTCGGCGCGGAGTGCTCGATCGTCACGAAAATGAGCCTACGCCGGACGGCAGGTGTCTATGTGCGTCGGGCGACCGGCGTCACGCCCCAAACGTTGTGACGCCCGACACCGGGGGATCGAAAATGTGCGTCACACGAGCGGGATTCGGGTGCTACGGTCGCCGCCAACAGCGACGACGGAGCCGAGTAGCGCCCCGACCCGCCAGTGCAGAGAGCCGCCGGTGCTGAGAGGTGGTCTGGCGCCGGGGCGCGAAGACCCTCCCGAGCTGCGGGAAGAACGGCCGCGGGTCACCCGCGCCCAGTAGAGCCCGCCCGGCTGGCCCCGGTCATCAGGCGACGAACGAGGCCCCCGCTCCGGCGGGGGTGAAGGTGTGGTGGCACCGCGAGGTTCCCGCTCGCCCACACCTCCCTGGGGCTGACGCGACGCTTCGCCACCCCAGGGCGGCGACGGCGTGGCGATCGACCGAGGAGCACCTGCCATGCAACGAACCCTGTCCCACCAGTTACCCGCCCAGATCGGCGCGACCGTGCGGATCGCCGGCTGGGTGCACCGCCGCCGACTGCTCAAGTCGGTGGCCTTCCTGATCGTGCGGGACGCCGCCGGCCTGGCCCAGGTGGTCGTCACCGACCCGGCCGTCCGCGCCCAGCTGGAGAAACTGACCGAAGAGACGGTCGTCGAGGTCACTGCGACGGTCACCGCGAACGACACCGCGCCCGCCGGGGTCGAGCTGACCGAGCCGACGGTACGTCCACTCGGGCCGCCCGCCGCACCGCCACCGTTCGACCTGTACCGGCCGGCGCTCACCGCGAGCCTGCCCACCCAGCTGGACAACGCGCCCACCGCGCTGCGGCATTCGACCCGGTCGGCCGCGCTGCGGATCTCGGCGGCCGCGGTGGCCGGGTTCCGGGCCGCGCTCGACGCCCACGACTTCGTGGAGATCCACACGCCGAAGGTGGTCAGCTCCAGCACCGAGAGCGGGGCGAACGTGTTCGCGCTGGACTGGTTCGGCCGGCCCGCGTACCTGGCCCAGTCGCCGCAGTTCTACAAGCAGCTGATGGTCGGCGTCTTCGAACGCGTCTACGAGGTGGGGCCGGTCTTCCGGGCCGAGCCGCACGACACCGTCCGGCACCTCGCCCAGTACACGTCACTCGACGCGGAGCTGGGGTTCATCGCCGACCACCGGGACGTGATGCGCGTGCTGCGCGAGACAGTGGCCGGGATGCTGGACGCGGTGGGTGGGCGGGCCGGCAGCGCCCTGGCTGCGCTCGGCGTCACGCCACCGCAGGTGCCGGCGGAGATCCCGGCGGTGCACTTCACCGAGGCGCTGACGATCGCCGGCGCGCCCGCCGACGAGCCGGACCTCGCGCCCGCCCACGAACGGGCGCTCGGCGAGTGGGCCCGCCGCGAACACGGGTCGGACTTCCTCTTCGTCACCGGTTACCCGATGGCGAAGCGACCCTTCTACACCCACCCGGACCCGGCGCGGCCCGCGTACTCGAACGGGTTTGACCTGCTCTTTCGTGGTCTGGAGCTGGTCACCGGTGGGCAGCGGCTGCACCGGCACGCCGACTACCTGGCGGCGTTGGCGGCCCGGGGTGAGCCGGTCGAGCCGTACGTCGGCTACCTGGACGGGTTCCGGCACGGCATGCCACCGCACGGTGGCTTCGCTATCGGCCTGGAACGGTTCGTGGCCCGGCTGGTCGGCGCGGCCAACGTCCGGGAGGTCACCGCGTTCCCGCGTGACCTGCACCGGCTGACGCCGTGAGCGCGGCGGCCCCCGACGTCGCCCGTCGGGGGCCGCCGCTCAGACCTCGATGAGGGTGGAGAGCCGGCGCTCGACCACCGGCAACACGTCGGCGACGCTGATCGGGCGCCCCAGCTCGGCGGTGAGCGAGGTGACGCCCGCGTCCCGGATGCCGCACGGCACGATTCGGTCGAAGTACGTCAGGTCGCAGTCGCAGTTGATCGAGAAGCCGTGCAGGGTGACGCCCCGCGCCACCCTGATGCCGATGGCCGCCACCTTGCGGGCCGGCCCCCGATCGTCCTCGGGCACCCAGACCCCGCTGCGCCCCTCGACCCGGCCGGCGGTCAGCCCGAACTCGGCGCACACGTCGATGAGCAGCTCTTCGGTCCGGCGCACGTAGGCGACCACGTCCACCGGGTCGGGCAGCCGCAGGATCGGGTAACCGACCAGCTGCCCCGGCCCGTGCCAGGTGATCTTGCCGCCACGGTCCACGTCGACGACCGGAGTGCCGTCCATGGGCCGGTCCCACGGCTCGGTGCGCTTGCCCGCGGTGTAGACGCTCGGGTGCTCCAGCAGCAGCACGGTGTCGCCGCGCTCGCCAGCCACCACCGACTCGTGCAGGCGCCGCTGCTCGTCCCAGGCGGCCTGGTAGTCGAGCAGGCCGGCGCGGACGGCCGTCAGGCCGGGGGTCGTCGTTGTCACGGCATCCAGCCTAGTCCCGCTACCGGCGATCTTCCCTGGTGAGCCGCCTCACGAGGACCTCGTCGTGCCGGCAGCGGCACCGCTCGGCGGCTCGTTGTCACGCCGGAGCCGGGCCCGTCACAGCGCGGCGGCGGCGGATCCGGCGAATGACGAGGGCGATTGCGAGCAGCGTCGGCACGGCCAGCGTCAGGTAGACCCAGGGCGGGGCGGCGAACGGTGACGGCCGGTGCGCCGGCCCGCCGAACGCGGCCCGGTTCAGCAGGTCACCCGGCACCATCAGGTTGGTCGACCCGACCGGCGCGGTCACCAGCACCTCGCGACCGCCGTCGGGCGACAGCGCGGCGAGAAAGGCTTGCCGGTCCGTGTGCTGCTCCGTGTCGGTGGCATACCGCAGGACCGGGTCGTCTCCGCGCCAGCCGATGATCCCGCTGGCCGAGGTGCCGGCCGGCAGGGCCTGGCCGACGGGGTGGCCGGTGGCCGTGTCCAGGAACTCGATTCGCCAGCTGCGCGCCGCCGTCTGCTCGGACGTGCACCGGGGCCCGGCGCACCCGTCGAAGGCGAGCAGCGCGAGCCGCCGGCCGTCGGGATGCCAGGCGGCCGGGCCGGCCAGCATGCGCCGGTCGCCCAGGTCGACCTGCCAACGAGGGCCGCCGCCAGCGGGGTCGACGACCACCAGTCGCTGGCGCGCGGCGAGCCGGGCCGCCACGTCCGGCGAGCCGGTGACCGCCACCAGGTCGCCACCGGGCGACCAGGCCGCCCCGCTGTGGGCGGCGAAGGTGCCGGCCGCGACCACCTGCTCGGTGCCCTGGTACGGGTCGACGACGAGCAGGTCGTCGGGTTTTTCCGGGTCGTTGAGCTGCTGGTTGTCCGGCCCGTAGCTGATCACCGGATCGTCGTTGCTGCGGGTGCCGAGCACGCGTCGCCCATCCGGCGACCACGCGAAAGGGTCCAACCCGGGTTTCAGGGTGCGGCGCTGCCGGCCGGTGGTGAGGTCCAGCAACTCCCCGAACCGCGGCCGCAGGTAATGGCGCCCGTCGGGGGAGAGCAGCCCGTGCCCCTCGGCGATGCGGATCGGGATGAGCCGGTAGGCGCCGTCCCGGTCGACCACCACCCCGGTCGACTCGAAGTAGCGGGTGCGGTCGGTGAAGAACACCAACGCGGCCGGACCGGCCGGGCGTTGCCCCACGGTGGCCTGCCACAGCCACGGATCGCGCACCCGGCTCGGCACCACGCCGGCGGTGGTGTCGGCGACAGTGCTCCCGCCAGCCGTGCTGCCCGCGACGGTGCTGTTCGCGGCAGTGGCGGCGGGCGCGCTGAGCGCGACGAGCCCCAGCGCCACCCCGGCCACTGCGGTGCCCCGAAGTCGCCCGCCGGTCAATCTCATCGGCCCATTAGACGCGATGACGGCCGGTCGTGATGCCCCGGCCGGTCGCGTCGTCGCCTACCGGTCGGCCGGTGGGATCCGCCAGAGCCAGACGTCGTCGACCCGTTGCGGCTCGCCGAACAGGGCGGTGCCGGTACGCCGCAGCGCCTCCTCGTCGATCTCGAACTTCGCGCCGTGTACCTGGTCGGCGAGCACCACCGTCTCGATACGCCAGTGCCGCAGGTCCGACTGGACCTCCCGGATCGTCCCGTCGGTGATGATGGGGACCAACCCGGTACGGCCGGCCTGGTCCATCAGCGCGCTCAGGGTGCGCGGCACCGGACCGATCCGGCCCCGCCCGTCCGGCCCACCGGGGCCGAGGAAGAAGCCACCCGGGATCTCGAACTCGCCCTGCCGGTGCGACAACGCGTACGCCTGCCACCGCTGGCCGTCCGGGTAGATGTCCACGGTCAGCGGCACCGGGGTCAGCACCCCGTCCGGTGAGACGTAGTCCCGCCACGTGCCGGAGGTGATGAACCGCGGAATCGGTTCCCGCTCGTCGGTCAGCAGCGGGGTGGGTAGCAGCGGCACCAGGGCCACCGCGAAACCGAGCAGCCAGGCCAGCTCGGTGGAGCGGTGCCGAGGTGGTGCGGCGCGCAGCTGGTCGACGGCGTACGCCAGCAACAGCCCGACCACCGGCGCGACCACCAGCGCCAGCCGGGCCGGTAGCGCGGCGTTCACCACCGGCAGCTGCCCGACCACGTCGAACGGCATGGGGAGGTCGATGCGTCGGCCGTCGACCTTGGCGACCGGCCCGAAGGAGAGCACCGTGAAGATCAGCGCGAGGCCGCCCAGCGCCCAGAGGGTGGCCCGGCGGTGCGGGTCGGCCCGCCGCCAGAGCACGACGAAGCAGACCACGGTGAGCACCAGCAGCGGGATGCCGAAGAACGAGTTCTCCTCGGTCGGGTTCGGCGCCAGCGAGGTGCTCAACCCGGCCTCGCCAGCCAGTGAGCGGCGCGGGAAGGCGGCGAACGCCGCGATGTCCTCGGAGTGGATCACCGGGTCGAAGCCGGTGCCGTGGAACCGTTGGGGCCCGGCGAAGTGCAACCACAACGGGTACGACAGCAGCACACCGGCGACCACGGCGGTCACCCCGAGCCCGCGCAGGAACGTGGGCAGCGCGGCGCGTGCCTCCACCCGGTTGGCCGGGTGCAGCGCCCAGATGGCGACGAACACCCCCAGCGCCAGCGCGGTGAAGAAGAGCCCTTCGGCGGCGATCGAGAAGGCCACCGCGACCAGCACGCCGAGGATCACCCCGTCGCGCAGCCAGTGCCCCGCGCGGCGCAGCGCGAACAGCCGCCAGATCAGCAGCGGCACCAGCCAACCGGCGGTCCAGTTCAGGTGCGCGTTGGCGTGCGACACCATGCCGGGGGAGTAGGCGATGAACAGGGCGCCGACCGCGGCGGCCAGCCGGCTGCGGACCAGGTGTCGGGAGAGCAGCCAGTACCAGACCAGCGCGGTGGCGAGCAGGTTCAGGGTGAGGATCACCAGGAACGTCGCCGGTGGCCCGATCAGGTACGTGAGGGGGGCGAAGACCACCGCGTACACCGTGATCGAGGTGTTGACCGCGAGGTTCACGCCGTCCGGGACGTTGATCAGATAGGTGAAGAGCGGGTTGTCCCCGTGGGTGACCGCGTGCCCGCCGAAGGCCAGCAGCCACTCGAACAGCGCCTGGTCGCTGGAATTGGCGGTGATGGTGCGGGCGTTCGGGTTCCGCCACAGCCCGCTGGTCACCCATACGGCGAGCGCGAGCGCCACCAGCACGACGATCAGATCGGCCCGGCGGTCTCGGACGGCGCGCGGCGGTGACGTGGGTGCGGGCCCGGTGGCCAGCGACGGGGAGGACGGCACGCAGCGGACGTTACCAACCGGACCTGGACGGGCCGGTCAGACCTGCAAGGAGGGGACCGTTGGGGACGGATTCGGTCCGCCGCGTCGACGATCCGGCGTACACAGCGTCCGTCGTGAATGTGTGAGTGTGCCCCATGTCATCGCGGCGACACATCGTCGTAACGTCACGGCAATTCGACTGTGACCCAGTTCATAGTCCGCCCCTCCAGGAGGCCGCCGTGCGCCGCTCCTCGTCCACCATCACCCGTCTGATCGGCGGGCTCGCCGGGCTCGCCCTCGCCGTCGCGGGCGCGGTCGCCATCGCCGCACCCGCCCAGGCCGCCACTCTCACCCAGGTCACCGGGTTCGGCTCCAACCCCGGCAACCTCGCCATGTACGCCTACCGGCCGGACGGTCTGCCGGCCAACTCCCCGGCCGTCGTCCTGCTGCACGGGTGCACGCAGAACGCCTCCGGCTACTTCGCCAACTCCGGCTGGCAGAAGTACGCCGACCAGTGGAAGTTCGCCCTGATCGTCGCCCAGCAGCCCGCCGGCAACAACGCCAACTCCTGCTTCAACTTCTTCGAGGCGGGGGACACCACCCGGGGCCAGGGTGAGGCGCTGTCGATCAAGCAGATGGTCGACCACGCCAAGGCGAACTTCGCGGTGAACGGCTCCCGGGTCTACGTCAGCGGCCTCTCCGCGGGCGGGGCGATGAGCGCGGTCATGCTGGCCACCTACCCGGACGTCTTCGCCGCCGGATCGATCATCGCGGGCATCCCGTACCGCTGCGCCACCAGCATGGTCAACGCGTTCAGCTGCATGAACCCGGGTGCGGACAAGACCCCGGCCGCCTGGGGCGACCTGGTTCGTGGCGCGTACTCCGGCTACACCGGCCCGCGCCCCCGGGTGGCCATCTGGCACGGCACCTCGGACACCACGGTCACCCCGCTCAACGGCACCGAGTCCCGTGACCAGTGGACCAACGTGCGGGGCGTGTCGCAGACCCCGACCAGCACCTCGTCGTTGCCCGGCAACACCAGCCTCGAGGTGTACGGCAACGACGACGTACGGCTCTACCGGATCTCCGGGATGGGCCACGGCACCCCGGTCGACCCGGGCTCGGCGGCCGAGCAGTGCGGCACCGCGGGCGCGTACTTCCTGGACACCATCTGCTCGACGTACCGTGACGCGCTCTTCTTCGGTCTGAACGGCGGCGGGACCAACCCGACCCCGACCCCGACGGCCACTCCCACGCCGACCCCGACCACCCCGCCGACCTGCGTGACGGCCAGCAACTACGCGCACGTGGCGGCCGGCCGGGCGTACCAGTCCGGCGGCTACGCCTACGCCAACGGCTCCAACCAGCGCATGGGTCTCTACAACACCTTCTACACCAGCGCCCTCAAGCAGACCGCCCCCAACCACTGGGTGATCGGCTGCTGACCCCCACCACCCGCCCCTTGTTGATCAAGAGGTTTGCGTCATCCGGCAGCCGGAATCTGACGCAAACCTCTTGATCAACAAGGCTGTCGGCGTGGGCTCAGGGCAGCTGGGCCAGGACCGGGGCGAGCGGATCCAGCGCGTCGTGGCGGACCACGAATCGGGTCACCCCCCAGCGTCGTTCGTGCTCGGTGACCGCCGTGACGATCTCGTCCACCGTGCCGATCAGCACGAACGGGGTGGCCAGCAGTTCGGCGGCGGTCATGCCGTTGCGCCGGGCCTGCTCCGCGGCGGCAGCCTCCGCGTCGTCGGTGACCACCACCGTCTGCACCAACGCCTCCAGCGCCGGCGGGTCGGCCCGGCCGGCCGCGCCGGCGGCCACGCAGGCCAGCTGCGCCTCGATCTGGTCGGCCCGCCAGCGCGCCTCATGCTGGTGGCCGTCGGCGAGGGTGCGTCCGAACCCGGTCAGCCCGACCACGTCGGCGTGCGCGCCGGCCCAGCGCAGCAGCGTCGAGTTCGCCGTACCCATCGTCAGCGGAATCCGGTCCTGCACCGGCCGGGGTTCGCGCAGCACCGCCTCGCGCATCGTCAACTCGGCCGAGTCGACGGTGACCGAGGCGCCGTCGAGCAGGGCGCGGACCGCCTCGGCGACGGCCAGGCAACGGCGGACCCGGCCGGCCACGTCGGGGCGTTCCCGGCCCACCGCGTGCCACTCCGCCGGGGTGTGACCGGCGCCGACGCCGAGCCGGGCCCGTCCACCGGAGATCAGGTCGAGGGTGGCCACGTCGGCCGCGAGCAGCATCGGTTCCCGTACGCCGAGGTTCGACACGTACGAACCGAGCCCGATCGTCGAGGTGACCGGGGCGGCGGCGGCCAGCGCCACGAACGGTGACGTCACGTCGCCGGGGTGGTCGGCGGCGAGCAGGGCGTCGAAGCCGGTGGCCTCGGCCCGGCGGGCCAGCTCGACCCAGCTCGCCGCGTCGGTCGGGGTGGCCTGGAGGGAAAAGGTCGCCATCGGCCCAGCATCGGCCCATGCCGGCCCACCGGCCACCCGGTGGGCCCCGATTCTGCCGAGGGCCGAACCCCGGGAACGGGCAGGGCGAGGTCCCGCCGACCTCTGTTGATCATGAAGTTGTTGCCACTCGCCTCGGCGTGTCGTGGCAATAACTTCATGATCAACGCGGGGTGGGGTGGGGTTAGGGGGTTAGGGCTGCTTGGAGGGCTTGGGGGAGGGTTTGGTGCTGGTAGCGGTAGGCGGCTCGGGTCAGGACTCCGGGCAGGACGCGGGTGCTGGTGAGGGCCTCGTGGGCGAAGCCGCCGAGGACCACCTTGAGCGCCAGCGCGGGGATCGGGATAACCGCCGGCCGGTGCAGTTGCCGGGCCAGCTCGCGGGTGAACTCGGCATTCGTCACCGGGTTCGGGCCCACCACGTTGACCGGTCCGGCGATGTCCTCGTGGTCGAGCAGGAAGCGGGTCGCGTCCAGCCAGTCGGCCATCGAGATCCACGGCAGCCACTGCCGGCCGCTGCCCAGCCGGCCGGCGATGCCCAGCTTGAACGGCAGCAGTTGCGGCTTGAGCAGCCCGCCCTCGCGGTGCAGCGGCAGACCGGTACGCAGCCGGACCACGCGTACCCCGGCGTCCTCGGCCGGCCGGGTCGCGGCCTCCCACACCCGGCAGACGTCGGCCAGGAAGCCCTCGCCGGCCGGCGCGTCCTCCTCGACCGCCCGGTCGCCCGTGTTGCCGTACCAGCCGACGGCTGATGAGTTGAGCAGCACCCGGGGGCGGTCCGCGGCGGGGAGCCCGGCGATGGTGGTCGCCAGCGTGGTGGTGGTGTCCACCCGGCTGGTGCGGATCAACCGCCGGTAGTCGTCGTTCCAGCGTTTGTCGCCGACGCCCGCGCCGGCCAGGTTGACCACGGCGTCGGCCTCGGCGACCACGGTCGGGTCGAGCTGCCCGGCGGCCGGATCCCACCGCCGCTCCTGCGGCCCGCCCGGCGCTCGACGGACCAACCGGGTGACCTCGTGCCCATCGTGGACGAGCAGGTCGGCCAGCGAGGTGCCAAGGAAGCCGGACGCGCCGGCCAGAAGGATCCGCATACCCCCATCTTCGTCCAGAACGCCACCGGGAGATGCGTCGGGCTGCTGGAGGTGGGGGCGTTTCGGCGAACGAACCTGCGCGGAACCCTTGTGCGGCGCGAAAGCGCAGGTCAACGAATGGTCCCAGGGCCGAAAATGGCTGCCGCACGCTGGCGACGGTCAGCGCGTTTCTGCAGGTCAGAGCGAACGTGAATGCGGTGTTCGCGATTGCTTCCGGCATCGATCTGGCTGACCCTGAGGCATCCGACAGCGCTCCCGTTTGGCGGGGTCGGCTCGCCGTGCCCGCCGTCGGGCGATCCCTGAGGAGGAACCATGCCGATCCTGGTGACCGGAGCGACCGGGACGGTCGGAGGCAGCGTGGTCCGGCAACTGGTCAGCGCCGGCCACGACGTACGCGCACTGACCCGCGATCCCGCATCGTCGGCGGCCACCGCGCTGCCCGGCCGGGTGGAGGTGGTGGCGGGCGACTTCGCCAGGCCCCACACACTGGTCGCGGCGCTGCGCGGCGTGACGCGGATGCACCTGGTCGCGATGGACGGGTACGGACCGCTGACCACCGGTGCGGAGATCCTGGAACTGGCCCGTCAGGCCGGCGTCCGCCGAGTCACCCACCTCGGCCACAACGATCCGAGCCGAGCGGACGACGACCCGATCGAGGCGCCCCACCGGCCGCTGCACCGGGCGGTCGAGAACTCGGGCCTGGAATGGACGCACGTCTTCCCGGGCGAGTTCATGGCGAACACCCGCGAGTGGGCGGCCGGCATCCGCACCGAGGGGGTGGTGCGGGCGCCGTTCGGGGACTGGAACAGCGCGCTGGTCCACGAGGCGGACATCGCCGCGGTCATCGTCGCCGCGCTGACCGAGGACGGCCACGCCGGCCGGGTGTACCAGCCGACCGGGCCGGAGCCGGTCCGCCGCCGGGACGCGGTCCGGATGATCGGCGAGGCGATCGGCCGTCCGGTGCGTTTCGACGAACTGACCCCGGAGCAGGCCCGCGAGTACTGGAAGGGTCACTACCCGACCGAGGTGATCGAGTGGTTCCTGGAGATGGGGCGCTATCCCGACGGCAGCGGTTGGGTCGCCCCGGACGTCGAGCAGGTGACCGGACGCCCCGGGCGCACGTTTCGGCAGTGGGCCGCCGAGCACGCGGCCGACTTCCACTGACGGCGTCCGGGGCGCGGACCGGCCCGGCGGTCAGGCCGCGTGGGCCGGGCGCAGGTCGGCGAGCACTCGCTCCACCTCGGCGTACGACTCGGCACTCAGCGGGCCTTGCTCCAGGGTCGCCAGGTTCTCCTCGGCCTGGGCCACCGTGCGCAGGCCGGGGATCGGCACGGTACGCGGGCTGCGGGCCAGCAGCCAGCCGAGCGCGCCCTGGGCCAGGGTGCGCCCGTCGGCGGTGAGCGCCGCGCGGACCTGGTCGACCCGGGCCGCCCAGCGCGGCGTCGGCCGGCCGTCGGTGAACCACTCCAGCCACTCCGGCGCCCGTCCGCGCACATCGTCCGCCCCGACCGCCCGGGTCGACCCGGTGAGCAGCCCCATCGCCAACGGCCCCCGGTCGAGGCTGGCCAGGTCGTGTTTGTCGCAGACCGCCAGCACCGCCGCGTTGTCGCGCAACACCGACTCGTCGTGCTGGATGGCGGCGCAGTGCGGGCCGGCAGCCGCGAACGCCTCCGCCGAGGCCGGGTCGTCGGTGCTCCACCCGTACGACCGGATCTTGCCCTGGTCGACCAGGGTCTCCAGGGTGTCGACCAGGTCGAGCGCGGCGGGCACCGGCAGTGCGTTGATGTGCAGTTGGTAGAGGTCGACGTAGTCGGTGCCGAGCCGGCGGAGCGAGTCCTCCAGGCTGCGCACCGCGAAGGCCGGGCTGGCGTCGGTGCCGATCGCCCGCCGGGTGGCCTCCTCGCTGACGTTGCCGAACTTGGTGGCGATCACCACGCTGTCCCGCCGCCCGGCCAGGGCTTGACCGAGGATCCGCTCGCTGTGCCCGGCCCCGTAGTTGCTGGCGGTGTCGAACAGGGTCACCCCGAGATCGAGCGCCCGGTGGATGGTGCGGATCGACTCGTCGTCGTCCACCTCGCCCCAGCCGAACGGCTGCCCGTCGTCACCCCAGAGCGGGCCGCCGATGGCCCAGCACCCCATTCCGATCGCGCTCACCGTGATGCCGCTGCGTCCCAGCGTCCGTGTCGTCGTCATGGTCACCAGCCTCCAACCTGGAGCGCGCTCCAGGTCAAGCACTACCATCTCGCGACATGAGCGGTTACGCCCCCTCGGAGGCCGCCCGCCGCAGCGGCTTCAGCCTGGACACACTGCGGTACTACGAGAAGATCGGCCTCCTCGCGGACGTGGAGCGGACGGCGGGCGGGCAGCGGGTCTTCACCGACGACGACCTCGGCTGGCTGGTGCTGTTCCGCTGCCTGCGCGACACCGGGATGCCGATCGCGCAGATGCGCCGCTACGCGCAACTGGCCCGCGACGGTGAGCACACCGCCGACGAGCGGCACGAGCTGCTGCGCCACCACGCGGCGCAGGTCGAGGAGCAGATGCGCCTGCTCCAGCGCCAGTACGACCACCTCCGGGAGAAGATCCGCTTCTACGAGCGACCGCCCACTGCCGCCACCGGGTCGGAGGCCGGACACGACACCTAGAGGGGGCCGGGCGCGGTCAGGCCGAGCAGTTCCTCGGTCGTCCCGGTTCGACCGGTGAGCGCGTTCAGTGCGGTGACCAGCCGCTTCTCCTCGTAGCGGAAGTGCGACTCCAGCAGGGCGGCCAACCCGCCCAGCTCGACGCGCACCTGATCGACCGGCACCGCCACATCGCCGCCGAGCAGCGCCTCGACCCGTTCCAGGATCCCCGCCACCACCGCGTGATCGGTGATCAGGTTGGCGATGACCGGGCGCAGCTCCGGGACCTCCTCGGCCAGCAGCCGGAACGCCCCCGCGTCCTCACCGGTGTGGTGTCGGCCGAGCGCGGCACAGAAGGTCAGGCAGTGCGCCCGCAGGTCCCGGGACGGGGTGCCGAGGCTTACCTGTAGCCGGGCCAGTTCCGCGCTGAGCCAGAGGTGGATCTCGATCATCTGATTGCCGACGGCGGCGAGCCGGCCGGCCGGTGAACCGGTTGGGTGCACGTGCGTCCCATGCTGTCCCCGCGACTCCATGCCCACGGCGGCCTTCGGGCCGGGTGCACTGCGACGCTGCGCCGAAGTCTAGGGTCGGCCGGTCACGCCATCAAACCCGGGAAGGCCGCAGTCACGGCGTGGTCGGCTCGTCGGGCTCCCGGAGGTCATGCCAGCGCGCCCGCCAGCCGGCCTCGTGGGCCTCGTGGGTGGTCCGCTCCTCGAAGACGGCGGCACGCAGGGCGTGCCGGGACTGCGCCAGCACCATCACCTCCACGGCCACCAGCGCCACGCAGATCACGGTCGCGAGGGTGAGCGCGCCCAGCGCTGGCAGGTGCTGGCCAATCGGGAGGGCCGCCGTGAGCACCACGATGACGCCGACGCGGGTCCACGTGAGGGTGTGCAGGGTGCGTAACTGGAAGAGCATGTTGACGGCGAAGTAGCAGATCAACCCGCCGAAGAGCATCGGCACCGCCGGTCCCTCGACCTTCTCGGCGATCCCGCCGGCCGGGTCGGTGATCTTGTGCAGGACCTCCTCGTTGCCGATCGAGAAGAGGATCACCCCGGCGATCATCGGCAGGTAGAGATACGCGTACGCGTCGCGGGCCATCGCCACCCGGGGAGCGCCCTCGGCCGCGTGCAGGGCGATCCGGGCGGCCGGCCCGATGAAGTCGAAGTGCGCCCACCAGAGGGCGGCGGTGACCACGATGCCGAGCGCGGCGGCGGCCACCGCCGGCCAGGTGACCGGTTTGCCGAGCAGGTTGCCGCCCACCCCCGTCGAGATGATCGACTCACCCAGCGCGATGATCAGGATGAGGTCGTAGCGCTCCGTCCAATGCTCGGCGCTGGTCACCCCCCAGCCCCAGGTGCCGACGATGAAGCCGGTGGCGTACTGCACCACCACCACGGTGATCCACAGCCCGTCGCGGACCATGGCAGCCTGGTCGGGGTCGGCGATCTGCGGCGGGATCAGCGCGGCGGCCAGCAGCAGCACGATGCTCACCGCCAGCTCCGGGGCGAAGCGCCGCAGTTGCCGCCGTTCCTGCGGGCTGTCCTTCACCACATGCTGATAGAGGATCATGTGGACGGCCCGGACCACGACGTAGCTGATGGCCACCAGCATCGGGCCGGCGGCGCTCCCCTTCGGGTCGTTGAACGCCTGTGGCAGCGCCAACGCGAACGCGAACAGGGCGACCATCGCGATCACCATGAGCACCGGGACGTAGCCCTCGCCGAGCCGGACCCGGGTGGCGACCAGGCTGTGCACCACCCAGATCCACCAGAGCACCGCGAGCACCAGACCGGCGTGCAGCAGCTGCCGGCCGGAGATGTTGGCGGCGGTCGCCCGGGTGATGATGAAGAACGAGAAGACGAAGACCAGATCGAAGAAGACCTCGAACTTGTCCACCCGGGCACCGGGGGCGATCGGGACGGCCGGTCCCAGCTGTCCGCCCCGCCGGTAGCCGCCCACGAACCCACTCTGGCAGCGTCCGGGCTGGTCGGAGGCACGAACGGCGATGGCGGCGGAGTCCGGCGTTACCTCCGGCCCGGGTCGGGAAACACCGGGACCACGGCCTCCCGCAGCGGGCCGGTCGGTCCGCCCCACCCCGGACAAGGATGGACAATGACGACCAACAACCCGATCACCACTTCGTTCGCCCATAACTCCACGGCCATGGAGGTGATTCGGGGCGTGGACCTCGTCGGGCGGCGGGCGGTCGTCACCGGCGGTTCCTCCGGGATCGGCGTGGAGACCGCCCGCGCCCTGGCCAGCGCCGGCGCGGAGGTCACCCTGGCCGTCCGCAACCCCGACGCCGGGCAGCAGGCCGCGAACGACATCACCGGCACCACCGGCAACGACCGCGTCCTGGTCGCCCCGCTCGACCTCGCCGACCAGGGTTCGATCGCCGACTTCGTGGCCAACTGGGACGGTCCGCTGCACATGCTGGTCAACAACGCCGGCATCATGGCCGCACCCCTGTCCCGCACCCCGCAGGGCTGGGAGATGCAGTTCGCCACCAACCACCTGGGGCACTTCGCGCTCGCCACCGGGCTGCGCCCGGCACTCGCGGCCGGCGACGGGGCCAGGATCGTCTCGGTCAGCTCCGCCGCCCACCTGCGCTCACCAGTGGTCTTCGAGGACATCCAGTACGACAAGCGCGAGTACGAGCCGTGGCAGGCGTACGGGCAGTCCAAAACGGCCAACGTGCTGTTCGCCGTGGAGGCCACCCGGCGCTGGGCCGACGACGGCATCCTCACCAACTCGCTGATGCCCGGCGCGATCCGGACCAACCTTCAGCGCTACGTCAGCGAGGAGGAGCTGAACCGGTTGCGCGCGGGCAACGCGGCAGCCTGGAAGACCGTCGAACAGGGTGCCGCCACCTCCGTGCTGGTCGCCGCCTCGCCGCTGCTCGACGGGGTGGGCGGGCGCTACTTCGAAGACTGTCAGCAGGCCGCCCCCGCCCAGCCCGGCGGGCGGACAGGCGTCGCCGACTACGCGCTGGACCCGGAGGCCGCCGAGCGGCTCTGGCAGGTCTCGACCGTCCTGCTGAAGGGCTGAGGACCGCAAACGGAAGGGCGCCCCGGTCGACGACCGGGGCGCCCTTCGGCGTTGCGGGTGGATCAGGCCAGGCCCAGCTCCGAATCGAAGTTGCCGGCCTCCAGCCGCTCCTTGACCGCGGTCAGGAAGCGGGCCGCGTCGGCGCCGTCGATCAGCCGGTGGTCGTAGGACATGGCCAGGTAGACCATCGACCGGACCGCGATGACCTCGCCCAGCTCCGGGTCGTTGACCACGACCGGACGCTTGACCACGGCACCCGTGCCGAGCATCGCCGACTGCGGCGACGGCACGATCGGGGTGTCGAAGAGCGCGCCCCGGCTGCCCGTGTTGGTCAGCGTGAAGGTCGCCCCGGCCATCTCGTCCGGGGTGATCTTGTTGGCCCGGGTGCGTTCGGCCAGGTCGGCGATCCGCTTGGCGATGCCGCCCATGTTGAGGTCACCGGCGTTGTGGATGACCGGCACGAGCAGCCCGCGCTCGGTGTCCACGGCGATGCCGAGGTGCTCGGCGGCCGGGTAGGTGATCGTGCCGCCGTCCAGGTCCATGCTGGCCTGGATGATCGGGTGGGTCTGCAGCGCCTCGATGGCGGCGAGGGCGAAGAACGGCAGGAAGGACAACTTCACGCCGTGCTTGGCCTGGAACGATTCCTTCGCCTGGACCCGCAGCTTGGCGACCTTGGTGACGTCGACCTCGACGACCGTGGTCAGCTGCGCCGTCTCGTGCAGCGACTGCTGCATCCGCTTGGCGATCGTCGCCCGGATCCGCGGCAGCTTCTCCGTGGTGCCCCGCTTGGCGCTCGGCTGCGGCTTCGCGGCCGGCTTGGCCGGGGGCGCGGCGGCGGCGGCGGGAGCGGCCGCTGGAGCCGGAGCGGCCTTGGCGGCCTTCGCCTTCTCGGCGGCCTCCAGCACGTCCTGCTTGCGGATCCGGCCACCCACGCCGGTGCCGTTGAGCGCGGCCAGGTCGACGCCGTGCTCACTGGCCAGCTTGCGCACCAGCGGGGTCACGTACCCGGCGGCCTCCTCGCCGGCACCCGGCGCCGGGGCGGACGGGCGCGGCGGCGTCGAGGTCGACGCGGCCGGCTGCGCGGCCTGCTCGGTCTTCGCCGGCTGCGCCGAGCTCTCGGTCTCCGCGGCGGGCTCGTTGTACGACATGCCGGGGGTCGGCTCCTCGACCTTCGGCTCCGGCTTCGGCGCCGGCTTGGCCTCCGCCTTCGGCTCGGGCTTCGGCTCGGGCTGCGCCGGGGCGGGGGCACCGCCGGCGGCGCCGATGATCGCCAGGTCGGCGCCGACCGCGGCGGTCTCGTCCTCCGCGACCTTGATCTCCAGCACCGTGCCGGCGACCGGCGACGGGATCTCGGTGTCCACCTTGTCGGTGGAGACCTCCAGCAGCGGCTCGTCGACCTCGATGGTCTCGCCGACCTGCTTCAGCCAGCGGGTGACCGTACCCTCGGTGACGCTCTCGCCCAGGGCGGGCATCTTCACCGCGGTGCCCTCGCCCGACGAGGCGGCGGCCGGAGCCGGCGTCTCGGCCGGAGCCTCGTCCTGGGCCACCTCGTCGGCGGTGCCCTCGGCGGCGGCCGTCGGCTCGGCGGCCGGCTCGACCGACTCGGCCGGGGCTTGCTCCTGCGGGGCGGCCTCGCCACCGCCGGTCGACTCGCCCTCACCGGCGATGACGGCCAGCTCGCTGCCGACCTCGGCGGTCTCGTCCTCGCCGACCACGATCCGGCTCAGCACGCCCGCAGCGGGCGACGGGATCTCGGTGTCGACCTTGTCGGTCGAGACCTCGAGCAGGGGCTCGTCAACCTCGACCGTGTCGCCCTCCTGCTTGAGCCAGCGAGTGACGGTGCCCTCGGTGACGCTCTCGCCGAGCCGGGGCATGGTGACCGATACCGGCATTTTCTGAGACTCCTTCATTCCCCTGGTGGGATCTTCGCCCGTCGCCGGACGCCGCGGTTTGGATGATCAGGCGTGCGCGTGCAGCGGCTTGCCGGCGAGGGCCAGGTGCGCCTCGCCCAGGGCCTCGTTCTGGGTCGGGTGGGCGTGCACGAGCTGGGCGACCTCGGCCGGGTACGCCTCCCAGTTGTAGATGAGCTGCGCCTCACCGATCAGCTCGCCCACCCGGGCGCCGATCATGTGTACGCCGACCACCGGGCCGTCGTCGACCCGGACCAGCTTCACGAAGCCGGTGGTCTTGAGGATCTGGCTCTTGCCGTTGCCACCCAGGTTGTAGTTGTACGTCTTGATCTTGTCGGCGCCGTACTGCTCCTTGGCCTTGGCCTCGGTCAGACCCACCGACGCCAGCTCCGGGTCGCAGTAGGTGACGCGCGGGATGCCGACCTCGTCGATCACGGCCGGGGTCTGCCCGGCGATCTCCTCGGCCACGAAGATGCCCTGCTGGAAGCCCCGGTGCGCGAGCTGGAGGCCCGGGACGATGTCGCCGACCGCGTAGACGTTCGGCACGCTGGTGCGCAGCCGCTCGTCGGTCAGCACGTAGCCGCGGTCCATCTTGACGCCCTGCTCCTCGTACCCGAGGTTGGCGGTGTTCGGGCCGCGACCGACGGCGACCAGCAGCAGCTCCGCCTCGACGGTCTCGCCGCCCTGGATGGTCAGCTTGACGCCGCTCTCGGTCTTCTCGACCTTCTCGAACGGCTTGCCGACCTTAAAGTTGATCTTCCGCTTGCGGAACGCCCGCTCCAGCGCCTTCGACGACTCCTCGTCCTCGGCGGCGACCAGTCGGGGCAGCGCCTCGACGATCGTCACGTCCACGCCGAAGGACTTCCACACGCTGGCGAACTCGACGCCGATCACGCCACCACCGAGCACGATCACCGACGACGGCACCCGGTCCATGGTGAGGGCGTGGTCGCTGGTGATGATCCGCTCGCCGTCGACCTCCAGGCCCGGCAGGCTCTTCGCGTACGAGCCGGAGGCCAGGACGATGTTGCGGCCGGTGTAGCGCTTGCCGTCCACCTCGACCACGTTCTTGCCGACCAGCTTGCCGGCGCCGGCCACGAAGGTGATGTTCTTCGAACCGCTCACCAGGCCCTGCAGGCCCTTGTACAGGCGGGAGATGACACCGTCCTTGTACGCGTTGACCCCGGCCATGTCGATGCCGATCAGCTCGGCCTTGACGCCGAACTGCTCCGACTCGCGGGCCTGGTCGGCGATCTCGGCCGCGTGCAGCAGCGCCTTCGTCGGGATGCAGCCGTTGTGCAGGCAGGTGCCCCCGAGCTTGCCCTTCTCGACCAGCGCGACCTTCAGGCCCAGCTGGACGGCGCGCAGCGCGGTCGCGTAGCCGCCGCTGCCACCTCCGAGAATGACAATGTCGAAGGTCGCTTCGTTCGGCTCGCTCACGTCCAACTCCCAGGTCGCGTCGCTGCATCGGGGGTCACGGGGATGTAACACGGACACACCCCACCTCGGTCATCTTGTCACCACTGAGCACAGGGTGCGTACTGAGGTGCCCAACGACACGTCATCGACACGTACCCTTGGCACCGTTGTCGATGACGCACGGTGGGGGAGAGATCCGGTGGGGTTGTTCCGGCGCCGCAAACAGGCGGCTGTGCCGAGCCATGACCGTGCGGCCAGTCGCGGCGATCTGGACCATTTGGAAAACTTCATCCGGAGTCGGCGCGGCGTCGAGGCGTACATCGAGCCTCGGACGACCGTGACCGAGACCACGGTAATCCTGATCGCCGACGACGGGGAGTGGACCCGCCGGCGCATCGACGGCCCGGACGGGGCCCGGCGCTTCGCGCACCGGATGGGCATCCCGGTGTACGACGTCCGGCTGATGGGCTACCCGCAGCGGATGCGTGACTTCAACGAGCGCCGCAAACGTCGCCCCGAGCGATACTGAGACACGCGAAAGGGGCCCCCTGAGCAGGAGGCCCCTTTCGCACATCCGTCAGCCGTTGGCGGCGACGTCCTCGACGAGCTGCACCAGCGTGCGGACCGGAACGCCGGTGCCGCCCTTGGTCCAGTAGCCGGTCGGCTCGCCCGAGTGGTAGCCCGGCCCGGCGATGTCGATGTGCGCCCACGCCACGTCGTCGGTCACGAACTCGCGCAGGAACACGCCGCCCTGCAGCATGTGACCGGCCCGGTCCATTCCGGCGTTGACCTGCGAGATGTCCGCCACATCCGACTCCATGCCCTTACGGACGTCGTCGGGCAGCGGCATCGGCCAGGCCGGCTCGCCGACGGCGTCGCCGACCACCTTCACCCGGTCGCACAGCTCCGGGGTGCCCATCACACCGGCCACCCGCTTGCCCAGCGCGATGACCTGGCCGCCGGTCAGGGTGGAGGTCTCGAACAGGTAGTCGGTGCCGTCCGCGCAGGCCCGGGCGATGGCGTCGCCCAGGATCATCCGGCCCTCGGCGTCGGTGTTGAGCACCTCGACCCGCTTGCCGTTGAACATGGTGATCACGTCACCCGGCCGGTAGCTGGTGCCCGACGGCATGTTCTCCGCCATCGGCAGGTAGGCACTGACCGCCACCGTCGGCTTCAGCGCGGCGATGGCCAGCATGGCCGCGCCCACCGCGGCGGCGCCCGCCATGTCGGACTTCATCTCCCACATGCCCTGCGCCGGCTTGATCGAGATGCCGCCGGTGTCGAAGGTGATGCCCTTGCCGACCAGCGCGACCCGCTTGCCGTTGCCGCCGCCCTGCGGGGTGTAGGTCAGCTTCACCAGCCGCGGCGGGGCCTCCGAGCCCTGCCCGACCGCGACGATGCCGCCGTACCCGCCGGCCGCCAGCGCCGCCTCGTCCAGCACCTCGACCCCGAGGCCCGCCTCGCGGGCCGCGCTGGCGACCGCGTCGGCGAACGACGGCGGACGCAGCTCGTTCGGCGCGGTGTTCACCCAGTCCCGGCTGAGCCGGACCGCGCGCGCCACCGCCTGCGCCCGGGCGACCTCCGCCTGGGCGCCCGCGTCGTCGGCGTCCGGCACCGCGATGAGCACCTCGGCCACCGGCTCCCGCCGGGTCGGCTGGGGCCGGGTCTTGTAGCCGGCGAACCGGTACCCACCCAGCAGCGCGCCCTCGGCGACCGCGCGCAGCTCGGCCGAGGCGTCCGCGTCGTCCGGCAGCGGCAGCGCCAGCGCGACCCTGGGTGCGCCCGCCAGGGCCCGGATCGCGGCACCGGCGGCCCGACGCAGCGTCTCCGGCGCCGGGGCGGCGCCCGACGGCTCCGGGCCGAGCCCGACCGCCGTGACCAGCGGAGCGGTCACGGTGCTCAGGGTGGCCAGCTTGATGACCTCACCCGGCCCACCGGTCGCGCCGAGCAGCGCGAGGGTCTCGGTCAGCTTGCCGTCGAACGCGGCCGCGATGCTCTCCGCGCCGCTGGCGAGCAACAGGGTGCCGGCGAGGCCGCTGGTGGCGACCTGCTCCCCGGTCTGGCTGTGCACGCCGATCACGATCGCGTCGACGGCGAGCTCGGCCGGGTCGGTGTCGACCAGGCTCAGGTTGGTGGTGCGGGGTGAAGTCACTGAAGCTACTCCGGGCGGGCCGGGCCGGTCGCGGCGTCGCGTACCAGCGGTGAAGGTCTCCGGCGGAACCTACCTGCCGGACGTCATGGCTGTCCCGCCGACAGCGCCAGCGGGCTCCCGCCGATGCTAACCAGCGACGTTGCCCCCGGTAAGTTGCCACCCATGACCGACGTGACCTCCGACGCCGCCGCGACCCGGCTGCGCCGTTCCCCGCTGCACGAGCGGCACACCGCCGCCGGAGCCAAGTTCGCCCCCTTCGGGGGCTGGGAGATGCCGCTGGAGTACGCCGGCGGCGGGGTGCTCAAGGAGCACACCGCGGTGCGTACGGCGGTCGGGGTCTTCGACGTGTCGCACCTGGGCAAGGCCCGGGTGAGCGGCCCCGGCGCGGCCGACTTCGTCAACTCCTGCCTCAGCAACGACCTGGGCCGGATCGGGCCCGGCCGGGCGCAGTACACGCTCTGCTGCGACGACGCCACCGGCGGCGTGGTGGACGACATCATCGCCTATCTCTACGCCGACGACCACGTCTTCCTCATCCCGAACGCGGCGAACACCGCCGAGGTGGTGCGCCGGTTGCGCGCCGCCGCGCCCGCGCAGGTGACCGTCACCGACGAGCACGAGGCGTACGCGGTGCTGGCCGTGCAGGGCCCCCGCTCGGCCGAGTTGCTGGCCGCCCTCGACCTGCCCACCGAGCACGGCTACATGAGCTTCTCCGCCGCGAGCCTGGCCGGGGTGGAGCTGACCGTCTGCCGCACCGGCTACACCGGCGAGTTGGGCTACGAGCTGGTGGTGCCGGCGGAGGACGCGGTCGCCGTCTGGGACGCGCTCTTCGCCGCCGGCGCGACGTTCGGGTTGCGCGCCTGCGGGCTGGCCGCCCGGGACACGCTGCGTACCGAGATGGGCTACCCGCTGCACGGGCAGGACCTCTCCCTGGACATCAGCCCGGTGCAGGCCCGCTCCGGCTGGGCGGTCGGTTGGGACAAGCCGGCCTTCTGGGGCCGCGACGCGCTGCTCGCCGAGAAGGCCGCCGGCCCCCGCCGTACGCTGCGCGGCCTGGTTGCCGTCGACCGGGCGATCCCTCGTCCCGGCATGACCCTGCACGTGGGCGACGTCCAGGTCGGCACCGTAACCAGCGGCACCTTCTCCCCGACCCGCAAGCAGGGCATCGCGCTGGCCCTGCTCAACACCGACGCCAACCTGACCGACGGCGACGAGGTCGAGATCGACATCCGGGGCCGCCGAGCCCCCCTGACCCTGACCAACCCCCCCTTCGTAACCCCCTCAGTGAAGTAACCCCGACCCCCGACCCCGGGCCCCCGGCTCCAGACCTGGTTGATCATGAAGTTATTGCCACCGCCGTCGGCGTGTCGTGGCAATAACTTCATGATCAACGCGGGCGGGGGGATCCGGGGGCCGGGGATTCGGGGCGGGTGGGGTTAGGGGGTTGGGGTGGGGGGTTCGCCGGAATCCAGGACTGCTTGGGTCCAGCCGCCTTCTATGACGCCTGTCGCGTCGAGGATGGCCCAGTCGACCACGTCGGACGCCTCCACCACCACGGGGGCGCCGATGCGGACGCTCTGGTCGGTGTTGGCGTCGCTGGCGCTCACGCCGACGATGCGCTCCGGGGCCTCCCACGAGGTGACGCCCGCCCAGACGTACTCCGGGCCGTCGTCTCCGGGCAGGCCGTACTTCACCACCAGCTGCGACTCGGTGGGGAGCTGACCGGCGACGAACCGGGCCCGTGCGTCACCCAGCGCGGCCCGGGCGGTGGCGACCGCACGGCTCATCGCGTCCCCGGAGCGGGCGTAGCGCACGTCCGGCTGGATCCCGGAGAACAGGGTCGCGCAGGCGGCGGCGTAGTAGCGCCCGTCCGGGCCGGGGTGCCCGGCCGGCGGGCGCAGGGTGAGGAACGAGTCGGCCTCCGGGTCGGTCGCCGGGTCCAGTTCGAGGCGGAGCAGCACCGGGGCGGTGGCGCCGTGCTGCTCCGGGTTGCCGTACGCCACCGCGATGTCGTGTCCGGTGACCGTGGCCAGCACCGGTAGCTGCACGAACGCCGGCACCTCCTCTCCGGTGAGCCCGTCGGTCCAGTCCCGCAGCAGTCGGCGGGCGGCCCCGGTCATCACCGCACCCCAGGCGCGGGTGAGGTGGTCGGGCACCCCCTGGGTCTGCAACTCCAGCAGGCCGAAGCGGCGGAGCCCCTTGGTGGTGAACCACAGGCCCTCGGTGTCCGACGAGTACGGCACCAGCACCCAGTCGACAAGTCGGACGCGGCCCTGCTCGTCGGGGAGGGAGCGCAGCGCGGTCGCCGGGTCGAGGAACTGGAGGCCGAAGACGTCCACCACGTCGCTGTCGACGGATTCCGCCACGGCGGCCGCGACCGCCCGGGCGGCCCACTCGTGCGCGGGCGGCCAGCCGGGCCGGTACTCGGCCTGTACGACCACCAGGTGCGTCGCCGCCGCCAGCCGGGCCAGCTGCTCCTTGGTGGCACCGAACGCGGTGAGCAGGTCCGGTGGCAGTTCGGGGAACTCGGAGATCGGCCGGGTGTCGACGCTCATCAGCGGGCTGTCGAGCATCTGTCGGGCCAGCCCGTGCACCGGCTCGGCCAGTCGGCCGGTCAGGGCCGCCACCGCGGTCTTCGCGCTGACCTTCGGTAGCCCCGCCATCGGTACCAGGTAGGTCGCGCTGAGCGACTCCGGCACCGGTACGGGCAGGAAGTCGTCCGTGATGAGCATGGTGGGATCCCCCGGTGGCCGCGCCGGTGTTGTCGAGCCGAACGCTACCCGGCCCGCCGGGCCCGGTTCAGCCGGACAGCACCAGACCCAGGTAGACCAGCGTGGTGACCACCTCGACGGTCGCGCCCAGGACGTCGCCGGTGATCCCGCCGAGCCGGCGTACCACGTGGGTGAGCAGCGGTAGCGCGACGGCGATCGCGGCGACGACGGCCAGCGGCCCCTGCCACGGACGGCCCGGCACCGCGGGCACCGCCAGCAGCACGACGGCGACCGCGGCGGCGGCCAGGGCCACCGGGCCGACCGTTCCGGCGACCAGCGCGCCCAGTCCGTCGGGCCGGGCCGCCGGCACGCCCCGCCGGCAGGCCACCGTGACGCCGAACCGCCCGGCCGCGGTCGCCGCGACCACCGCCGCGAAAGCCGCCGGCCAGGACCGACCGGCGAGGTCGGCGAGCGCCGCCGCCTGCACCAGCAGTACGACCACCAGGGCGACCACCCCGAACGGGCCGACGTCCGGCTTCTTCATGATCTCCAGGGCGGCGGCGCCCCGCCGGTACGAGCCGAGTGCGTCGACGGTGTCGGCCAGCCCGTCCAGGTGCAGCCCTCGGGTGAGCAGCGCGGCGACGCCGACGGTCAGGCCGGCCGCCACCAGCGGGGGAGCGAGCGCGCCGGCCAGCAGCAGCACCCCGGCCAGCAGGGTGCCGAGCAGCGCGCCGACCAGCGGGGCGAGGGCCATCGCCGTGCCGGCGACCGGGCGATCGATGCGCCCGGCCCGCACCGGCAGCGTGGTGAACGTGGTGACCGCCAGTCGGGCGCCCGCGAGCAGCCGCGGCTCAGCCGGCACGCCAGCCCGACGCCGGCTGCTCGTCCGCCCCGGTGCTGGCCGGGCCCGGTCCGGCCGGCTCCGGCTCGGCGAAGTCGGGCTCAGTCGAGTCGGGTTCGGTGAGATCCGGGTCGGCGTAGCTAGGCTCGGTGGACTCCGGCTCGTCGGCGGCCGGGTCGGTGTCGTCCCCGCCACCCAGCGACGGGTGCACCGGCAGCGCGGCGGAGAGCGCCAGCACCGAGCGCAGCAGCGGCAGCGCGACCAGCGCGTTCGCGCCCTCGCCGAGATCCAGCCGCAGGTCGAGCAGCGGGGTGAGGCCCAGCACGTCGGCGGCGAGCCGCACGGCCGGGTGCCCGCCGTGGTCGGCCAGCAGGCACCAGTGCCGGGCCTGCCCGGCCAGGTCACGGCTCACCATGCCGGCGGCCAACCCGACCGGCCCGTCGAGCAGCACCGGCACCCGGCGGGCGGTGGCGCCGAGCAGCACGCCGGTGGCCACGGCCACGTCGCCGCCGCCCAG
The DNA here is from genome assembly GCF_059358895.1 of Micromonospora sp. BQ32. Taxonomy (NCBI): domain Bacteria; kingdom Bacillati; phylum Actinomycetota; class Actinomycetes; order Micromonosporales; family Micromonosporaceae; genus Micromonospora; species Micromonospora sp. BQ32. The sequence goes on along the minus strand of NZ_JCADBI010000006.1, from coordinate 275,313 downwards.
CTCGGCGAGGATGTCCTTGGCGCCACGTGACGAGCGGCGGGTGCGGTGCAGCGCGTCGCGGACCGCCGCGCAGCGGATCATCCAGGCCGCGTCGTCGATCTCGCCGGATTCGGTGATCACCCGGCCCAGCACCGCGGGCGGCTCCGCGCCCGCGGTCGCCGCGAGCACCGCCGCGGCCGCCGCCTCGGTGCCGGCGCCGCACGCCCCGACCACCAGCAGCTGTACGCCGGCGTCGGCGGCCTGCTCGGCCAACCGCCAGCCGTAGCGCAGCGCGGATTCCACCTGCTCCGGCGCGAGGGCCGGCTGGTCCTCGATCGGCGCGGCGGCCGGAGTGTCCACCACCTGGAGGCTGGCACCGCTCTCGGCGGCCAGCCGTGCCAACACGCCCTGGCCGGCACGGGCCTGCGCGGCGCGGCGCGCCGACTCACCGGCGACGGTGCCGGCCGACGCCCCGCCGGCGTGGTCGCCGTGCAGCAGCAGCACCCGCACCGAGCCCCAGGCGGCGGGGGTGGAGGTGCCCTGGGTGGCGGCGGCGAAGCCCACCACCCGGTCCAGCACGCCCAGCCCGGCGCCCGGTACGTCCAGCGTGGCCAGTCGGTCCACCGCCTGCGGGCCCGCGTACTCGTCGGGCATCGGCAGCTCCATGCCGGGCTGGATGACCAGCCCGGTGGCCACCATCGGCAACGCCATGGTCGGTGCGGCCCACGGGTTGCCCGGCTCCTGATTCGGGGCGGCCGGCGGCGTGTGGGTCAGCACGTCCGGCAGCTGCACCTCGGGGGTCGGCTCGGCGTCGGCCAGGCTCGCCACCACCACCGGCGCGGCGGCAGCGGCCGCCGGCGCGGTCGCGGTGACGGGAGCGGCCGGCTCGGTCGCGGTGGCGGCCGGCTTGAGCCAGACCGGCTGACCGGCGACGACCAGTACGACCGCGTCGCAGGCGTCGGCGACCGCGCGGTTGGCCGCCCCCAGCGCGTCGGTGAACGCCCGGCCCAGCGGGGTGGTCGGCACCAGCGACAACCCCACCTCGGGGCTCACCAGCACCACCCGGGCGGCACACCCGCGGATCGCCTCGGCCAGCTCGGCGATCGTCGCCACGTCGTCGGCGGGCTGGTGGTCCGGGTCGAGCAGCACCGTCACCCAGCCGCCCAGGTCGTCGACGAGCACCGTCTCGTTGGGCTCGGCGGACTCCAGCACGTCCGCCAGCCGGCGCGGGTCCTCGGTGGTCTCCTCGGTGGTCCAGCTGCCCGGGCGCCGGGCGCGGTGCGCCGCCAGTCGGGTCGCCCACTCGGTGTCCTCCGGGTCGCCCTCGGGTGCGGTGGCGACGTAGCGGACCACCGGCGCGTCGGTGACCAGGGACTCGGCGAACTCGGACTTGCCGGACCGGATACCGCCGAGCACCAGGACCGTGTTCCACCCGTCTACGGACATGCCCGTACCTTAAGGCCGACCACGGTTGCGGTGCCTGCCGGCCCGGGTGCCCCCGGCCGTTCAGTCGCAGTGTTCGAACCCGCTGCCGTAACTGACTCCGCCGGTGGAGCCGCCCCACTTGACGCACGTCCCGGCGGCGCTGGCCCGCACCGGCCCGGCGTAGTAGTCGAAGGACCCGCTGTCGGTGCTGCGGGCCCGTCCCTGCACCTCCAGGTACGCCGAGGCCGCCGACTTCGCGCCGACCGCGGTGTCCTTGAGGGTGACCACGCAGTTGGTGCCGGTGCCCGCGTGGTAGAGCAGGAAGACCCGGCCCTTGCGCTCTCCGTCGCCGCCGGTCAGCGTCGCCGAGTCGATCACCTGGTAGCCGCTGCCGCACGCCTGGGCGGCCGTGTACGGGTTGGGCCGGCTCGACGGGGTGCGGCTGGGGCTCGGTCGGCTGCTGGCCGTACCGGTCGGTGTGCCGCCCGGCGTCGTGGTGCGCGGGTCCGGGGCGGCGTTCGGCGCGTCGGTCGCTCCGACGGAGCCGGCCGGCGCGGCGGACGCGGTGCGGCTGGCGCCCGGGGCGCCGCTGGGCGAGGGTCCCGAGCTGCTCGCGCCTCCGTCGTCGAGCGCGCCACCGTCCGGGGCCGCCGCCGATCCGCCGGCCAGCGCGGGCGGACGGTCCGCCCCACCCGGCTCCCCGTCGGGCCGCAGGGCCGCCACGGCCACGGCGATCAGCGCCACGAGAGCGACCGCGCCGACCCCGATCAGCAGTTGCCGGCCTCGGCCGGACGACCCCTTGCGCAACACGTCCTCCCGGGTCGACCCCGGCCCGCTCACCGGCGAGGCCGCGGAGCCTGCCGGCGTCCGTACGGGGGCGGCCCCGATCGGCGCGGGCTGCCCGGTCGGCGTCGGCCCGGCCGAGGGCGTCGGTGCGGGCGGCGTAGCGGCCGGGGTGACCGGAAGGGCCGAGGGCGTCCCGGGGGTGGGTGCGGCCAGCGCCCAGGGTGGGCGGGCCGAGACCGGGATGCTGGCCAGGGTCGCGTCGCGGGCGTCGGCGGCGGCAGCGGCCAACTCGGCGGCGGTGCCGAACCGGTCCGTCGGCCGCTTGGCCAGCGCGCGGGCCACCACGGCGGCGACCGCTGGCGGAGTGTCCGCCGGCAGCGCCGCCGGGTCCTCCTGGGCGTGCCGCAGCGCCACCGCGAGGGGGTTGTCACCGTGGAAGGGCGGCTGCCCGGCAAGGCAGAAGTACGCCACCGCGCCGAGCGCGTAGACGTCGGTGGCGGCCGAGACCGGCTGCCCGGTGGCCTGCTCGGGGGACATGTACGAGGCGGTCCCGAGCACCATGTTCGCGGCGGTGAGCCCGGCCATGTCGCGGGACCGGGCGATGCCGAAGTCGACAAGCACCACCCTGCCGTCGGCCTTGACCAGCAGATTGCCCGGCTTCACGTCCCGGTGCACGATGCCGGCGAGGTGGGCGGTGTGCAGCGCGTCCGCGGCCTGGGCCAGCACCGACATGGTGGTGGCCGGATCCAGCCGCCCCACCGCGCGCACCCGGGCGGACAACGGCTCGCCCTCGACGTACTCCATCACCAGGTAGTCGACCTGGCTGCCGTCGTCGAGCGCGGCCTGCCCCACGTCGTGCACCGGCACCACGCCGGGGTGCCGCAGCGCGGCCAGCATCCGCGCCTCGGCCCGGAACCGGGCGGTGAACTCCGGATCGGCGACCAGCGACGGCAGGAGCACCTTCACGGCGACCTCGCGTTCCAGCAGCACGTCCGTGCCGCGCCAGACCGCGCCCATCCCACCCGTCGCCACCCGCTCGCCCAGCCGGTACCGGTCGCCGAGCAGCACTCCCCGCGTCAACACCGAGCCACCGTACCGGCCGGCGTCAATCGGATTGATCCACCCCGTGGGTCCCGCCGGGGCGAGCGAGCGGCCGTTGCGCGCCGGGCCGACTACGCTGGCGAGGGTTCGTCCCACGGGGACTTCAGCGGCGAGGGGAGACGCGGCATGGCGTGGAGCTGGCGGTACGAGGGCACGGACGGCCAGACGGTCGAGGGACCGGCGGAGTCGTTCGGCAGCCAGGCCGACGCCGAATCCTGGATCGGTCAGACCTGGCGGGAGCTCGCGGCGTCCGGCGTCACCTCGGTCGCGCTCGTGGAGGACGACCGGGTGGAGTACCGGATGAGCCTGCTGCCCACGGCCGAGTGATGGCCTACGACCGCCCGGGCGGTGACGGGCTGGTCCTCGGCGTTCCCAAGGCGGCGTTCCGGCCCAGCCCGGTCTTCCTCGGCCTGGTCGCCCTCTTCGCGGTCAGCGGGGTGCTGACCTGGAACGGGTACGGCAGCGTCCGGTTCAACGTGTTCCTCTTCGTGGTGTCCGGCTGGTTGGTGTCGCTGTGCCTGCACGAGTACGCCCACGCGGTGGTGGCCTACCGGGCCGGCGACCGGGACATCGCGCATCGCGGCTACCTGACGCTCAACCCGTTGAAGTACACCCACCCGTTGCTGTCGATCGTGCTGCCGGTGGTGGTGGTGCTGCTCGGCGGCATCGGCCTGCCGGGTGGCGCGGTCTGGGTGGACCGGCACGCCATCCCGGGCCGACTGCGGCACACCCTGGTCAGCCTCGCCGGGCCGGCGACCAACGTGCTGTTCACGTTGGTGTTGGTGGTGGCGGTGCGGCTCGGCACCCAGTCGGGTGGTCCGGTGGAGTTCTGGGCCGGGGTGGCGCTGCTCGCCTTCCTCCAGCTGACCGCCAGTGTGCTGAACCTGCTGCCGGTGCCGGGGCTGGACGGCGGCAACATGATCCAGCCGTGGCTCAACCCGCAGTGGCGCAAGATGTACGACCTGTTCGCGCCGTACGGATTCATCCTGCTCTTCGCGCTGCTGTGGAACCCGCGCATCGGCGGCTGGTTCTTCGACGCGGTCTTCGCGGTCGGTGACCTGCTCGGTCTGCCCTCGTGGCTCTACGCCACCGGCCTGGAGCTGATCCGTTTCTGGCAGAGCTGAGCGGGCCCGGCTGAGCTGACCGGTCCGGTCGGCGCGGAGGTTCGCGCCGGCCGGACCGGAACGGCGTCAGGGACGCTGCGCGGGGGACTCGGTCTTCGCCGCATCCCGCTCGACGATCGGCGCGACGATGTCGTCGATCGCCTTGAGCAGCTCGGCGTCGAGCTTCACCCCGGCCGCCTTCACGTTGTCGTGCACCTGCTCGGGGCGGGACGCGCCGATGATCGCCGACGAGACGTTCCGGTTCTGCAGCACCCACGCCACGGCGAGCTGGGCCATGCTGAGCCCGGCCTGCTCGGCGAGCGGCTTGAGCTGCTGGACCCGGGTCAGCACGTCGTCGTTCATGAACCGGGAGATGAAGCCCGCGCCCGACTTCTCGTCGGTGGCGCGGGAACCGGCCGGCGGCGGCTGCCCCGGCAGGTACTTGCCGGAGAGCACGCCCTGCGCCATCGGCGACCAGACGATCTGCCCGATGCCCAGCTCCTCGCTGGCCGGCACGACCTCGGTCTCGATGACCCGCCAGAGCAGCGAGTACTGCGGCTGGTTGGAGACCAGCGGGATGTGCAGCTCCCGGGCGAGCGGGTGCGCGGCGCGCAGCTGCTCGGCGGTCCACTCGGAGACGCCGATGTAGTGCGCCTTGCCCGAGTGCACGACGTCGGCGAACGCCTCCATCGTCTCTTCCAGCGGGGTGCTGTAGTCGTACCGGTGGGCCTGGTAGAGGTCCACGTAGTCGGTGCGCAGCCGGCGCAGCGAGCCGTTGATCGACTCCATGATGTGCTTGCGGGACAGACCACGGTCGTTGCGGCCGGGCCCGGTCGGCCAGTAGACCTTGGTGAAGATCTCCAGGCCCTCGCGGCGCTCGTTCTGCAACGCCCGGCCGAGCACGTCCTCGGCCCGGGTGCCGGCGTACACGTCGGCGGTGTCGAAGGTCGTGATCCCCGCGTCGAGAGCGGCCCGGACGCAGGCGAACGCCGCGTCCTCCTCGACCTGTGAACCGTGGGTGATCCAGTTGCCGTACGAGATCTCGCTGACCATCAGGCCGGAACGGCCCAGGTGTCGGAATTCCATGCACCGACCCTAGCCCCAGTGGATCACCGCTGACGACCGGCGACTCAGAGCACCGGGTTGGCGTCGGTGAGTAGCCGGTCGATCTCCGCCAGCACCTCGGCGCGATCACGGTGCACCGGGTCGATGAGCGGCACGCCGCGCCGGTCCAGCGCACCCCACCGCCCGTTGCCGGTCTCGACCAGGAACGCCACCGGGTGGATGACCAGCATCGGGTGCGTCGGTGGGACCAGCACGGTGCCGGTGCGGTCCACCACACCCCGCCGACCCGCCACGTCGACCACGGCGAGCCCCTCGTCGGTGAAACCGTCGATCTGCTGGCCGTCGGCCAACTCGGTGACGAAGCCGTGGTAGCGGGTGGGCACCACGATCCGGCCGGCCCGGTCGACCGCCCCCCACCCCTCGCGCCGTACCGGGGCCAGCCCGCGCCGGAACGGTCGTACCTCGGCGAAGTTGGGCGCGACCTGCACCGCGCCGGTCGCGTCGATCGCCGTCCAACCGCCCTCGCCGACCACCCAGGCCAGCCCGTCGCTGAACGGATGCGCGGCCCGGAAGGACGGCGGGATCACCGTCGTACCGAGCAGGTTGATCAGCGACCAGCGGTCGGTGTCCGGCCGGCGGACCCAGGCCAACCCGTCGTGGAAGGGCTGCGCCTCGGCGTACCGGGCGGGGATGACCACGTCGCCGTCCTGGCTGGTGTAACCCCACAGCGGCCCGTCCCGGTCCGGCAACGGGGGCCGGTCCCGGTCGAGCACCTCGTCCCGACCCCGGGGGTACGGCCCGAAGCCACCCGCCTCGGCCCGGACGCTGACCGCGTCGAGGGCCACCCGGACCCGGTCCAGCAGTTCCGCGTCGCCTGCGCCGCGCAGGTCGAGCGCCTTCTCGAAGTGCTCGCAGGCCTCCATGAGCCGTCCCTGGTCGTAACACGACCGCCCGGCGTGCTCGTGCAGCGCGGCCCGCAACCGGTCGGGCAGCTCGACCGAGTTGGCCTGGGCGAAGAGCTGGTCCGCCTCGGCGAAGTCGCCGCGCCAGCGCAGCACGTGGGCCAGCCGGGCCTGGGCCAGCGCGGTCCGGCGCAGCTCGCCGGTGGCCTCGGCGTAGGTGAGGGCGAGCCGACCGTCGGCCAGCGCGTCGTCCAGGTCGCCGAGAATCCGCGACGCCACCGCCCGCAGGCTGAGCAGACGGGCCCGGGCCCGGTTGTCGACCGCCGAACCCAACTTCTCGGTCAGCCGCCGCCGGATGGCCCGCAGGTCGTCCGGCTCGGTCAGCTCCTCGCGCAGGGTGACCGGGTCCAACCGCCAGCGGTACGCGGCCAGCACCTGCTCCGGGTCGCCGGGGTCGGCCAGGGACGGGCGGGTCACCACCGGTGCTGCGTCGTCGGGTGGCCCGGACACCGGCACGTTCGGCGCGTCCGAACCGCTTCGCGGACCGGGTACGGCCGAGGCGGGTGGCCCGGACGTCGGCACCACCGACGCCGGTGGCCCGGAGACCGGCGCCGTGGCGGGCGGTGGTGTCGAGGCTGACGGCGCGGAGACGGGCACCGACGAGACGGGCGTCGCGGCTGGCGGCGCGGACACGGGCGCTGGCGGTGCGGAGACCGGTGTGACGGAGTACGGCTGTGCCGGCGCGGGTGGTGCGGAGACGGGCGGTATGGGGTACGGCTGCGCTGACGCGGGTGGTGCGGACACCGGGGCTGCGGTCGGCGCCGGTGGCGCGGAGACGGGCGTTGCGGTGAGGGGTGGCGCGGAGACGGGCGTTGCGGTGAGGGGTGGCGCGGAGACGGGCGTTGCGGCCGAGGCTGGCGGCGCGGAGGTGGGCGCTGCGGGTGGGGCCGATACCGGCGCTGCCGGGGGAGCGGAGACCGGCATGACCGAGTCGGTCGGTGCCGGAGCCGGCGGTGCCGAGACCGGCGGTGCTGAGACCGGCGGTGCTGAGACCGGCGGGCTCGTGTCGTTCGCGGACGTCACGGACAGCGCAGCGTCGACCGGCCAGTCGTCGGCTCCCGAGTCATCCGTCGGGCTCGTGCTCGGATCGGCAGTCGCGTCCACCGGCTCGACGTGCGGCGCGGGGTCGTCCGTCGGGTCGTGCCCGACCGGATCGGCGTCCACGTTGGGCAGGGCATCGGCGGGCTGCTGGTCGCCCTCGTTCTCGGCTTCGGCCTGCTGGTAGCGCGTCGCGACGACGGGTGCGTCGGAGACGGGCTGGTCGCCGTCCACCGTCCCGGTATCGGAAGCGGGCTGCGGGTCGTCGTCCAGGTCGTCCGCCCAAAGCCGGGGAGCACCAGAGACCGGCTGAGCGGGCGGCGCGGAGACCGGGTAGGCGGGCGGCGCGGAGACCGGGTCGAAGGCGTCGTCTGGCGTCGACCCGCTGACGTGCTCGTCGGCCACGTCGAGGTGGATGTCGGCCCTCGTTGTCGGCGTCGCCACGTCCGGTGCGGCCGGGGTCGTGGAGAGGTCGGGGTCGCCGGCCGGGTCGAACGACTGCTGATCCGTCGCCGGCTCGCCCTGGTCGGAATCGGCGGGCTGAGCGGGGCTGAACCACGCCTCCGGTCCCCGGGTGCCCGGGACGTCGTCCGGCTCGCGAACGGGCGCCACCGGCTCTTCCGAGGGCGGTGGGGGTACGTAGCGGCGCGGCGTACCGGGGGCCGGCGGGAGCGCCGGCGCGACGTCCTCGGCCGGTGGCTGCGAGACGGCAGGGGTTGGAGCCGCAGGGGTCGGATCGGCCGGGGGCGGGGCGGGACGGGTCGCCGGTGGCGCCGGCGCCTGCCAGGTGGGTGGTGGAGCGACCGACGGGCGGCCGTCCGCCGTCGGGGCCAGCCGCTCCGGCGAGTACGGGCGCTGTGGCCCGGCCGGTCGGTCGGCGGCGTACGGCCGCTCGGCCGACGGCGGGCGGTCCGAGGAGACCTGGCGGCGCTCGGTCGCCGGGGTGCCGGCCGGCGGGTCGCCGACCCGACGGCGGTCCGGGCCCGGCTCCTCGCCGTGCCGCTGCTCCGCCGGGCGACCCCCGGTGCCCGGGCCGGGGTAGCGCGGCGGTGGGGTGGGCTGCGCCCCGGACGCCGGTGGCGGTTCGGCCAGCGGCCGGCGTCCCGATGCGGGCGGGGCAGCCGAGCGCTCGTCGGCGCCGGGCGGATCCACCGGCGCGGGTAGGTACTCCAGCCGCAGTCGTGCGGCGGGTGGCCCCGAGACGGGCCGGTCGGATGCGGGCGAGACCGGGGCGGCCGACACCGGTCGGTCCCAGCCGGGGGAGACGGGGGCCGAGGACACCGGCCGTTCCGGGGAGGCGGGGGCGGCTGACACCGGTCGGTCCCCACCGCGGGCGGCGGGGGAGACGGGCGCTGGCGACACCGGCCGTTCCGGGGAAGCGGGGGAGACCGGGGCGGCCGACACCGGTCGGTCCCAACCGGGGGAGACGGGGGCCGGCGACACCGGTCGCTCCGGGGAGACCGGTGGGACCGGCATGGCACGGCCGGACGTGGGCGGCGCCGTCGCGGCCGGGCGTACCGGTCGCTCGTCGTACCGCGCCGGGCTGGCCGCCGGTCGCTCCTCGGGCCGGGACGGCGTGGCCGCCGGCCGGTCGAGCCGGGCGGCCGGCCGCGGCGCGATGCCTGGCTCGGCGCTGCGGTACGGGTCGGAAGTGCGGTGCGGGTCGGGGGCGCGGTGCGGGTCGGGGGCGCGGTGTGGATCGGGGGCGCGATGTGGGTCGGTGCGGTGGTCCGGCTCCCGGGTGCGGTCCGGGGTGCGGTCCTGGCGCACCGGACCCGGCGGTGGCCAGGGCAGACTGCCGTCCGACCGTTGGCCCGGCTGCGGCCGGGGTTCGCGGTACGCATCCTCACGAGGCGCGTCCTCGCGGTACCCGTTTTCGCGGTACGCGTCCGGGCGGGCCTGCTCGCGGGGTCGCCGGTCCGGGTACGTCTCGGCGCGGGCGGCCGCCTCACGGGGCTGCTGCCAGTGCGGGCCGGGGTCGGGCCGTCGCCGGTCGTCGTCGAGGCGCGGCTGGTCGGGCAGGTCCGGCTCGGGCCGACGCCGTCGTCCACCGTTGGGTGAGGGCGCTGCGCCGATCCCCTCATCCGCTCGGTAGCGCGGCTCGGGGCGGCGCAGGTCGTCCCCGGCCCGGTCCGGGTACCCGTCGGCGCGGTACCGCGGGTGGCCGTCCACGGGTGCCCAGGGGTCGGCCCCATCGGTCCGGCCGTCGTGGTCGCGGGCGGGTCGGACGCCGTACCCGTCGCCGGGGTGCCGTTCGTAACCGGCGGCGGGTCGTTCCGGTGTGCCGTGCCGACGTGGTGCGTCGTCCGGCTCGGGCACCCAGCCGGGTTCGGGCCGGGGCGCGGGGGAGACCGGCGGTGTGCCCCGGTAACCCCGATCGCGCTCGCCGGGCTCCGGCCGGGGACGGCGGCTGTCGTACCGCTCGGGGTTGGGCTGGTCCCGGTGCCACGCGGCTTCGCGCGCGGGTCCCCGCTCGTCGGCGGGGCGTCGGTCGGACCAGGCGGTGCGCCGGTCCGACTCGGGGGAGCGGCGTTCGTCGCGGCGGGGCGGCTCGGGCAGCGGGCGACGGTACGGCTCGTGGTCGTACTGGCGGGAGTCGGCGCTGTCGGGCCGGCCGTAGGCGGAGGTATCCGCCGCGCGGTCGTCGCCTCGGGGTCGGCCGTAGGCCGGTGTCTCGCCCGGCTCGTCGTCCACCCATGACCGGCCGTGAGGTGCCTGGTCCGCCGGCGGCTCGTCGGACCACGAGCGGCCGAGGTAGGTGCCGTCCGGGCGGGTGGGCGCGAGCGGCGGCACCTCGGCGCGGCCGGAAACCGTCGCCCGGCCGCGCGGTGGCGGCTGGTGCGGCATGCCGATGTCGCCGGGGTAGCGCTGGCCGGGGAACTGGGGGTGCCACTCGGTGGTCGGTTCGACCACCCAGGACGGTTCGTTCGGGTCTGGCCACCGGTCGGTGTAGCGGCCGTTCATCCGTCGAGCCCGTCGCCACACCCGGCCGCTGGGCCGATTCTCGCCGGGGGTGAGCTGTCCGCAGCCGCCGTCGGGTGTTGGCTGGGCGTCCGGTCGCCGCCTGCCACGCCCCGGTGGCCGGCTCGCGTCCGCTCGCTCACGCGTTGTCACCTCGTTGCAAATTGTCGCGCTGGGGCCGCACGTGCCGGTCAGGTCGCCGCTCCGGCAGGCCGTGGCTGCGGATGGAGGGTAACGGCGTGGGCTCGCTCACCGCCACTGTGGTGCCGCCCACCGGCGCAAACGTTATCCCATTGGTTTCGGACATTTGGTCCTATAACCGAATCTGGTCTCCGACCATACCGCACGTGAGGACCGCCCGGCTCCGGCGGGATCGCCGCGCTCGTTCAGGGGTGCTCCATGATCAGGACGGCGAAGGTGCCGGGAGCGAGCGCCTCGTAACGGTGCGGGGCGTCGCCGGGGAACGTGGCGTAGTCACCCGGGTCGAGTTCGACCGGCGCCGCCTCCGGCCCCGCCCGCAGCCGGCCGGCAGCGACCACCACGTGCTCGATGCTGCGGGGGGTGTGTCCCTGTCCGGTTCGGACCGCGCCGGGTTCCAGCCTGATCAGGTAGACGTCCCGGCGCAGGTGCGCCGCACCGGCGCTGAGCAGTGTTCCACTGAAGTCGGCCTGCTCGGAGCGGACGTGCGGCCCGTCTCCCGCCCGGATGACCCGTACGCCGTCGTCGACGGGTTCCACCAGCCGGCTGAACGGCACGCCCAGTGCGACGCCCAGCGCCCAGAGCGTCTCCACACTCGGGTTGCCGGTGCCCGATTCCAGTTGGGAGAGGGTGGACTTGGCCACCCCCGCCCGGCGGGCCAGTTCGGTCAGCGAGATGCCGACCCGTTCCCGCTCCCGGCGCAGGGCGGCGGCGATGGTGGCCAGCGGGGCAGCCGGTTCCGAAGGCATGCCTTCGCTCCATTGGGTCAAACGTTCGGTGTGGCGAACAACGGCATCCCGTTCAGCATGATGAACGCACGGCAAGATCCGCGCAGTTACGGCGAAACTGCTGCCTCGGAGATGGCTGAGGCAGCAGTTTCGCTGATGGTGCGCGGATCGTGGAGGTGCGGCAGTGGAGCCCGGGGTCAGACCTTGTCGCCGAGCTTGACCTGGGGTGCCGGAGCGCGCATCCGCCGGAAGGTGATCGACCGCATGACCGCGTAGAGGAAGAGCGAGCCCATCCGCTGGTCGGTCTTCGGGAAACGCTCCCGGACCAGTTTGCTGATCTTGCGGCAGATCAGCACCGAGTCGATGACCACGCCCAGCGCCAGCGCGCCCCAGAGCACGTTGGAGATCAACCGGACCAGCGGCGGCATGGCCGCGTTCGACCCGACCAGCACGATCAGCGCGCCGCCGAAGAACCAGGTGCCGACGGTACGCCGGGAGTCGACCACGTTGCGGGCCAGCAGCCGCTCCGGGCCGCGGTCGCGGGGACCACCCTCACGGCGGAACTCCGACGCGGCCTCGGCACGCAGTTGACGGCGACGCTCCCGCTCCTCCTCCTTGGTGAGGGGGCGAGTGGGGCCGGCCGGGCGACGGCCGACGGTCGGCCGCTTGGGCGTCTCCCGACCCTTGGCCGGGGTGTAACCCCGGGGACGCTCAGCGGTCTCCTCGGGGGTCACCGAGGTGACGGCCTCGTCGACGAGGTCGGTGGACTTGCGGCGAAAGAGCGACGGCACGCGGCAAGGGTAGCCAACGGTCCACGCCCGGTGCACATCGCGGTGCAACGGCCGACGGCTCCAGGTCGCAGCGCGACCTGGAGCCGTCGTAGCCCGAACGATGGGTGACCGAGATTACGGACGCTCGGCGTGCGCGCCCAGGTCGGCGAGCTTCGCCTCGAAGTCCTCGTAGCCCCGGTTGATCAGGTCCACGCCGTACACCCGGGAGGTGCCCTCGGCCGCGAGCGCCGCGATCAGGTGGCTGAAACCGGCCCGCAGGTCCGGGATGACCAGGTCGGCGGCGTGCAGCTTGCTCGGCCCGGCGATCACCGCGGAGTGCTTGAAGTTGCGCCGGCCGAAGCGGCACGGGGTGCCGCCGAGGCAGTCCCGGTAGACCTGGATGTTGGCGCCCATCGAGTTGAGCGCCTCGGTGTAGCCCAGCCGCTGCTCGTAGACCGTCTCGTGGACGATCGACAGGCCGCGGGCCTGGGTCAGCGCCACGACCAACGGCTGCTGCCAGTCGGTCATGAAGCCGGGGTGCACGTCGGTCTCCAGCGCCACCGCGTTCAGCTCGCCACCCGGGTGCCAGAAGCGGATGCCGCCCTCCTGGCCGGGGTCGCCCAGCTTCGGCGCGCGGGCGTCGGTGACCTCGTACTCGCCGCCGACCGAGCGGAAGATGTTCAGGAAGGTCATCATGTCGGCCTGCTGTGCGCCCAGCACCTCGACGTGACCACGGGTCGCCAGGGCGGCGGCCGCCCAGCTCGCCGCCTCGATCCGGTCCGGGATCGGCCGGTGGGTGTAGCCGTGCAGCTTGGGCACGCCCTGGATCTCGATCACCCGGTCGGTGTGGACCTTGATGATCGCGCCCATCTTCTGCAGGATGCAGATCAGGTCGATGATCTCCGGCTCCACCGCGGCGTTGCGCAGCTCGGTGACGCCCTCGGCCATCACGGCGGTCAGCAGCACCTGCTCGGTGGCGCCGACGCTCGGGTACGGCAGGGCGAACTTGGTGCCGTGCAGCCCGTTCGGCGCGGACAGGTGCAACCCCTCCGGCCGCTTGTCGACCGTGGCGCCGAACTCCCGCAGCGCCTGGAGGTGGAAGTCGATCGGACGCGGGCCGATGTGGCAGCCGCCCAGATCCGGGATGAACGCGTGTCCGAGGCGGTGCAGCAGCGGCCCGCAGAACAGGATCGGGATTCGGCTGGAACCGGCGTGCACGTTGATCTGGTCGGTGCTGGCGCTCTCTACGTTCGCCGGGTCGAAGACGAGCTCGCCGTCCTCGGTGCCGTCGGTGACCTTGACGCCGTGCAGGCCGAGCAGACCTCGGACCACCTCGACGTCGCGGATCTTGGGCACGTCGAACAGTCGGCTCGGGCTGTCGCCAAGCAGTGCGGCGACCATCGCCTTCGATACCAGGTTCTTCGCGCCGCGCACGCGGATCCGCCCTTCGAGCGGAGTGCCTCCGTGCACAACCAGGACGTCGTCGGTCAACGCAACCTCCAGCGCGTCGGTGCTGCCGTGTTGATGGTGGGGCGCCTGAACGTTGTCGCTACCCCGGATGCGGCCATATCCAAACGGCCCGCGTGTGTCGTCGCTTGGGCAGCATAGCCCTCGGTGACGAAAAAGGACTCGGTCACATCGGCGTGTGTGGCATTAATCGGTGATCCGGCACTTTTGCGTATTAAGAGCGCTACGGATCGTGATCAGGGCGCCGCCGGCGGCGGAGTGTCCGCGCCCGGCAGGGCGAGCATCTGATCCAGCGCGACCCGGGCGTGGTACGCGGTGTCGGCGTCCACCGTGATCTGGTTGACGACCCGGCCCGCGACCAGCTCCTCCAGGGCCCAGACCAGGTGCGGCAGATCGATCCGGTTCATTGTCGAGCAGTAGCAGACCGCCTTGTCCAGGAACATGATCTGCTTGTTCGGGTGCGCGAGCGCGAGCCGGCGGACCAGGTTCAGCTCGGTGCCGAGCGCCCACGCCGAGCCGGCCGGAGCCGCCTCGATCGTCTTGATGATGTATTCGGTGGAGCCGACGTAGTCGGCGGCCGTGACCACCTCGTGCCGGCACTCCGGGTGGACCAGGACGTTCACCCCGGGCACCCGCTCCCGCACGTCGTTGACGCTGTCCAGCGTGAACCGGCCGTGCACCGAGCAGTGCCCCCGCCACAGGATCATCTTGGCGTCGCGCAGCTGCTCCGGGGTGAGCCCGCCACCGGGCTTGTGCGGGTCGTAGAGCACGCAGTCGTCCAGCGACAGGCCCATCTCCAGCACCGCGGTGTTACGGCCCAGGTGCTGATCCGGCAGGAAAAGCACCTTCGACCCCTGCTCGAAGGCCCAGTCCAGGGCGCGCTTGGCGTTGGACGAGGTGCAGACCACCCCGCCGTTGCGGCCCACGAAACCCTTGATGTCGGCCGACGAGTTCATGTACGTCACCGGCACGGTATCGCCGGCGATGCCCAACTCGGTCAGCGTGTCCCACGCGGCCTCGACCTGGCCCAGCACCGCCATGTCCGCCATCGAGCAACCCGCCGCGAGGTCGGGCAGGATCACCCGCTGGGTGTCGGTGGTGAGGATGTCGGCGCTCTCGGCCATGAAGTGCACGCCGCAGAAGACGATGTACTCCGCGTCCGGGCGGGCCGCGGCCTCCCGGGCCAGCTTGAACGAGTCGCCGGTCACGTCGGCGAACTGGATCACCTCGTCGCGCTGGTAGTGGTGCCCCAACACGAAGACCTTGCTGCCCAGCTTCGCCTTCGCGGCGGTGGCACGGGCCACCAGATCCGGATCGCTGGGCGCCGGCAGGTCGCCCGGACACTCGACGCCGCGCTCGGTGTCGGGGTCGCTGCCCCGGCCGAGCAGCAGCAGAGCCGTCGCCGTGTTGGAGGGTTCCACCCAGGTCGAAGTCACGTAGCCCATGGTCCCACAGCGCGAGCGCGGCGCAGCTTCGCTCGGTGTGTGCTGCCACACTGCTCGGCATGCGCGTGCTGCTCTGCCCGGACAAGTTCGCCGGCACCCTGCCCGCCCCGGAGGTGGCCGCCGCGGTCGCCGCCGGTTGGCGCACCGTCACCGACGGCGACGATCTGCTGATCCGACCGCTCGCCGACGGTGGACCGGGCTTCGTGGAGGTGCTCGCCGAAGCCCTCGGAGGCCGACGGGTGCCGGTGCCGACGGTCGACCCGCTGGGCCGGCCGGCGGCCGGTGAGATCCTGCTCACCGCCGACGGCGCGACCGCCTATCTGGAGAGCGCGCAGGCGTGCGGCCTGCACCTGCTCTCCGCGGCCGAACGCGACCCGAAGACCACCACCTCGTACGGGCTGGGGCTGTTGGTGGCCGCCGCGGTGGAGAGCGGCGCCCGCACGGTGGTGATCGGGCTGGGCGGCTCCGGCACCAACGACGCCGGCGCCGGAATGCTCGCCGCGCTGGGCGTGACCCCCCTCGACCAGGGCGGCGCTGCCCTGCCGTACGGCGGGGCAGCGCTCGCCGCGGTCGACGCGCTGGACGGCGCGCCCCGGCTGCGCGGTGTCCGGCTGGTCGCGGCCACCGACGTGGACAACCCCCTGCTCGGCCTGCACGGCGCGAGCAACGTGTTCGGCCCGCAGAAGGGCGCCGACCGCGCTGACGTACTGCTGCTCGACGCGGCCCTGGAGCGCTTCGCGGCGGTGCTGGAACGGGACCTGGCCGGCTGCCCGGCGGGGCTCGGCCTGCTGCCCGGGGGCGGGGCCGCCGGCGGCATCGGCGCGGCGCTCCTCGCCCTGGGCGGCGACTGCGAGTCGGGGATCGGCCTGGTCACCCGGGCCACCCGACTCGACGCCGCACTGGACACCGCCGACCTGGTGATCACCGGTGAGGGGTCGTTCGACCACCAGTCGCTGCGCGGCAAGGTCGTCGCCGGGGTGGCCGGCGCGGCCCGCGACCGGGGCGTGCCCTGCGTGGTGGTGGCCGGGCAGGTGAGCACCGGCCGGCGGGAGGCCGCCTCGGCTGGGGTGACCGATGCGTACAGCCTGGTGGAGCACTTCGGCGGCGAGGAGGGTGGCGGGCTCGACGCGGCGCTGAGCCGGCCCGCGGAGGGGCTGCGCGAGCTGGGCGCCCGGCTGGCCCGGCAGTGGAGCCGCTGAGCGTCCCGACCGCCCGTGCGCCCGCGTGACCGGGGGCCGACCTGGGGCGGGGGTCACGCCACGCGGGTGAGCCCGGCCGAGGCGGCGTACGATCGGCTGAGGACCACAACCGGGAATCACTGGACGGCGCGCGACGTTGGCCAGTGCGTCCGGACCCAAAACCGCGCAGGGAGACTTCCACGTGACCACGCCAGCGCAGACCGAGTCGACCGAGGCCCAGGCCCCTACTTCCGTCGTCCTCACCGACGTCGCGGCGCAGAAGGTCAAGGCCCTGATCGAGCAGGAGGGCCGCGACGACCTGCGGCTCCGCGTCGCCGTGCAGCCGGGCGGCTGCTCCGGCCTGCGGTACCAGCTCTTCTTCGACGAGCGTTCGCTCGACGGTGACGTCGTGACCGACTTCGGTGGTGTCGAGGTCGTCGTCGACCGGATGAGCGCCCCGTACCTTTCCGGCGCGACGATCGACTTCGCCGACCGGATCGACGCCCAGGGCTTCACCATCGACAACCCCAACGCGGGCAGCTCCTGCGCCTGCGGTGACTCGTTCAACTGAGTCACACCACACGCCAGCGACGATGGGGCCGTTCTCCGGGACGGTCCCATCGTCGTACCGGTCGGGGTGTCGCACGGGTCTGGGAGCGGTCCCGAAGGGGGCCGTGGCGGGCTGGTTGCCGTTGTCGGACCGAGCGGTGACCACCGGGTTGCCGTGCCGGTAGGCTGACCGCGCCCTGCTCCCGACCCCGAGGGTTGACATGAAGATCGCCGTCACCGGCTCGATCGCTACCGATCACCTGATGAGCTTCCCCGGTCGCTTCGCCGACCAGCTCATCGCCGATCAGCTGCACAAGGTGTCCCTCTCCTTCCTGGTGGACGACCTGGTGCTCCGCCGCGGCGGCGTGGCGGCGAACATCTCCTTCGGGATGGGTCAGCTCGGCCTGCGCCCGGTACTGCTCGGCGCGGTCGGCGCCGACTTCGCCGACTACCGCTCCTGGCTGGAGCGCCACGGCGTGGACTGTGACTCGGTGCACGTCAGCGAGGTGGCGCACACCGCCCGCTTCGTCTGCACCACCGACACCGACATGTGCCAGATCGCCTCCTTCTACGCCGGTGCGATGAGCGAGGCCCGCAACATCGAGCTGGCCCCGGTCGCCGACCGGCTCGGCGGTCTGGACCTGGTGCTGGTCAGCGCCAACGACCCCGAGGCGATGCTGCGCCACTCGGCCGAGTGCCGCACCCGCGGGTACGCCTTCGCCGCCGACCCGTCGCAGCAGCTCGCCCGGATGGGCGGCGAGGACGTGGTGGCGCTGATCGAAGGCGCCGAGTACCTGATGACCAACGACTACGAGAAGTCGCTGCTGCAGAGCAAGGCGCAGCTCAGCGACGACCAACTGCTGGACCTGGTCAAGGTGCGGGTCACCACGTTGGGCAAGCACGGTGTGGAGATCGCCGGGCGCGGCATCGACCCGATCCACGTACCGATCGCGCGGGAGATCCGGGCGGTCGACCCGACCGGTGTCGGCGACGGCTTCCGGGCCGGCTTCTTCACCGCCCTCTCCTGGGGCCTCGGCCTGGAACGCGCCGCCCAGGTCGGCTCGCTGCTGGCCACGCTGGTCCTGGAGACCGTCGGCACCCAGGAGTACGACGTCCGCCGCGACCTGTTCGTCAAGCGGCTGGCCGAGTCCTACGGCGACACCGCAGCAGAAGAGGTCCGCCCCCACCTCCTCCCGGCGTAACCCCCACCGCCCCGCCGCACCCCGCCCCACACCCCGCGATCTTGCACTTTTGTCGCTGGTTCGCGGCTTCTGTGCGCGTTTGTCGGCGCAGAAATGCACGATCGCGGGGATGGGGGTATCGCGGGGGTGCGTTGGGGTTGGGGTTAGTGGGTGCGGCGGACGTCGTAGGCGGGGCCGTCTGGGCCGTCGACCGAGCCGAGGAACTCCTGGCCCCGCATCCGGCACCAGGCGGGAATGTCGACCGCCGCCGCCGGGTCGTCGGCCAGCACCCGGACCACAGTGCCGACCGGCACCTCGGGCATCCGTCGCGCCGCCGCGATCACGGGTAGCGGGCAGCGTTGCCCCCGGCAGTCGATCACCTCGTCCGGCATCGTCACAGCCCCACCACCCCGGCCTCGGCGCGCAGCCCGGCGACGATCCCGGGCAACTCGGTCAGGAACCGCTCCACGTCCGCCTCGGTCGTCTCCCGGTGCAGGCTGACCCGTACGTTGCCGTGCGAGAGCACCCCCATCGCCTCCAGCACGTGCGAAGGGCGCAGCGTGGACGAGGTGCAGGACGAGCCGGACGACACGGCGAAGCCGCGCCGGTCCAGGGCGTGCAGCAGCGCTTCTCCGTCGACGTACAGGCAGGAGAAGGTGACCAGGTGGGGGAGCCGGAGCACGGGGTCGCCGACCACCTCCACGTCGGGCACCTCCGTCGCGACCCGCGCCCGGACCCGGTCCACCAGGGCGGCCAGCCGGGTCGCCTCGGCCGCCGCGTCGGCCGCCGCCGCCCGCAGGCTCGCCGCCGCCGCCACGACCGCCGGCAGGTTCACCACCCCGGGGGTACGTCCGCCCTCCCGCTCGTCGGCCGGCCAGGGTGACTCCCAGCGAGTGCCCTTGCGCACCGCCAGCACCCCCACCCCGGGTGGCCCGCCCCACTTGTGAGCGCTCGCCGTGAGCACCGACCAGCCGGCCGGCAGGGGCACCCGGCCCACCGACTGCGCCGCGTCCACGTACAGCGGCACACCCACATCGCTGCACGCGGCCGCCGCCTCGGCGACCGGCTGCACGGTCCCCACCTCGTGACTGGCGGTAATCAACGCGGCCAGCGCCACCCCCGGGGCCCGAACGGCGCTCGACCACGCGGTCAGGTCCAGCCGGCCCCACCGGTCGACCGGCACCGAGGTGGCGGCCCCGCCCGCGCCGACGTGTCGCTCCGCCGCGTGCAGCACCGCCGAGTGCTCGATCGCCGAGTGCACCAGCGTCGACCCGGCCCGGCGGCGCCCCGCCAGGCCCCCGAGCACCGCGCCGTGGGCTGCGGTCGTACCGCTGGGGGTGAAGGAGACCTCGTCGGCGCGGACACCGAGCGTCAGCGCGGTGGCCTCGCGGGCGGCGTCGAGTAGTTGCCGGGCCCGCCGGGCCTGCGTGTACAGCTTGCCTGGGTCGGCCCAGCCGTCCTCGAGCGCGGCCAGCAGCGCCTGCCGCGCGACCGGATGCATCGGCGCGGCGGTCGCCGCGTCCAGGTAGACCGGGGATGCGCTCACGGACCTGCCTTCGTTCGCGGCTGTGGGGCTCGCAACCCCGGCTCACTCCTCGCGCTCACAGCCAAGACGCTATCGCGGCGGTATGCCTAGGATCCCCCCGATGGGGGGCGGACAGTGACCCCACCACGGCCGAGTCCGTCATGGTCGAGTAATCTGCGACCGTCGGTGACGCCTTTGCCGCCGGTGCTGACGAAGGACACACCGCGGCGCGCTAGGGAGGCAGGACCAGGTGGTCGCAAGGAGTTCGGAGGTACGGCCGTCGGCCGTACGGCACAGCGCTTCCCCAGGGGTTGGTGGACGCCGGGGGCGTGGTGCCGGTCGCCTGGCCGGGCTCGGTCTCGGTGGCGTGGTGTTGCTGGTTCTGCTCACAGGCTGTGACGTCGGTCAGACGTTCGACGGCTTCGGCTGGCCGCAGGGCGGTATCTCGCCGGAGTCCAAGCGGATGTACGACCTGTGGATCGCCTCCTGCATCGCCGCGCTCGCGGTCGGCGTCTTCGTGTGGGGCCTGATCTTCTGGTGCGTCGTGCGCTACCGCAAGCGTGGCAACGCGCTGCCGGTGCAGACCCGCTACAACATGCCGATGGAGTTCCTCTACACCATCGCGCCGATTCTGATCGTCTCCGTGCTCTTCTACTACACGGCGATCGTGCAGACCGACGTCGACAAGTTGTCGAAGAACCCGGACGTCACGGTCGAGGTCGTCGCGTTCAAGTGGAACTGGCAGTTCAACTACCGCGACGGTCAGGGCACGGAGGCCCGCACCACCGCGTCGACGCTCGGCACCAGTGAGGTCATCCCGGTGCTGGTGCTGCCGACCAACCGGTCCATCCGGTTCGAGGAGACCAGCCGCGACGTCATCCACTCGTTCTGGGTGCCGGAGCTGCTCTTCAAGCGGGACGTCATGCCGGGCAAGATCCGCAACGTGTTCGAGGTCTCCAGCCTGGACGCCGAGGGCGCCTACGTCGGGCGCTGCGCCGAGCTGTGCGGCAGCTACCACGCGTTCATGAACTTCGAGCTGCGGGTGGTCTCGCCGGAGAAGTACGACCAGTTCCTCGCGGCCAAGCAGAGCGGCAAGTCCACCCAGGACGCGCTGACCGCGATCGGTGAGGCACCGTACGCGCAGACCACCCGGCCGTTCGACACGCGGCGGACGCAGGGTAACTTCAACCCGGACGACGTTCCGGCCCGCACGGGAAGCTGAGGCAGCCGCATGAAGACCGAGTGGCGTATCTTCCTGATCATCGCCGGGTTCCTCTTCGGTGCCACCATCCTCTACGGCGCCTGGACGAACGGGGCGTCGGGCGGCATCGAGTGGGTGGGCACCGTCGCCCTGCTGCTGTCGTTCCTGCTCTGTGCGATGTGCGGTGGCTTCTTCTGGTTCGTCTCCCGCCGGATCGACCTGCGCCCGGAGGACCGCCCGGACGCCGAGATCGCCGACGGCGCTGGTGAGGTCGGCTTCTTCAGCCCGGGCAGCTACTGGCCGTTCGGTCTGGCGCTGGCCGCCGCGATCGCCGCGCTCGGCATGGTGTTCTGGCAGTACTGGTTGATCGGCGCCGGCCTGGTGGCCGTTGTCCTCGCCGCCTGTGGGCTCCTGTTCGAGTACTACAGCGGCACCCGGCGTACCGCCGAGCACTGACCCACCCGGTCGCCGTCGCGACCAACCCGGCACGACGAAGGCCCGTTCCCCGGATGGGGGAGCGGGCCTTCGGTCATGCTCCAGGCCAGTTCGGCGGCGCTGCGGTGAGGCGGCGGTGCGGTCGGGCTGTGCTGTGTGTGGTCAGGCGGCGTGGCGGCGGGCCGGCTGGCGTCGGCGGACGGGCAGCCGGGTGACCGGGAAGGCGAACGCGCCGGCCACCACGGCGGTGCCGCAGTCGGTGCAGATCAGCTCTGGACAGTCGGTGCCGTGGCCGTCGACGCAGGGCGGTGCCTCGAACAGCGCCACGCCCTCGCAGACGTCGCAGTGGAGCTCGCGGTGCGACACGGGCGTCTCCTCTCGATACCAGACGGCCCGCCCCGGATGCGACAGTCACGCACCGACGGAGCGGAGAACTACTCAGCTGTAGTTTCTCAGACGGGTCCGACAAATCTCCGGGCACCGTCGCCCGCTCGTCGACAGCGGATGTGATCCACTCGACTTCATTGAAGTCGGAGCATTCGGGCTGCCCGGACACCACGGATTCAAGGAATCCGGATCGATCACGCCCCGAGACTCCGCCCGCTGCCGGCGCCGACGGGTCAGGCGGTGGCGGTCTCGATCCAGCGGTCCAGCGACGCGGCGGCCGAGCCGGAGTCGATCGACTCGGCCGCGCGGGCCAGGCCGGCGCGGAGCGCCTCGGTCAGGTCGCCGTCCAACGGGCCCTGGGTGGCCAGCGCCGCCGCCGCGTTGACCAGCACCGCGTCCCGGACCGGGCCCGTCTCGCCGGCCAGCAGGCGACGGGCCACGCCCGCGTTGTACGCGGCGTCACCCCCACGCAGGTCCGCCAGGGTGGCCCGGGGTACCCCCAGGTCCGTCGCGTCCAGCACGGCCTCTCGTACGGTGCCGCCCTGGGCCGCCCAGACCCGGGTCGGTGCCGCGGTGGTGAACTCGTCCAGCCCGTCCTCGCCGCGCATCACGATCGCCGAGTCGCCGCGGGCCGCGAACACGGCGGCCATCACCGGCGCCATCCGCAGGTCGAAGCAGCCGACCGCGCCGGCCCGGGGGCGGGCCGGGTTGGTCAGCGGGCCGAGGAAGTTGAAGAAGGTGGGCACGCCCACCTCGCGGCGGACCGGGCCGGCGTGCCGCATCCCGGGGTGGAACCGGGCCGCGAAGCAGAACCCGATGCCGGCCTCCTCGACACAGCGGGCGACCTGCTCCGGGCCGAGATCCAGCGGGATGCCGAGAAACTCCAGCAGGTCCGCGGTGCCGCAGAGGGAGGAGGCCGCGCGGTTGCCGTGCTTGACGACGCGGACGCCCGCGCCGGCGACCACCAGCGCGGTCATCGTGGAGATGTTGACCGTGTGGGCGAGGTCACCGCCGGTGCCGACCACGTCGAGCGCGGTACGGCGCAGCTCCTCGGGGAGCGCCACCGGGACCGCGCGACCCAGCATCGCCTCCACCAGGCCGGCCAGCTCCGCGGGAGTCTCCCCCTTGGCCCGCAGCGCCACGGCGAAGGCGGCGATCTGCGCCGCGCTCGCCGAGCCGGTCATGATCTCGTCCATCGCCCAGGCGGTGTCGGCGGTGGAGAGTTCGTCACCGCGCAGCAGCGCGTTGAGCAGGTGCGGCCAGGTCCGATCGCCCATGGCGGGCCTCCCGAGCATGCGAAGTGCGGGTGGGCTGGAACCGACGCCGAGGAGATCCGGCGCCGTGAGGGTGCCGGAGTAGCGTGGGACGTCAGGCGGGTGCGTGCGTCCGCAGCAGCTCGGCCACCGTGCCGCCGGTGGTCACCGGGTCGAGCGGGTGCACCAGCGTCGCGTCGACCTCGGCGTACGCGGCGAGCCATCGGTCGGCGGCGCGGGCGATCACCAGGCAGGTCGGGGGAGCGTCGTCCCGGTCGTCCTTGATCTGCCGGGCGATGCCGATGCCGCCGCCCGGGCTCGCCTCACCGTCGAGCACCAGCAGGTCGATCTCGTAGTCGTCGACCAGCCGGATGGTCTCCGCGTAGGTCGACGCGTCGACGAACTCGATCTGCAGACCGGGCGCGGGCCGGGTGCCGACGGCCATCCGCATCCGATCACGGACCTGCGGGTCGTCGCTGTAGAGCAAAACGGTGCAAAGACGATCGCTCATGCCGGCACTCCGCTTCCACCTCGTAGCTGCCCGCAGATCGTACCGGTCGGCGTGACGTTGCCGACATCCCGCCCGGCTCGCGCGTCGGGGCGTACCGTCGGGGCAGCTCAGGCGGGCGCGGCGTCGGCGGCGCGCTCGCGGGCCTCCTGGCGGTCCAGTTCGCGGTCCACCCGGCGGGCCTCCCGCTCGGACTGCTTGACCCACTGCACCACCAGCACCGCGAGCATGGTCACACTGACGAATTCGCCACCGGCCCAGAGGATGCCCCCGGCGACCACCTGGTCCTGCCAGGGATCGACCCAACCGAGGTTGAGCGACGGGTACCAGTCGCCGCCGAAGAGCGTGCTGCTCTGCATGATGGTGAGGCCGAGCACGGTGTGGAACGGCACGGAGAGCAGCATCAGCAGGGCCCGCGCCGGGTACGGCCAGCGGCCGGGCAGCGGGTCGAGGCCGAGCAGCGGCCAGAAGAACACGCAGCCGGTCATGATGAAGTGCGCGTGCACCAGCTCGTGCGCCCAGGCGTGTTCCAGGGTGTAGCGGTACAGGTCACTGAAGTACAGCACGAACGGGTTGACCACGAAGATGGCGAACGCCACCAGCGGGAAGCTGTAGACCCGGGCGACGCGGCTGTGCACGATGGCGAGCAGGCGCTTGCGCGGCGCGACCGGCAGGGTCCGCAGGGCCAGGGTCATCGGCGCGCCCAGCGCCAGGAAGATCGGCGCCACCATGGACAGCACCATGTGCTGGATCATGTGCACGGAGAGCAGCGCGGTGTCGTACGCGTGCAGCCCGCTGACCGTGACCAGCGCGATTCCGCCCAGCCCGGGGCCGAGGAAGAAGACGGTACGGGCGATCGGCCAGCGGTCGCCCCGCAGGCGCAGCCGGTACACCCCGTAGAGGTACAGGCCGGCGGCGAGCACCAGGCCGAGGGCCAGCCAGCTGTCCAGCCGGGTCTCGCTGAGCACCGCGCCGACGGTGAACGGCGGCGGGGCCGAGGTGGCGGCGAAGATCGGATCGACGTGCAGCACGCTTTTCAGGCTAGGCCAGGCGAACCGGACCCTGACGCTCGGGCCACGGACGGCGCAGGTTTGGCCCCCCGCTGATCGGCGGCCCCGGTCAGGGGCAATAATGACGGCGTGACTGCGGCCCCAGCCATTGACAAGAGCCGGATCCACTCTCTGACCCGACCAAACATGGTCAGCGTCGGGACGATCGTGTGGCTCTCCAGCGAACTCATGTTCTTCGCGGCGCTGTTCGCGATGTACTTCTCGATCCGCGCGGCTGCGCCGGAGCAGTGGGAGAAGCACACCGAGGCGCTGAACGTCCCGTACGCGACCACCTTCACGGTGATCCTGGTGCTGTCCTCGGTGACGTGCCAGCTCGGCGTCTTCGCGGCGGAGAAGGGTGACGTGCACGCGCTGCGGCGCTGGTTCACCGTCACCTTCGTGATGGGCCTGATCTTCGTCCTCGGCCAGCTGAACGAGTACCGGCACCTGGTCGCCGACGGCATCAAGATCAACGAAGACGGGTACGGGTCGGTGTTCTACCTGACCACCGGCTTCCACGGTCTGCACGTGACCGGCGGTCTGATCGCCTTCGTCATCTTCATGGTCCGCACGACCATGGGCCGGTTCACCCCGGCGCAGGCGACCTCGGCGATCGTCGTGTCGTACTACTGGCACTTCGTCGACGTCGTGTGGATCGGGCTGTACGCCATGATCTACTGGCTCCAGTGATCTTGCGCGTCACATTCCGCGCTGCTGCTCCGTCCCCTGAGACAGGTCCAACCGGTTAAGGACACCGCTCATGACTTCTGACAACGACCGCCGACGCGGTCTGCTCGCGCGGTTGCGTGAGCGGCCCGCCGCGCGCAGCAGGGGCCGCCGCCGGCTGGGCGCCGCGGTCCGGCTGATCGCCGCGCTGATGCTCGCCGGCGGCGCCTACACCGTCTTCGCCCCGGGCGCCCAGGCGCAGGACAACCCGCAGCTGACCGGCGCCGCCGCCGAGGGCAAGGCGCTGTTCGACGTGAGCTGCGTGACCTGCCACGGCCGCAACGCCCAGGGTGTCGAGGGCCGCGGGCCGAGCCTGATCGGCGTCGGCGCGGCATCGGTGGAGTTCCAGGTCAGCTCCGGGCGGATGCCGATGGCCCGCCAGGAGGCCCAGGCGCACCGCAAGCCCCCCGTCTTCACCGACGAGCAGACCCGTCAGCTGGCCCAGTACATCCAGGAGCTGGGCGGCGGCCCGGTCGTGCCCGAGGGCGACGACCTCCGTGAGGACGGCAACATCGCCTCCGGCGGTGAGCTGTTCCGGATCAACTGCTCGCAGTGCCACGCCTTCGGTGGTGGCGGCGGTGCGCTCTCCTCGGGCAAGTTCGCCCCGAGCCTGCACCCCGCGACCGACCGCCAGATCTACGCGGCGATGCTGAGCGGCCCGCAGAACATGCCGGTGTTCGGCGACAACCAGCTCCGGCCGGAGCAGAAGGCCGACATCATCGCGTACATCCAGGAGACGCTGAAGCACGACCAGGACCCGGGTGGGTTCAACCTCGGCCGGTACGGCCCGTCCACCGAGGGCCTGGCGATCTTCCTGGTTGGCATCGTGGCGCTCGTCTTCGCTAGCCTGTGGATTGCGGGTAAGTCGTGATCGAGCAGGCCATCCGATTCAGTGCTGTGGTGCCGCTCGGCGCCACCCGTAGCGAGGTGACGGCATGAGCACCCACACCGAGCACCAGGCCCCGCAGGGCCAGGAGCCGCTCGACCTGAACGACCCCAAGCTGACCCGGTTCGACATCGTTCGTGAGGGCGCGCGCCGGGACGACATCGAGATCGTCCACTACGAGCCGCAGGTGCTGCCGGGCACCAAGGCGGAGCGTCGGCTGACCCGGGTGGTCGCCGGCTTCTTCCTGATCACCGGCCTGGCCGCGACCGCCTTCCTGGCCATCTACATCTGGTGGCCGTGGCAGTACGAGGCGGGCCGGGGTGGCGACAAGTTCTACACCCCGCTGCTCGGCTTCACCCTCGGCGTGGCGCTGCTCGCCGTCGGCTTCGGCATCCTGACCTGGGGCAAGAAGTTGCTGCCCAAGGAGGTCTCGATCCAGGACCGGCACGAGGGTCAGGTGGACTCCGAAGGCCGCACCATCACCGGCCAGACCATGCTCTACATGGCGGACGAGCTGGGTGTGAAGCGTCGCCCCCTGCTCGGCATCTCGCTGCTGGCCGGTCTCGCGCCGGTCGCCGCGGTCGCCGCGGCGCCGCTGGTCGGTGGGCTGATCTCGCAGCCGCACAAGAACAACCAGATGTTCACCACCGGGTTCGCCGCCGCCGAGGGCGGCGAGCGGATCCGCCTGGTCCGCGAGGACGGCCGGCCGGTCCGCCCGGCGGACATCAGCAGCGGTGGGCAGCTGACCGTCTTCCCCGGTATCGACCACGGCGTGAGCAACAGGCACGCCGACTCGCCGACGCTGCTGATCCACCTGCGCGACTCCGACGCGCAGGAGTCGCGCCGGGCCAACGAGCGGGTCGGCCACGGCGACTACATGTGGGGCAACTACGCGGCGTTCTCCAAGATCTGCACGCACGCGGGATGCCCGGCCAGCCTGTACGAGCAGCAGACCAACCGGCTGCTCTGCCCGTGCCACCAGTCCCAGTTCCTGATCACCGACAACGCCCGGCCCATCTTCGGCCCCGCCAGCCGGCGGCTGCCGCAGCTGCCGATCGAGGTGGACTCCGAGGGCTTCTTCGTGGCGAAGTCCGACTACACCGAGACCGTCGGGCCTGATTTCTGGGAGCGGCCATGAAGCGTCGAAAGTTTGACCTTGCGGCGACGCCGGGCAAGGCCGCGGTGGGAGTGGACGACCGCTTCGCGGTGGCCACCCCGCTGCGCAGGCTACTGAACAAGGTCTTCCCGGACCACTGGTCCTTCCTGCTCGGCGAGATCGCGCTGTTCTCGTTCATCGTGCTGCTGCTGACCGGTGTGTTCCTCACCTTCTTCTTCGAGCCGGCGATGACCGAGGTGGTCTACGACGGCAGCTACGCGCCGTTGCAGGGCACCCCGATGTCCGCCGCGTACGCCTCCAGCCTGGACATCTCGTTCGACGTCCGGGGCGGTCTGGTGATGCGGCAGATGCACCACTGGGCGGCGCTGCTGTTCATGGCCGCGATCGTCGTGCACATGCTGCGGGTCTTCTTCACCGGCGCCTTCCGCAAGCCGCGTGAGACCAACTGGATCATCGGTTCGCTGCTCTTCTGGGTCGGCTTCCTGGCCGGCTTCACCGGCTACTCGCTGCCGGACGACGGCCTCTCCGGCACCGGCCTGCGGATCGCCTCGGCGATCATGCTGTCCATCCCGGTGATCGGCTCCTGGGTCACCTCGTCGATCTTCGGCGGCGAGTTCCCGGGCACGATCATCATCAGCCGGTTCTTCATCGCCCACGTGCTGCTCATCCCGGGTCTGCTGGTCGCGCTGATCAGCGTCCACCTGGGTCTGGTCTTCAAGCAGAAGCACACCCAGTGGCCCGGCCCCGGCCGGACCAACAACAACGTGGTCGGCGAGCGGATGTTCCCCCGGTACGCGCTGAAGCAGGGCGGCTTCTTCATGGTCGTCTTCGGCGTCATCGCGCTGATGGGCGGTCTGTTCCAGATCAACCCGATCTGGCTGTTCGGCCCGTACGAGGCGTGGGTGGTCTCGGCCGCCAGCCAGCCCGACTGGTACGTCATGTTCCTCGACGGTTCGACCCGACTCATGCCGGCCTGGGAGATCAACATTCCGATCGGCGACGGGTACGTCATCCCGCCGCTGTTCTGGCCGACAGTCGTGCTGCCCGGCATCCTGGTGGGCCTGTCGACGATGTACCCGTTCCTGGAAGCCCGGCACCTCAAGGACCGCAAGAGCCACAACCTGCTCGAGCGTCCCCGGGACGCGCCGGCCCGGACCGCCGTCGGCGCCATGGCCGTCGCGTTCTACATCGTGCTGACGCTCTCCGGCGCCAACGACGTGATCGCGGACAAGTTCCAGATCAGCCTGAACGCGATGACCTGGGCGGGCCGGATCGGCCTGCTGGTGGCCCCGCCGCTGGCGTACTACGTCACCTACCGGCTCTGCCTGGGTCTGCAACAGCACGACCGGGAGGTGCTCGCGCACGGCGTGGAGACCGGCATCATCCGCCGCCTGCCGGACGGCCGGTTCGTCGAGGTGCACCAGCCACTGAGCGCGTCCAACGGGCACGCGGACGGTCACGGCCAGCTGGAGTACGTCGGCTGGGTCGTGCCGAAGAAGATGAACCGGCTGGGGGCCCTCGGCCCGGCCATCCGGGGCTTCTTCTACCCGATCGAGAAGCCGGTCGAGGCGCCGGTCTCGCCGGGGCACCCGCCGGTCGAGCCCCGACCCGAACGCGAGGAGATCGGCAGCGGCGAACGCCGCTGACCGCCCAATCGCACCGTTACGTGGCGCCCGCCGGATTCCGGCGGGCGCCACGTTGTATCCGTGCCCCCGACCCATCCGACCAGGAGTCGGACGGCCACGGTGGGACCGGTCGACCCCGCGCGACGGGCGATCGCAGGAATAACCCCGGTGAGCCGGGTATCCGTGCGGTCCAACGTCTCAAGGGGGGGAAGCATGTTGGGTATCAAACGCCTCGGCCTGTTGGCCGCGCTGGTACTGGTCGGTGTCGCGCCGGCTGCGGCCGCGCAGGCCGCGGCACAGCCGTCGACGCAGGACACCCAGTACCTGCAGGCGGTACACCAGGTCAACCTGTTCGAGATCACCGCTGGTGACCTGGCCCAGCAGAAGGGTCAGGACCAGGGGGTCAAGGACCTGGGCGCGATGCTGAAGACCGACCACACCCAGCTGGACCAGACGGTGCAGCAGACCGCGTCCCAGCTGGGGGTGGAACTGCCGAACGAGCCCAGCGCCGATCAGCAGGCGGTCATCGACAGGCTGAACAACGCCAGCGGTGCGGAGTTCGACCGGCTCTGGGTGACCAGTGAGCTGGCCGGCCACGTCCAGGCCATCCAGGCCACCCAGACGGAGATCTCGCAGGGCTCCGAGCCGTCGGTGGTCCAGTTGGCGCAGACGGCGCTTCCGACGCTGCAGACGCACTATGACGAGTTGGTGGCGCTCGCCAACAAGCTGGGCATCCCGGTTCCGCAGACCAGCGCCAGCGGTACGCCCAGCCCGGGCGGCACCGGCACTGAGTCGCCGGCTCCGGGCGGCACCGGCACCGAGTCGCCGGCTCCGGGCGGCACCGGCACCGAGTCGCCGGCTCCGGGCGGCGGCAGCACCGAGGTACCGGCTCCCAGCGAGAGCTGACGTAGCCACCGCAGACGGCCGGTCCACCCACCCGGGTGGGCCGGCCGCCCTGTGCGCGCCACGCGCCGCCGTGCGGCCGGCACCGACCGCCAGAACGGCGGCGGTCAGTCGGCGCTGGCCAGGCCGATCGCGAACGCTTCCTCCAGGTCGTGCTGGGAGTACGCCCGGAAGGCGATGTGCGACTCGGTGTTGAGCACACCCGGGACCTTGGAGATGCTGCCCGCGATGACCTGGGCGATCTGGTCGAACTCGCGGACCCG
Organism: Micromonospora sp. BQ32; assembly: GCF_059358895.1. Classification (NCBI taxonomy): domain Bacteria; kingdom Bacillati; phylum Actinomycetota; class Actinomycetes; order Micromonosporales; family Micromonosporaceae; genus Micromonospora; species Micromonospora sp. BQ32. The sequence continues at coordinate 245,499 of NZ_JCADBI010000006.1, read as the reverse complement.
GACGATGGCGATGAGGTCGACGTGCCCGGCCACCGAGTAGACCTCGCTGACACCGGGAAGGTTGGCCAGGTTCTCCGCCACCTCGGGGATCGCATCGGTGGCGCAGTCGATCAGCACGATCGCGGTGATCACGGGGCATTTCTCCGTTCGTCGGCGTCGTCGCCCATGCTAGATGTTCCGGCCCGAGACCGGAGGCGGGAGCCGTCGGGGCTCAGCCCCGGGGGGCGCCGGGCACGGTCAGGTCGCTCCCGGCCCGGATCACGTTCCGCAACCGCTCACCGGTGCGTACGGTCGCGCCCGGCCACACCACCGTGCGGGTGACATCGCCGTCCACCCGGGCGCCCGCGCCGACCACCGACTGCACGCAGCGACCGGTCACCGTCGCGGACTCCTCGACGAGAGCGCCGCCGGCCGCGGCGTGCAGGTTGGCCGCCAGGTAGTCGGCCGGGGTGCCGGTGTCGAAGAAGGTGCCCGGATAGGGCACCACCGTCAGGGCGCCCGCCGCCTCGGCCGGCCGCCACACGGCGCGGACCAGGTCCGAGAAGACGACCGGCAGGTCCCGGACCAGCCGCCAGGGCAGCAGCGAGAAACCGGTGAAGCAGTGCCCGGCGAAGGTGCCCGGCGCCGCCGGGTCCGCGGCGGGCTGGCCGAGCAGGCGTACGGTCTGCCCGTCCCAGCCGGCGAGCAGGGCGGCCAGGTCAGGGCCCGGGGGAGCAGCCGGGTCGGCGAGGTACGCGTCGGCGTTGCCGACCAGCACCGGCCGCCCGTCGATCCAGTCCCGCAGGTTGGCCACCCCGCCCGCGGTGCCCAGCGGGTCGCCCGGCTCCACGGACAGGTGCGCGCGGTCGCCGACGTGCGCCACCACCTGGTCGCCGAGGTAGCAGGCGTTCACCGCGACCCGGTCGGGACCGGTCAGGCCCAGGCCGGCCAGTCGCGCCAACGCCCGCTCCAGCAGGGGCACGTTGCCCACCGGGCAGAGCGCCTTGGGTACCCGTTCGGTCAGCGGGCGCAGCCGGGTGCCCTCGCCGGCGGCCAGCACCACGGCGCACAGGTCCGCCGGCGCACCGGCCACGCCGGTCACGGGGTGTCGTCGGGCACCGGTGGCGGGAACTGCCCGGCCAGCGGCCCGATGTCGTAGTAGGCGAGCAGCCGGGCCGTCGGCCAGGTCAGCTTGGGCAGGTCGTCCAGCGGGTGCCAGGCGGCCTCGAAAACCTCCGCGCCGTCGACGGTCAGCGCGGTGCTGGACGCCGGCACCTCGGTCTCGAAGACCATGTCCACCCAGCCCTTGGCGTGCACGATCGCGTTGGGCACGGCCGGGCGCAGCCGGGACGGCGGGAGCCGGACGCCGGACTCCTCGAACAGCTCACGGGCCGCGCCCACCACCGGAGCCTCACCCCGGTTGAGCAGGCCGGCGGGGAGTGACCAACCCTTGCCGGGCGGCTGGCGCAGCATGAGCAACCGACCCGCGCCGGTCGCCTCGGCGTCCCGGACCAGGGTCACCGCGCCGACGATGTACTTGGGCACGGCCAGCCGGACCAGGCGCCGACGCACCGGCAACGGCAGCCGGTAGAAGACCTGGTAGAAGAGGGCCCGACCGGTGGCGCGGGAGCGGGGGATCATGACTCCAGGCTAGTGGTCACGAATGTCCTTCGAACGCGCTGGGGCCCGCCGGGTCACTGTCGATGGTCGACCAGGTCGATGAGCTGGCGGACCACGGTGTCCGGTTCGATCACCCGGTCGAAGACCGCGACCAGCAGAGTCTCCAGGTCGGGGTAGCCCAACTCCTCGGAGAGGCGCAGCAGCGGCAGGTCACTGGCGAGACCCCGGTTGTGCTGGCGCAGGGCGAGCCCGATGGTGGCCCGACCCAGGCGCACCTTGTCGCTGATCGTGATGCCCGGCTCGGTGTGCTCGGCGAACCACCGGTTGATCTGCATCTGCGCGTTCGGCGACTTGACGAAGCTCAGCCACTCCCGGCGGGGGCCGCGCGGCGCCACCCCGGCCTCGAAGCCGTTGTCGCCGTCGTTCTCGGTGAAGATTTCCACCACGTCGCCCTCGTCCAGCTCCGAACTGAGCGGGGCCAGTCGACCGTTGATGCGTGCGGCGAGGCAGTGGTCGCCCCGGTCGTTGCCCAGCTCGTACGCGAGGTCGACCGGCGTGGCACCGGCGGGCAGCACGACCTGCCGCCCGTCGGCGAAGACCTGGATCTGCCCCTCGGCGAGGTCGCAGCGCAGCGACTCGTAGAACTGTGCCGGGTCGGCGGCGTCCGGCTCCCAGTCGAGCACCCGGCGCAGCCAGTCCAGCTGCTCGGCCCGGGCTGCGGCGCTGCTGCTGGCCGAGCGGGGGAAGCGGAAGTCCGCGGCGATGCCGTACTCGGCCGAGCGGTGCATCTCCTCGGTGCGGATCAGCACCTCCACCGCGCGGTCCTGGGGGCCGCAGACACTGGTGTGCAGCGAACGGTAGAGGTTGTTCTTCGGTGAGGCGATGAAGTCCTTGAAACGGCCGGGCACCGGTCGCCAGGTGCCGTGGATCGCGCCGAGCGCCGCGTAACAGTCGGTGGCCGGGCCGTCGACCACCACCACGATGCGGGGCAGGTCGTACGGGGCGGTGTGGCCGCCGGCGATGGTGTCCTTCCAGATCGAGTAGAGGTGCCGGGGACGGGGGCTCACCTCGGCGTCGACCCGGCTGCGACGCAGCGCCACCCGGGCCCGGGTGACCACCGAGTCGAGGTACGCGTCCCAGCCCGGCCGGTCGTGCACGTGCCGGGCCAGCCGGGCGTGCTCGTCGGGCTCGAGGTGCAGCAGCACCACGTCGTCCAGCTCGCGTTTGAGGGTCTGGATGCCCAGCCGGTCACAGAGCGGGACCAGCACCTCCTGGGTCTTGCGGGCGATCCGTTCCCGCGACGACGCGGAGCGCACCCCGAGTGTGCGCATGTTGTGCAGCCGGTCGGCCAGCTTGATGATCAGCACCCGGACGTCCTTGGCGGCGGCGACGATCATCTTGCGGATCGTCTCCGCCTCGGCGGCCTTGCCGTAGAACGCCTTGTCGAACTTCGTCACCCCGTCGACCAGGTGGGCCACCTCGCCGCCGAAGTCCTCGGAGAGCGCCTGGAGGGTGTAGCGGGTGTCCTCCACGGTGTCGTGCAGCAGCGCCGCGACCAGGGTGGTGGTGTCCATCCCCAGCTCGGCGCAGATCTGCGCCACCGCGAGGGGATGGGTGATGTACGGCTCCCCGCTCTTGCGGAACTGCCCGCGGTGCATGTTCTCCGCGATCGTGTACGCCCGGCGCAGCACCGCGGGGTCGGTGCCGGCGTGGATGCCCCGGTGGGTGCGGACCAGTTGGGTGACCGGGTCGGAGTCGGTGGTCGGCCAGCTGAGCAGCGACCTCAGCCGGCGGGCGAGCGGCAGCTCACCCGGCTGTGTCGGCAGGGCGCCCCCCAGGGCGGCGCCGTGTCCGGCGTCGACGTCCACGAGGGACACCTCCTCACCCCGGCTCCGCGTCGCCGGAGCCCGGCGGCGGGAGCAGGCCCACGAATCGGGCAGGACTGCACTTCTCTAACAGCCTAAGCGAGTCGACGTAGTCCGATCGGTCAGTTGGTCATGAGCGTTCGGTCGAGAGTTGGTGGGACGCGCCGCTCTCGGCCTTCGCCAGCAGGTCACGGAACCGGCCCGCGCCACTCGCCGGAGAGGACCAACCGGAGGACATCTCGACGAGTCGGGTCTCCGGTCGCTCCAACCAGGACAGGATCCGCTCGGACTCCTCGGCGGTGGCGGCCGGCACCGGACCGTGCCCGCCCGACACCGTCTCGGCGGTGGCCCGGATCGTGGCCAACGTGGGCCGTGGGTGCACGCCCGGCGGGGACACCCCCGCGCCGGCCAGCCGGCCGTGCCGGACCAGCGCCAACTCCCAGCCGCCGCGGGCGGCCGGCCGGGCCGCGGCCAGCTCGACGATCCCGGTCAGCGCGGCCAGGCGCTGCATCCGCACGGTGGCCCGCAGCACGGCGGCCAGCCGGGACCGCACCACCGCGGCCTCCTCGTAGCGCTGGTCGCGGGAGAGCACGTCGATCCGGGCGAGCAGCGCGTCCACCACCGGCTGGGGATCGCTGGCCGTCGCGGTGCGGAAGGGCGCGGCGGCGCTGTGGTCGTACTCCTCGGGGGTGATCTTGTGCTCGCAGGGCGCCGGGCAGCGACCCAGCTCGGCCAGCGCGCAGGCCGGCGTGACGGTGCGTAGCGAGAGCCGGTGCGTGCACTGGCGCAGCGGCACCGCGTCGTGGAAACCGGCGGCGGCCAGCTCGGCGGCCCGCCGGGAGCTGAACGGCCCGAGGTACGCGGTGTCGGTGGGGGAGAGGTCGCGGACGATCGACAGCCGAGGGTACGGACCGTCGGTCAGCTTGAGCCAGATCATCCGTTCCGGATATTTGGACCGGCGGTTGTACGGCGGGGCGTGCGCGGCGATCAACCGCAGCTCACGGACCTCCGCCTCCAACGAGTGGGCGCACTCCACCGCCTCGACCCGCTCGGCCGCGCCCAGCATCTCGGAGATCCGGGCGCGCTTCTCGCCGGCGGTGAAGTAGCTGCGCACCCGGGTGGCGATGTCGACGGAGGTGCCCACGTAGAGCGGCCGGTCGTCGGCGGCCCGGAAGATGTAGACCCCGGGGACCTTGGGCAGCCCCTCGGCCAGGTGCCGTTTGCGGCGCTGGGTCGGGGTGACCGCGCGGGCGAACTCGATGGCGTCGCCGACCGTGTCCACCCGGTGCCCGCCGAGCCGGCCGATCAGCCCGTGCAGCACGTCGACGGTGGCCTTCGCGTCGTCCAGCGCCCGGTGGGTGGGTTGGGTGGCGGTGCGGAAGTAGGCGGCCAGGGTGCCGAGCTTGCGGTTGGGCACCTCGTCGCGGGTCAGCACCCGGCGGGCGAGCGCCGCCGTGTCCAGGACCCGGGGGTTGGGCCAGCGGTAGCCGTGCTTGGCGCAGGCGGCCTTGAGGAAGCCCACGTCGTACGGGGCGTTGTGGGCCACCAGCACCGCGTCGTCGATGAACTCCAGGAAGCTCGGCAGCACCTGCTCGATCGGTGGCGCCGGCACCAGCATGGCCTGGGTGATGCCGGTCAGCACGGTGATGAAGGGCGGAATCGGCTGCCCCGGGTTGACCAGGGTCGCCAGCACCCCCAACTGCTCGCCACCACGGACCTTGACCGCACCGATCTCGGTGATGCCGCCGCCGTCCGGCGCGCCGCCGGTGGTCTCCAGGTCGACCACCACGAAGGTCGTCGCGTAGAGCGGCAGCGCCGGGTCCACCCCGCCCACCGCCGGGTCGAGACCGGCCAGTGACTCCTGGACGTACTCCGCCTGTGCCATCGGCGGCACGCTAGCGCGCCGGTCCGACACTCCCGTCGCAGCGGCCCCATCCGTCACCATGGGGCTAGGATGAGAGATCGGCTCACTCACCGGGCGGTGGGCCCGGTCCCGGTGGGAGACTTGCCACATGCCCCTCACCGAGCCGTACGACGACCACCTCCCGCAGGAGGATCCGGTCGCGCTCGACGGTGCTGTGGGCAACCCGGACGACAACGTAGTCACCGACACATCGGGCGCATCGGACCCGACGACGACGGGCGACGGCCCCGCTGCCGAGCCCGAGCCGACCCTGCCCGAGCCGGTCCGGCAGCGGATCGTGACGCTGACCGCGGCGGTGCTGCCCACCCTCCCCACCGACGAGGTGCCGGTGCCGTTGCGCCGGGTGGCCAAGTTCGCCCCCAACCGGCGCGCCCGGCTCGGCGCACCGGTCATCGCCGCCCAGCTCACCGCCGACCCGCTGTTCCGGCAGCGGGTCACCGCGCGGGTCCTGGCCGACGCCGGTGACCTCGGTGCGGCCGTGGTCGAGGGCACCGCGCCGGCCGCCGCCGACCCGGTCGAGGTGGCCGCGCTGGCCTACCTGGCCCGGCCCCGCGGCTGGCGGGAGCTGATCGACGCCAGTGGCGCGGCCGTGCGCGCCGAGGCGGACAGCGCCGTCGTCGCCGAGTTGGTCCGCGAGGCCGAGCAGCGGGCCACCCGGGCCGAGCACGACCGCGCGGTGGCCCGGGTCGAGGCCGAGAAGCTCCGCGACGAGCTGGCCCGCGTCCGCGAGGAGTTGGGTCAGCTGCGCGAGGAGTCCCGGCAGGTGGCGCGCACCCTGCGGGAGACCCAGGCCCGCGAGCGCAAGGCCACCGAGCTGCTGGCCACCGAGCGCGGCCGGGCCGCCCGCGCCAGCGCCGACGTGGACGCCGAACTCCGCCGCGCCCGGGCCCGGCTGGCCGAGGCCGAGGCCGCCGCCGGGGTGGCCCGGGCCAGCGCCAAGGAGGCACGTTCGGTCGACGACGCCCGGCTCTGGCTGCTGCTGGAGACCATCGGCCAGGCCGCCGTCGGGCTTCGCCGGGAGCTGGCCCTCGACCCGGTGGACAAACTCCCCGCCGACTTCGTCGCCGACGCGTTCGCCGAGCAGCCGGGCACCGCCCCGGCCGGCCCCGCCGCCCGCGCCCGCGACACCGACGACCCGGCCCGGCTCGACCAACTGCTCGCCCTGCCCCGGGCGCACCTCGTGGTGGACGGCTACAACGTCACCAAGCGTGGTTTCGGCGAGATGTCCCTGGAGCAACAGCGCAAACGCTTGATCACCGGGCTGGGCGGGATCGCCGCGCAGACCGGTGACGAGGTCACCGTGGTCTTCGACGGCGCCGAGCGGATGCACGGGCTGCCGCCCGCACCGCGCGGCGTACGGGTGCTCTTCTCCCGCAAGGGGGAGACCGCCGACGAGCTGATCCGGCGTCTGGTCCGCGCCGAGCCGGCGGGCCGGCCGGTGGTCGTGGTCTCGTCGGACCGCGAGGTCGCCGACGGGGTACGCCGGCACGGGGCGTACCCGCTGGGCGCCGACTCGCTGCTGCGGCGCCTCGCCCGCTCCTGACCGCACCGGCCGACACGTCGACGGGCCGGGCCCCGGCGAGGTGTGGGCGGGCCCGACCGGCGCGCGGCACGTCGCACCGTGAGCGGCCCAGGCGGCCTCTGTCGGCCTCGGTGTCGGGCCCTCTTCCTCGGTTTCGGTCAGGGCCTGTCCCACCCCGGCGTTAGCATCGCCGCGACCGCCGAGGGATGGAGTCGCGATGGCACAGGACGACGTCAGGGTCTTCGTCGACAAGGACCTGCGGGAGGCGCGATTCAACCGCTCGACGCTGGCCGGCGCGGTGATGCGCGGTGTCGACGTGAATGGCCTGGACATCGACGCGCCGTGGCTGGCCGAAGGCAGGCTCGTGGTCAACGGCGTCGATGTCGTGCCGCTGGTCGAGGCCGAGCTCAACCGGCGGTTCCCCGGGCGTGATCTGAGGCGGGCCGAGGACCCCGACGACCTGCGCGCGGCGTGGGCGGGGCTCGAAGCAGCCTGGGCGTCCGCGATCGACCGGGTCCGGTCCATGCCCCCGGGCGCGGTCGACGTCTCGGTCGACGGGGAGTGGTCGTTCGCGCAGACACTGCGCCATCTCGTGTTCGCCGCCGACGCATGGCTGGGCAAGGCGGTCCTGCGCCTGCCACAGCCGTTCCACCCGCTCGGTCGGTCGCACGTCGAGTACGAGACCGACGGCTTCGACATGTCGGTCTTCGCGACGGAGCAGCCGACCTTCGAGGCGGTCCTCCAGGTGCGGGCCGAGCGGCAGGCAATGGTGCGCGACTTCCTGGCGACCGTCACGCCGGAGCTGCTCGCCGAGTCCCGGCCGAGCGCCTGGTGGCCCGAGTCCATCGTGTCCGTCCTGCACTGCCTTCACGTGATCTTCGACGAGGAGTGGCAGCACCTCCGCTTCGCGCTGCGTGACCTCGACGCGCAGGGCTGAGACCTCGCCGGCGACGGCCGGTCGGCGGTGGGCTGCCGCCAGTCATGCCCTCCTTCGCTCGATCGACACGAGTTCCCTGATGTCGGGTCGTCCGGCCGGGTGGGATACCCCGATATCGCTGATCTGGAGTGGATCTAGCCCTGAAACGGACGGTCGGACGGGGTTCCTGTCGTACCCGGTGGTTAGTGTCGATGTGACCGACGGTGCTCGGTCGGCGACGACAGGGCGTCGGCCGGGCACCGCGAGCCGATCAGGAGGCGGGATGCTTATCGACTGCGACGGGTGCGCGAAGCGGGCCGACGGCTGCTCCGGCTGCCCGCTGACCGCCCTGTTCGACGAGACGTCCCCGGCGGCCGGGTTGGTCGCCGCCGAGGTCGAGGCCATCGAGGTGTTCGCCCGGGCCGGCTTCGACGTGGAGGTGTTGGCCGCGCCCGCACGCCCGGAGGCGGCTCGCCGCCGGGCCAACCGCCGCGTCGCCTGACCGCGACACCGCGCCCGGAAGCGGGCTTTTCGCGGGCCATAGGATGAGCGGTCACGGCGGGAGGAGCGGCGCGATGAGCGGGGTACGACGGCACGACGGCGGGCTCGTCGACGGCGCGTTCGGTGGCGCTGCGCTCGGTGGCGGCGACGGTGCCCGACGGGCGGTGACGCGGTGACCCCGCGCGGTTGGGCGCTGCTGGCCCTGGCCGGGCTGACCATCTCGCTGGTCCTGCTGGCCGCGCTGCTCATCCCGTGGCACCGCCCGCCGGCGCCCCGGGCCGACCAGCTGGCCGCGCTGGGCGACCTGCCGGCCGAGCAGGTGGCCAAGGGTCGGGAGTTCCGCGCCGCCCTGCGCCCCGGTGGCTACGCCGCGCTCGCCGTTGGGCTGCTGATCGCCCTCGCGCTCGGGTTGACCCCGCTGGGCAGTCGCCTGGTCGAGCTGGCGGGCCGGCCGTTCGATGGGCACTGGGCCGCGCAGGCGGTGCTCGGCGGGCTCGCGGTGGTGCTCGTCGCCGACCTGGTGACGCTCCCGTTCGCCGCCTGGCGCCAGAGCGTGCTCACCCGCTACGGGTTGAGCACCAACGGCTGGAGTGGCTGGGCGGTCGACCTGCTCAAGTCGTACGCGGTCAGCGCGGTGATCGGCGCGGTGGCGCTGTTCGGCTTCTACGCGGTCATCCGACTCGCGCCGCGCTGGTGGTGGGCGTTCGGCGCGGCCGGCGCCGCGGTGCTGGTGGTGCTGCTGTCGTTCGTGCTGCCGGTCCTGGTGGAGCCGGTGTTCAACCGGTTCACCCCGATGGAGCAGGGCCCGTTGCGCACCGAGCTGATGAGCATGGCCGCCCGCGACGGGGTGCCGGTGCGTGACGTGCTGGTCGCCGATGCCTCCCGCCGCACCAGGGCGGTCAACGCGTACGTCTCCGGTCTCGGGCCGACCCGGCGGGTGGTCGTCTACGACACACTGCTGCGCGAGGCGACCCCGGCCGAGGTGACCGCCGTCGTGGCGCACGAGTTGGGGCACGCGAAGGATTCCGACGTGGCGGTCGGCACGCTGACCGGGGCGCTGGGCGCCGCGGCGGCCGTGGTGGCGCTCTACCTGCTCGGCTCGTGGGGGCCACTGCTGCGGCTGGCCGGTGTCGACTCGGTGGCCCAACCGAGCGCGTTTCCACTGCTGGTCGCCCTGGTCACGGTGGCCGGGCTGGTCGCCGCTCCGGTGCAGGCGCTGATGTCCCGACGGGTGGAGGCGCGGGCCGACGCGCACGCGCTCGCGCTCACCAACGACCCGGAGTCCTTCGAGTCGATGCAGCGCCGGCTCGGTTCGGTCAACCTCGGTGACCCCGACCCGCCCCGCTGGGAATACCTCTACTCGGCCTCGCATCCGTCCACCGTGGAGCGGATGGCCGCCGCCCGCGCGTACGCCCGGGAGGTCGGCCGATGAGCCGCACGCTGCTGATCACCAACGACTTCCCGCCCCGCCCGGGTGGGATCCAGTCCTTCGTGCACAACCTCGCGGTTCGTCAACCGGCCGGCTCGGTGGTCGTCTACGCGTCGAGCTGGCGCGGGGCCGCGAAGTTCGACGCCGACCAGCCGTTCGAGGTGATCCGGGAGCGCACCCGGGTGCTGTTGCCCACCCCGTTGATCGCCCGCAGGGCGGCCCGGTTGGCCCGCGCGTACGACTGCGACACGGTGTGGTTCGGCGCGGCGGCCCCGTTGGGGCTGCTCGCGGCCGGCCTGCGTCGGCGGGCCGGCATCCGCCGGGTGGTGGCGCAGACCCACGGCCACGAGGTCGGTTGGGCGGCGGTGCCGGCCGCCCGGCCGGCGCTGCGGCGCATCGGGCGAGGTGTGGACGTGACCACCTATCTCGGCGAGTACACCCGCAGCCGGTTGGCCCGGGTGCTGGACGGGGTGACCGAGCTGCGCCGCCTCGCGCCCGGGGTCGACGTGGACACCTACCACCCGACCGTGGACGGTGAACAGGTACGGGCCCGGCTCGGGTTGACCGACCGGCCGGTGGTCGTCTGTGTGTCCCGGCTGGTGCCGCGCAAGGGTCAGGACACCCTGATCCGGGCCCTGCCGGAGATCCGCCGCCGGGTGCCCGACGCGGCGCTGCTGATCGTCGGTGGTGGGCCGTACCGGGCGACCCTGGAGAAGCTGGCCCGCCAGTCCGGTGTGGAACGGGATGTGGTGTTCACCGGCACGGTGCCGTCGGTCGAGTTGCCGGCGCACTACGCGGCCGGCGACGTCTACGCGATGCCGTGCCGCACCCGCAACCGTGGCCTCGACGTCGAGGGGTTGGGCATCGTCTACCTGGAGGCCTCCGCGGCCGGCCTGCCGGTGGTGGCCGGTGACTCCGGGGGCGCACCGGACGCGGTCCGCGAGGGGGAGACCGGCTACGTGGTACGGGGCCGGGACGTCGCCCAGCTCGCCGACCGGGTCGCCCGGCTGCTCGCCGATCGGGACCTGGCCCGCCAACTGGGTGCGGCTGGCCGGGCGTGGGTGGAACGGGAGTGGCGCTGGGAGGCACAGGCGGAACGCATGGCGGCACTGCTCGCCGGCTGACCGCCGCCCGCGTTCAGCTCTCCCGCGTGGGGGCGTAGCGCGGTACGTACTCCTGGCCGGTGAGCTTCTGGATCGCCGCCATCACCTCGTCGGTGATGGTCCGGATGTCCCGCGGCCCGGTGATCCGTTCGGCGACCGGGATCGGTGGGCCGAACCGCAGGGTGATCGGATGTCGGCGAGGCAGCCGCGCGTCGACCGGCAGCACCTCGGCGGTGCCGGTTACCCCGACCGGGATGATCGGCACCTCGGCGTCGCGGGCCAGTCGGGTCATTCCGACGCGGCCCCGGTAGAGCCGCCCGTCCGGTGAGCGGGTGCCCTCCGGATAGACCGCGACGAGGCCGCCGGCACGCAGCACCGGCACGGCGGCGTCGAGGGCGCGCAGGGCGGCCCGGCCGTCGGCGCGGTCCACCGGGATGGCACCCATGCCGGCGACGATCCGCCGGTTGAGCCAGCCGCCCGGACCCCGGCCGTTGAAGTACTCGACCTTCGCCCAGAAGGTGACGTGTCGGGGCGTCGCGGTGACGAGGAACAACTCATCGGCGACGGACAGGTGGTTGCCGGCGAGGATCGCGCCGCCGTGCCGGGGCAGATGCTCCAGCCCTTCCACCCGGGGCCGCCAGCCCAGCCGTAGCGTGGCGCCGACGGTCAGCTTGGTGAGGTCGTACAGCAGGGGCACGGGTACTCCGGGTTCGGGCTCAGGCGGCGGGTGGGCCGAGATGGGCATCGAGCGCGGCGTGCAGCAGGGCGTCGTCCTCGGTGGCGCCGGTGGCCAGCGGCAGGTTGCCCCAGGCCCAGAGCTGGGCGATGCCGTGCAGGTTTGCCCACAGCGCGCCGGCCAGCACCACTGCGGGCGCGTCGGTGGGCCGGCGCGCCTGCGCCACCAGGTCGGCCAGGACGGCGAACAGCGGCAGGCTCGTCTCGCGCAGCCGCAGTCGGCCGCTGTCCAGCAGGTCGTGGCGGAACATCAGCTCGAACATGCCCCGGTGGGCCGCCGCGTAGTCCAGGTACGTCCGGGCCAGCGCGGTCAATCGGGTACGCGGGTCCGGGCCGACGTCGCGCATCGTCTGCTCGACCTGGGCGGTGAGGTCGGCGAAGCCCTCGCGGGCGATGGCGGAGAGCAGGTCGACGTGGGTGGGGAAGTAGCGGCGCGGTGCGCCGTGCGAGACCCCGGCACGGCGGGCGATCTCCCGCAGCGACACCGCCGACTGGCCCTCGCGCAGCACGAGGTCCACCCCGGCGGCCACCAGCCGCGCCCGCAGCCCCGTCTCGTCCGCGCTCATAGACAGTGTCTACCACGTGCCGTAGACGGTGTCTACCTCAGATGCGGGATCTCTCCGCGGCGGCCCGCCGCCCACCGCGCGACGTTGCCGCCGGTGCGGCCTGTGCTGCGGGATGTCTGGTGAGCGGTATACCTCTGAGTCATAAAAATACCTTTGAGGTATAGCGACTTCGGGTCACCTAGTTGCGTGACCGTGAGCCCGTTCGACGAGGTGGTGGCGGCGAGGGCCGGGCTGAGGTGGCGGTTGAAAGGCGAGGGGATCATGCTCGTCCGGGTGGTCGGGCGGGGGAGGTTCAGCGGATGCGGGCCAGGATGCGATCGGCGGGGGCCGGGCGGCCGAAGTGCCAGCCCTGGGCGGCGTCGCAGCCGATCGCGCGCAGCCGCTCAGCCTGCCCGGCGGTCTCCACCCCTTCGGCGGTGACGGTCAGGTCCAGCGCGTGCGCCAGCGAGACCAGGGAGGCGAGGATCCGCTCGTCGGTGCGGCCGACGGAGGGCGACCGCAGGCCGGCCACGAACTCGCCGGCCACCTTCAGCTCGGTCACCGGTAGATCCCGCAGGTACGCCAGGTTGCTGTAGCCGGTGCCGAAGTCGTCGATGGCGATGCGTACCCCGAGGTCGGCAAGGACCCGCAGGGCACGGACCGGCTCCTCGGCGGTGCTCATCATCGTGCTCTCGGTGATCTCCAGTTGGAGCCGCTCCGGTGGCAGGCCGGTCTGCCGCAGCAGCGCACGGACCTCCTGCACCAACCCGGGCCGGTGCACCTGCCGTACCGCCAGGTTGACGCTGACGAACGGCGCGGCGGCGCTCCAGGCCGACCACGCCTCGGCCTCGCGGCACGCCTCGGCCAGCACCCACCCGCCCAACTGGACGATGAGGCCGGTCTCCTCGGCCAACCCGATGAAGCTGTCCGGCCGCAGCACCCCCAACTCGGGGTGCCGCCAGCGGACCAGCGCCTCCACGCCGACCAGGCTGCCGTCGCGGAGTGAGGTCAGCGGCTGGTAGTCGAGGTAGAACTCGCCCCGCTCCAACGCCGCCGGGATGGCCGCGGAGAGCGCGTAACGGGCCAGTTCGCGTTGGTTGCGCTCGGCGTCGTAGAGCGCCCAACGCGCGCCGCCGGCGGACTTCGCCCAGTGCAGGGTGCTGTCGGCGGCCCGCATCAGGTCAGTGGGGTTGGCCCCGGCCACCTGGCGCTCGACGATGCCGATGCTCGCCGAGATCTGCAGTTCGTGCCCGTCGACCAGGGCTGGTGTGCGTACCGCGGCCAGCGCGGTCTCGGCGACCGCGACCATGTCGTCGGTGCCGGCGGTGTGTTCCACCAGGATGACGAACTCGTCGCCGCCGAGCCGGGCCACCAGGTGTTCACCCATGGCCTTGCGCAGCCGCTCGGCCACCGTGGCCAGCAGCAGGTCACCGATCTGGTGCCCCAGGGTGTCGTTGACCACCTTGAAGCGGTCCAGGTCAAGGAAGCACACCCCGACCCGCTGCGCGCCCCGACCCGGCTCGTTGAGCGCGGCGGCGAGCCGTTCGGTGAACAGCGTCCGGTTGGGCAGGCCGGTGAGCGGGTCGTGGGTGGCCTGATGCCGGAACCGGGCCTCGCTGGCCCGCAGCGCCCGCTCGGCCTGGGTACGGGCCCGCATCGCGGCGCGGCGGATCGACTCCTGCTCGTCGAGCGTCCGGTCGCGCAGCGCGCGGGCGTAGCCGGTCGCCACGGCTGCCAGCAGCCGGGCCATCCGGTCCTCGACGTCCTCGGCCACCAATCCCAGGTCGCGCACCAGGCGAAGCTGGATGACCTCGACGGTACGACCCAGCCCTTCGGCGGACGCGATGTGCGCGGCGACCAACTCGGCACCGACCCGGTGCCCGGCACGCAGGTCGAACGGCTCGGTGAGCAACGCGCCGGCCAGTTGCCCGGTGAGCCGGTCCAGCAGGGACTCCAACTGGGCCTGGGTCATCGGTAGGTAACTGGTGCCGGAGACCGCCTTCGCCCAGGCCCGGGCGAACGTCCCCGGGTAGGGGGTCGCCCCGGGCGACTCAGCCACCGAGGCGCCCGACGCCGCCCATGAAGACGGCACGCTCGGCGTCCTCCGCGCTCTCCGGAGTGTCCGGTCGCCACTCGGGCACCCAGACCACACCGGGGTCGAGCAGCTCGAAGCCGTCGAAGAGCGCGGTCAGCTCGGCGCGGCTGCGCACCCACAGCGGGTTGTCGGTGCGCCGGTAGACCCGCTCCGCCTCGGCGCGTTCGTCCTCGCTGCGCCCGTCGTCGCTGGCCTGTGACAGCACCAGGTAGCTGCCGGGTGCCAACGCGTCGCGCAGCGTCCGCAGCAGTTCCGCCGGTCGGTCGTCGTCGGAGACGAAGTGCAGGACGGCCACGACCATCACGGCCACCGGCTGGCTCAGGTCGAGCAGCTTGCGGACGTCCGGATGGGTCAGGATCGCCTCGGGGTTGCGCAGGTCCTCCTGCACCACGGCGGCCTGTTCGTTGCCGGCGAGGATCTCGCGGCTGTGCGCCACCGCCACCGGGTCGACGTCCACATAGACCACTCGTGACTGCGGGTCGAGCTGCTGGGCGATCTCGTGCACGTTGCCGACGGTCGGGATGCCCGAGCCGATGTCCAGGAACTGACGGATCCCGGCCTCGGCGAGGTGGTGCACGGCCCGGCGCAGGAACGCCCGGTTGGCCTGGGCCATCAACGGTGCCTCGGGCACCGCGGCGACCATCGCCTGCGCCGCGGCCCGGTCGGCGGCGAAGTTGTGCGAGCCACCAAGGTAGTAGTCGTACATCCGCGCGACGCTCGGGCGCTCGATGTCGATGGTGTCGGGTGCCCAGTCCGGCCGCTGCATGGTTTAACCCCTCGAGTCCGCGACGCGAGCGTCGTCGCCCGCGCGGGTATTGTGCACCCGCCACGCACGCCAGACCATAGCGCGCCAGAGGTTACCCGCCGACGTCGGTCGATGCGCGACGGTCCGCGCCGGGGAGAAGCTGGCGCGGACCGTCGGTCGCGACGTCCCGCTCGACGAGCGGGAGGCAGGTCAGAACTTCGGTGCGTCCGGTGCCTCGAGCAGGCCGAGCCGGAGCGCGGTCATCAGGGCCTGAGCCCGGTTGGCCGCGCCGAGCTTCTCGTAGAGCTTGGAGATGTGCGTCTTCGCCGTGGACTCACTGACGAACAGTTGCTTGGCGATGCCCGCCACGCTCATTCCGTCGGCGAGCAGCCGCAGCACCTGCCCCTCCCGGGGGGACAACTGCGGGCCGGACGGGGCCAGCCGGCGCTTCATCGCCTCGGCCAGGTCGGCCGCGGTGAACGCGCTGGGGGAGGAGGCGGCGTGCCGTGCGGCGGCCACCACCTCGTCAGCAGGGGCGGTCTTCGGCACGAAGGCGCTCGCGCCGGCCTCCAGGGCGCCGAAGAGCTGATCGTCGCCTGCGTACATGGTCAGCACCACGATGCCCATCGACGCGCTGGACTTGCGCAGCGCGCGGGTGGCCTCCAGGCCGCTGCCGTCGGGCAGCCGCAGATCCATGATCACCACGTCCGGCTGCAAGGCGCCGGCCTGGCGTACCCCCTCCGCCGCCGTGGCCGCCTCACCGACGACCTCGAACTGGCGGTCGCGCTCGAAGGCGTGCCGCAAACCCTTGCGAATCAGGTCATGATCGTCGACAAGGAGGACCTTGGTACGGGTGGCCGGTATCGGACTTGTGGTCATCCTCGGGTTACTCCCCTTCTGGTGCTGCGCTGCCGCGCACGTTATCGCGCCGGGCCGAGGTGCCGAGAACCACCGCCACGGTCGTGCCGCTGGGTTGCCGCGGCCTGATCTCCAACCGGCCCCGGATACGTTCCGCCCTCTCGGCCATGATCGCAAGACCGTACCGTCCGTCCGGGCGCTGGTCAGCCATCCCCTGACCGTCATCCGACACTTCTATTTGCGCGTACGGGGGGTCGACCTCACAGGTGACCCACAAATTCGACGCCCCGGCGTGCTTGCGCGCGTTGGTCACCGCCTCCTGCGCGATGCGCAACAACTCGGCCTCGGTGGCGGCCGGCAGCCGGGCGGTGGACTCGTCCAGCGAGAGGTGCACCCGCAGCCCGCCGGACGCGCCCACGGTGCGCGCGTACTCCGCGATCGCCGCGGCCAGCCCGCCCTGCCGGTCCACCTCGCTGCGCAGCTCGAAGAGGCTCAGCCGCAGCTCCTGGATCACCCGGGTCACCTCGCCGCGCAGCGTCCGCAGGGCCTCGGCCGTCTCGTCGGCGTCGTCGAAGACGGTGGCCAGGGCGTTGTCGATGCCGTAGCCGACCATCACCAGCTCCTGCGCCACCCCGTCGTGGATCTCCCGGGCCAGCCGCTGCCGCTCCTCGTTGGTGGCCAGCGAGCGCACCTCGTCGAAGAGCAGCGCCGCCTCCAACCGCAGCGCGGCCGGGCGGGTCAGCGCGGTCACCCGGGACACCACCGGCGGCGGGTACGCGTGCGCGGCGTCGGCCTCCAGCACCACCAGCCCCACCGTGCGCACCCCGGCGACCAGCGGAACGATCAGGGCTGACACCTCGCCGCCACGGTGTGAGCGGGACTGCGACCGGGCGGCCGTGGTGGCCTGCTGGGTGGCCCAGGCGTCGGCGATCGCCGAGTCCGCGTCCAGCGTCGTCTCCCAGTCCACCCGGTCGACGCCGGCCTGGGCGAGCACCACCAGCCGACCGCCGCCGCTGGCCGACAGCACCGCGCCCCGGTCGGCGCGGGCCACCGTGCGCAGCTCCTCCAGCAGGTGCTCGGAGATGCCGCCCGGGTCCAGGGTCGCCCCGGGCAGCTGCCGGGCCACCGTACGCAGCTGGGTCAGCAGTCGGGTGGCCTCGGCGTACGGCTGGGGTTTGCCCTCACCGCGCACCGCCATCACCCGGTGCAGCGTGCCGGCGGCGTAGAGCCCCAGCGCTGCCAGGATCAGCCACTGCGCGCAGACCGCGAGGTAACCCGGCTGGCCGAGCTGGGACCCGCCGTCGACCCGGGTCAGCGCGCCGCTGACCAGCAGGGTGACGGCGGTGACCACGAGCAGCGCGGCGCCCTCCGGGAAGCGGCGGCGCAGCGCGGTGACGGTCACCGGGACCGCCAGGTAGGGCAGCACCGCCGACGCGCCCAGCCCGTCGACCGTGCCGCCGATGGACGCCACCGCGGCGACGTGGCTCGCGGCCAGCCCCAGCACCATCACCTCGGCCACCCGGCTCAGCGGGCCGACCACCCGGTGCTGCGGTGCCAGCAGCGACGGCAGCCCGGCCACCGCCAGCAACCCGATCCACCACAGCTGGGTGACGTCGCGGGTGGCGAACAGGGTCAGGATGGCGACCAGCGCCAGCATCACCAGGCGGGCGGCCGCGGCGAGGGGATGCGGGTGCGGTGCGGTTGCTGTGGATGCGGGCACGTGACGGATGGTAGTCAGCCTCGGTAGATATCGGCGATCTCCGCCGCGTACGTCTTGTGGACAACCTGGCGCTTGACCTTGAGCGACGGGGTCAGCTCGCCGGTCGCCTCGGTGAAGTCGCGGGGCAGGACCCGGAACACCTTGATCGCTTCGGCCTTCGACACGGCCTGGTTCGCGGTGTCGATCGCGGCCTGGATCTCCTTGCGGAGGGCCTCGTGCTCGCGCAGCTGCTCGATGGAGGTGTCGAGGGGCAGCCCGGCGTTCTCCAGCCAGGTCGGCAGCGCCTCCTCGTCGACGGTGACCAGCGCCGCGATGAACGGCTTCCGGTCACCGACCACGACACACTGGCTGATCAGCGGATGCGCCCGGACCAGGTCCTCCAGCACCGCCGGGGCGACGTTCTTGCCGCCGGCGGTGACGATCAGCTCCTTCTTGCGGCCGGTGATGCTCAGATAGCCGTCGGAGTCGAGCTGGCCCAGGTCGCCGGTGCGGAGCCAGCCGTCGGCGCTGATCGTCTCGGCGGTCGCCGTCTCGTTGCGCCAGTAACCCTGGAAGATCAGCTCGCCGGAGATCAGGATCTCGCCATCGTCCTCGATCCGCACGGTCACGCCGGGCAGCGGACGGCCGACGGTGCCCATCCGGGTGCCGGCGGGCAGGTTCGCCGCGGCGGCGGGCGAGGTCTCGGTGAGGCCGTAGCCCTCCAGCACCGTCACGCCGACCCCCCGGAAGAAGTGGCCGAGCCGGGCACCGAGTGGCGCGCCGCCGGAGATCGCGTCCCGGCACCGTCCGCCGAGCGCGGCGCGCAGCTTACGGTAGACCAGCCGGTCGAAGACCACGTGCTGGGCGCGCAGCGCCAGGCCCGGTCCGCCCGGGGTCTCCAGGGCCTCGCTGTACGCGATGGCGACCTGCTCGGCGCGGGCGAAGATGCCGCCCTTGCCGTCCGCCTCGGCCTTCTGCTTGGCGGCGTTGTAGACCTTCTCAAACACCCGGGGTACGGAGAGCACGAAGGTCGGCCGGAACGCCTGCAACTCGGCGACCAGGTTCTTGGTGTCGGCGCAGTGCGCCATGGTGGCCCGCGCCTGCACGACGCCGATCTGGATGAGTCGGGCGAAGGCGTGCGCCAGCGGGAGGAAGAGCAGGGTGCTCGCGCCGGCGTTGAACAGGTTCGGCAGCACCGGCACCGCGTTGGCGATGTCGGCGTACATGTTGCGGTGGGTGAGCACGCAGCCCTTGGGCCGGCCGGTGGTGCCGCTGGTGTAGATGATCGTGGCCAGGTCGCCGGCGCGGACGGCCTTGCGTCGGCGCTCGACCTCGGCCAGCTCGACCGTGGCGCCGGTCGTGACCAGCTCGTCGACCCCGCCGAGGTCGATCTGCCAGACCTGGCCCAGCTCGGGCAGCCGGTGCCGGACACCGGCGATCAGGGCGGCGTGCGCCTCGGTCTCCACCACGACGGCTACCGCGTTGGAGTCCTCGAGGATCCACGCGGCCTGCTCGGCGCTGGAGGTCTCGTAGATCGGCACGGTCACCGCGCCGACGGCCCAGATGGCGTAGTCCAGCAGCGTCCACTCGTAGCGGGTGCGGCTCATCAGCCCGACCCGGACGCCGGGCTCGATGCCGGCGGCGATCAGCCCGCGGGCCACGGCGGCCACCTCGTCGCGGAACTGGAGGCAGGTCACCCCGGTCCAGGCGGTGACGGCGCCGTCGGCGCCCGGGGTGGGGCGGGCGAACTGAACGGTGTCGGGCGCGACTTCGGCGTTGTCCCAGACCGGATCCGTGAGGTTGGCCGCGTCGCCAACGGTGACGATCGGCGGGACGGAGAACTCGCGCACCTGCACTCCTTCGTGCTCGCACTGGCTGGGCCGGCCGCCGCCGTGGCGTCGGCCTGTGACGAAACCTACCCGGCGGGCGGTCGGGGTGAGACAACCAGGCGGCGGGTAGCCTCCCCCCATGGCGGACTCCTCCACCCAGTCGATCATCATCGGCGCCGCACCGGATCGGGTGACGGCGGTCATCTGCGACTTCGCGCGCTACCCGGAGTGGACCGACGCCGTGCGTCGCGCCGAGGTCGTCGAGGAGTACGAGGACGGTTACCCCAGTCAGGTGCGTTTCATCATCGACGCCGGGGTGATGGCCGACGAGTACGTGCTCGCCTACGAGTACGCCGAGGACCTCTCCCGGATCGAGTGGCACCTGGTCGCCCCCTCGAAGATGCAGAAGGCCCAGCGTGGTTCGTACGACCTGGTGGGTAACCCGGACGGCAGCACCACGGTGACCTACACGCTGGAGGTCGACCTGTCGGTCGGCATGCTCGGGATGTTTCGGCGCAAAGCCGAAAAGATGATCATGGACACCGCGTTGAAGCAGCTCAAGCGCCGGGTAGAAGCAACCGGTGCGGCGCAGTGACGTGTCCGGTGGCACGGTAGAGGAGCCGACGGTGGGCGGAACGGATCCGGGTTCGGCCCGGGAAGAGGCGGAGCGGCTGGTCGCCACCCTGCTGGCGGGGGCGCGACTGGCCTCCGCCGGCTCGGCAGGCGGCGCGTTCGGCTCGTTGGGCGGGATGCTGTCCGGTGTCCTCGGTCACAGCGCGGCCCCGGACGCACGCTCCGGCGCCGGTGGTGCTTTCGCCACCGGTTCGGCCGAATGCTGCGTCTGCCCGGTCTGTCGGGGCATCGCCGCCTTGCGGGACCCGAGTCCGGAATTCGCCGAACGGCTCGCGACCGGCGCCGGCGACCTCGCCGCGGGCGTCGCCAGCCTGCTCCGCGCGTTCTCCCCGCCGGAACCGCCCGCGCCGAGCCCCACCGCGCCGGCCGCCGAGCCGACCACCCCGCCCGCGCCGGCACCCGCCGCGAGCACCGACGACGTGCTCCCCGAGCCACCCCCGAGCGCCCCGCCCACCGCGACCGTCGACGACCACGTGTGGCGCGATGCCACCCGTACCGGGCATGATTCTCAGCCGGCGCCGGAGCGGGATGTCTGGTCGGTCGCCACCCGGACGGCGGACCCACTCGCCCCGGCCGCCGTACCACCCGTCGACGAGGCCGGGTCGGCGACCGTACCGGCACCGACCACCCGTCCCGTGGTGCCCGCCTCGCGGGTACCCGATGACGCCGGCGCGGAAGCATCGGGCGACGGCGCCTGAGCGCGGGACATTCCGACCCGGACCGGCACTGGGCCGGGACCTGGCCGGACAGCACAGCAGAGGGGGGCGGCAGCGGTGACGCTGACCATCGGAGTCGACGTCGGTGGCACGAAGGTGGCCGGCGGTGTCGTGGACGACACCGGCAAGGTCCTCGTGCAGACCCGACGGGACACTCCCGCCGATGACGTCGCCAAGACCCGCGACGTCATCATCGAACTGGTCGCCGAGCTGGCCGCCGGGCGGACCATCGAGGCCGTCGGCATCGGCGCGGCCGGTTGGATCGACGCCGGCCGTTCGACCGTGCTCTTCGCCCCCAACCTGGCCTGGCGTGACGAACCGCTGCGCGAGTACGTCAGCGAGGCCGTCGGTCTGCCGGTGATCGTGGAGAACGACGGGAACGTCGCCGCGTGGGCCGAGTTCCGCTACGGCGCGGCCCGCGACGCCGACGACTCGATGATCATGTTCACCATCGGCACCGGCGTGGGCGGCGGCATCGTCCTCGGTGGCGACCTGATGCGCGGCGCGCACGGCATCGCCGCGGAGCTGGGCCACATGCTGGCCGTGCCGGACGGGCACCAGTGCGGCTGCGGCCGACTGGGCTGCATCGAGCAGTACGCCAGCGGCAGCGCCCTGGTCCGGTTCGCCCGGGCCGGCGCCCGGCAGGAGCCCAACCGGGCCACCGCCCTGCTGGAGCTGGCCGGTGGCGAGGCCGAGGCGATCACCGGCCCGATGGTGACCGCCGCCGCGCAGGGCGGCGACCCGGTCTCCGCCGAGGCGTTCGCCCAGATCGGCCGGTGGTTGGGCACCAGCCTCGCCGACATGGCGCAGATCCTCGACCCGCAGACCCTGGTGGTCGGCGGCGGTGTGATCGACGCCGGTGACCTGCTGCTCGGCCCCACCCGCCGCTCGTACCTCGACGCGCTGGCCCAGCGCGGTCGCCTGCCGGTGGCCGAGGTGCTCCCGGCGGAGCTGGGCAACAGCGCCGGGGTGATCGGCGCCGCTGACCTGGCCCGCCGGATCTGAGGCGGTCCGGGATGGGCGTGCCGCTGCGCGTGGTGTCGTACAACATCCACAGTCAGCGCGACGACACCGCCGCGCTGGCGGCGGTGGTCCGGGCCGCGACGCCGGACGTGGTGATCGTGCAGGAGGGGCCGCGCCGGTTCCGGTGGCGGCAGAAGTCCGCCACGTTGGCCGAGTCGTTCGGCCTGGTGGTGGCCGCCGGTGGGCTGCCCGCCCTGGGCAACCTGCTCCTGACCAGCCTGCGGGTCCAGGTGCGGGACACCCGCTGCCAGCGCTTCCGGTTGACCCCCGGCCGGCACCTGCGCGGCGCCGCGTACGCCGACTGCCGGGTCGGTGACGCCCGGTTCACCCTCGCCGGCTCGCACCTCTCCACCGACCCGGCCGAGCGGCCGTCCCAGGCCGCCGAGTTCAAGCGTGGGCTGGACGCGGCGACCAGCCCGGTGCTGGCCGGGGCGGACCTCAACGAGGGCCCGGACGGTCCCGCCTGGGCCACCGTGTCGCGCGGGTTGACCGACGCCGCGGTGGCGGCCGACCGGGCCGAGCGGCTCACCTACTCCTGCGCCGACCCGCGTCGACGCATCGACGCGCTCTTCGTCGATCCGCGGATCACCGTGGTCGACTACGACGTGGTGGACACCCCGCAGACCCGGCGGGCCAGCGACCACTTCCCGGTCCTGGTCGACCTGCTGCTGCCCACCACCGGCTGACCCCCGACCCCGGTCCGACCGTCGACGCGTCCGTCCCAGGACTGGACATCCGGCTCGGTTGTGGAGAGGATTTCGCGGCGACCGGCACGCCTGCCGTACCAAAAGGAGATCTCCCCGGTGTCCACCTCCACCGACCACGGCCGGCCCGACCCGGAGGCGACCTCGCCCACGGCGAACAGCGACGGCCGCCCGGTCTCCGACCGGGGCGACACGGTCTGCGTCATCGGGGCCGGGGCCAGCGGCCTGACGGCCATCAAGAATCTGCGCGAGCACGGGTTCGGCGTGGACTGCTACGAGCGGGAGACGGGCGTCGGCGGCGCCTGGAACTGGCGGCACGACCGCAGCCCGGTGTACTCCAGCACCCACCTGATCTCGTCGAAGCCGTTCACCCAGTTCCCTGACTTCCCGATGCCGGACTCCTGGCCGGACTACCCGCACCACAGTCAGCTGCTGTCCTACTTCGAGCGGTACGCCGACCACTTCGACCTGCGCTCGCACATCTGGTTCGGCACCGAGGTGATCCGGGTCGAGCCCGTCGAGGGGGACCGGTGGGACGTGACCACCCGCTCCACCGGCGGGTACGGCCCGGAGCGCACCGCCCGGTACGCCGCCGTGGTGATCGCCAACGGCCACAACTGGTCGCCGAAGCTGCCCCGCTACGAGGGCCTCGAACAGTTCCGCGGCGAGATCATGCACGCCTCGTCCTACAAGGACCCGGCGCAGCTGCGCGGCAAGCGGGTACTGGTGGTCGGCGCCGGCAACACCGGCTGCGACATCGCCGTCGAGGCCGCCCAGCAGGCGTCGCGCTGCTGGCACTCCACCCGACGTGGCTACTGGTACGCGCCGAAGTACGTGCTCGGTCGCCCCGCCGACCAGGTCAACGACAGCCTGTTGGCGCTGCGGGTGCCGCTGCGGGTGCGGCAGTGGCTCTACCACTGGACGCTGCGGCTGACCGTCGGCGACCTGACCCGCTTCGGCCTGCCCAAGCCCGACCACCGGGTGTACGAGACGCACCCGATCGCGAACAGTCAGCTCGTCTACTACGTGGGCCACGGCGGGATCGGCCCGGTGCCGGACATCGCCCGGTTCCACCCGTACGCCGTGGAGTTGGCCGACGGCCGCGAGATCGACCCGGAGGTGGTCGTCTTCGCCACCGGTTACCTGCCGCGCTTCGAGTTCCTCGACGCGTCGGTGTTCGGTGACAGCGCGGGCGCGGGCCGGCCCACGCTGTGGCTCAACGCGTTCACCCCGGGGCATCCGACCCTGGCCGTCGCCGGCCTGCTGCAACCGGACTCCGGGCTGTTCACCCTGTCGCACTGGCAGACGGTGCTCTTCGCCCGACTGCTACAGGCCCGTCGGGACCGGCCGGAACGGGCCGCGGCGTTCGCGCAGCGGGTGCGGGACCGGGCCGGGGAGCGGTACTCCGGGCCGGTCAAGGAGAGCAGCCGGCACTGGTTCGAGGTCGGGCACGCCGACTACCTGCGCGCCATCCAGCGCGCCCTGGTCGAGCTGGAGGGCAAGTGAGCGCGCGGAGTGAGCTTGCGAGCCCCGCAGGCGCGAACGAAAGGCTGGCTAGGTGAGCGCGAGGAGTGAGCTTGCGAGCCCCGCAGTCGCGAACGAAAGGCTGGCTAGGTGAGCGCGAGGAGTGAGCTTGCGAGCCCCGCAGTCGCGAACGAAAGGCTGGCACGGTGAGCGCGAGCAGCGAGTTGCGGATCATGCGGGGCCGGGAGTGGTCCCGCCCGGTCCGGCCGGCCCGGCGAGAGGTGCTCAGCGCGATCCCCGAGCTGGAGGAGGGGCGTCCGCCGCTGCTCTTCGTTCCCGGGTTTGGGCACGGCGCGTGGGCGTTCGCCGAGCACTGGCTTGGTCACGCGGCCTCGCGGGGTTTCCCGGCGTACGCGGTGAGCCTGCGCGGGCACGGTGCCAGCGAGCCGGCGCCGGAGGCGACGCTGCGGGCGTACGCCCACGATGTGGTGCAGGTGGCCGCGAGCCTGCCGCGGCAGGCGGTGCTGGTGGGGCACGGCGCCGGCGCCCTGGTGGTGGCGCACGCGTTGGCCCGCTACCCGGCGCGGGGCGCGGTGCTGGTGGCGCCGGTCTTCGGCGGCTGGGGAGTGTTGGGCGCGGCGTTGCGCCGCAACCCCGCCGGTACGCTGCCGGCGGTGTTCGGCGGGCCGTTGCGGCTCAACCGGGGGCAGCTGTTCAGCCGTGAGTTGCCGGACGAGGAGGCCCGGCGGTACGTCGGACGCCTGGGTCGGGCGGGTCGGCGGGCGCAGTGGGCGCTGCTGGCTGAGCCGGCGGCCGAGCCGGCCGTGGGCGCGCCCCCGGTGTTGGTGCTGGGCAGCCCGGACGACCGGGTGGTGCCGGCGTCGACGCTGACCCGGGTGGCCCGTCGCTACGGGTCGGCCCCGCTGCTCTTCCCCGGGATGGGCCACGACCTGATGCTGGACGCGCGGTGGGCGGAGCCGATCGACGCGATCCTGGACTGGCTGGAGAAGGAGCCCGCGGCGCACTGAGCAGCCGGGCGGCCGGCGGTCAGCCGCCGGCCTGGTGGACGGCCGGGCCGCCGGTCGGGGTGGCCGGCCGGGGCACCCGAGCGGTGCCGTCGGAGCCGGTGTCGGAGCTGGTCAGGCGACTGATCAGGGCACCGCCCTCGTCGAGGGCACGCAGGTAGGAGCGGGCCCAGGCCCGGATGTCGTGCTGGTGCAGGTGGGCGCGCATGGCCCGCATCCGCTGGGTGGTGTCGGCCGGGGTGGCCCGCAGCGCCGCCCGCAGGCCCTGCTTGAGCCCTTCCAGGTCGTGCGGGTTGACCAGGTACGCCTGGGACAGCTCGGCGGCGGTGCCGGCGAACTCGCTGAGCAGCAGTGCGCCCGTGTCGTCGACCCGCGCGGCCACGTACTCCTTGGCGACGAGGTTCATTCCGTCGCGCAGCGGGGTCACCGCCATCACGTCGGCGACCCGGTAGAGCGCGGCCAGCTCGGCCCGGTCGAAGGGCTGGGTGAGGTAGTGGATCGCCGGCTCGCCGACCCGGCCGAACTCGCCGTTGATCCGGCCGACCTCGCGCTCGATGCGCTCGCGCAGGATCTGGTACTGGCCGACGCGTTCCCGGCTCGGCATGGCGACCTGCACCAGCACCGTGTCGCGGACCTTGACGTCGCCGCTGGCGAGCAGCTCGCTGTACGCCTTGAGCCGCTGCTCGATGCCCTTGGTGTAATCCATCCGGTCCACGCTGAGGACGACCTGCCGGGGATCGCCGAGGTCCTGACGGAGCCGGTGGGCCCGAGCGGCCACGTCCGGGCGGTCGGCGAGCGCGGCCATCTCGGCGGTGTCGATGGAGACCGGGAACGCGCCGATGCGGACGACCCGGTCGTCGATGCCGATCCGCCGGTCGGTGGCCGGCAGCTCCAGCACCCGGGTCACCAGTTGGGCGAAGTTGTGCGCCGCCTGCACCCGCTGGAAGCCGACCAGGTCGGCGCCGAGCATGCCGCGCAGCAGTTCGGCACGGCGGGGCAGTTGCATGAAAAGCTCCGGCGGCGGGAACGGCACGTGCAGGAAGAACCCGATGCGCAGGTCCGGGCGGAGCGCTCGCAGCTGACCGGGGACCAGTTGCAGGTGGTAATCCTGTACCCAGACCACCCCGCCCGGTTCGGCCACCTCGGCGGTCGCCTCGGCGAAGCGCTGGTTGACCCGCTGGTACGCCTCCCACCAGCGGCGGTGGTGCTGCGGCTGCTCCACGGAGTCGTGGTAGAGCGGCCAGAGGGTGGCGTTGGCGAACCCCTCGTAGTGGTCGCGCAGGTCTTCCGGGCTGAGCGCGACGGTGTGCATCCGCACGCCGTCCACGTCCGGCAGCGCGGGGGCCGGCCCGGTGCCACCGGCCCAGCCGACCCAGGTCGCCGGGGTGTGCCGCAGGAGCGGGTGCAGTGCGCTGACCAACCCACCGGGGCTGCGCCGCCACTCGCAGGCCCCGTCGGGGGCCTGATTGTCGTCGATGGGGAGGCGGTTGGCCACCACCACGAGAGAACTCTGTCGCATCTCGGGCATTCCGATCAGCAGAGGACTGACCGCCGCGAGCAAGGGAAAACCGGTCAGTCAGCGGGGGAAGTGACGTACAGCGGTATTCCTACTGACAGTAAGTTACACCACTGTTACGCCCCCGGCGGGGCGCTGCCGTCCCGGGATGCGGGCCGGCTCAGACGACGGCGCCGTTGTCCGGGTCGTCCTCGTCCTCGTCGCCGGGGCGCAGCCGCCAGATCAGCGTGACGAAACCGGCCAGGATGCCGGTGAACCCGAACAGCGTGACCGCCGAGCGGTCGATCGGAAGCAGCCACGGGAAGAGGAACAGCACGAACCCGACGACCACCCCGAGCACGCCGATCACCGCGTACTTGCTGACCCGCGGCAGCGGCGGCGGTGGCGGCGGGTGGTAACCCTCGTCGTCCTCGTCGTCGGGCAGGTCGGCGCCGAAGGTGTCCAGCCCGTCCAGCAGCGAGGGTTCGTCCGGTCGGGTGCCGCGCCCCACGGAGATCCCGGAGATGTCCGTGGCGGACGGTAGCCGGCGAACGTCGGTGGCGGTCGGACCGGGCTCGTCGGCGCCGGAGCGGGTCAGCGGCCCGGAGGTCGGCTCGTCCCGCTCGTCCCGCCCGTCCCGTTCGTCCACGTCCTCCGAGGCGGGCCACGGGTGGTCACCGGGCGTGGAGGTGGTGTGGAAGCCCGCGACGATCCGCGCCCACTCGGCGTCGATGTCCGGTTCGTCGCGAGCCGGCGGCTGCTCCGGAGCGGTCTCGTCGGCGAGCTGGGTCAGGTAGTCCCGGGCGGTGGTCAGGTGCGAGCGGTCGACGTAGAGCCGGTCGACCGGCCGGGCCGGCACGGTGGTGGTGCGGGTGACCGGGTTGAGGTCGGCGGAGGGCTGGAGGTAGGCGGCGATCCCACCGGCGGCCAGCACGTCGAGCAGGTGCTCACCGACGCGCGGATCGACGTCGCCGACGACGGCGTACTCGTTCGCGTCGAGCCCGTTGTCCCGCCGTCCCCGGCGGGCCCCACCCGCTGACACCCGGACATCCCCCTTAACGCGCCTTCCGGCGCGGCCACCTCTGCCCCTCGGCGCCCGTCCGTACGCCGTGCTCTGAATCGTGACACGTCAGGGCATGGTTCCGGGAGTGCGTTGTGTCGCGTCTTCCAAAGTCACGGCTGCTCCCGCAGGTCGCGGCGGGGATCCTTTGTCCGTTCTTGCGCGACAAGTGCGATCTCGGTGATCGCGGCATGGCTCGACGCCGCGGCCCTTGAACGTCGTCCGTTGTGGTGGGAGCGCTCGCTTCGTAGGCTCGGCGGCGACGACGGCTGGCGCTGTCGCGGGCACACCACGGGAAAGGACGCCGGTGCTCTACTGGCTGCTGAAGTACGTCATCCTCGGTCCGCTGCTCAAGCTGATCTTCCGCCCGCAGGTGGAGGGCCTGCGCAACGTGCCGGCGACGGGTCCGGTGATCCTGGCGAGCAACCACCTCTCCTTCTCCGACTCGATCTTCACACCGTTGATCACCGCTCGGAAGGTCACCTTCGTCGCCAAGGCCGAGTACTTCACCGGCAAGGGAATCAAGGGCTGGCTGACCAAGATGTTCTTCGTCGGCACCGGCACGATTCCGGTGGACCGCTCCGGTGGCCGGGCCGCGCGCGCCGCCCTGGACACCCAGTTGCAGGTGCTGCGGGCCGGGGGAGTGGCCGGCATCTACCCCGAGGGCACCCGCTCCCCGGACGGGCGGCTCTACCGGGGTAAGACCGGGGTGGCCCGGCTCGCCCTGGAGAGCGGCGCGGTGGTGGTGCCGGTGGCGATGCTCAACGCCGACGAGATCCAGCCGCCGGGCAAGCTCATCCCCAAGATCGACCGGGTGAAGATCCGGTTCGGGGCGCCGCTGGACTTCTCCCGCTACGCCGGGCTGGCCGGCGACCGGTTCGTCGAGCGTGCGGTCACCGACGAGATCATGTACGAGCTGATGGAGCTCTCCGGTCGGGAGTACGTCGACGTCTACGCCCAGAAGCTCAAGCAGCCCGTACCGGCACCGCTGGCCGCCTAGCCACCGCCGCGCCGGGCCGGTCGGCGGTCAGGGCAGGTGGAGCAGGGCGGGAGCGTGGTGACGGGTGGCGAAATCGTGCAGGCGGGCGCGGGTCGCCGCGGCGGCGGGCGAATCCGTCTCGGCCAGCGGGCCGATCGCCAGCGCCAGCGTGATGACCTCGTCGGTGACGTCGGTCATCCGGGCGTAGCTCGCCGCCGCCGAACGCAGCAGGTTCGCCGCGGTCGAGGCGTCCCCGGCGTGCCGGGCCAGCGTGGCGTCGGCGACCTGACCGGCGGCGTGAGCCCACGGGGTCATCCGGGGCGCCCGGTCGAGCAGTTGCCGGACCAGCCGGGCCGCGTCCGCACCGAGCACCCCGGCGACGTGCCCCACGGCCGGCACCCACTCCGCGAACGGAATCATCCGGGTCCGTCGCCAGTCCTCGTCCAGCTCGGTGAGCAGCGCCATCGCCTCGTCCCGGCGGCCCTGCACCGCCCGGCAGAGCGCGGCGTGCGCCAGGGTGGAACGCAGCACCCGGTGGAATCCGCTGCGCCGGGCCGCGACCAGCGCCTGCTCGACCAGATCCCCAGCCGTTCCGTCCGGCCCCCCAGTCCCGTCCGGCCCCGCGGTGGCGGTCAGCTCGGCCCCGGCCAGCCCGCGCATCCAACCCGAGACCGCCACGATGTGCAGGTCCCACTCGGCGGTCGGCCGTCGGGTCGACTCCGCCGCCATCGCCAGCGCCGCCGTCCAGTCACCCGCGTAGTACGACCGCGCCCACTGGTCCTCGAAGCTGGTGGCCAGGCTGTGCTCGCCGCCCAGGTCGAGGGTGAGCTGCTCGTCGACCAACCGGACCGAGCCGGCCAGGTCGCCCTCCTCCTGCAACGCCCAGGCCAGGTTCTGCACCGCCCGGCGCCGACTGGTGAGTCGCTCCACCCGGCAGTGCTCGGTCACCTCCGCCAGCTCCGGGAACGCCTCGGCGGAGCCGGCCAGGTAGCGCGCCACGGCCAGGGTGATCCGCGCGTTGGCCTGGACCTCGCGCAGCTGGAGCCGCTCGGCGAGGGACTCCGCCGCCCGCGCCGCGGTGCACGCCGGTTCGGTCTCCGCGTTCAGCATGTGCACCCGGGCCAGCTCCAGCAGGGCGCTCGCCTTCTCCTGACTGTCCGGTAGGTCGCTGTAGATGCCGATCGCCTGGTCCAGGAAGTGCAGGGTCGTCGAGCGGTCGGCCCGACTCCACGCGGCGGTGGCGAGCAGCGTCCAGGCGCGGGCCGCCCCCGTCCGGTCGCCGCTGGTGGTGAGCCGCTCGGCCAGCCGGGTGAGGGTGTCCGTGCCCCCCGCCACCAGGAAGGCGTCCCCGTCCCGATAGAACGCCAGCTCGGCGTCGAACAGCTCCAACGCCGGGTCCGGTCCGACGTCCAGGGCCAGCGCCCGGCCGACCAGCGCGGCGGCGGTGTCCAGCGCGTGCAGCTCGTACGCCCGGCGGGCCGCCCGGTGCAGCGCGGCCCGCGCCGACGGGGCGTAGGGAGCGGTGTCCAGCCCGACGGTACGGGCGATCTCGTGTGCCGCCCAGCGATGGTTGGCCAGCACCTCGGCCAGGTCGTACTGCCGGCCGTCGGTGAGCTGCGCCATCCAGTCGGCGGTGCGTTGGTGGCGCAGAACCCGCTCGGCCCTGGGCAGCCGCTGGTAGCAGACGTCGCGCACCAGAATGTGCCGGAACCGGTACTCGGGCTGGCCGGGCATCGTCGACGTGCTCTGCTCGTACACCAGGTCGCGACGTTGCAGGCGGTCCAGCGCACGCTCCACCCACTCCACCGGCCGCCCCAGCGCCATCGCCACCGGCGCGGCCCAGAACACCACGCCGACCACGGCGGCGGCCTGGAGCACCGCCCGGTCGGCCGGGTCCAGCAGGTCGAGCCGGTTGGCGATGACCGCCTGCACGGTGCGGGGCATCTCCGCGCCGCCGTCGAGGTCGAGGCGGGGGGTCGGACCGACCGCGTCGAGCAGGCCGCCGTCCAGCAGCATCCGGGCGTACTCCTGGGCGTAGAGCGGGTTGCCGTCGGCGAACTCGATCAGCGGGGTACGCGAGCTGGCGGGCAGCGTCGCCTGCCCGAGGAGCAGCGAGTAGAGCGTGTCGATGTCGGTGTCGTGCATCGGCGGCACCGAGATGGACATCGCGCCACTGATGGTGCCGGTCCAGGCCGGGTGCCGTTCCCGCAGCTCCGGCCGGGCGGTCGCGACGACCAGCAGCGGTACGCCGCGCGCTGTCGCGCCCAGTTGTTCGACGAAGGCGAGCATCGCCTGGTCCGCCCAGTGCATGTCCTCGAAGACCAGCACGGTCGGGCCGGTGGTCGCCAGGGCGAGCAGGAACCGCCGCCAGGCGGCCTCGGTCTCGCCGGGGGTGAGCCGCTCGCCGGGTACGCCGATCAGCGGCCCGAGCGCCTCGGCCAGTCGGGTCGCGTGCGGGTCGGCGAGCTGCCCCAGGCGGGCCCGCAGCCGCTCGCGCAGCGCGGCCGGGTCGTCGACCTCCGGCACGCCCACCCAGGTCTTCACGATGTCCGACAGGGCGGCCCAGGTGACGTTCTCGCCGAACGGCGGGCACTGCCCGACGAGCCAGGTGATCGGCGGGCCGGGCAGGCTGCCGGCGTGCCGGGCCAGCTCGCGCAGCAGCCGGCTCTTGCCCACACCGGCCGGGCCGAAGACCGTCACCAACTGGGAGGTCCGCTCGGTCACCATCCGGTGCAGCGCGTTGACCAGCAGGCCGCGCTCGTGTTCCCGGTCCACCATCGGGGTCAGCTCGGCGCCGCGCGGGTCCCGGTGTGGTCGGACCTGGACGGCCAGCCAGATCCGGCTCACCGCGGAGCGGCCGCGCAGGGTGACCGGTGGTTGGTCGGCGTACTCCATCTCGTGTCGGGTCGCCGACCAGGTGCTCTCGTCGACGACGACACCGCCCGGCGGGGCGAACCCTTGCAGACGGGAGGCCGTGTTGACCACGTCTCCGGTCACGAAGGCCTGCCCGCCGTCCCGGGTGGCGGAGAGGTCGACCAGTGCCTCGCCGGTCGCGATGCCGACCCGGAAGCCGAGCGGCGGCTGTGGACCGGCGGGCTGGCGGGCCAGGTTCCGTTGCAGCTCCAGGCCGGCGCGGACACACCGCAACGCGTCGTTGTCGGTGGCCACCGGCGCGCCGAACAGCGCCATCGCCGCGTCGCCGATGTACTTTTCGACCACCCCGCCGTACTGGTGCACGATCCGGCGCACCGTGGCGAAGTAGGTCTGCTGCAGACCGCGGGCCTGCTCCGGGTCGGCCTGCTCCGCGTACCTGGTGAAGTCCACGATGTCGACGAAGAGCACGCTGACCTGACGCCGGTCCTCCTGTACCGCGACGACGTGGTCCCGCAGCGGTTGACCACAGCTCGTGCAGAAGTTGACCTCGGTGCTGTTGGCGTGCCCGCAGTGCGCACAGTTGACCCCGAGCGGCTGGCCACACCCACCGCAGAAGCGGTCGTCCGGCCCGGCCGCGCGGGCGCAGTGTCCACACTTGAGGTCGATGTTCAGCTCCGTGGGCGAAAGAGGTCAGTATCGCGTCCGACCCGCCCAGTCGGGTAGCCGACGTGCGGACGGGCAACGGCATCGATCGGTCGGGGTTAGTGTTCCGTACCAGGAAGTTTCATGTCAGGGAGAGTGCCGTGCAGGTACGACTGTCCGCCTCGTGGACCGATCCGGGTGGCACGCTGTGGGCGCCGGGCGACACGATCGACGTCGATGCGGTCACTCTCGCCGAACTGGAGGAGCAGGGCATGGTGGAAGAGCCTGAGGGTCAGTCGGGCGGGTCGGGGGAGACCACGACCACCTCGTCGAGCACGTCCACGGCTGGTAAGCCGACCGATCCGAAGAAGATCGGTCCGGGGCCGGGTGCGCCGCCGGCCGACAGCACGGAGAACTGATCGCCCAGGTGCGGCCGGCGGGCCAACGGTCCGCCGGCCGCACCCGTGGGGCAGCCTCACCCGTTGGCCGCCGCGAACCTGCCCGGTGTCGGCAGCCGTAGCCCCAGGGCCCGGGTGAGCAGGGGAGCGATCAGCCCCAGGGTGGCCAGCACACCCAACCCCGAGATGACCAGCACCCATCGTGGCCCGACCACCGCTAACAGCGGTGCGCCGATGGCGTAGGCCAGTGCCTCCGCCGCGTACGGGAACATGTAGACGGTGCCGAACACCACGCCGAGCCGTTCGGCCGGCACGTTCTGCTGGATGAGGGTGTCCGCGGCGACGTTGTGCCAGCCCGCGCCGACACCGGCCACCGCCTGACCGGCGATGGCGAGCGCGATCACCGGGCTGAGGCCGGTGACCAGCGTTCCGGCGCCGAGGGCGAGCAGGGCGCCGTAGAGGACCAGGTCCATCCGGATGCGTACGCCGGTTCTCGCCAGACACATGGGACCGAGCACCATGCCGACGCCGTAGGCGGTGCCCAGCAGACCGATCGTGACCTCGGTGGCGCCCAGTTCGGCGCGTCCGAGGGGGACGATGGCGAGGTTGTCGAGCGCGGCGAACATCACCATCACCAGGAACCCGGCCGAGACCGCGCGGACGACGCTGTGCCCCCGGACCACCCGCAGCCCTTCGCGCAGCACCGTGTGCAGTGGCTCGGACCGCCGGGTGGCCCCGGTCGCCGAGAGCGTCCGGACTCCGCCGATCAGCAGCGCGGAGAGCACGAAGGTCGCCGCGTCCACGAGCAGCGTGCCGGTCAGCCCGAGGGTCGCCAGCAGGAGGCCGCCGACGGCCGGCCCGGCAGCGATCCCGATGTTGACACCCGTCGCGAGTTGCGCGTTCGCCGCCGGCAGTTGCTCGCGTTCGACCAGGCGGGGTAGCAGGCTGCGCCCGGCGGGGGTGAACGCGGTGGCGGCCGTGGTAGCCGCGGTGATCAGCGCCAACAGGACGGGCAGGGGCGGCGCGAGCAGCGCGACGGCGAGGTAGGTCAACGCCTGGGCGGTGTCGCAACCGATCATCAGTCGGCGTTGGTCGAACCGGTCGGCCAGGGCGCCGAGCAACGGTCCGAGCAGCCGGGGCACCGTCGACGCCAGCAGCAGCAGGGCGACCGCGCCGCCGCCGTGCCGGTCGTAGACGGCGATCAGCAGTGCCGTCCGGGCCAGCTGGTCGCCGGTGTACGACACCAGGCGCGCCGACCAGTACCGACGAAATGCGACATTGCCGCGGAGTAATGACATGACCGGTGGCTCCTCACTGCTGCGGGTATGTCGGCACGGGCCCTGGAACAGGGGTGGGCGCGGCAACCTTGTCAGTGCGGTGTGGGGGCCAACAACCGCTCTTCAGCCAGTGATTCATGTCGATTTGTCCTATTTTGTCGCACAGTTCTACGCCGTAGCGTCCTCGGCAAGACAGGCACGACAGGCACCAACACCGACCAGGGGGACGACATGGCGACCACGACGACGACCACCACCACCGCGAGCGGCTGGGCCGGACCGGGCATCTGGGCCGGACCCGGGTTCTGGGCCGGACCGGGCTTCTGGGTGGGCCCCGGCTACCAGTCGGTCGCGGCCCGTTGGCCGGGCGCGACCCGCTGAACCCCACGCGCTAAACCGCGAGAACGGTGACGCCGGCTGCCACTGGCAGCCGGCGCAGCCGTGCGTACGGGTGGGGGAGCTGGCCGGCGACGGGTGACAGTCGTCCAGATCGGACGCCCGACCGTCGACGAAACCGAGGCGGACCGGTCGGTCAGCGGTCGGCCATGCCGGCGCGACGGCGCAGCGCGGCCACGTCGGTCACCACGATCCGGCGGCCCTCGGTACGCAGCCAGCCGCGGCTCGCGAACGAGCCGATCGCCTGGTTGACGCTCTGCCGGGAGCCGC
The DNA here is from genome assembly GCF_059358895.1 of Micromonospora sp. BQ32. Classification (NCBI taxonomy): domain Bacteria; kingdom Bacillati; phylum Actinomycetota; class Actinomycetes; order Micromonosporales; family Micromonosporaceae; genus Micromonospora; species Micromonospora sp. BQ32. Next base: position 211,178 of record NZ_JCADBI010000006.1, on the reverse strand, counting down.
CGGCCATCTCGGCCAGCTGACTCTGATTGAGCTCGATCGTGATCATCGGTGCCTGGCTCTCGCCGGCCAACCGAACCAGCGTCTTCGCCACCCGACCGGGCAGGTCGAGGAAGACATGGTCGGCGTTCTGCTCGGTGAGCCGGCGGATCAGCCCGCCCAGTGAGCGCATCACCGCGTCCAGGATGCGTGGGTTGGAGTGCACCAACTCCATGAACGCGCCCCGGGAGAGCGCGAGCGCCGCGCAGTCCTCGATGGCCTCCGCCGAGGCGGACCGGGTGGACGCGTCGAGCAGGGAGACCTCACCGAGCACGTCCGGTGGACGGATAACCGACAGCACGGCCCGCTCGCCGGTGGGTGCGGTCCGAAACACGGCCACCGCGCCACGGCGCAGCACGATCAGCGACTCGCCGGGGTCGTTCTCCACGAAGAGCAGTTGGCCCTTGCGGTAGGTACGCGGCACGGCGGCAGCGATGACGCGCTGCCGCACCTCGGGCTCCAGCCCGGCGAACATCTCGACACCCGTGAGCGCGTCACCCGGCTCTGGCAGGCGAACCTCCACGGCCCAACCCCTCCCCCGGTCATGGACCACAACTCGCTCACCGGGCGAACCTGATGGGCCCCGACAAGGTGAACTGACACCGATTCGGCGTCCGGTAGCGGTACACATCAGATCATGACGGTCCGGTCGCTTGCTGTACACCCCTCGAAGCACTTCCGTGACCGTCACAAGCTGCGACGCGCTGTTCACGAGGTGTGGCTGCGGCTCGGCCGACGGCCGGGCGGGCCCCGCCGGGCACGGCCGAGCGGCGGTGGGCGAAGATGCCCGGAATGGTCTACCGCTACTTCTACGACTGCGAGTTCATCGAGGACGGCACGACCGTCGACCTCGTCTCGATCGGTGTCGTCGACGAGTACGGCCGCGAGTTCTACGCGGTCTCCACCGAGTTCGACGACTCCCGCGCCGTGCCCTGGGTCCGGCGCAACGTGCTGGACAAGCTGCCCTCCCCGGCGGACCGGGCCTGGCGCTCGCGTGAGCGCATCCGCGACGACCTGTACGACTTCCTGGTCGAGCCGATCCGGGACCGGCCGGGGGAGCAGCTGGAGCTGTGGGCCTGGTTCGCCGCGTACGACCACGTGGTGCTCGCCCAGCTCTGGGGCGCGATGCCGGCGCTGCCCCGGGAGATTCCCCGCTACACGAAGGAACTGCGGCAGCTCTGGGACGACCGTGGCCGCCCACCCCTGCCGGACGCGGACGCGGCCCGGCACGATGCTCTGGTCGACGCCCGGCACAATCTGGCCCGCTGGCGGGCGATGACCGCCCGTTGAGTGGTGGCCGCGCCGCTGGAGGTTTGACCGGTTCTGTCCCGGGCATCGGTTCGACCAGCCGAGCCGAGGGAGATTGCCATGAGCGACCAGCCGACCAGCGCGGCGGAGGCACGCGCCCGGGTCACCGGCCTGGCCCGGGCCGCGCGGATCTGCATGCTCACCACGACTGCTCTGGACGGGCGGCAGGTGAGTCGACCGATGGGGCTCCAGGAGGCCGAGTTCGACGGCGAGCTGTGGTTCTTCGCCTACGCGGACTCGGCCAAGGTTCGCCAGCTCCGGGTGAACCCGGAGGTCAACGTCGCCTTCTCCGACCAGAAGCACAACCGGTGGGTGTCGATCTCCGGCACCGCCACCGAGGGGTTCGACCGGGTTCGGGCCGAGCAGTTGTGGAGCCCGCTGCTCAAGGCGTGGTTCCCCGATGGGCTGGACACCCCCGGTCTCACCCTGATCAAGGTGCACGCCAGCTCCGCCGAGTACTGGGACTCGCCGAACAGCACAGTGGTGAACCTGCTCGGCTACGCGAAGGCCGCGGTCACCGGCCGGCCACCGAAGGCCGGCGAGAACCACGAGGTGACCTACTGACCGGGGCGGGTGCCCGGGGCGCGCTGTCGTCGTACCGGCGGGCCGACTACAGTTCGCAGTGACGGCCCGCCCCGGGCCGGCAACGGCGCCGATGGTCTGACCTGACACATACCCTGGGGCATATCGGGCTTTACCTGATGCTCCAGGAGGATGAGCGGATCATGCGTATCGGCGTGCTCACCGGCGGCGGCGACTGCCCCGGTCTCAACGCGGTCATCCGGGCGGTGGTCCGCAAGGGCGTCGCCACTTACGGTCACGAGTTCGTAGGCTTCCGGGACGGCTGGAAGGGCCCGCTCGAGGGTCTGTCCCGGCCCCTGGACATCGCCGACGTCCGCGGCATCCTGCCCCGCGGCGGCACCATCCTCGGCTCGTCCCGGACCAACCCGTTCAAGATCGAGAACGGCGTCGAGCGGATCAAGGACAACCTCGCCGCCCAGGGCGTGGACGCGCTGATCGCGATCGGCGGCGAGGACACCCTCGGCGTGGCCACCAAGCTCTACGAGCTGGGCGTGCACGTCGTCGGCGTGCCGAAGACGATCGACAACGACCTCGGCGCCACCGACTACACCTTCGGCTTCGACACCGCGGTCAACATCGCGATGGAGGCCATCGACCGGCTGCACACCACCGCGGAGAGCCACCACCGCACCCTGGTCGTCGAGGTGATGGGCCGGCACGCCGGCTGGATCGCCCTGCACGCCGGCCTGGCCGGCGGCGCCAACGTGATCCTGCTGCCCGAGCGCCAGTTCGACGTCGACCAGGTGGCCGGCTACGTCGAGAAGCGCTTCCAGCACCAGTACGCCCCGATCGTCGTGGTCGCCGAGGGCGCCCAGCCGCTCGACGGCCAGATGGTCCTCGCCAACCAGGAGCTCGACTCGTTCGGCCACGTCCGCCTCGGCGGCATCGGCCAGTGGCTCGCCGAGCAGCTGGAGGCCAAGACCGGCAAGGAGGCCCGCACCGTGGTGCTGGGCCACATCCAGCGCGGCGGCACCCCGACCGCCTTCGACCGGGTGCTCGCCACCCGCCTGGGCCTGCAGGCCATCGACGCCGTCAACGACGGTGACTGGGGCAAGATGGTCGCGATGCAGAGCACCGACATCGTCCGGGTGCCCCTCGCGGAGGCCACCCGCGAGCTGAAGACCGTGCCGCTGGAGCGGTACGCCGAGGCCGAGGTCTTCTTCGGCAGCTGATCGATCGTCGGCGGCGCGGCGGGCCTGCGGGTCCGCCGCGCCGCGACCCAATGCGAGGGGGGTACGGGCCGACATGTCAGCCGGAGTGCACACGGTCGCGGTGATCGGCGCGGGCAAGATCGGCGAGCTGATGCTCTCCGGGCTGCTGCGCTCGGGATGGCCGGTGGACCGGCTGCTGGCCACCGCCCGCCGGCCCGCTCGCGCCGAGGAGCTGACCGCCCGCTACGGCGTACGGGTGGTCGACAACCTGACCGCGGTGGACGAGGCAGCGGTGCTCGCGGTCTCGGTGAAGCCGCAGGACGCCGCCGCGCTACTCGACGAGATCGGCCCCAAGGTGCCGGCCGACAAGCTCGTCATCTCGCTCTGCGCCGGCCTGCCCACCAGCTTCTTCAGCCGCCGGCTGCCCGACGGCACCCCGGTGGTGCGGGTGATGACCAACACCCCGGCGCTGGTCGACCAGGCGATGACGGCGATCTCCGCGGGCGCGTACGCCACCGGGGCGCACCTGACCTTGGCCGAGGAGATGTTCAAGCCGCTCGGCCAGACGATCCGGGTGCCCGAGTCGCAGCAGGACGCGGTCACCGCGCTCTCCGGTTCCGGCCCGGCCTACTTCTACCTGCTGGTCGAAGCCATGATCGACGCGGGAATCCTGCTCGGGCTGCCGCGCCAGGTGGCGCACGAGTTGATCGTGCAGACCGCGATCGGGTCGGCGGTGATGCTGCGCGACTCCGGTGAGCACCCGGTCAAGCTGCGCGAGGCGGTCACCTCGCCGGCCGGCACCACCATCTCCGCGATCCGCGAGCTGGAGAAGCACGGCGTACGCGCGGCGCTCCTCGCCGCGCTGGAGGCCGCCCGGGATCGCGCCCGCGAACTGGCGGCACAGGCCGACTGAGCGTCCGGGGCGCGTCGTGGGGCCGTACGTGCCGCATACTGGCCCGGTGTTCACACTTGCCCAGGCCCGGCACCTGGTGGCCACTCTGCAGCCGCGCGTCGACGAGTTGATCCGGGTCCGGGCCGACCTGGCCGAGTTGCGCGCCGACCTGGCCGACCACGGCGTGAGCGCGCTCGGCGGGCTGGCCGAGGTGAAGGCGCTGGAGGCCCGACTGCACGCCGTCGTCGACGAGCTGCACCAGCACGACATCCAGGTCAAGGGCATCGCCCCGGTGCTGCTCGACTTCCCTGGCGAGCGGGCCGGCCGCGCCGTGCTCTGGTGCTGGCTGGAGGGCGACTCCGACGTGCGCTGGTACCACCGGGCCGAGTGCGGCTTCGCCGGCCGCCGCCCCCTCTGACCCCCCGCGCCCGCGCCTCGCCCTCGGGGCCCGCGCCCCGCTTGATCCACTCGGGTTCATGGAAACCGCGGTGTCAGAGCGCGGCGGACGCCCCGACTTCCGTGAACCCGAGTGGATCAAGGGTGCACGGCTCAGCCCGCCGCGGACGTCGGCAGGACCGGCTCGGGGGCCTCGGTCACCGCGAACACCACCACGTTCTCGACGTAGTGGCCCCGCCGCCGGTCGAAGTCGCCCCCGCAGGTGACCAGGCGCAGCTCCGCCCCGGGCGTCGGCCCGTAGACCACGGCCGTCGGAAACCGGTCCTTGCGGGTACGCAGCGACCCGGTCACCCGGAACGACAACCGCTGCCCGCCGCGCCAGACCTCCACCAGGTCGCCCGGCCGTAGCTCGCCGAGCCGGGCGAAGACTGCCGGGCCGCGTCGTGAGTCCAGGTGCCCGGCGAGTACGGCCGGGCCGGTGTCGCCCGGGGCCGGGCCGCCGCCGTACCAGCCGGCGGTGTGGAAGTCGGTCGGCGGAATCAGCGCGCCGACACGGTCCAGACCCAGCACGGTGAGCGGTGAGTCGACGCCGATACGCGGTACGCGTACCCGCGTGGGTGGACCGTGCGGCTCGGGCACGGCGGCCACCGACGGGCAGTCGTCGCCGCAGCCGGGGTGCCAGCTCGCGACCGGCGGTGGCGCGCCGGTGGTGGCCAGCCCGACCCCGGTGCCGGCGGCCAGGCAGACCGCCGCGCCGGCCGCGACCAGCGCGGCCAGCGGTATCCGGCGGTCACGGTGCCGCCGGATCGACGGGTCCGGCCCGGCGCTCACCAGGTGGTGCGCCGCCGCCGACGCCAGAGCAGCAGGGCCACCGCGCCGGCCGCCGCGGCCAGACCACCGGCCACCAGGGGGTACGCGTCGAGCCCGGCCCCGGCGGTGCCACCGGCGCCGGTGTCCACCCCGCCGGCCGGGACGACGGTGCCGCCCTCGGCGTCTCGGCGCAGCTCGGCGGTGAGCCCGCCCTGCTTCGCGTCGAGCACCAGCAGCGAGTAGACCGCGCCGCCGGTGAGTCGCACCTCGGCGTCGGTGCTCGGCCCGCCGGCACCCGTCAGCTTCAGCCGCCAACTGCCCGGCTCGACCTGCTGGTACTCGGTCGTGGTGGCGAACTGCACCCCGTTGGCGATCATCGGGCCGTCGGCGGCGGCCACGTCGAGCACCGGGGTCCGCACCGACGCCTGCACGACCCGCACCTTGGCGCGGCCGTCGGTGGGGGCGCTGAGATCGTCGCTGAGCACCCGCAGGCCGAGGTCGGCGTGCCGGCCGACACCGGCCACCGTGTAGGCGGCGCCGCTGGTCACCGCGACCTCGGTGGTGAGCACCGGGGGATCGCTGGCGGGGGCCCCGGCCTCGCGCATGGCCACCGCGTACCGGCCCGGAGCGAGTTCGAGGTAGTCGGAGACCACGCCGTAGCCGACCCCGGGGAAGACCTGCGGCTTCGCCGCGCCCGGCGCGGCCAGGTAGACGTCCACCGCCGGGGTGTCCGGGGAGAGGTGCGCGAGCCGGACGTATCCGACGGTGTCCGCGCCGGTCGCGGCGGTGGCCGGAACCGGGACGGCGGCGGCGAGGGCGGTGAGCAGGAGCGCGCCGGAGCCGGCCAGCAGCCGGCGGGGGACGGTACGGAGCGTGTGCATGGCGCCTCCGGAAGCACGTTCGGTGAGCGGGCGGCAACCCAGTGAACAGGGTCCCGTGAACAGGACTGCAACGCAAGTTGCCACGGCGATGTTTCTGTGGATGGTCGTCGTAACCGGTCTCGGAGGGCGAGGAGGCCGAACAGGTCGGGGACTCCGCCCTCGGGCTGCCGCTACGGGGCCGTCGCGCAGCGTCGTGGTCGCCTATTCTCGGGCGATGCGGGATCGCCGGGTGGCGCTGGCGTGGGCGGCCTTCGTCGTCGTCGCGCTGGTGTCCTGTGTGCTCGTTCTGCACCGTCCGGATCGCCTCTCCGACCTGCACATCTACTACGGTGCGCTGTCCGACCTGCACGCCGGCGAGCCGCTGTACGGGTACGTGGCGGAGAACGGCGGTCCATTCACCTATCCGCCGTTCGCCGCTCTCGTGCTGTGGCCGATCACCGCCGTCAGCGAGGGCGTACTCCAGGGGATCTGGCTGGTGGCGACATGCGCGGCGGTCGTCGCCATCGCGGGGTCGGTCGGTGTCGCGCTGACCAGCCGACGGTCCCGGCGCCCGCTCGTCGTGGCGCTGGCGGCCACCGTGCTGATGCTCTCCGCGCCGGTGCAGAGCAACTTACGCTTCGGGCAGGTCAGCATCTTCATCGTGCTGATGGCCCTGCTCGACGGGCTGGGCGTCGTCCCACCCCGACTGCGCGGGACGCTGGTCGGGGTGGCCGCGGCGATCAAGCTCACCCCGCTGCTGTTCGTGGTCTACTTCCTCGCCGTCGGCCGCTACCGTGACGCCGGCCGGTCGGCGGCCACCTTCGTGGCCTGCGCGGGGCTCGCCGCGATCGTGCTGCCCCGGGAGAGCTGGGCCTACTGGACCGAGACCGTGCGACAGACCTCGCGGATCGGCAATCTGTCCTCGTTGGGCAACCAGTCCCTGCACGGAATGTTGCTGCGCGTCGGCGTCGACGAGACGGCGCTGCCCCTGCTCTGGGCCGGCATGGTGGCACTGATCTGCGCGGCGGCGCTGCTCCGGGCCCGACAGTTGACGCGGCAGGGCCGCCCCGGGCACGCCGCCGTGCTCGTCGGCTGCGCCACCGTGGCCGCGTCCCCGGTGTCCTGGACCCACCACCAGGTGTGGCCGGTGCTCGCCGCGATGCTGCTGATCGGCGCGTCCGGCGTCACCCAGCGAGCCGCCGGCGCGGCGCTGCTCGCCGCCATGGTCGTCTCGTTGGGCGCGATGCTCAGCCCGGTCTCGACGCGGCCGGGGGTGCAGTTCCTCTTCGAGAACGCCCGTGCCGTCGGCGTGTGCCTCCTGTGCCTCGTCGGCTTCGGCGGTGTCGCCGTCGCCGTCCAGCACACGAGCAGACGACCGGCCGCCGGCCGTGCCTGGCTGCGGGTGGGCGTCACGGCCTCGGTGGCGGTCGCGTTCTTCGCCGTGCAGCCGCTGCCGGCCGGGGCCGACCCCACCTTCAAGGCGTACAGCCTCGACGACGTGGTCAACCCGCGATACTTCTTCGTCTGCCGTGGTCCGGCCGAATGCGCCGCCTACGCCACCGACGCGCCGGTCACCTTCGGCACCCGCGCCGAGAAGACCAAGGTCCGGGTCAACGGCGTGGTCTCCCCGCAGGTGACCCGCCTGGAGTACTACTCCGCCCCGGGTGGAGCACCGCGGGCCATTCCGCTGCTTACCGCGTACCCGGGTACGCGTACCTTCTCGTTCCGGTCGGCGACGATGGCCCACGGCCGGCTCGTCGCGTACGCCTCGGACGGGCAGCGGATCGCCAGCTACGACGACGAACTCGCCGCCGCCCTCCGCACGGCCACCCGGTAGGCGATCGCGGGGAGGGCGGCGGCTGGCCGTGCTCAGCGGGTGGCGGCGGCCAGGGCGGCGCGCAGCTTCGCGGCGTCGCCCGGGGCCGGGTGCTTCCAGTCGGTCGGGCTGGCGGAGTAAAGCGTGCCGTACGCCGGGGTGTCCGGCTGGTAGCGCCAGCCCTCGGCCAGCGGGCCGACGTCGACCGCGTCGTAGCCGATCCGGTCCAGGAAGGCGGTCACCTCGGCCTTCGCGGCGGCGTCGTCACCCGCGATGGCGAGAGCGCTGCGGTCGGCCGCACCGGAGGGCCGGGGGAGCGCGGCCAGGCCCCTGAAGTTGATGTTGTTGAAGACCTTGACCACCCGCGACCCCGGCAGGTGCCGCTGCAGCAGCTCGCTGCTGGTGACCTCGCCCGAGTCCAACTCCGGGAAGGTCCCGTCGCGCTGCGGGTAGTAGTTGTTGGTGTCGATGACCACTTTGCCGGCCACCGGCTCGACGGGCACCGCGCGGTACGCCTTCAGCGGCACACTGACCACCACCAGGTCGCCGACCTGCGCCGCGTCCTGCGTGGTGCCGGCGCTGGCGTGCGCGCCAAGGGTCTCGACCAGGTCGGTGAGGGTTTCCGGGCCCCGCGAGTTGCTCAGCACCACGTCGTAGCCGGCGTCGACGGCCAGCCGGGCCACGGTGCCGCCGATGTTGCCGCTGCCGATCAGTCCCACAGTTGTCATGCTCGTTCCCAACTCCGTCCACCCACGACGCATTCCCGACCATTCTGGTGGGTTATTCGACAGTCCGGTGCCGGGCGGCTGCGCAGACTGCCCGCGGCCTTCGTCGCCCCGGCGGGCCCTGGTCGCGCCGCGAGCCCGTCCCGCACAACGTACTGCTCACGCTGATCGCCGACCGGCTCTCCGGTGACGTGCCACTCTCCGGTGACGAGCGGTTCGTGCGGGCGGTGCAGCCTCAGGCCGGGGCGGGGAGGGCCTTTTCGACGGCTGCGCGTAGGTCGTCGGAGCCGGGCTCGACAGTGGGGGCGAAGCGGGCGGCGACCGAGCCGTCCGGGGCCACCAGGAACTTCTCGAAGTTCCAGCGCACGTCACCGGTGTGCCCGTCGGCGTCCGGGGTGTCCACGAGCGCGGCGTAGAGCGGGTGCCGGTCGGGGCCGTTGACGTCGACCTTCTCGGTCAGCGGGAAGGTGGCCCCGTAGTTGACCTGGCAGAAGTCGCTGATCTCGGCGGCGCTGCCCGGCTCCTGTCCGGCGAACTGGTTGCACGGCACGCCGAGCACCACCAGGCCCCGGTCGGCATAGGAGTCGGCGAGCGTCTGGAGGCCGGCGTACTGCGGGGTGAGGCCGCAGCGGGAGGCCACGTTGACGACCAGCAACGCCTTGCCCCAGTGGCGGGCCAGGTCGGCGGGGCCGCCGTTGAGGGCGTCGATCGGGATGTCGAAGACGGTCATGGGCCGAGGCTACGCGCCGATCGGGCGTCGAACCGGGGTGGGCGCAGCGTACGCACTCCGTGCACCAGGAGAAATCGAAACATGCACATCTTGACGAAGTGATGACGCCGTGAGTACCGTCTCATCATCTCTTTTGGAAAGTTTCCTAACAGTTCGGGAGACGCCTCATGAAAAGATCGCTCCGCCGGGCCCTCTGGGCCGGTGCCGTGGTCGCCGTGACCGTCGCGGCGGTGCCGGTGACCACCGCGTTCGGTGCCGGCACGGTCACCACCACCTTCACCAAGGCGCAGGACTGGGGGACCGGTCACGAGACGAGGGTGACCGTCACCAACGGTTCCAGCGCCACCGTCACCACCTGGCGCATCGAGTTCGACCTGCCGTCGGGCACCACCATCAGCAGCGCGTGGGACGCCGACGTCACCAGCAGCGGCAACCACTACGTCGCGGTCAAGAAGAGCTGGGCCGGCGGGATCGCCCCCGGCGCGTCGTTCAGCTGGGGCTACAACGGCAGCGGTGCCTACAAGGCGCCGCTGAACTGCACCATCAACGGTGCCGCGTGCGGCGGCGGGACCACTCCGCCGACCACGACTCCGCCGACGACCACCCCACCGACGACGACGCCGCCCACCACCCCTCCTCCCACCACGCCACCGCCGACCACCAACCCGCCGAACCCGGGTGGCAAGAAGATCGTCGGCTACTTCGCCGAGTGGGGCGTCTACGGGCGCAACTACCACGTCAAGAACATCCAGACCAGCGGCTCGGCCGCCAAGCTGACCCACATCCTGTACGCCTTCGGCAACACCACCGGCGGTCGGTGCGCCATCGGTGACAGCTACGCCGACTACGAGAAGGCGTACACCGCGGCGGAGAGCGTGGACGGCGTCGCCGACACGTGGGACCAGCCGCTGCGCGGCAGCTTCAACCAGCTGCGCAAGCTCAAGCAGCTGAACCCGCACCTCAAGGTGATCTGGTCGTTCGGTGGCTGGACCTGGTCCGGCGGCTTCACCCAGGCCGCGCAGAACCCGGCCGCGTTCGCCGAGAGCTGCTACAACCTGGTCGAGGACCCGCGCTGGGCGGACGTCTTCGATGGCATCGACGTCGACTGGGAGTACCCGAACGCCTGCGGTCTGACCTGTGACACCAGCGGCCCGAACGCGTTCAAGAACGTGATCAGCGCGCTGCGGTCGAGGTTCGGGTCCAGCGCCCTGGTCACCGCCGCCATCACCGCGGACGGCAGCAACGGCGGCAAGATCGACGCCACCGACTACGCCGGGGCCATCGGCAACCTCAACTGGCTGATGCCGATGACCTACGACTACTTCGGCGCCTTCGCCGCCCAGGGTCCGACGGCACCGCACTCACCGCTCACCTCGTACACCGGCATCCCGCAGCAGGGCTTCAACTCCGACGCGGCGATCCAGAAGCTCAAGAGCAAGGGCGTCCCGGCCAACAAGCTGCTGCTCGGCATCGGCTTCTACGGTCGGGGCTGGACCGGCGTCACCCAGGCCGCACCGGGTGGCAGCGCCACCGGGGCGGCACCGGGCACCTACGAGGCCGGCATCGAGGACTACAAGGTCCTCAAGAACACCTGCCCGACCACCGGCACGATCGCCGGCACCGCGTACGCCAAGTGCGGCAGCAACTGGTGGAGCTACGACACCCCGTCGACCATCAACGGCAAGATGACGTACGCGAACAACCAGGGCCTCGGTGGCGCGTTCTTCTGGGAGCTCTCCGGTGACACGAGCAACGGCGAGCTCATCGGCGCCATCAAGGGCGGTCTCGGCTGAGCCGAGGGCCGACGCACCACCCACACGGCGGGAAGGGGCCCGCACCGTCCCTTCCCGCCCGTGACACAGCGGCCCGGTCGACGCCCAGCGTCGACCGGGCCGCCGCCGTTGGGTTCGCTCAGTTGGATGTGGCAGACTCGCGGCTCGGCACGTCTCGATCTCATCGCCGACGGAGGTGATCATGCGCCCGACCCACCGCAGGCTGGCGGCGACCGCCGCCGGGCTGGTGCTGCTGCCGGTTGCCCTGGTCGGCTGCGGAATCGGCGACAAGGACGAGGAGAAGTCCGCCGCCAAGCCGGCCCGAGCCCCCGCCGAGGAGGCCGCCACCCGCTCCCGTGAGCGCGTGCAGGCGTACCTCGACGCGATGGCGGCCAAGGACGTCGCCGCCGGCCGCAGCCAGCTCTGCGCTCTGCTGCACGACGGCTTCGACCTGGGTGCCACCGGCCCCAACGGTGACTTCGCCGACCACTTCCAGGTGCCGGAGGCGGCCATCACCGACATCCGGTCCGGCCCGCTCGGGCAGGAAGTCAGCGTCTCGGTCTCGGTCGCGGTCGGCAAGCGCACCGTCACCCGGCCGCTGGTCTTCACCGTGACCCGGGACGGCAGCGACTGGTGCATCGCCGGCGAAGCACCCGCAGGCCCGCCGCCCGCAGGCCCGCTGCCGACCGGCGTCGCCCCCACCCGCGCGTCCTGACCAGCGCCCGGCAGATTGATCTCCCATCTGCCGGAACCGTCCCCCTCGCCGCCCGGGCACCCCGACCGTCGCCGTACGCTTTCTGTCATGCGCCATGAGTGGCATCAGCTGAGCCATCCCGCGGTGGGCAGCCCGGGCCTACAGACCAGCCGACCGACCGTCGACTCCGCCGAGGACGCCGCGCTCGGTCTGGACCGATGGCGGGAGCTGCCCCGCGAGCAGATTCCGCCGTGGTCCGACCCGGCGGCCGTGGCCGAGGTCTGCAAGGTCCTCGACACCGTGCCCTCGGTCGTCGCGCCCTACGAGGTGGACCAGCTCCGGCAGAAGCTCGCCCTGGTCTGCGAGGGCAAGGCGTTCCTGCTGCAGGGCGGTGACTGCGCCGAGACGTTCGTGGACAACACCGAGAGCCACCTGCTGGCCAACGCCCGCACCCTGCTCCAGATGGCGATCGTGCTCACGTACGGCGCGTCGCTGCCGGTGGTCAAGGTCGCCCGGGTCGCCGGGCAGTACACGAAGCCCCGCTCGCTGCCGACCGACGCCCGCGGCCTGCCCGCGTACCGCGGCGACATGATCAACTCGCTGGAGGCCGACCCGGCCGCCCGGGTCGCCGACCCGCAGCGCATGATCCGCGCGTACGCCAACTCGGCGGCGGCGATGAACATGCTCCGGGCGTACCTGGCCGGCGGGCTCGCCGACCTGCACGCCGTGCACGACTGGAACAAGGGCTTCGTGAAGAACTCCCCGGCGGGGGAGCGTTACGAGGCGATCGCCCGGGAGATCGACCGGGCGCTGGCCTTCATCCGGGCCTGCGGAATGACCGACGACGAGGCCCTGCGCACCGTCACGCTCTACTGCTCCCACGAGGCCCTCGCCCTGGAGTACGACCGGGCGCTCACCCGGGTCTCCGACCGTCGGGCGTACGGGCTCTCCGGACACTTCCTCTGGATCGGCGAGCGCACCCGGCAGATCAGCGGCGCCCACATCGACTTCATCTCCCGGATCGCCAACCCGATCGGGGTCAAGCTCGGCCCGACCACCTCCCCGGACGAGGCGATCGAGCTGTGCGAGAAGCTCAACCCGGACAACATCCCCGGCCGGCTCACCCTGATCAGCCGGATGGGCAACCACCGGGTACGCGACGCGCTGCCGCCGATCGTCGCCAAGGTCACCGCCGCCGGCGCCAAGGTGGTCTGGCAGTGCGACCCGATGCACGGCAACACGCACGAGTCGTCCAACGGCTACAAGACCCGGCACTTCGACCGCATCGTCGACGAGGTGCTCGGCTACTTCGAGGTGCACCGAGGGCTGGACACCCACCCCGGTGGTCTGCACGTCGAGTTGACCGGCGAGGACGTCACCGAGTGCCTCGGCGGCGCCCAGGGGATTGAGGATCTTGACCTGCCTGACCGGTACGAAACCGCCTGCGACCCGCGACTGAACACCCAGCAGTCGTTGGAGCTGGCGTTCCTCGTAGCGGAGATGCTCCGTGGCTGAGCTTGCCAGCCCGCAGTCGGCAAGTCGATAGAATGATCATGGCTGACGCGAGGAGTGAGCTTACGAGCCCCGCGGTCGGCAGCGAGAGGATGACAGTGCCTGAGCTGTTCGTGGACCTGCGGTCCGACACGGTGACCCGACCCACCGCAGGGATGCGGGAGGCGATGGCCACCGCCGAGGTCGGCGACGACGTCTACGGCGAGGATCCGAGCGTCAACGCGCTGGAGGCCGAGGTCGCCGCGTTGTTCGGGCACGAGGCGGCGCTGTTCGCCCCGAGTGGGTCGATGGCGAACCAGATCGCCCTGCAACTGTTGGTGTCGCCCGGCGACGAGTTGCTCTGCGACGCGGACGCGCACGTCGTCACGTACGAGATCGGCGCCGCGGCCGCGTACGGCGGGATCTCCTCGCGGACCTGGCCGGCGGTGGGCGCGGACATCGACCCGGAGGTGGTGGCCCGGATGATCCGGCCGGACGGCTACTTCGCCGTCCCCACCCGCGCGATCGCCGTCGAGCAGACCCACAATCGCGGCGGTGGCGGGGTGATTCCGCTGGCCACGCTGCGCGATCTGCGCGGGGTCGCCGACGAGGCGGGCATCGCGCTGCACTGTGACGGCGCACGGATCTGGCACGCGCACGTCGCCGACCGGGTGCCGCTGATCGAGTACGGCCGGCTCTTCGACACGCTGTCGGTGTGCCTCTCCAAAGGGCTCGGCGCGCCGGTCGGTTCGCTGGTGGTGGGCAGCGCGGAGAAGATCGAACGGGCTCGGCTGATCCGCAAGCGGATGGGCGGTGGCATGCGCCAGGCTGGCATTCTCGCCGCCGCCGGTCGGTACGCGCTCGCGCACCACATCGACCGACTGGCCGACGACCACGCGAAGGCGGCCCGGCTCGCCGAGGCGGTCGCGCCGTTCGGCGTGCTGGCCACCACGGCCCGTACCAACCTGGTGGCGTTGGACCTCACCAAGCACACCCTGGACGCACGGGCCCTGGCCGCCGCGGCGCGGGCCGAGGGCGTACTGGTCTCGGTGCTCGGCCCCCGTACCGCCCGCCTGGTCACCCACCTGGGCGTCAGCGACGCGGACATCGACCGCGCCGTAGCAGCCCTACCCCGCATCCTCGCCGCCCCCTGACCCACCCCGTCCCCGGTGATCATGAAGTTATTGCCACCCGCGTCGGCGTGTCATGGCAATAACTTCATGATCACCGGAGCGAGCCGGGGACGCCGGGAGGACGCCGGGAGGGGGAGGGGTGGGGGTTAGGGGTGGGACAGGCGGGTGAGGGTGCTGATGTCGGCGGCGTGGCCTACGTGCTTCTCGCTGGGGGTTTCCACGACGATCGGGACGCCAGCGGTAGCCGGGTGGGCCATCAGCTCGGCGAAGGCGGGCTCGCCGATGCTGCCCTTGCCGATGTTCTCGTGCCGATCCCGGGTGGAGCCGCACAGGTCCTTCGAGTCGTTGGCGTGGACCAGCCGCAGCCGGTCCGCACCGACCGTGGCCACCAGGGTGTCCAGGGTCGCCGTCATGCCGCCCTCGGCCGCCAGGTCGTGGCCGGCCGCCCAGGCGTGGCAGGTGTCGAAGCAGACCCCGAGCATGGGGTGTCGGTCCACCGCGTCCAGGTAGGGCCCGAGCTGCTCCACCCGGGAGGCCAGTGACCGGCCACCACCCGCGCTCGGCTCGACCAGCAACATCGGCCCGCCAGCCTCGGCGGCCCAGTCGAGCAGCGGCAGCAACACCTCGCGAACCTGTCGCATCGCCGCCTCGGCGTGCCCCTCGTCGACCGAACTGCCCGCGTGGAACACCACCCCCCGCGCGCCGATCGCCACCCCCCGACGCAGCGCGTGCGCCAGCGTCTGGGCCGACTTCTCGACCGTGGCCGGGGTGGGCGAGCCGAGGTTCACCAGCAGCGCGGCGTGGATGAACGCGGGAATGCCCCGCTCGGCGCAACCGTCGCGGAACAGGGCGTCCTGCGCGGGGTCGCCGTTGGGCAGTGCCCAGCCTCGGGAGTTGGAGACGTAGACCTGCACCACCCGCGCACCGGTCGTGTCGGCGTACGGCAGGGCGGCCTTCGCCAGCCCACCCGAGGTCGGAGTGTGCGTGCCCACCGGCCGCGCGCAGATCGTCGGCATCAGAAGCACGTCAGGGTGACCGGGGTGCCGGGTGCCACCTGCGAATTCTCGCCCGGGAGCTGGATCCGGACCACGGCGTTCGGGTTGATCGCCATCGTCACCGGGAAGCCCTGGCTCTCCAACGCCTGCTTGGCCTGCTGGCACGGCAGGTCGATCACCCGCGGCATGGCGACCAGCGGTGGCCCCTTGCTGACGTCCAGCTTGACCTGGGTGCCCTTCTCCACGCCGGCGCCATCGGCCGGGCTCTGGCCGAGGATCTCGTCCTTCGGCTTGTCGGAGTCCTTGTAGGTTTCCACCAGCACCAGGTTGAGCTGGGCCAGGGCCGTCCGGGCGTCGGTCAGGCTCTTGCCGACCAGGTTCGGCACCGTCACCGGCGCCCTACCCCGGCTCAGGATGAGGGTGACCTTCGCGCCTGGCTTGACCTCGGCGCCCACCTTGGGGGAGCTGTCCACCACGACCCCGGCCGGCAGGCTGTCGTCGTAGCGGGCGGTGCCCTTGGCCACCACCAGCTTCGCGTTGACCAGGTCCGCCTCGGCCAGCTCGAACTCCTTGCCGATCACGTCCGGTACGGGGAACCGCTCCGGGCCGAGGGAGAGGGTCAGGGTGACCGTGCCACCCTTGATGATCTTGGCGGCGGACGCCGGGCTCTGCGCCAGCACGCTGTCCTTCGGGGCTTTCTCGTCGAAGCGCGGCTCGGCGTACGTGAGGACAAGCCCGGCGCGGTTGGCCTGCGCCTGCGCCTCGGCCTTGCTCAGGCTCACCAGCTGCGGCGCGTCCGTGTAGCGGCCGACCCCGAACCACCAGCCTCCGATCGCGGCCACCAGGCCCAGCGTCACCACCACGGCGGCGACGGCCAGCCGGCCACGGGGGTTGCTCAGCACCGTGCTGCGCAGCGCGGCTAGCCGGGCGCCCAGGCCCTCGGCCGGCTCCGGGGCGGCCCGCCGCCGTCCCGGCCCCTGGCCGCTGGCCCCCTCTGGCAGTCGTGCCCACGACGGGCGGCTGGGCGGCTGGACCGTCGCGACCATCATGGTCGGCTGGGAGAGCGACGGTTCGTCGCTGACCGGGCGGAGTACGGCGGTGTGGCTGTTGGCGTCGCCCAGGCGATCCCGGGCAACCTGCACCTCGGCCAGCAGTGCGCCGGCGTCCGCCGGCCGCGCGTCGGGATCACGCCGAGTGGCCCGCTGCACCAGGTCGTCGAGGACCGACGGCAGGCCCGGCACCAGCGTCGAGGGCGTCGGTACGTCCCGGTCGACGTGCTGCCAGGCGACGTCCACCGGGCGGTCCCCGTCGTACGGCACGCGGCCGGTGAGCATCTCGAACAGCACGATGCCGGCCGAGTAGACGTCGGTGCGCGGATCGGCGCGGCCCTCGGTGACCAGCTCCGGGGCGACGTACGCCACGGTGGCCATCAGCTGGTTGCCCTGCTCCTCGTCGGCGCTCGCCTCGACCGCCCGGGCCAGCCCGAAGTCGGCCACCTTCACGACGCTGTCGACCAGGTTGGCGACGCCACCGGTGGGTGCCTCCGCGACCAGCACGTTCTCCGGTTTGACGTCGCGGTGCACGAGGCTGGCCCGATGCGCGGCGGCGATCGCGGCGAGCATCTGCTCGGCGATGGCCAGCGCCTCGTCCGGGTTGAGCCGGCGCCGCTCGGCCAGCACGTCGCGCAGCGTGCGGCCACGGACGTACTCCATCACCAGGTACGGCAGACCGGCGTGCGTGCCCTGGTCGTAGACCGCCACCACGTTCGGGTGGGTCAGCCGGGCGATGGTCTTCGCCTCGTCGGTGAACCGGGCCACGAAGTTGGCGATCCGGGCCCGCGCCTCGCTCGCCTGGGTCGGGTGAATGATCTTGACAGCGACGGTGCGCTCGAGGCGTTCGTCGGTGGCGGTGTACACGGTCGCCATGCCACCACGGGCCACGCGACCGCGAATGCGGTAGCGCCCGTCGATCAGCGAGCCCAGCAACGTGTCGGCGACCTGAGTGTCCATCGGCAGGCAGTCTATGTGTCCAGGGGGTAGAGGATGAACAGGATGCTACAGCCGTCCGCCGAACTGGTCCGTCCTGCCGCGCTTCTCGCCCCTTATCCGCTGGTCAGCGGCGATCAGGAGAGTGGGCGCCGACGGGTCGCCCGGGGTGCCGGTGGCTCGTCGCGGCGGCGGCGTGGCAGGGTGGTCGGGTGACCGAACCCGTACCCGACCAGGCCGCGCCCGGCCTGGAGCTCGCCGGACCCACCGACCCGGCCGGCTGGTTGACCCTGCCCGACGTCGCGGAACGACTCGAGGTGTCGATCAGCAAAGTGCACCAGATGATCCGTGACCGGGAGTTGCTGGCGGTCCGCCGCGACGGCGTCCGCCGGATCCCGGCGGACCTGGTTGCCAACCAGACCGTGCTCAAGCACCTGCCCGGCGTGCTCAACCTGCTCGCCGACAACGGCTACGACGACGAGGCGGCCCTGCGCTGGCTCTACGAGCCGGACGACACCCTCCCCGGCGCCACCCCGGCCGCCGCTCTCTCCGGCGACCAGGCCCGCGAGGTGAAACGCCGAGCCCAGGCCCAAGGCTTCTAACCCCCCGCCCCGCTTCCCCCGCGTTGATCATGAGGTTGGCGGCGCGACACGCCGAGGCGAAGGTCGCCAACCTCATGATCACCCTGGGAAGGGCGAGGGAGGACCGGGGGACGGGGCAGGGTCAGTCGGCTCGGCGGGTTGCGGCTATGGCCAGGTCTACCAGGGCCTGGCGGGCCTCGGTGTCCAGGTCGACGGCGGTCAGCGCGGCCAGGGCGGCGTCGGTGAGCGTGACGATGCGCTGTTCGGTACGGGCCAGCGCCCCGCTCCCCGAGATCACCTCACGGAGCTGGGCCACTCCCTGCTCGTCCAGCTCCGGGTCGCCGAGCCGGCCGAGCAGCAGCTCGCGGCCGGCGTCGTCGGTGGCCTCCACGGCCGCCGCCACCAGGTAGGTGCGCTTGCCCTCGCGCAGGTCGTCCCCGGCCGGCTTGCCGGTCAGCGCCGGGTCACCGAAGACCCCCAGCACGTCGTCGCGGAGCTGGAACGCCTCGCCCAGCGGCAGCCCGTACGCCGAGTAGGCCGTCCGCACGTCCTCCGGCGCGTCGGCCAGCGCGGCGCCGAGCAGCATCGGACGCTCGACGGTGTACTTCGCGGACTTGTACCGGGCGACCTTGCTGGCCCGTTCCACCGAGGTGTCCCCGGTGACCTGCGTCAACACGTCGAGATACTGCCCGACAGTTACCTCGGTGCGCATCTCGTCGAAAACCGGCCGGGCCCGGGCCAACGACCACAGGTCCAGGCCCGCGGAGTGCAGCAGCTCGTCGGACCAGACCAGGCAGAGGTCACCGAGCAGGATGGCCGCGGCGTCGCCGAAACCGTCCGGGTCGCCGCCCCAGCCGGCCTCCCGGTGCCGGGTGGCGAATCGTCGGTGTACTGCGGGCTCGCCGCGACGGGTGTCGGAACGGTCCATCAGGTCGTCGTGGATCAGGGCGCTGGCCTGGACGAACTCCAGCGAGGCCAGGGCGGTGAGCACCTGGTCGTCGTCCACCCCGCCGGCCCCCCGGAACCCCCAGTACGCGAATGCCGGACGCAGCCGCTTGCCACCACCGAGCACGAACGCCTCGATCGCCTCGGCCACCGGACCCAGCGCGTCGTCCACGGCGGCGAGCCGGACCCGTTGGCCGGCCAGGAACTCGGTGAGAGCCTTGTCGACCCGCTCCCGCAGGCCGGCGCGGTCGACGGGGGACACGGGAGCAGCGTGGGTCACGCCCCGACGCTAGCCGGTCGTCATGGTTGATGCTCCACCGCCACGCGTAGTGCGGCCGGTGCGGCCGGGACCCGTCCGTCCAGCCGGTCGCGTGCCGTGCGGCGCGGTGCGGCCCGGCCCGGTGGCCCGCGTCGAGCCGGCCCGACGGGTGGTCGCGGCGGCCTCGGCGAGCGCCACCAGCGGCACGTCCAGGACGACGGCGAGCCAGCCGAGCCAGAACCCGCCCGGCACACGACGCTGTCGTTCCCACCGGGAAATCTCGTGCCGACTCAGCGTCGGCACCCCGGCGGCGGCACACAACTCGGCGGCGGCTTGCTGCTGGCTCCAGCCGCGGGCCATTCGGCACCGGGCCAGCAGCGGCCCGAGCTGCCCGGGGCGCGGCGATGCGGGCGGGATCATGGGTCCTCCTGGCGGGCGTCGGCGCGGTGACGACCCACCCGCCCGATCGCACGGGACCGGCGTCACCGCTCGGTTGCTGACCCCCGCACGGGACCTGGGCCACCCCCGCCGCCCCTCCCGCACCGCCCATTTCTACCTCGCCGGTACGACGCCTTTCCGCCCGCCGGGCCGGGGCGCGCGGGGCGGCGTCACCCCCCCCCGGCTCAGGTCGGACCGGGCGGCATCCGCCCGCCCTGGTTGCAGCGCCCGGGCGGCACCGCCCACCGGGTCGGGCGGACCGGGCGGCACCGGCCGCTGGGTGGGAAGGGCCTGGGTCCTGGTGCCATCGACCGCTAGAGTCGGGTCGTGGCGCTCGGTCTTCCCTCGACACTCCCCAATCCGCAGCCGGCGATCGGGGAGCTCATCCGTGAGCACCAGCCGACCTTCTCGTTCGAGTTCTTCCCGCCCAAGACCGAGGCGGGGGAGCAGCTGCTCTGGCAGGCCATCCGCGAGCTGGAGTCGCTGCGCCCGTCGTTCGTGTCGATCACGTATGGCGCCGGTGGCTCGACCCGGGACACCACCGTGGCGGTGACCGAGCGGATCGCCACCGAAACCACCCTGCTGCCGATGGCCCACCTGACCGCGGTCAACCACTCCGTCGCCGAGCTGCGGCACGTGGTCGGCCGGCTCGCCGGGGTGGGGGTGCGCAACGTGTTGGCCGTCCGTGGCGACCCTCCGGGCAACCCGGGCGGTGAGTGGATCCGCCACCCCGAGGGCGTGGACTACGCCGAGGACCTGGTCCGGCTGGTGCGTGACGCCGGCGACTTCAGCGTCGGCGTGGCGGCCTTCCCGTACAAGCACCCCCGCTCGCCCGACGTGGCCAGCGACACCGCCCAGTTCGTCCGCAAGTGTCGGGCCGGCGCGGAGTTCGCGGTCACCCAGATGTTCTTCGACGCCGACGACTACCTGCGGCTACGTGACCGGGTGGCCGCTGCCGGCTGTGACACCCCGATCCTGGCCGGGGTGATGCCGGTGACCCAGTTCAGCACCATCGAGCGGTCGGTGCAGCTGTCCGGTGCGCCGTTCCCACCGGCGTTGGCGGCCCGCTTCGAACGCGTCGCCGACGACCCGGACGCCGTCCGCCGGCTCGGCATCGAGCAGGCCAGCGAGATGTGCCGCCGGCTGCTGGACGAGGGCGTGCCGGGAATCCACTTCATCACCCTCAACCGGTCCACCGCGACCCGCGAGGTCTGGCAGAACCTGAAGGCCGGCTCCCGCGTGTGAACGCTGCGCCTGCGACACCTGTTGCCCGGCACGACGGTTGATCCGTGGTGGGCACACAGCTGAACTGGGATCAGTACGCCACGGCGTGGGCGCGATTGCACGGCGGGTTCGACCCTCGGGTCGCGGCGCCGGTGGTGCGCGCCTGGCTGCGATTCGCCTACCACGTCGGATATGTGCTGGGTCGGCTGCGGGTCAGCCCCACCGCGGTCACCGTGGCCGGGGTGCTGCTCTGCTTCTGCGTACCGCTGCTGGTGGGCCGGCCGGGGGACGGGCCGTTCCTCGGCGCGCTGTTCGTGCTGCTCGCCGCCGTGGCGGACAGCGTGGACGGTGCGGTGGCGGTCGCCACTAGCCGCACCACCCGGCTCGGCTACGTCTACGACTCGGTCGCCGACCGGCTCGGTGAGGTGGCGTGGCTGCTGGCGTTCTGGCTGGTGGGCGCGCCGGGTGGGCTGGTCGTCGCGGCCGGCGCGCTGTCCTGGTTGCACGAGTACGTCCGAGCGCGGGCGGTCGCCGCCGGTATGCGGGACATCGGCGCGGTGACCGTTGGCGAACGTCCCACCCGGGTCTCGGTGGCGCTGGCCGGCTTGCTGGTCGCCGGGCTGGCCGGGCTGATCGAGCCGGACCTGGCCGCCGGCACCATCACCATGGCGACCGCGGTCTGGGTGCTGCTGGCCGGTTTCGGCCTGGGGCAACTGCTCTCCAGCATCCGCCGCGCCCTGCTCGACGCCGACTGAGCGGGCCCGGGCCGGCTGAGCGGCCGGCCGGGCCGACGCCGGCTGGGTCCGGCCCGAGCGGAACAGGCGCCGGCCGGAGCAGGCCGGGTCTACCAGGCGGGGCCGATCTCGTCGGCGACGATCTGCGCGGAGAGGGTCACCATCGGCAACCCGCCGCCAGGGTGGGTGGAGCCACCCACCAGCCACAGGCCGTTCGCCGGGCCCCGGTTCGCCGGGCGGAGCAGCCCACCGGCGGTGCCGTAGATTGAGCCACCTGGCGCGCCGGTCGCCACGTCCAGGTCGGCGGGGGTGCGGACCTCGCGGAACAGCAGCCGGTCGCGCACGTCCACGCCGCGCCGCGCCAGCACGTCCAGGATCCGGTCGGCGTACGCGTCGGCCAGCCCCGGGCGTCGCCAGTCGACCGCGCCCGCCGCGGTGCCCTGCCGAGCGGCGTTGACCAGCACGAACCACGCCTCGTGCCCGGCTGGGCGGACCATCGGGTCGTCGGCCACGGTGACGAACACCGCCGGGTCGGCGGCCGGCCGGGCCCGTACGCCGCGCCCGGGGTCACCGAAGACGGCGTCGAACTCGGCGTCGTAGTCGTCCGGGAAGAAGACGTTGTGGTGGGCCAGCCCGGTGCTGCCGGAGACACCGAGCAGCAGCACGAAGCCGGCGAGGCTGCGGTCGGTCAGCCCGGCCAGCCGACGCGGGTGCGGCAGCAGGTCACGGTAGACGGTGAGCGCGTCCACGTTGGCCACCACCACGTCGGCGGGCACCGGGGTGGTGACGCCGGCGAGGCGTACCCCGTGCACCCGGCCGCCGGTGGCGTCGATCCGGGTGACCGTGGCGTCGGTCTGCACGACCACGCCGAGGTCCAGGCAGCGGGTCAGCAGCGCGTCGGCGAGCGTGCCCAGCCCGCCGCGCAGGTACCAGCCGCCGAAGGCCAGCTCGGCGTAGGGGACCGCGACCAGCGCCGCCGGTGCCCGGCGGGGGTCGGCGCCGGTGTAGGTGGCGTACCGGTCCAGCAGCATCCGCAGCCGCGGGTCGGACAGGTGCCGGCGGCCCAGGCCGCGCAGACTGCGACCCGGGGCGATGGCGGCCAGGTCGCCGACGCGCCAGGCCAGCGACGCGAGGTCGCGGGGAGAGTCGACGGTACGGCGCAGGATGTCCCGCGAGGAGGCATGCCACACCCGCGCCGCCCGACGCCACAGCCGCTGCCAGTCGGCTGCCGCGCGGTCACCGAAGGCGGCCCCGATCCGGGCGGTGAACTCCACCGGGTCGGCGCACGAGTCCAGGGTCGGGCCACCGTCGGCAAAGACGTGCCGGACGATCGGGTCCAGCGGGACCAGGTCCAGGTATTCGTCGAGCTTCGCCCCGGTCGCCTCGAACAGGTCGTGGAAGACCTCGGGGAGGGTGAGCAGGCTCGGCCCGGTGTCGAAGTGGAACGACCCGGCCGGGGTGTCGTGCGCGTACCGGCCGAGCTTGCCGCCGACCGTGTCGGCCCGCTCGAAGACGGTCACCTGGTGCCCGGTGGCGGCCAGCCGGGCGGCGGTGGCGAGGCCACCCACCCCGGCGCCGACGACCACGATCCGCGCCATGCCGCGTCCTCCCTAGCTGACCGGGCGGCCCCGCCAGGTCAGGCGGCGTCGCTTTCGCAGATGGTACGACCGCAGGGTCAGCCAACCGAGGACCACGACCGACACGGGGTGTGCGAGCGCGTCGGGCCACCACCGGCCACCGGTCGAGCGGGCGGTGAGCATCCGTCCGGCGACCCCGAGCAGGTAGCCGGCCAGGCCCACGGCGGCCACCCCGGGTGCGCCGGCCGCCGCGCCCGCCAGCGCGATCAGCGGTGGGGCGGTGTAGAGCAGCAGCAGCGCCGCCACCACGGCCGCCGCCGCGCCCGGGTGCCCGAACGACGCCCAGAGCGACTTCGAGTACCCGTCGCGCAGTTGCGGCCAGTCGTCGTACATCCGGCAGGTGGCCAGCCGGGAGCCGTCGGCCAGGGCGATTCGCCCGCCGGCCCGCTTGACCGCCCGGGCCAGCTCGACGTCCTCCAGGATCTTGTCGGCGACCGCGGCGTGCCCGCCGGCGGCGGTGTAGCCGGCCCGGTCCACCACCAGGAACTGCCCGCCCGCCGCGGCCAGCGACGGCCGCGGCGAGCGCTCCATCGCCCGTAGTGGCAGGAAGGTCAGCCAGAGCCACTGCAACAGCGGCTGCACCAACCGGTCGGCCGCCGTCGCCACCACGATCCGGGGGTACGGCGACAGCAGCGTCACCCGGGCGGCGCGCAACTCGGTGACGGCCGCGGCCACGGCGTGCGGGGCGAGCACCACGTCGGCGTCGACGAAGGCCAGCGCGGTGGCGTCCGGGTGGGCCCGGGTGGCCAGCTGCCAGCAGGCGTGCGGCTTGCCCAGCCAGCCCGGCGGCGGGGCGACCCCGGTGAGCAGCGTGACCCGGGGGTCGTCGCCGGCCACCGCCCGGACCACGTCGGCGGTGCCGTCGGTGGACCCGTCGTCGAGGACCACGACGCGCAGCCCGGGTACGCCGCGCTGGGCCAGCAGGGCGCGCAGGCAGGGGGTGACCCGGGTGGCCTCGTCGCGCAGCGGCAGCAGCACGGCGACCGGCTCGTCGACGTCGCCGGGCCGGTCGGTGGGTCGACGCAGCCACCGGGTGGCGTTGAGCCAGGTGTGCCCGGTCAACGCGGCGACGGCGATCACCAGGGCGAGCAGGACGGTCATCGGGTCGCGTCGACGCCGGGGCGGTGTGGCTGGTGGTGCTCCGGCCGGAGGTGACGGCCGCGCTGGGCGCGGAGCAGGGTAACCGCCAGGGGTACGGCGGTCACCGACATGCCGGCGGCGCCCCAGAGCGCCGAGGCGGGCAGGTCGAGGAAGACGGCGTGGGCCAGGATGCTGGAGAAGTACGTCCACAGGTAGAGCGCGACCATGGGGTGGTCCCGTCGGTCGGTGTGCTCGGCGGCCGGCCCGGCCAGCGGGCGCAGCGCGCTCATCATCAGCACCGCGAAGAGCAGCCAGCCCAGGTAGTTGCTGACCGGGATGCCGGCCAGGCCGGGCAGGGCCGGGGTGGCGTCGCGCCAGACCCAGTAGCCCTCGGCCACCATCTGCGGGTCGAGGAAGAGGTCCCAGGCGGCCAGCCCCACCGTGGCCAGCGCGATCCGCCCCACCCATCGCCGCACCGTCGACCCGCTGCCGCCGGCTGCCGCGGCGTTGCCGCCGCTCAGCCGGACGGCGGCGTTGCCGCCGGTCAGTCGGACGGCGGCCAGCCAGGCCGGCCAGGCCATCCAGGTCCAGGCCAGCGGAATGATCAGCGGCACGCCGGCCAGCTTGGGGCCCAGCTCCCCGGAGTAGTCGTAGCTGCCGAACGGCACGCCGGTGGCCACCCCGATCGCCTCGATCGCGAACCCGCCGCCGGTGGCCACCGCGATCAGCGCCGCCGCCACCCGCAGGCCCCGGCTGAGCAGGGCATGGCCGACCGAGAGCAGCCAACCGAGCACGACGGTGGCCACGGTGAGCCCGGCCCGGGTGGCGCCGGTGGTGAGCGGGTAGCAGATCTGGGCGAGCACCAGGACGGCGAGCAGCGTCCAGGAGATCCGCCGGGTCATGACGCCGGTGGCTCGAGCGGCAGATCCCGACCGAGTACGCCGAACGGTCGCTCGTCGCCGGGGAAGTGGAAGTCGCGCAGCACGTCGACGAAGCCGAACCGTCGGTACAACCGCCAGGCCCGCGAGGTCTGCTCGTCGGCCTCCGGGGTGGACAGCAGCGTGGTGTCGCCCTCCGCCATGCCGAGCAGCGCGCGCAGCTGACCGGTGCCCAGGCCGTGCCCCTGCGCCGGTGGTCGGACGTGCAGCTCGACCACCTCGAAGCAGTGGGTGAGCCAGCGCGTGCGGGTCGGGGCGTCCAGCGCGCGGTACACCTGGTCGTGCCACCACTGACCGGAGGCGCCCAGGTAGCCGTAGCCGAAGCCGGCGAGGTGACCCTCGCTGGTCAGGCTGGCGACCGCCCGGAAACCCGGCCGGCGGACGTGGGTGGCGATGTAACCGCGCCGGGCCTCCAGCAGGTCGGTGCGGTATCCCATCGCCTCGCCGTAGACGGCCACCACGTCGTCCAGCCGCCGGACGAGATCGTCCGGCGTCCAGCGCACCAACCTCATGCCCGTCCACCCTTCACCGTTTCCGGGCCGCCGTCGGCGACCCACCCGAGCACCGACCGGTCGCCGACCACGTCGCGCACCTCGAACCGGGCGAACAGCTCCTCGGCGTACCAGCCCGCGGTGGGGGTTCGCATGATCGCCGCCCGATGCTCCGGGTGACGGTACGCGAACGCCACCAGGTCCGTCGGGTCGCGCCACACGCTCACCGTGCCCTGCCAACCCAACGGGGCCTCGCCGACCCCGAACCGGGCCAGCAGCCCGGGCGCGTCGCGCAGGGCGGCCGCCACCGGCGGGATCGCCCGCCAGAAGGTGGCCGCCCGGCGGGCCCGCAGCCGGGCCCGGGTCAGCGCCAGCACCGGGCCGGTGACCCGACCGCCCGCCGGGTCGCCGAACGGCCGCCGACCGGACCACTCGCCCCGGCTGGTCAGCGGGCGCAGGTCGATCCGCGCCTGGGCGTGGGCGATGCGTGCCCAGGCCCGCCCGACCGACGAGTCGTCGAAGCCGGCCGCCGCGGCGGGGGAGTCCCAGACGGTCAGCGCCGCCCACCGGGTCAGGTCGGCGTCCCGTGGCCCGAAGTCGGTGCCGGTCCCGGTGCCCAGCAGCTTGCCGAACCGAACGCCCGGGAGGGCGCGCAACCGGCGGGGGTCCACCGCCATCCGGGTCAGCGCCCGGGGCAGCGCGCCGTGGGAGGTCCGCCACACGTGCAGCGTGACCAGCTCCGGAGCCGCGCTCGCGTCGTTGCCGGGCCTGCTGATGCGCTCGCTCAGCTCGCTCACGCCACGTCGGCCGGGGTGCCGGCGGTGACCCGCAGCAGTTCGGCATAGGTGGTCGGGAAGACCGCCTGGGGTACGCCACCCGCGGCCCAGATCTCCGGGTACGCCGCCAGCGCGGTGTCCACCAGGGTGCGTAGCGGGCGCGGGTGCCCGAGTGGGGCGACCCCGCCGATCGGTTGTCCGGTGTGGGCCCGGACGAACTCCGGGGTGGCCCGGCGCAGCCGGGTGACGCCGATCGATGCTGCCAGGCCGGCGGTGTCGACCCGGTGCGCGCCGGAGGTGAGGACGAGCAGCGGCGTGTCGTCCGCGTTGAAGATCAGCGAGTTGGCGATCTGACCGACCTCGACGTCGAGCGCTTCGGCGGCCGCAGCGGCGGTGTGCACCGCGTCGGGCAGCAGGCGGACCATGCTGGGCTCACCGGCGCCGTCGAGCGTGCCGGCGGCGGTGAGCGCGTCCTGCACCGCCCGTACGTTCGGGTGTGGCTGCATTCCGCCATTCTTCCCGGTCCGCTGGTGGCCGGTTCAGCCGGTCGGCACGCTCAGCGCGTCACACGTTGCATTTTCGTCGGAGGCGAGGTGTACTGTCAGCAGCAGTTAGAACGAGTGTTCGATTGCCTCGAACGCCCGTTCCAACCAGCCGGAGCGCGGCGTTTCGCGGCGCCACCTCCGGGCGGTGCGGCTCCGCGGGCCGCACCTGGGTTTCCGGGCAGTCGCGAGCCTGGTCCCAACAGGCAGGAGCGTCGCCCGCCGCCCACGACCCCCGGGCGGCGGGCGACGCACCCGCCGGTCCGCCGGCCGGGTGTGGTGTGGGGAAGCATCCACACCCGGCCGGCCACACCCGGTGCGTCTTCCTCCGCACCACCCCGACCTCGGCGTCTCGTCGGTGGCATCAGCCGCCGCAGTGACGTCTCGGCCACGTGGAGGAGAGACACCCATGCCGACCAACCCGGCTCAGGCACCGACGGTGCCGGCGCACGTGCTGCCGCATCGCACCCCCGCCCAGCTCCTCACGTTGGCCCGCCGTGGGCTGGTCGAGGCCGGCCAGACCCGACCTGACGGCCTGCGCTACGCGGCTGCCCACCTGGCGGCCCTGCGCGCGGCGGCGGCCCTGCTCGCCGCCCGAGCCCGACCCGCGCCGACTCGACGCAACCGGATCACCAGCGTCTGGGTCCTCCTCTGCGCCGTCGCTCCGGAGCTCGACGAGTGGTCCCGGTTCTTCGCCGCGGGGGCCAGCAAGCGCGCCGCCGCCGAGGCCGGCATTCCCCGGGTGGTCAGCGCCCGGGAGGCAGACGATCTGCTCCGCGCCGCCGAACAGTTCGTCACGGTGGTGGAAACCGCGCTCGGCGTGGCCCACCAACCGGCCCTGGACGGCCTCGCCGCCTGATCCCGCCGTGCCACCGGCCGTCCCGCGGGGGGAGCCGGGCGGCCGGTGGCACGGCGTGCCGGTCCTGATCTGATCCACAGCAACGACGGGGGAGTTGGTCCAATGGCGGGCCGCATGGTGGTCGGTTCCGCCGCGCTGGCCGATCTGGTGCGCCCGGCGAGCGCACCCGATCCGGTCGGTGGCCACCGGGTGCTGCCGGTGGTGCCCGAGTTGACCGGCCTGCTGCCCAACCGAGGGCTGCGCCGGGGCAGCACCATCGCGGTCGCCGCCGGCCAGCCCCGCCGCAGCGGCGGCACCTCACTGATGCTGGCCCTGCTCGCCGAGGCGTCCCGGGCTGGTTCGTGGTGCGCCGTGGTCGGGGTGCCGACGTTCGGCGCGGGCGCGGCCGCTGAGCTGGGCATCGCCCTGGACCGGTTGGCCCTGGTGCCCAACCCCGGCCCCGAGTGGGCCACCGTGGTCGCCGCGCTGATCGACGGGGTGGACGTCGTGGTCACCGCCGTGCCGGCCACGGTCTCCGCCTCGGTCGCCACCCGGTTGGCGGCCCGGGCCCGGCAGCGCGGCAGCGTGCTCGTCCCGTACGGCCGGTGGGACGGCGCGGACGTGACGCTTCAGGTGGTCCGTGGAGTCTGGGAGGGGCTCGGGTTGGGCCGGGGGCGGTTGCGTCGCCGGGAGATCACCGTCTCGGCGCGCGGGCGCGGGGCGGCCGCCCGACCCAAGGAGATCAAGGTCTGGCTCCCGGGTGACGAGCTGACCCGGGTGATCCCTCGTACGCTGCCGTCACCCGTGGGTCGATCGGCCGCGCCACTCGCCCTGGTCGGTCGGGGGTGACCGGCGCGCCGGCACGGACTCTGCTGCTGTGGTGCCCGGACTGGCCGGTCCTCGCCGCCGAGATCGTCGACGGGGTGCCGGCGACCGGCCCGGTCGCCGTGCTGCACGCCAACCGGGTGGTCGCCTGCTCCGAGCGGGCTCGCGCCGAGGGGGTGCGTCGAGGGCTGCGCAAGCGGGAGGCGCAGGGTCGTTGCCCACAGCTCACCGTCGTGGAGTACGACCCAGGCCGGGACGCCCGGGCGTTCGAGCCGGTGGTCGCCGCGGTGGAGGAGTTGGTCGCCGGGGTCGAGGTGGTCCGTCCGGGCGCCTGCGCGGTGGCGGCCCGGGGGCCGGGCCGTTACCTCGGCGGCGAGGAGGCGGCCGCCGAACGGATCATCGAGCACGTGGCCCAGTCGTGCCTGGTGGAGAGCCAGGTCGGCATCGCCGACGGGGTGTTCGCGGCCGGGTTGGCCGCTCGCGCCGGCCGGGTGGTGGCACCGGGCGGGACACCGGAGTTCCTGGCCGGGTTGCCGGTCGAGGCGCTCGGCCGGTCGGCGCTGGCCGACCTGCTGCGCCGGCTGGGGGTGCGAACCCTCGGCGACTTCGCCGCCCTGCCGGCCGGCGACGTGCTGGCCCGGTTCGGATTCGACGGTGCGCTGGCCCATCGACTGGCCGCCGGGCGGGACCACCGCCCACTCGCCGTCCGGCAGCCGCCGGCCGACCTGACGGTGACCGCGGAGCACGACGAGCCGATCGACCGGGTCGACGCGGCGGCGTTCGTGGCCCGGGCGCTGGCTGAGCAGCTGCACGAGCGGCTGGCCGGGCACGGGCTGGCCTGCACCCGGCTCGGCATCGAGGCGGTCACCGAGCACGGGCAGGAGCTGCACCGGGTGTGGCGGCACGATGGCCTGCTCACCGCCGCGGCCATCGCCGATCGGGTGCGCTGGCAGCTCGACGGGTGGCTCTCCGGCAGCAACGGCCGCGCCGGTGCCCGACCGGCCCGACCGACGGCCGGCATCATCCGGCTGCGACTGATCCCGGACGGGGTGATCACCCAGTCCGGTCTACAGGCCGGCCTCTGGGGGGAGACCGGCGAGGAGCGGGAACGCGCGCACCGGGCGTTGAGCCGGGTGCAGGGCATCCTCGGCCCGGAAGCGGTGGTCACCGCGGTGCTCGGTGGTGGGCGCTCCCCGGCCGACCAGGTGCGACTGGTGCCGTGGGGCGACGAACGCCTCCCCGCCCGTCCCGGAGTTCCGCCGTGGCCGGGCCGGCTGCCGGCGCCCGCGCCGGCGGTGGTGCTGCCCAGTCCGCTCGCGGCGACGGTGCACGACGCCGCCGGTGAGCCGGTGGTGATCAGCGCGCGGTTGGCGGTGAGCGCCCCACCGGCCCGGCTGGTGGTCGGTACCGGCCAGCCGACGGAGATCGTGGGCTGGGCCGGCCCGTGGCCGGTGGACGAGCGGTGGTGGGCGCCGGTCGAGGCCCGTCGCCGGGCCCGGTTCCAGGTCAGCCTGGCCGACGGCGCCGCCCTGCTGCTGGCCGTCGAGGCCGGGCAGTGGCTGGTGGAGGCGATCTATGACTGAGCCGGTGCTCCCCAGGCCGGAGGCGGCGGCTCGATGAGCTTTCACAACCCGAAGATGCCCTGGTCGGAGCTGGAACGGGTGCTCTCCGGCCGGGCCGGCGACGGCTCCGGCCGGTCGGGCGGCGGGCGGTCGGGCGGCGGGCGGTCGCGCGAGGAGCGGCACCTGCACGTGGTGGACCCGCTCGCCGTGGACGCCGATGGCGGCGACTCCCCGGCCTGGAGCCGCCGACGCGAGCAGTACCAGCCACCGGAGCTGACCCGCCCCGACGGCGTGGTGCCCTACGCGGAGCTGCACGCGCACACCAACTTCAGTTTCCTCGACGGCGCCAGTCACCCGGAGGAGCTGGCCGAGGAGGCGGCCCGGCTGGGGCTCACCGCGCTCGCCGTCACCGACCACGACGGCTTCTACGGGGTGGTCCGCTTCGCCGAGGCGGCTCGTACGCTGGGCCTGCCGACCATCTTCGGCGCGGAGCTGTCCCTCGGACTGCCCGGCCCGCAGAACGGCGAGCCCGACCCGCACGGCGCGCACCTGCTGGTGCTCGCGCACGGCCACGAGGGGTACGCCCGGCTCGCCACCACCATCGCCCGCGCCCAGCTACGCGGCGGGGAGAAGGGCCGCCCGGATTACGGGGACCTGGAGGAGGTCGCCGCCGAGCTGCGTGACCATGTGCTGGTGCTGACCGGCTGCCGCAAGGGGCACGTGCCGGGGGCGCTGCTCACCGAGGGGGTAGACGCGGCGGCCCGCGAGTTGGACCGGCTGACCGCGCTCTTCGGCGCGGAGACGGTGGCCGTGGAGCTGACCGACCACGGTCATCCCGTCGACGCCGACCGTAACGACGCGCTCGCCGACCTGGCCGCCGCGGCCGGGTTGCCGACGGTGGCCAGCAACAACGTGCACTACGCCAGCCCCGGCCGGCGTCGGCTGGCCACCACCGTCGCCGCGGTCCGGGCCCGGCGCAGCCTGGACGAGATCGACGGCTGGTTGCCCGCGGCGGCCACCGCCCACCTGCGCAGCGGCGCGGAGATGGCGGCCCGGTTCGCCGCGTACCCGGGTGCGGTGGCGCGGGCGGCCGAGTTCGGCGCCGAGCTGGCCTTCGACCTTCAGCTCGTCGCGCCGCAGCTACCGGCGTACCCGGTGCCGCCGGGGCACACCGAGATGAGCTGGCTGCGGAAGCTGACCGCTGACGGGGCGCACGAGCGTTACGGGCCGCCGCAGGCGCACCCGACGGCGTACGCGCAACTCGACCACGAACTGAACATGATCGAGGAGTTGGGTTTCCCCGGCTACTTCCTGGTGGTCTACGACATCGTCACGTTCTGCCGTGACCAGGACATCTACTGCCAGGGTCGGGGTTCGGCGGCCAACTCGGCGGTCTGTTACGCGTTGCGGATCACCAATGTGGACGCGGTCCGGCACCAACTGCTCTTCGAGCGGTTCCTCGCCCCGGAACGGGACGGCCCACCCGACATCGACGTGGACATCGAGTCCGACCGCCGGGAGGAGGTGATCCAGCACGTCTACACCCGCTACGGCCGGGAGCACGCCGCCCAGGTCGCCAACGTCATCTCCTACCGGCCCCGGTCGGCCGTGCGGGACGTGGCCAAGGCGTTCGGCTACTCGCCCGGGCAGCAGGACGCCTGGAGCAAGCAGATCGACAGGTGGGGGTCGGTCGCCACGGTCGATGTCGAGAACATCCCCGAGCAGGTGGTGGAGTACGCCAACGAGTTGCAGACGTTCCCGCGGCACCTGGGCATCCACTCCGGCGGCATGGTGATCTGCGACCGGCCGGTGATCGAGGTCTGCCCGGTGGAGTGGGGGCGGATGCCCGGGCGCAGCGTCCTGCAGTGGGACAAGGACGACTGCGCCGCGGTGGGCCTGGTCAAGTTCGACCTGCTCGGCCTGGGGATGCTCTCCGCCCTGCACTACGGCTACGACATGATCGGGTCCCGGCTCGACCTGGGTGACATGACCCTGGACGACCCGGAGGTCTACGACATGCTCTGCCGGGCCGACTCGGTCGGGGTGTTCCAGGTGGAGAGCCGGGCCCAGATGGCCACCCTGCCGCGGCTCAAGCCCCGCGAGTTCTACGACCTGGTGGTCGAGGTGGCGCTGATCCGCCCCGGGCCGATCCAGGGCGGTTCGGTGCACCCGTTCATCCGGCGTAAGAACGGCCAGGAGCCGGTGACCTACGCGCACCCGCTGATGCGCAACGCCCTGGAGAAGACCCTGGGTGTGCCGTTGTTCCAGGAGCAGCTGATGCAGCTCGCCATCGACCTGGCCGGCTTCGACGCGGCCGAGGCCGACCAGCTGCGCCGGGCGATGGGCGCCAAACGGTCGGTCGAGCGGATGACCCGGATCGCCGACCGGCTCTACGCCGGGATGGCCGAGCGGGGGATCACCGGTGAGCTGGCCGACGACGTCTACCGCAAACTCACCGCGTTCGCCAGCTACGGCTTCCCGGAGAGCCACGCGATGAGCTTCGCCTACCTGGTCTACGCCAGCTCCTGGCTCAAGCGCTACCACCCGGCGCCGTTCCTGGCCGCGCTGCTCAACGCCCAGCCGATGGGTTTCTACTCGCCGCAGACCCTGGTCGACGACGCCCGCCGGCACGGGGTGGAGGTCCGTCGTCCGGACATCAACGCCAGCGCGGCGTTGGCGGTGCTGGAGTCCACCCCGGAGACCCGGTGGGGCAGCGGGCCGGGGGAGCCGCCGCACGCCTGGGGGCTGGGTGGCCCCGCCGTCCGGCTCGGCCTGTCCAGCGTGCGGACCCTCGGCGCCGACGTGGCCGAACGGATCGAGGCCGAACGGGTCGCCGGTGGGCCGTACCGGGACATGCCGGACCTGGCCCGGCGGCTTGGTCTCACCGCCGCGCAGCTGGAGGCGTTGGCCACCGCGGACGCCTTCGCCTGTTTCGGGCTGACCCGGCGGCAGGCGCTGTGGGCGGCCGGTGCGGCGGCCCAGGACCGGCCGGATCGGCTGCCCGGCACGGTGACCGGCGCGGCGGCGCCCACGCTGCCCGGGATGGAGGCGGTGGACCGGCTGGTCGCCGACGTGTGGGCCACGGGGTTGTCGCCGGAGAGCCATCCCGCCCGGTTCATCCGGGGTCAGCTCGACGTGCTCGGCGCGGTGCCGATCGCCCGGCTCGGCCGGGTGGAGCCGGGGCAACGGATCCGGGTCGGTGGCATCGTCACCCACCGGCAACGCCCGGCGACCGCGGGCGGGGTCACCTTCCTCAACCTGGAGGACGAGACGGGGATGCTCAACGTCACCTGTTCGCCGGGGCTGTGGCAGCGCTACCGGCGGGTGGCCCGGACCAGCGCCGCACTGGTGGTCCGGGGGCGGTTGCAGCGGCACGAGGGGGTGACCAACCTGGTCGCCGACCGGCTGGACGCCATCGAGCCGCCGGTCAGCCCCGCCTCCCGTGACTTTCGCTGATCGTCGGATTCCCACGTTTGAACCCCACCGTTCGAGGAGAAGTGCAGGTCGCGGGCAAGGTAGCCCGGGACCTGTTCGGGAGGGCTCATGTCACGGAAGCTGCGGGCGACCGCGTTCGCCGGGGTGCTCACCCTGGCACTCACCGGCTGTGGAGGAGTCGGCGGCGGCAACGACGAGGGCGGCGGCGGCACCGCCACCAAGGGCGCGCTCAGCACCATGGGTTTCGGCTTCTCCGACGAGATCGCCACCACCCGGATCGACGCGTTCAAACGGGACCACCCGGACGTCGAGCTGAAGGTCACCGAGGGTGCCTTCGACGAGCAGCAGTTCCTCTCCGCGGTCGCCTCCGGAAACCCGCCGGACCTGGTCTACATGGACCGCAAGCTGATCGGCACCTACGCCAAGCGGGGCGCCATCCAGCCGCTGACCCAGTGCGTCGACAAGCAGGACATCGACCTGGCGCAGTACCGGCCCGCCGCCCGTGAGCAGGTCACCCTGGACGGCACCGTCTACGGCATTCCGGAGTTCTCCACCGTCCGGGTGGTCTACCTCAACGAGGGGCTGCTCAAGAAGGCCGGACTGACCGCCGACCAGGTGAACCTGGCCGACTGGGCCGCGCTGCCCGCGCTCAACGCCAAGCTGGCCTCGGTCTCCGGTGGTCGGCTCGCCCGGATCGGCATCGACCCGAAGATCCCCGAGTTCCTGCCGATGTGGGCCAAGGCCAACGGCGTCGACATGCTCTCCGCCGACGGTCGCGCCGCCAAGCTGGACGATCCCAAGGTGATCGAGGCGTTGACCACCGGGGTCAACCTGATCCAGCAGCAGGGTGGCTGGGGCACCTTCAAGTCGTTCCGGGACACCTTCGACTTCTTCGGTGCCCAGAACCCGCTGTCGAAGAACCAGATCGTGGCGTGGCCCATGGAGGAGTGGTTCCTCAACCAGGCCGCCAAGAACTCCCCGACCGCCGAGCTGGTGGTCAGGCCGTTCGTGGACCGGCAGGGCAAGCCGCTGACCCAGTCCGCCGGCCAGGCATGGGTGATCACCAAGGGCGCGAAGAACCCGGACGCCGCGTGCGCGTTCGTCAAGCAGATGACCGCCACCGACACCTGGCTGGCCGCCGCGAAGGCCCGGGTCGATGCCCGCAAGGCCGCCGGCCAGCCGTTCACCGGCGTCTACACCGCCAACGCCGAGGCCGACAAGAAGATCTTCGACGAGCTGTACCAGCCGACCGGCAACAAGCGTTTCGACGACGCGGTGGCGACCATCCGTTCGGTGCAGGACGCCGCGTTCGCGCTGCCCGCCTCGCCGGCCGGCGCCGAGTTCGACAAGGCGTACTACGACGCGGTGAACCGGGTGCTGGCCGGCCAGGAACAGCCGGCGCAGGCGTTGCAGCGAGCCCAGCGGGAGGCCACCGCGGCGCTCGACCAGGCCGCGAAGTAGTTCACGATGGCCACCGTCACCCCTCCCGTCCCGGGCCGGCGGCACCGTACGCCGCTGGCCCGGCGGGAGGCCCGCTGGGCGTACCTCTTCCTGGCGCCCTGGATCATCGGGTTTCTGATCTTCTACGCCGGGCCGATGCTGGCCAGCCTCTGGTTGAGCTTCACCGAGTACGACGTGATCAACCCACCGGAGTACACCGGGCTGGACAACTACCGGCAGTTGATGAGCGACCCGGCGGTGGCCCGCAGTCTCGGCAACACGGTCTACTACACGGCGCTGCACGTCCCGCTGGTGATGCTCATCTCGCTGGGGCTGGCGCTGCTGCTCAAGCGGGTCGGCCGGTTGCAGGGCTTTTTCCGGACCGTCTTCTACCTGCCGGTGATGACTCCGGCGGTGGCGGTCGGGATCCTGTTCCTGCTGCTGCTCAACACTCAGGACGGCCTGATCAACCGCGCCCTCGGCCTGGTCGGGATCGCGGGTCCGAGTTGGACCACCGACCCGCACTGGGTGATGCCCGGCATCATCCTGATGAGCCTGTGGAGCCTCGGCTCCACTGTGATCATCTATCTGGCCGCGTTGCAGAACGTGCCCCGCGACCTGTACGAGGCGGCGGCCATCGACGGCGCCGGCCCCTGGGCCCGGTTCCGTTCGGTCACCCTGCCGATGATCTCGGGCGCGCTGTTCTTCACGTTGATCGTCAACACGATCGCGTCGCTGCAGATGTTCACCGAGGTCTACACCATGTACTTCGGTAACCGGGAGACGCAGAACACGTTCAACAGCGACGCGGCCAGTTTCTACGTCATCCACCTGTTCCAGGAGGCGTTCCAGTTCCTGCACATGGGCTTCGCCTCGGCGATGGCCTGGCTACTTTTCGTGATCATCTTGATCATCACTCTGATACAGGTGAAACTCAGCAACCGATTCGTGTACTACGAGGGAGAAGACAAGTGACGGGCATGATGGGCCACAACGGCGTGGCCAACGCGCGACGGACCCGACTGACCAACGGTTGGGTGCCCGAGCAGCACCTCGAGCCGCGCGAGTACCAGATCACCGATGGTCCGGTGGCCAACGCCCGACGGTCCCGGGCGGAGGATGATCCAGCGGCCGGGGAACAGTCGTGACGACCGCCGTCGAACGGGGCGCCGCCGCACCGGTACCCGGCCTCCAGCCGGGCCGGTCGGCGGCGCGCCGCCCGCCCGCCGAGCCGGCCCGCCGGCCGATCTGGCATCGGGTGTTGTTCGTGGCGGCGCTGGTCGGCGCCGCCGTGCTCTTCACGCTGCCGTTCGTCTGGCTGGTCAGCGCCTCGTTACGCCCCCGCGAGTACGTCTTCGCTCCCGGCTTTCTGCCCACCCCGTTCGCCCCGGAGAACTACGCCGAGGCGTGGCGGGCCGTGCCGCTGCTGACCTGGTTCGGCAACAGTGTGCTGGTCGGGGTGGCCGCCGCCGTCGCGGTGACCCTCTCCAGCGCCTGGGTGGCGTTCGGTTTCGCCTACTTCCGGTTCCCCGGCCGCAACCTGCTCTTCGGGCTGGTGCTGGCGACCATGATGCTGCCGTTCGCGGTCACCATGATCCCGACGTATCTGATCTGGTCGAAGCTGGGGCTGACCGACACTCAGGTGCCGCTCTGGGCCGGCAACCTGTTCGGCTCGGCGTTCTACATCTTCCTGCTGCGGCAGTTCCTGCTCTCGCTGCCCCGGGAATACTTCGAGGCCGCCCGGATGGACGGGGCGAGCTACCCGCAGCTGTTCTGGAAGCTGGCCTTTCCGCTGATCCGGCCGGCGCTGCTGGTCGCCTTCGTCTTCGAGTTCAAGGCCAGCTGGACGGATCTGCTCAAGCCGCTCATCTACCTGCGCAACGAGCAGCTGTACACCCTGCCGCGCGGTCTGAAGGTGGTGCTGGACCGGTTCGGTTACGGCGGCGAGCAACAGTGGGAGATCGTGCTCGCCGGCAGCGTGCTGGCCACCATCCCGATGATCATTCTGTTCTTCCTGGCACAGCGGCACTTCGTCGAAGGCATCGCCACCACCGGCCGCAAGGGCTGACCGGTTGACTAGGCTCGACCGGGTGGAGCAGACCCGAGGCCGGTTCGCCGAGCCGCCGCTGACACCCCGCACCGCCGTGATCTGGTCGGTGCTCCGCGCCGAGCTGGACCGGCGCGGCGACGCCGAGCTCACCGTGCTGGACGTGGGTGGCGGCACCGGCGGTTTCGCCGTTCCGCTGGCCCGCGCCGGGCACCGGGTCACCGTCGTCGACGCCAGCCCCGACGCGCTCGCCGCGCTCACCCGTCGCGCCGCCGAGGCCGGGGTGGCCGACCGGATCGCCGCCGTGCAGGGCGACGGTGACGCCCTCGCCGGGCTGGTCGAGCCGGCCGGCGTCGACCTGGTGCTCTGCCACGCCGTCCTGGAGGTGGTCGACGACCCGACGCCGGTGGTGGCCGCGCTGGCCACCGCGCTGCGGCCGGGTGGCGCGGCCAGTGTGCTGGTGGCCGGCCGGGCCGCCGCCGTGCTGGGCCGCGCGATGAACGGCCACCTGGACGTCGCGGCCGCGCTGGCCACCGACCCGGCGGGCACCGCGGGGCCGCGGGACACGCTGCGCCGACGCTACGACGCCGCCGGCGCCGCCGCGCTGCTCGGCGCCGCCGGCCTGGTGGTTGAGGAGATCCACGGGGTACGCGTGCTGGCCGACCTGCTGCCGGCCGCGGTCGCCGACGGGCAGTCCGCCGGCCTGGTCGAGCTGGAACGTGCGCTGGCCGCCCAACCGCCGTACCGGGACCTGGCCGCCCAACTGCACCTGTTCGCCCGCCGGCCGGCATGATCGCCGAGGCCGGTGGCGGGCCGGCGCTGGAGATCCTCGGGCCGGATCACGGCGGCGGCCGGCTCGCCGACGTGCTGCCCAGCGCGCTGGCCGTGCTGGGCGTGGCCGGCTCGACCGACCCGCTCGGGCTCGGGCCCGCGCTGGCCGGGGTGCGCCGGATCGCCGTGCTGCTGGTCGACGGGCTCGGCTGGTACCAGTTGCCGACCGCGGCACCGTACGCGCCGACCCTCGCCGGGCTCGCCGCGACGACGGCCCGGCCGCTCATCGCCGGTTTTCCGTCCACCACCCCGACCAGCCTGGTGTCGCTGGGCACCGGTGTCGCGCCGGGCGCGCACGGGGTGCTCGGCTTCACCGTGCGGGTGCCCGGCACCGATCGGGTGCTCACCCACACCGACTGGGCCGCCGATCCGTCGCCGCTGCGCTGGCAGCCGGTGCCCACCCAGTTGGAGCGGGCCCGCTCCGCCGGGGTGACGACGACCGTGGTGAGTCGGCCGGAGTTCGGCGGCAGTGGGTTGACCCTCGCCGCCAATCGGGGTGGCGACTTCCGGGGCGCCGCCGGCGGGGACGCGGTGGCCACCGCCATGCTGGCCGCGCTGGCCGCCGGCACCGGGCCCACCCTGGTCTCCGGCTACCACGCCGACCTGGACCGGTACGGCCACGTCAGCGGCGTCGACTCGGCACCCTGGCGGGTCGCGGCCACCGAGGTGGACGCCCTGGTCGCCCGACTGGTCGACGGGCTGCCGCCGGATGCGGCGCTGCTGGTGACCGCCGACCACGGGCAGCTCGACATTCCCGCCGCGCACCGCTTCGACCTGGACACCGACCCGCGACTGCGGGCCGGCGTGCGGCTGGTGGCCGGCGAGGCCCGGGTGCGCTACCTGCACGTCGAGCCGGGCGCGGTCGACGACGTGCGGGCCGCCTGGTCGGAGGTGCTCGGTGCCACGGCCCGGGTACGCACCCGCGACGAGGTGGTGGCCACCGGCTGGTTCGGGCCGGTGCCCGAGGAGCACCTGGGCCGGATCGGCGACGTGGTGGTGACCTGCAACGACACGTACGCGGTCATGGCCAGTCGCACCGAGCGGCCGATGGCGTCGAAGTTGGTGGCCTACCACGGGTCGGACACCGCCGCCGAGCTGACCGTGCCGCTGCTGGTCGTCCGGGGCTGACCCGGGGACGGTTCGGCCCGCCGGCCGATGGTGGTGTCGTACCCCCGGGTTAACCTGCCGGGATGGGCCGCAGCCAGTCGTTGCCCCGGGGCGACGATCCGCGCTTCGGGCCGGACGCCGACGACTCCGCCAGCCCGATCCTGCACGTCGACATGGACGCCTTCTTCGCCGCCGTCGAGGTGCGCCGCCGCCCCGAGCTGCGCGGCCGGCCGGTGATCGTCGGCGGCGTCGGCCCGCGCGGGGTGGTCAGTTCGGCCAGCTACGAGGCCCGCCGGTACGGCGTCCGCAGCGCGATGCCGACCAGTCAGGCCCGGGCCCGCTGCCCCCACGCGGTCTACCTGCCACCGGATTTCCCCGCCTACACGGCTGCCTCGCGAGCCGTCATGCAGATCTTCCGGGACGTCACGCCGCTGGTCGAGCCGCTCTCCCTCGACGAGGCGTTCCTCGACGTGACCGGCGCCCGTCGGCTCTTCGGCTCCCCGGCCACCATCGCCCGGCTGATCCGTCGCCGGGTCGCCGACGAGCAGGCGCTGACCTGCTCGGTCGGGGTGGCGCCCACCAAGTTCGTGGCCAAGCTGGGTTCCACCCGGGCCAAGCCGGACGGCCTGCTGGTCGTGCCCCCGGGGCAGGTCCTCGATTTTCTGCACCCGCTGCCCGTGGACGCCCTCTGGGGGGTGGGGGAGCGCGCCGCCGAGGCGCTGCGCCGGCTCGGCCTGACCACCGTCGGCGACCTCGCCGAGGCGCCGGTGGCCATGCTCCGCCGAGCCGTCGGTGCCGCCTCGGCGTCCCACCTGCACGAGTTGGCCTGGGGACGCGACCCGCGCGGGGTCAGCCCCGAGCACGTCGACAAGTCGATCGGCGCCGAGGTGACCTTCGACGTCGACGTGGCCGACCCACTGGAGATCCGCCGTGCGTTGCTCGCGCTCAGCGCGAAGGTCGGCGTCCGGTTGCGCGGCGCCGGGCAGGTCGGGCGCACCGTGTCCCTCAAGGTCCGGCTGGCCGACTTCCGCACCGTCAGCCGATCTCGCACCCTCGACGTTCCCACCGACACCGCCCGCGAGATGTTCGACACGGTCTGGGCGCTCTACACCGCGTTGGACCCGGGTGAGCGGATCCGACTCGTCGGTGTCCGGGTGGAGGGCCTCGCCCCGGCGCAGGGTGCTCCCCGGCAACTCACCCTCGGCGCGCCCGAGCGTGGCTGGCGCGAGGCGGAAGCTGTCGCGGACGCCGCCGCTGCCCGTTTCGGGCGGTCCGTCATAGGTCCGGCCAGTCTGATGGGCGACCGTGATGCCCGTCGAAACGAAAATCCACCCCGCCCATAGGTCGTCCCGCTTTCCGACGCGCGACCCCCCTCGTAGACTTGCGGGTAAGCAGCCGGTTGGCTGCCACGGTCTGTCGGCCCGAGTGGGCCCGACCAACGTGACCGGGGAGGAGTGCCGTGCCGCTCTCGGAGCACGAGCAGCGGCTGTTCGAGCAGATCGAGCGGTCGCTTGCCGAGGACCCCAAATTCGCCTCGGCCGTGCGCGCCAGCGATCCGCGCTTCCATGCGCGGCGTCGCCTGCTCGTCGCCGCCGGCGTCATCATCGCTGGCTTGGCTCTACTGGTCTATGGCGCGGTGATCAAGACTCCACCACTGGCGGTGGCGGGCTTCGTCGTCATGCTGGCGTCGGCCGCGTTCGCGGTGCAGTCGCACCGGCGGGCGCAGTCACCCGACCTGCACGTGGTGGGCGGCACGACGAGTCGTCGTCGTCCCCGCGGTGGCCGATCCGGTCGCCGGTCGTCAATCCTGGACCGCATGGAGGACAGGTGGCGGCAGCGCCCGGAGGGGCACCGCTGAGCCGGTCCCGCCGCTGAGGCGGGCCGTACGCCGCGACGAGCGGTCGCCGGGCACAGCCCCCGGCGACCTCCGTCGTATCCGCGCGCCCTTCCCCGGCTGCCCACTCTCCGCATGATCGTGCTCGATCCTGGATGTAGTGGCATCGTGCGCCAGGGACCTTTTTCCTGGATCAAGCGCGATCTTGGGTGGTCGTTGAGCCGCCGCTCCATGCCCGGCCCGGCCCGGCCCGGCCCGGCCCGGCCCGGCCCGGTGTGGCCCGGCCCGGCGTTGCCACCCATGATCACTTGATGGTGAGCAGTCGCCAGAAGCTGTCGGCGACTACCGGTCATCGAGTGATCATGGGTGGTGCAGTGGCCGAGCGGGTTTCGGTCAGCGAGTTGCCCGGTCGGCCAGCAGTCGTCGAGGGTTCCACCGCAGCAGTCGGTACCGGGCGAGCCCGGTGAGCGCCACCATCCGGCCGGACCTGTCCGCCAGGCCGGTGCGCCACCGCAGCAGCACTGAGGGCGGCAGCACCGCGGCGAGCAGCCGGGTCCGTCGGTCGGCCCGCGCGGCGAGCGCCCCACGGACCGCGCGTAGCGCCGGCAGCAACCGCTCACCGGTCAGTGGATCGCGCGCGTAGCGGGCCCGCTCCTCCGCCCGGCCGAGCAGCCGCGCCGAACCGATCGCGTCGTCGTCGTCGAGGGCGTCCCGGACCAGTCGGTCCGCGGTCGCCCGGGGCGTCTCGGTCGGATCGACCGGGACCCGGAAGTCCACCAGCGTGTCGAGCAGCTCCGCCCAGGCGGCGTGCGCGTCCGCGCGGGCCCGGCTGGCGTCCACGCCGACCACCACCGGTCGCGTCCCCGGCTCGCTGTTCCCGTCGACCCTGGCGGCGGCCATCGCCCCGCTCACCGCGCCGCCACCCCGTCGGCGGCGCAGAGCCATCCGGCGCAGTGCGGGCACCGCGAGCAGCACCAGCAGGGCCACCAGGCCCGCCGCCCACCAGGGCCAGACCGGCGGCTGCTCGTTCGGCGTCGTCCCGCCGAGAGCCAGCCCCTCGTCGGCGTCCCGGTCGGCGTTGTCCGGCCCGGCCGGCCCGGCCGAGGCTTCCGGCCCCGTCGGGGTGTCGGTGACGCCGGTGTCCGGGCTGGTCGGCTCCGGCGCGTCAGTGTCCGGTGCCCAGGCCGACCGGGTGGAGCCGGGCACCCCGTACGCCGGGGTGGCGTCGAACGGCACCCAACCGGCCCCGTCGAAGTAGACCTCGGTCCAGGCGTGCAGGTTGAGGTTGGTCAGCGTGAAGGTGTCACCGTCGCGCTTGCTGCCGTTGGTGAACCCGAACGCCACCCGGGCCGGGATGCCGGCCGAGCGGACCAGCCAGGCCATCGCGGCGGCGTACTGCTGGCAGTAGCCGACCTTGTTGGTCAGGAAGTTGACGATGTCCTGACCGCTGCTGCCGCTCTCGGTGCTCAACTGGTACCTGAAGCCGTTGTCCGCCGAGAAGTGCTGGTAGATCCCCAGCACCCGGTCGTAGTCCGTGCGCTTGCCCTGGATCAGCCCCTTGACCAGCTCCTCCACCTCGGGCACCGGCCCGGGGGTGGCGGTCATCTGTCGGCGTACGGGGTGGTCGGTGGGCAGTGACTGCGCGGCCCGCAACGCCGCCGGCGTGAAGGTCGAGCGGACGTAGTCGAAGGAGTACTTCCGACCCCGGGAGTTCTCCCGGTTGGAGAAGACGACCTGCTGGTTGGTGTCGTAAAGCCAGTTGTCGCTGAGGTCGTCGGTGCGGGTCGGCTCGGCGTACACCGGCATCAGCGACATGCTCAGGCTCTTGGTGACCTCGACGGTCGCCTGGTAGGTGGTCTGCTGCACGCCTCGACCGGCCCGGTCGGCCGGGTTCGGCAGGTCCCGGTTGACCGACCGGCCGCTGGGGTTGCGCGCCTGGA
The DNA here is from genome assembly GCF_059358895.1 of Micromonospora sp. BQ32. Lineage (NCBI taxonomy): Bacteria > Bacillati > Actinomycetota > Actinomycetes > Micromonosporales > Micromonosporaceae > Micromonospora > Micromonospora sp. BQ32. The sequence goes on along the minus strand of NZ_JCADBI010000006.1, from coordinate 168,298 downwards.
AGCCAGCGGGGCGCAGCTCGTCGGCGACCGCGTAGCGCAGGTAGAACGGGTTCGGCTCGGACGTGGTCACCTTGACCAGGTCGGCCACCTGGGACTGGTTGAGCTGGCCGGCGAGTGAGGCGAACAGGTCGATCCGACCCGACGTGCCGCCCGAGCCGGACCCGTTGCCGCCGCCGTTGCCCGGCCCCCGGCTGAGCGAGTCGAGCAGCCCGCCGGTCATCCCGGGCACCGCCAGCGGCAGCGCCACCGCCAGGGCCACCCCGACCGCCGCGAGCCGGCGGCCGGCGGCCGGCGGGGAGGCCTCCCACACGTCGACGTCGCGGCCGTCACCGGTGAACCGGCGGCCGAAGCGGCGTACCCGGTCGACGTTGTCGGTGACCAGCAGCCAGAGGTAACCAGCGGCCCCCACCACGAACGGCACCGCGGGGACGCTGTCCACGTAGACGGCGACCGGCACCGAGTAGATGGCAAGCATCGGCAGCCCCGCCAGTGCCGGCCGGCGCAGCCCCACGGCCAGGAGGTCCACCAGGATGGCGACCCCGCCGACGCCGAGCACGGCGATGAACAGCAGTGGGTCGGTGTCCGGGACCTCGACCCCGTACGAGCGCATGTCCTGCATGGAGCCGGCGAGCAGGTCGCCGAAGTACGCGACCGTGCCCGGGGTGGGCAGGATCGCGAGCAGCTCCTCGCCGCTGGGGAACAACCAGGTCAGGGCGAGCATCAGGCCGGCCAGCATGCCCAGCACCTGACCCCACAGCGGTGCCCGGGCGAGTCGGGTCAGCGCGGCCACCCCGGCCACCACGGCGACCGCGATGATGGACTCGATCAACCACGTCCAGCCCTGGAAGATGGCCGACAGCGGCGCGGCGGCCAGCAGCGTGGCCGCGGCCGCGACCACGCCGATGTTCCGACTGCTGATCATGATGGGCGCCTTCCGTTCATCGCACACCGCCGGCGACGGTCTCGGCCAGCGCGGCCCGCAGGGCGAACCCCTGGGCCCCCCGACCGGCCTGCGGCCACAGCGCCGGTAGTCGGCCGCCATGGTCGACGCCGACCACCCGCCAGCCACTCTGCAGCATGGCGAGGACGGCGGCGGCGTGGGCGTGCTCCGCCTCGGCCCGGGCCTTCTCGGGCAGGCTGAGCCAGGTGGAGCTGTTCAGGAGGAAGCCGACGCAGGTGGCGCCGTTGCCGCGCAGCCCGGCCAGCAGCTCCGCCTCGGCCACGCTCACCGTGCCGAACAGGCCGATGATCAGACCGCCGTCGGCGCGTTGGCGGACCCGCTGCACGAGGCCGGTGACCTCGGCGCGCTGATCCAGTCGCACCTCCGCGAGGTGGTCGAGCAGCGCCCCGTCCCCGCCGGCCTCCGAGGCGTCCACATCCGCCCCCGAGCCAGTGACCAGGCGTAACTTGTAACCGGCCTGCCGCAGGTGGACGGCGATGCTCGCGGCGGCCGAGACCGACCACTCGAAACTGGCCGTCGGGCCCTCGCCGCGGTGGCCGTAGGCCCGGGTGTCCAGGACGACGGTGGCCCGGCTCTCCCACGGCTGCTCCTCGCGGCGCACCATCAGCTCGCCGGTGCGGGCGGTGGACTTCCAGTGCACCCGGCGCAGGTCGTCGCCGCGCCGGTACTCCCGGGTCGCCGCGTCGTCCTCACCGTGCACCGCCACCGAGCGGGCCCGGCTGTCGCCGCTGCCCGCGTACTCCCCGGGAAGCCGGACCGACGGCAGCGGGGTGACCTGCGGGATGACCGTCAGGTGGTCGGTGCTGGGGAAGGACCGGGTGAGCTCACAGAGGCCGAACGGGTCGGTCATCCGGACGACCAGCGGGCCCACGTCGTAGCGGCCCCGCACGTCGGCCCGCACCGTGTACGCCACGGAGCTGGCCTGGTGCGCGCCGAGCCGCTCCAACACCACCCGGGGCCGGCTGCCCAGCGCGTAGGGCAGCCGGTCCTCCAGGAGCAGGGTGCCGGTCGGCAGCCGGGAGAGGTTCTGTAGGCGCAGCACCACCCGGGAGTTGGCGCCGACCGGAACCCGGTGCGGGTCCAGCGAACGGTTGCAGGCCAGCTTGTAGCGGCTCCGCCCGACGTAGGCGGCGGCCAGCAACGGCAGGATGGCCAACAGCACAGCCACCCGGAGCAGGTCCTTCTCGCCGAGGATGCCGGCCGAGATCGCCGCCGCGACCGCAGCGGCGAGGAAGGACCGCCCGCGGGTGGTCAGCCCGCGTAGCCCGGCACGCACGTCATGGCCTCCGCGGCTCGTAGGGTGCGCGACCGTTGCCGGTGGCGGGGGGCCGGGTGTCGTACGGGTTGCGCTGCCGGTCGTGTGGCAATGGCAGGCGGTGCACCAGCTCGGAGACGATCGCGTCGGTGGTGCGTCGGGCGAGCTGCGCGTCGGCCGTCGGGATGATCCGGTGGGCGAGCACCGGCACCGCCAGGGCCTGCAGGTCGTCGGGGAGGACGTAGTCGCGGCCCTCCAGGGCGGCGACCGCCCGGGCGGTGCGCAGCAGTTGCAGGGTCGCCCGGGGGGACGCGCCGAGCCGCAGGTCGGGGGCTTCGCGGGTGGCGGTGACCAGGTCGATCGCGTACTGCTTGACCGCGTCCGCGACGTGCACCTGCCGGACGGTGGCGATCAGCTGCCGGACGATGGCCGCGTCGGAGACCGCCCGCAGCTCGTTCAGCGGGTCGGTGGCGCCGTGCCCGTCGAGCATGGCCAGCTCGGCGTTGGAGTCCGGGTAACCCATCGCGATGCGGGCGGTGAACCGGTCGCGCTGCGCCTCCGGCAGCGGGTAGGTCCCCTCCATCTCGATCGGGTTCTGGGTGGCGATCACCATGAACGGGGTCTGGAGCTGGTACGTCACCCCGTCGACGGTGACCTGCCGCTCCTCCATGCACTCCAGCAACGCCGACTGGGTCTTCGGCGAGGCCCGGTTGATCTCGTCGCCGACCACCAGGTTGGCGAACACGGCACCCGGACGGAACTCGAAGTCGTGCGTCTCCTGGTTGTAGACGCTGACCCCGGTGACGTCGCTGGGCAGCAGGTCGGGGGTGAACTGGATCCGCCGCACGGTGCAGTCGATGGACCGCGCGAGGGCCTTGGCAAGCTTGGTCTTGCCGACACCCGGGACGTCTTCGATCAGGAGGTGACCCTCGGCGAGCAGGACGGCCAGGGCGAGCCGCACGGTGGCGGTCTTACCCTCGATGACCTGCTCGATGTTGGCCACAATGGCCTCGCTGGCGGCGCGGAACTCGTCGTGCGGCAACAGGCCGCCCACCTCGTCCCAGGTCTGTTGTGTCACGGGCCTCCTCCTCGTCGCCGTCACGGCAGCTCTGTAGAGAGCACCTGGACCCGCCGTTGGGTTCGCGACGTCGAGCCTCGTTTGCCGCAGGAATCTCACTAGTCTCTCAGGCTAACCATGTTTGTCGTTATCGCCGACCCCCGCAGGTAGTCCGTCGGTTACGCACCGATATTCGCCAGCTCGGGGGAACGGGTTCGACCCGTGGCGGGGGCCGGCAGGACGAACCCTGGGCGAGGTACACTGCGGGCATGGCCGGAGTCTTCCTGCTTCTTACCGGGCCGTGCTGATGCGCTGAACGCAGCGACAGCACGGCGGCCCCTCCTGCGCGAGGGGCTTTTTTGTGCCCGCCGCCGGCCCGGCCCGGTGGTGCCGAGACGAAGCGAAGCGAAGCGAGGAGAGACGATGAGTGAGGCAGCCGCACCGGCGGGCGACATCCCCCCGTTCCGGTACACCGCGGCCCTGGCCGACGAGATCGAGATTCGTTGGCAGGACACCTGGGCGCGCGAGGGCACCTTCCACGCACCGAACCCGACCGGCCCGCTGGCCGACCCGACCCACCCGCGCGCCGGCGCGGAGAAGCTGTACGTGCTGGACATGTTCCCGTACCCCTCCGGAGCGGGCCTGCACGTCGGCCACCCGCTGGGCTACATCGGCACCGACTGCTACGCCCGCTACCAGCGGATGGCCGGCCGCAACGTGCTGCACGCGATGGGTTTCGACGCGTTCGGCCTGCCCGCCGAGCAGTACGCGGTGCAGACCGGCACCCACCCCCGGACCACCACGGTCGCGAACATCGAGCGGTACAAGGCGCAGCTGCGCCGGCTGGGGCTGGCGCACGACGAGCGCCGTTCGGTGGCCACCATCGACACCGACTTCTACCGCTGGACCCAGTGGATCTTCCTGCAGATCTTCAACTCCTGGTACGACCGCGACGCCGGCCGGGCCCGTCCCATCGCGGAGCTGATCGCCGAGTTCGAGGGCGGTAACCGGCCGACCCCGGACGGCCGCGCCTGGGCCGAGATGAGCGTCGCCGAGCGCCGCCAGGTCGTCGACGACCACCGCCTGGCGTACGTCTCGCAGGCGCCGGTGAACTGGTGCCCAGGGCTGGGCACCGTGCTGGCCAACGAGGAGGTCACCGCCGACGGCCGTTCCGAGCGGGGCAACTTCCCGGTCTTCAAGCGCAACCTGAAGCAGTGGATGATGCGGATCACCGCGTACGGTGACCGGCTGCTGGACGACCTGGACAGCCTGGACTGGCCCGAGCCGATCAAGCTGATGCAGCGCAACTGGATCGGCCGCTCCACCGGGGCCCACATCGACTTCCCGACCTCGGCGGCGCCGGTGCGGGTGTTCACGACCCGCCCGGACACCGTCTTCGGCGCCACCTACATGGTGCTGGCCCCCGAGCACGAGCTGGTCGACACGCTGGCCTCGGTCAGCTGGCCGGACGGCACGAGGGACGCCTGGACCGGCGGGCACGCCAGCCCCCGGGAGGCCGTCGAGGCGTACCGCAAGGCGGCGGCCGCCAAGACCGACGTCGAGCGGCAGTCCGACACCAAGGAGAAGACCGGCGTCTTCATCGGCGCGTACGCCACCAACCCGGTCACCGGTGGGCAGATCCCGATCTTCATCGCCGACTACGTGCTGGCCGGCTACGGCACCGGCGCGATCATGGCGGTGCCGGCGCAGGACGAGCGGGACTGGGCGTTCGCCGAGGTCTTCGAGCTGCCCATCGTCCGTACCGTGCAGCCGTCGGAGGGCTTCGACGGCAAGGCGTACACCGGGGACGGCCCGGCGATCAACAGCGCCGCGCCCGAGCGCGGCCTGGACCTGAACGGCCTGGGGGTCACCGACGCCAAGGCGGCGATCATCGCCTGGCTGGAGGCGAACGGGCACGGCACCGGCGCGGTGACCTACCGGCTGCGCGACTGGCTGTTCTCCCGGCAGCGGTACTGGGGCGAACCGTTCCCGATCGTCTACGACGAGACCGGCGCGGCCATCGCTCTGCCGGAGGAGATGCTGCCGGTCGAGCTGCCGGAGGTGGACGACTTCTCCCCGAAGACGTTCGACGCCGACGACGCGAACAGCAACCCGGAGACCCCGCTGTCGCGGCGGCGCGACTGGGTCGAGGTCGAACTGGACCTGGGTGACGGGCCGAAGCGCTACACCCGGGAAACCAACGTGATGCCGCAGTGGGCCGGCTCCTGCTGGTACGAGCTGCGCTACCTGGACCCGACCAACAGCGAGCGGTTCGTCGACGCGGAGAACGAGCGGTACTGGATGGGCCCGCGCGCCGACGGTGACTGCGGGGGCACCGACCTGTACGTCGGTGGCGCCGAGCACGCCGTGCTGCACCTGCTGTACGCGCGGTTCTGGCACAAGGTGCTGTTCGACCTGGGGCACGTGTCGTCGTTCGAGCCGTTCCGCAAGCTGTTCAACCAGGGCATGATCCAGGCGTACGCGTACACCGACTCGCGCGGCAGCTACGTGCAGGCCGAGGAGGTCTTCGAGCGCGACGGCGCCTACTACCTGGGTGACCTGGCGGTCAACCGCGAGTACGGCAAGATGGGCAAGTCGCTGAAGAACGTGGTGACCCCCGACGACATGTGCGCCGCCTACGGCGCGGACACCTTCCGGGTGTACGAGATGTCGATGGGCCCGCTGGAGGTCTCCCGCCCCTGGGAGACCCGGGCGGTGGTCGGCTCGTACCGGTTCCTGCAGCGGGTGTGGCGGGCCGTCGTCGACGAGCAGACCGGCGCCCTGCGGATCACCGAGGACCCGGCCGACGAGGCGACCCGCCGGCTGCTGCACAAGGTGATCGACGGGGTCCGTGCCGACATGGACGGCATCCGGTTCAACACCGCGATCGCCAAGCTGATCCAGCTGACCAACGGCCTGACCGGGCTGTCGGCGACGCCCCGCGAGGTGGCCGAGCCGCTGGTGCTGATGGTGGCGCCGTTCGCCCCGCACCTGGCCGAGGAGCTGTGGCGCAAGCTGGGCCACGACACCTCGCTGACCTACTCGGACTTCCCGACCGCCGACCCGGCGCTGCTGGTGGCCGACACGGTGACCTACCCGGTGCAGGTCAACGGCAAGGTCCGTGGCCGCATCGAGGTCCCCGCCGACGCCTCGGAGGAGGTCGTCCGCGCGGCGGCCCTGGACGCGGTGGCGGCGACCCTGGACGGCAAGGAACCCCGCAAGGTCATCGTGGTCAAGGGCCGGATGGTCTCGGTCGTCGCGTGACGCCCCCCTCCGCGATCTTGCAGTTTCGGTCGCCGGTTGTCCTTTGCGTCCAGGATTGCCGGGACAGGAACTGCAAGATCGCGGGGATGTGCGAGGGGCGGGGGTCAGGTCGTCAGGGCTGCTGTCACCGGGGCCCGGTTTGTTCGGAGCCAGTCGTGGCAGCGGCGTACTGCGTCGGCCACGCCCGCGTCGCGTAGCCGGCGCATGCCCGGCTCGTCGCGGTCGGCGCCGGCGTCGATGCCCCGCCAGGTGCCCTCGATCTGGTCGAGCATGACGTCGAGCAGCTCAACCCGGTCCAGCGTCAGCCGGACCGCAGCGGGCGGCGCCGACTCGTAGGCGTCGCAGAGGACCCGGCAGCGGCGACCCAGCTCGGTCGGATCGGCGCCCTCGCCCAGCGCGGACCAGTGCCAGCCGGCGAACGCCACGTCCTCGATCCGCCGGCCCGGCCCGGCCAGGTCCCAGTCGAGGAACGCCACCGGCAGCGGCCCGGTCGGCGAGTCCCGGTACACCGTGTTCTTCGGGGACAGGTCGCGGTGGCACACCGTCTCGGCGTCGCCGGCCAGCGCGGTGCCCGCACACGCGTCGTGCAGCCGCCGGATCAGCTCGGCCAGCCGCACCAGCGCCGGGTCGGCGAAGAACGCCCGGTCCTCGCGGTCCCGCCACGGCACCCGCCCCGCGACGTAGCTCAGCATCTGCCGGCCGCTCGCGTCGACGCCCAGGTTGCGGGGCGCGAGGTCAGCGCCCACCCGGGTGAGGTGGTCCAGCAGCGGGCCGACGAGGTCCAGGTTGGCCGGCGGCGTACGCCGTACCGTGTCGCCGACCCGGACCACCTCGGCGATGAAGCCACCGGCGAGTGGCTGCTCGTCGCTCATGTCGGCACGGACAGGCGGCGGCGTTCGGCGCGCCACCACTGGTGGATGAGGACCAGGCTGGCGATCAGGCCGAGGCTGGCCGGGGCGGCGGCGTACCAGTTGACGTGGCCGGGGGAGCTGACCGCCGCGCCGATCGCCGCGTAGCCGAAGGCGGTCGGCGCGGACGCGATCACGCTGCCGGCCAGGAACGGCAGCACTCGGGCGCCGGTCGTTCCGTAGCCGTAACTGACCAGCCCGAAGCCGGCGATCGGCAGTAGCCGGACGGTGACCACACCGAGCACGCTCTGCCGGGCGAACCAGCCGTCGAGGCGGGCCAGCCGGCCGCGGACCCGTTCGGCGACGAACTCCCGACCGAGCAACCGGCCGACCGTGAACCCGATCGCCGCGGCCACCAGCGCGGCGCCCAGGGCGTACGCGGCACCCTCCAGGGCACCGAAGATCGCGCCTGCGGCGAGGGTGATGAAGGTTCGGGGCACCAGCGCGACGAGCAGCAGCGCGCCCCCGAGGATCGCCGCCACCGGGGCGAGGTCGCCCAGTCGGTCGGCGACCAGCGGCAGCTGCGCCGGATCCGGCCGGGGGACGAACAGCAGCAGTAACCCGCAGCCGCCGATCAGCAGCACGAGCAGGGCGAACCGGGCGGCCGACGGCTGCCGGAACAGCCGCCGGACGGCACGGATCATGCCCGGGCGGCGGCCACCGCGGAGCGGCGCTCGTTGCGGAGCCGGTCCGACCAGGTGTCGTCCAACGGCGGGAGCTGGTGTGCCCCGGTGGCCCAGCGCAGCAGCAGGTCGGCCAGGGCCGGGTTGCGAGCCAGCGCCGGCCCGTGCGAGTAGGTGCCCAGCAGCTTGCCGCGCCACGCCCCCTCGGTGGCGCCGTCGTTGCCCACCCCGGCGGTGACCCGGGCCAGCGGGGAGACCTCCGGACCGAGGTGGGTGCGGCCGCCGTGGTTCTCGAAACCGGTCAGCGGGGGCAGGCCCAGCCGGGGGTCGATCTCACCGGCCAGCTCGCCCACGGCCCGGCTCTCGCCCCGGTCGGACCGCAGGTCGAGCAGCTCCAGCCCGCGGCACTGCACGCCCTTGGCGAAGAACGAGGTGCCGAGCAGCTGGTAGCCGGCGCAGACGCCGAACACCACGGAACCCTGGGCGACCGCGCGGTGCAGGCCGCCGTCGGCGAGCAGCCGCTGCGCGCCGAGCGCCTGCGGGCCGTCCTCGCCGCCGCCGACCAGGTAGATGTCGGCGGTCGCGGGCAGCCGCTCGTCGGAGCGGACCTCCAGCACCTCGACCGGCATCCCGCGCTGGCGGGCCCGGCGGGCGAGGATCAGGGCGTTGCCCCGGTCTCCGTAGGTGGAGAGCAGGTCGGGGTAGATCCAGACGATGCGCAGACTCTCAGATGACACGGTCCAACTCCGCTCGGATGTCCTGGAACGCGGTGTAGTTCGCGATGACCTCCAGCCGCCCGGGCGGGACCGACCGGAGCGCGTCGTCGAACGTGCGGACGTGCTGGAACGGCACGTCGTTGACGTCCAGCCGAACCGCCAGGTCGTACGCCCGGTCGCCGGTGATCAACACCTGCCGGCCACGGAGCGGGGCGAAGTCGACGTCGTAGAGCCAGGAGGTGTCCAGGCCGTCGGGGTCGCGCGCGTTGATGGACAGCAGGGTCGGCGCGTCGTCGGCCATGTCGAACGCCTCCAGCCAACTGGCCGGGTTCTTGGCCAGCAACAGCCGGATGTTGCGCCCGTCCTTGTCGACCTGGGCGTAGCGGCCGGCCACCGAGGTGACGATGCCGAGGCGGGACACCGCGTCGACCGGACGGACGCCGAACTCGGCGGCCACCGCCAGCGCGGTCGCCGCGTTGCCGAGGTTGACCTTGCCGGGTAGTTGGAGGGAGACCTTGTGCCAGGCGCCGGTGGGGTCGAGCACACCCTCGTCCTCGACGACCCAGTGTGGCTCCGGTCGGCGCAGCGGGCAGCCGGTGCACCACCACTGCTCGCCGGAGCGCTGGATGGTGGAGCCGCACTCCGGGCAGACCCAGGAGTCGTCGTGCCAGCGCTGGCCGGCACTGAACCACGTCACGTGCGGCGGGTTGATGCCCCGGGCGGGGTCGCCCGGCGGGGTGGCGGCCCACACCACCAGCGGGTCGTCGGCGTTGGCCACCACCCGTACGTCGGTGTGCCGGACCAGCGCCGCGCGCCAGAGCTGCGCCATCATGGCGACCTCCTTGGCGCGGTCGAGCTGGTCGCGGGAGAGGTTCAGCAGCGCGACCACGTGCGGCTCGGTCGCCTCCAACACCTGGGCCAGGTAGTGCTCGTCGACCTCCAGCACCGCGTACGGGGTGCTGCCGGCCTTGGCCAGCGCCGAGGTGTGCCCGCTGGGCATGTTGGCGCCGAACGAGTTGGTGGCGACCCGGCCGAGCACGCCGACCGCGGCCGAGGTCAACCGGGTGGTGGTGGTTTTGCCGTTGGTGCCGGAGACGAGCGCGATCGCGCGCCCGGCCGACAGGTGGGCCAGCAGGTCCGGGTCGATCTTCAGGCCGATCCACCCGCCGATCACCGAACCGTCGCCACGGCCGGCGGCCCGGGAGAGCGCCGCGGCGGTCCGTGACACGGAGCTGGCCACCTTGGCCCGTAGGGGCATTTTCGCGTCCGTCACGCGAGCGAGGTTACCGGACCGCCGGCCCCACCAGATCGCCGCCGACGGTGAACCGTTCGGCCGTGGTGGCTGCGCGGGCGGCCGGGTCGGCGTCCCCCGGACGGAGTCGATCTATGTCGGAAAGCGGACCACGCCGAGGGGCGGCCGGAGCCCTCCACTCCGCTCCACCCCTTGTGACGTGCGGTTTTGCCCCCGGGTCAGGCGCGCCACGCGGGCGAATTTGGTTGCGGGTGGAGGGAAGTGGAGTAGAGTGGGGACCAATGGTGAGGCCGGGAGGGCTCACCGGCCCGGGGGGTCAGCGGCGCCGCGAACGCCGCTCAGGGGCGAGGGGGTTGGGCCGATGTTTCTCGGCACCCACACTCCGCGCCTGGACGAAAAGGGCCGGTTGATCCTTCCGGCCAAGTTCCGGGATGAGCTGGCGGGGGGTGTCGTGGTCACCAAAGGGCAGGAGCGCTGCCTCTACGTCTTCCCGACTCCTGAGTTCCAGCGGATCGCGGAGCAGTTGCGCGCACAGCCGATGACCCACAAGGCGGCCCGGGCCTACAGCCGGGTCTTCTTCGCCAGCGCGCACGACGAGGTTCCGGACAAGCAGGGTCGGGTGACCATTCCGGCTCACCTGCGGGCCTATGCCGCGTTGGACCGCGAGTTGGTGGTCATCGGCGCGAGCACGCGGGTGGAGATCTGGGACAAGGTCGCCTGGGAGACCTACCTCGCCGAGAGCGAAGACGACTTCGCCGACATCGAGGAGGGGGTGCTGCCCGGCGGTCTGTAGGGCGGTAACGGCGCCCGACGTACTGCGAGATCTCCAGCCGCTTTCGAGTTCCTGGCATCACTTCCCCGGTGCCAGGCGCACGATCCAGTCATCGGGCGACGGTCCGGTGTCAGGCGGGAGCGGATGGGGATCTGGCGGTACGACGGCAGCGCCGTCCGACGACAGGCGCACGAGAAGAACGGACGTTTCAACCAGTGGGGGTCATCATGGGGGAGTTGCGCGGCACGCACGTGCCGGTGCTGCTCGAGCGGTGTCTCGAGCTGCTGGCCCCCGCGCTGGGTCGAGGCGGCCGGACGGTCCACGTCGACGCGACGCTCGGCCTGGCCGGGCACGCGGAGGCGGTGCTCGAGGCGCATCCGGAGACGGTCCTGATCGGGCTCGACCGGGACACCGAGGCGCTCGCCCACGCGCGGGTCCGACTGGCCCGGTTCGCCGATCGGGTGCACCTGGAGCACGCCGTCTACGACGAGTTGCCGGACGTGCTGGAGCGGCTGGGCTATCCGGCCATCGACGGCATCCTGTTCGACCTGGGTGTTTCGTCGTTGCAGTTGGACGCGCCCGATCGCGGGTTCGCGTACGCCCAGGACGCGCCGCTGGACATGCGGATGGACCAGACCCGGGGGGTGACCGCCGAAGAGGTGGTCAACACGTACGCGCATCCGGACCTGGCCCGGGTGCTGCGGGTCTACGGCGAGGAGAAGTTCGCCGGTCGGATCGCCTCGGCGATCATCCGGCAGCGGGAGCGGGCCCGGATCACCTCGTCCGCGCTGCTGGCGGAGCTGGTTCGGGACTCCATCCCGGCACCAGCCCGACGAACGGGTGGGCACCCGGCAAAGAGAACGTTTCAGGCTTTACGGATCGAGGTAAACAGAGAGCTGGCAGCGCTGGAGACAGCGTTGCCATCCGCACTCGACGCACTGACCGTGGGCGGTCGCATGGTGGTCCTGTCCTACCACTCGCTGGAGGACAGGCTCACCAAGGCGGCCCTCACGGATCGGGTCCGCAGTAAGGGCCCAATTGACCTCCCGGTCGAGCTTCCCGGGTCCGGTCCGACGTTCCGGCTGCTCAGCCGGGGCGCCGAACTGCCCGGGGAGGCGGAGGTCGCCGCGAACCCGCGGGCCGCCTCGGTGCGGCTGCGGGCCGCGGAGCGACTCGACCCGAACGCGACAGAACAGGGGCGGACCGACCGCGAACGGTCTCGCCGACGGGTGAAGGGAATGCACCAACCGGGCACGGGGTCCGCCTGATCCGTGGGGGGTCAGGGGCACCGGGACGGCTAGAGGGACGGATGTTGAGGGGGAGGGACATGAGCATTGACAAGCGCGACCGCCGGGACGTCACCGGCGGCGGGCAGCGCGCACCGCGGTCGGGGGGCCGGACCGCGGCGGAGCGGGCTCCGCGCCTCGGAAACGGTACGCCACGCATCGATCGAACGAATCGGCAGGGGGAGACTCGCGCCCGGGGGGCGCGCGAGTTCCCGACCCAGGGCACCGCTGCGCTGCGGCCGGTCGAGAAGGCCGGCAGCGCTGCCGGCGCCCGCCCGCCCCGGCTGCGGGTGGCGCCGCCGGCGCCGGTGTCGGTGCCGCGCGCGCCGTTCGCGGCGCTGATCGTGGTGCTGGTGGTCGGCGGGGTGCTGGGCATCCTGGCGGTCAACACCAAGATCAATGAGAACGCGTTCCGGCTCGAGCGGTTGCAGCAGCAGCAGGCTCGACTGGACCTGGAGAAGCAGCAACTGGACAAGCAGATCGCCGACGCCGAGGCACCGGGCAACCTGACCGCCGAGGCGAAGCGGCTGGGCCTGGTCGACGCCGGCGAGCCGGGCTACATCCGGCTGCCGGACGGCAAGACCCTCGAGGTGCCGCAGCCGGCGAACGGCCAGCCCTCGGTGACCAGCCAGGGTGCGGGAGGCTGACCGGTGCCACCAAGGTCGGACGAGCCGCGCCGGGACCCTACGGGGTCCCGGCGCGGTTCTGCACGTGATGCCGGGCCCGCCGACGGCGAGCCGCGCACCGGCGAGCCGGGCATCGGGGGCATCTCCGGCGCCCGGGCGTACACCCCGAGGGGTCGGACCGTCCGCGAGGAGCGCGGCACGCCGGCGCGCGGCCAGGGCGCCGAGCAGCGGCGTACGCCACGCAGCACCCGGTCCGGTGACCCGTTCCGGCCCGCGTTGCAGGTGCTCGACGGCGGCCGGGCCGCCGCCCGGGCCGGTCGACGCGACGCGCCGGCCGCCGGACGCGGTGGGGTGGTACGCACCGTCGCGCCGCGTACCCCCCGTGGCCCGGGTGTGGACGAGCCGCCGCCGCGTCGCCGGACCACGCCACGCGCGCCGCGTCGCGCCGACCGGCCGGCGGCCCGGCGCCCGTCCCGCAAGCCACGACGCCCACCGAAGCTTGCCGACTCGCGGCTGCGGCTGCGGCTGGGCACCGTGCTCGCCCTGACACTCTTCGCCACCATCGGGATCCGGCTGATCTTCCTCCAGACGGTCGACGCTCCGGCGTACGCCGGGGGCGGCATCGCCGACCGACTCCGCACGGTCGAGCTGCCGGCGCCGCGCGGCGCGATCTACGACAGCACCGGCGCGCCGCTGGCCCGCAGCGTCGAGGCGCGGTACGTGTACGCCGACCCGACCGAGGTGAAGGACCCGGCCGGCGTCGCCAAGGCGCTCTCCCCGCTGCTCGGCATCGCGGTGTCGAAGCTCATGGAGTTGATGAAGCCCCGCAAGCTGGAGGACGGCAAGGCGTCCCGATTCGTCTACCTGGCGCGTGGGGTGGAGATCGCGACCGCCAAGCGGGTGCAGGCGCTGGAACTGTCCGGCGTCGGGGTGCACCGCGACGAGCGCCGTGAGGTGCCCGGCGGTGACCTGGCCGCCAATCTGATCGGCTTCACCAGCCAGGACATGGTCGGCCTGGAAGGGCTGGAGGCCCGCTACGACGACGTGCTCGCCGGTCAGGACGGCAAGCGGGTGTACGAAGCCGGCCTCGGCGACCTCGCCGCGCCCATTCCGGGTGGCTACAGCCGCACCACTCCCGCCAAGCCGGGCAGCTCGCTCGCCCTCACCCTCAACCGCGACCTCCAGTTCCGGACGCAGCAGATCCTCAGCGCGGGCATGGCCAAGGTGCCGGGCGGCACCGGCGCGGCCGTGGTCATGGAGATTCCCTCCGGCGCGGTGCTGGCCCAGGCCAGCAACCCCACCTACGACGCGGCGAAGCCGGTGCCCAGCGACCCGGTCGCCCGGGAGGACGCGGCGACCAGCTTCGTGGTCGACCCCGGTTCGGTGCACAAGGCGATCACCTACGGCGCGGCGTTGCAGGAGGGGGTGATCACCCCGGACACCACATTCCCCGTCGCGAACGCCATCAAGATGGGCGACACCTGGTTCCCCGACACGCACCCCGCCAACGGCAAGCGGATGAGCGTCCCGGGGATGCTCGCCTTCTCGTCGAACGTCGGCGCGATCACGGTCGCCGACCGGCTCGGCCGGGACCGGTTGATCGACTACCAGAAGCGGTTCGGGCTGGGTAAGCCCACCGGCGAGGGGATGCCCGGGGAGGCCAGCGGGCGGCTGCTGCCGGCCGACGAGTGGAGCGGGTCGTCGTACGGGTCGGTGCCGATCGGGCACAGCGTCGACGCCACCCCGTTGCAGATGACCGCCGCGTACGCCGCCATCGCCAACAACGGCACGTACGTGCAGCCGCACCTGGTCAAGGAGGTGATCGGCCCGGACGGCAAGCGCACCCCCGCGCCGGCCCCGGTGACCCGGTCGGTGCTCAGCCCGCAGAACGCGGCGGCCCTGCGCACCATGCTGGAGGCGGTCACCACCATCGACGGCGCCACCGGCGTGGCCGCCGCTGTTCCCGGTTACCGGGTCGCCGGCAAGACCGGCACCGGGTGGCGGCTGGTGAACGGCAAGAAGCAACCCGGCGAGGTGTCCTCGTTCATCGGCATGGCTCCCGCCGAGAACCCCCGGTACGTGATCGCGGTCTTCGTGTACGCACCCAACTTCGGGGGCGCGGCGATCGCCGGGCCGGCGTTCCGGGACATGATGCAGTTCACTCTGCGTCACTACCGGGTGCCACCGTCCGCCGGCGGATCCGCGCCCAAGTTCGTGGTCTATCCGCGCTGAGCAGCGACGGCGGGACATCATCGGTGAGTGCCGACGAACCACCGGGGCGGCTGTGCGGCCGGAACCGAACGACCGGGTAGGGTCTGACGCCGTGCCCGGCAATCCACGTCCACGTACCGTGACCGGAGTCCGGCTCGGTGATCTCGCCGGCCGGCTCGCCGTCGATCTTCCGGCGGACGCCGCCGCGGTGGTCGTCTCCGGGGCCACCCACGCCAGCCAGGAGGTTCGCCCCGGCGACCTGTACGCGGCGCTGCCCGGTGCCCGTCGGCACGGCGCGGAGTTCGCCGCCGGCGCCGCCGAGGCGGGTGCCGTGGCGTTGCTGACCGATCCGGCCGGCGCGGAGTTGGCGGCGCAGACCGGTCTGCCCGCCCTGGTGGTGCCCGACCCGCGCGCCGTGCTCGGCGAGCTGGCCTCGGCCGTGTACGGCGACCCGACCGCCGATCTCACCGTGATCGGGGTGACCGGCACCGCGGGCAAGACGTCCACCGCGTACCTGATCGAGTCGGGGCTGCGGGCCGCCGGGCACACCACCGGGCTGATCGGGACGGTGGAGACCCGGCTCGGTGATCTGGTGATCGACAGCGTGCGCACCACCCCCGAGGCGACCGACCTGCACGCCATGCTGGCCACCGCCCGCGAGCGGGGGGTCACCGCCGTGGTGATGGAGGTCTCCAGCCACGCGCTGGCCATGGGCCGGGTGGGCGGTGTGCGGTTCGCCGTCGGGGGTTACACGAACTTCGGCTCCGATCACCTGGACTTCCACGCCGACAGCGACGACTACTTCGCCGCGAAGGCGCAGCTGTTCGACGGGCGCTGCGCCGTCGAGGTCCTCAACCACGACGACCCGGCGTTGAAGCCGCTGCTCAAGCCGACCACCCTCACCTACTCGGCGGCCGGCGACCAGGGCGCGACCTGGTGGGCCGACGGCGTGGGCGGCGAGGGGTACGCCCAGCGGTTCACCGCGCACGGCCCGAACGGCGTGGCCCTGTCCACCGGTGTCGCGCTGCCCGGCCGGCACAACGTGGCCAACGCGCTGCTGGCCATCGCCACCCTGGTCGGCGCCGGGGTGGACCCGGTGACCGCGGCGGCCGGTGTGGCCGCCTGCGGTGGCGTCCCGGGTCGGTTGGAGCTGGTCGACGTGGCCGCGCCGGTGCGCGGGGTCGTCGACTACGCGCACAAGTCGGACGCGATCGTGGCCGCGCTGGCCGCGCTGCGCGAGTTGAGCGCCGGCCGACTGATCTGTGTGATCGGCGCCGGGGGAGACCGGGACCGGGGCAAGCGACCGGTGATGGGCGCCGCCGCCGCGGAGGGAGCCGACGTGGTGCTGGTGACCGACGACAACCCGCGTACCGAGGACCCGGGCGAGATTCGCGCCGAGGTGCTCGCCGGGGCGTACCGGGCCGGCACGGCCGCTCGGATCATCGAGGTGGCGGGCCGCCGCGCCGCGATCGACGAGGCGGTGCGGCTGGCCGAGCCGGGCGACGTGATCGCGCTGCTCGGCAAGGGGCACGAGCGCGGCCAGGAGGTGGCGGGTCAGGTGCTTCCGTTCGACGACAGCATCGAGTTGGCCGACGCGCTGCGGGCCCGCTTCGGGGACCTGGCGGGTCAGCGGTGATCACGCTGAGCCTGGCCGAGGTGGCCGCGGCGGTCCACGGGCGGCTGGTGGCCGCCGACCCGGCCGCCACCGTCACCGGTTCGGTGGAGTTCGACTCGCGCAAGGTGGGGCCCGGTTCGCTCTTCGTGGCCTTCCCGGGGGAGCAGGTCGACGGGCACGACTACGCGGCGACGGCGATCCAGGCCGGCGCGGTGGCGGTGCTCGGCAGCCGCGAGGTGCCCGGGGTGCCGATGGTGCTGGTCGACGACGCCCTGACCGCGATGGGCCGGTTGGCCCGCGCGGCGGTGGACCGGCTGCCCGGGCTGACCGTGATCGGCGTGACCGGCTCGTCCGGCAAGACCACCACGAAGGACCTGATCGGTCAGCTCACCGCCCGACTCGGGGCCACGGTGGCGCCACCCGGCTCGTTCAACAACGAGCTGGGGCACCCGTACACCGCCCTGCAGGCCGACCCGGACACCCGCTACCTGGTGATGGAGAAGGGCGCGCGCGGGGTCGGGCACGTGCGGTACCTGTGCGAGCTGGTGCCGCCCCGGATCTCCGTGGTGCTCAACGTCGGCACCTCGCACATCGGCGAGTTCGGCTCGCAGGACGCCATCGCCCTGGCCAAGGGCGAGCTGGTGGAGGCGCTGCCGCCGGACGGGCTGGCCGTGCTGAACGCCGACGACCCCCGGGTGGACGCGATGGCGAGCCGCACCCAGGCCCGGGTGGTCCGCTACGGCGAGGCGCCCGACGCCGACGTGCGCGCCGAGGACGTCACGCTCGACGAGCGGGGGCACCCGTCGTACACCCTGGTCACCCCGGAGGGGCGCGCACCGGTGCGGCTCCGGCTGGCCGGCCGCCACCAGGTCGGGAACACGCTCGCGGCGGCGGCGGTCGCCCGGGAGCTGGGTATGCCGCTGGCCGAGCTGGCCACGGCCCTTGGCGAGCTGGGGCTGGTCTCGACCCGACGGATGGACGTCTTCGACCGCCCCGACGGGGTGACCGTGATCGACGACTCGTACAACGCCAACCCGGCCTCGATGGCGGTCGCGGTGCGGGCGCTGGCCAGCATGGGCCAGGGACGGCGTACCGTCGCGGTGCTTGGTTACATGGCCGAGCTGGGCCCGTTCGAGTACGACGGCCACGCCGAGGTCGGCCAACTCGCGGCCGAGCTGGGTGTCGACCGGCTGCTCGTGGTGGGTGAGCCGGCCGCGCCGATCCACGAAGGCGCGACAGCGGTAGCAAACTGGGGAGGAGAGTCGGTGCTGCTCACCGATCAGGCGGCGGCCGTCGAGGTGCTGCGGAGCGAACTACGACCGGGTGACGTCGTCCTGGTCAAGGGTTCCCGGTACCGGACCTGGGAGGTGGCCGACGCCCTGCGCGCCGACGCCGGTGGGGAGTCGACCCGATGAGGGCGGTCATCGTCGCCATCGGGGTGGCCTTCCTCGTCTCGCTTTTCTGCACCCCGATCGCGATCAAGGTGTTCACCCGGCTCAAGGCCGGTCAGCCGATCCGGTCCGACGGCCCCGCCATGCACCAGGGCAAGAAGGGCACGCCCACGATGGGTGGCGTGGTCTTCATCCTGGCCACGGTGATCGCGTACGTGGCCGGGCACCTGGCCCTGACCACCCTGCCGGACCAGCAGATCGCCCAGGTGGAGCCGACCATCACCGCGCTGGTGCTGCTCGGGCTGATGGTCTTCTCCGGCGCGGTGGGTTTCCTCGACGACTTCCTCAAGGTGCGCAAGCGCAACAGCGCCGGGCTGAACAAGCGCGGCAAGTTGCTCGGCCAGATCCTGGTCGGTGCGGTCTTCGGGGTGATCGCGCTGTGGTTCCCGAGCACGATGACCAACGGTTCGGGCCTGGCGACCAACACCGAGACGGTGGGCAGCACCACGCTGAGCTTCATCCGGGACATCGACTTCCTGGAGGTCAGCAAGGTCGGCGCGGTGATCATCTTCATCTTCGTGGTGATGGCCGCGACGAACGGCGTCAACCTCACCGACGGCCTGGACGGTCTGGCCACCGGCGCGTCGGTGATGGTGCTCGCCGCGTACGCGCTGATCGCGTTCTGGCAGTACCGGCACTGGTGCGCCGACCCGAACTACACCCAGCCGTACTGCTACGAGGTCCGCGACCCGTTGGAGATCGCGCTGATCGCCGGGGCGGCGGCCGGGGCCTGTGTGGGCTTCCTCTGGTGGAACACGTCCCCGGCACGGATCTTCATGGGCGACACCGGGGCGCTGGGGCTGGGCGGCCTGATCGCCGGCATGGCGATGTCCACCCGCACCATCCTGCTGCTGCCGATCATCGGCGGGCTCTTCGTGATCATCACGATGTCCGTGGTGATCCAGATCATCTCCTTCAAGACCACCGGTAAACGGGTGTTCCGGATGTCTCCGCTCCAGCACCACTTCGAGCTGGCCGGCTGGAGCGAGGTCAACATCGTGGTGCGCTTCTGGATCATCGCCGGCATCGGCGTGGCGATCGCCCTGGGGCTGTTCTACAGCGAGTTCCTCGCCAACATGACCTGATCCATGGGGCCGACACGCCCGGAGGGGCGTTCTGGGGGTGTCGGGCGTGTTCAGCGGTGATGATGTCGGGGTGGGGGAGGACATCGGCACTGAGGGCAGGGCAGACGGGCGGGCGCGTCGGTCGCCGGGCGCGGCGGGGCGTACCGCGGAGGCGGTTGCGCCAGCCGACGACGCGCGGGGGCCGGAGCCGGGCACGGCGGCACGTGAGGCGGAACCGGCGGCACCCGTGCCGCTGCGCGGTGTCGACGCGGCCGGTGGGCTCGCCGCGCTGCGTGGCCTGTTGGATCGGCCGCTGACCTCCTACTATCTGCTGCTGTCCTGTGCCGGCCTGCTGCTGCTGATCGGGCTGACCATGGTCTTCTCGGCGACCAGCGTGAAGGACTACGCCGAGGACGGCAACGCCTCGGCGTCGGTGACCAAGCAGGCCATCTTCGCGGTGATCGGCATCGGCGCGTTCTGGGTCTGCCAGCGCCTGCCGGCCAGCACCTACCGCTCGCTGGGCCGGCCGCTGCTGTTCACCTCGATCGGGCTGTTGCTGCTACTCAACCTGCTGCTCGCCTACGCCCGGCTGGCCGATCAGGATTCCGCCCGGATCGGCCCGATCGAGGCGCGGCTGCTCTGGCTGTTCATCGGCGGGATCCAGGTGCAGCCCTCCGAGCTGGCCAAGTTCGCCCTGGTGCTGTGGGGCGCGCACTTGATCGCCCGCAAGGGCGCCGCGCTGGGTTGGTGGAGGGAACTGGCCACCCCGCTCTTCCCGGTGATGGGCCTGCTCTTCGTGCTGGTCGGCTACAACGACGTGGGCACGATGCTCTGCCTGCTGGCCCTGGTGATCGGCCTGCTCTGGGCCGCCGGCGTCCGGATGCGGGTCTTCGGCGCGCTGACGGTGGTCGGTCTGCTCGGCGTCGGTCTGCTCATCGCGGTGGCTTCGCTGGGCGCCGGCTCCGGCGAGCGGGGCGCGGACAACTACCGCCTGGCGCGCCTGACGCTCTTTCTCAACCCACCGCCGCCGGACAAGTGCGGCGACCCCTGCTACCAGTTCTACCAGGGTCGACTGGCCATCGAGCACGGCGGATGGTTCGGTGTCGGGCTGGGCAAGGGCAGCCTGAAGTGGGACTGGCTGCCCGAGGCGCACAACGACTTCATCTTCGCGGTCATCGCCGAGGAGTTGGGCGTGATCGGGTGCGCCGTGGTGCTCAGCCTGTTCGCGGTCCTCGCGTACACCGGGTTCCGGATCGCCCGACGGGTCGACGACCCGTTCCGCCGGCTCGCCGCCACCGCCGTGACCACCTGGCTGGTCAGCCAGGCCGTGATCAACATCGGTGGGGTGGTCGGGCTGCTGCCGATCACCGGCCTGCCCCTGCCGTTCATCTCTGACGGCGGAAGTGCGCTGGTGGTGACGTTGGCCGGCGTCGGCATGCTGGCGTCCTTCGCCCGCGCCGAACCCGATGCGGCCAGAGCACTGCATGCCCGTCCGCCGGCCCGGTGGGTCCGACTACTCTGGGCCCCGTTGCCGCCGCTTCCCGGCCGGCGTCGCCGACCGGCGACGCCGCCCGCTGGCCGAGGGTCCGTGCCCCGGTCCCGCGAGCGGCGCCATGACGATCAGGCCGCGCCGCGCGGGGTCCGCCAGGACCGCAACCGCGGGGGTACGGCGAGCGAGAGGAGACGCTGATGGGTCCGCTGCGTTCGGTGGTGCTCGCGGGAGGTGGCACCGGGGGGCACGTCTACCCGCTGCTCGCCTTCGCCGACTGCCTGCGCCGACACGACCCGGGCGTCCGGATCACCTGCCTCGGCACACCCCGGGGTATGGAGAACGACCTGATTCCGCCGCAGGGCTACGACCTGCGGCAGATCCCGGCGTACCAGCTGCCCCGGTCGGTCAACATGAACCTGGTCCGCACCCCGGGCCGGATGTGGACCGCGGCGCGCGCCGCGGGCAAGGTGATCGACGAGGTGCGCGCCGAGGTGGTCGTCGGCTTCGGCGGGTACGTCTCGGTGCCGGCCTACCTGGCCGCGTGGCGTCGTGAGCTGCCCATGGTGATCCACGAGGTAAACGTGCCACCGGGCGTGGCCAACCGGCTGGGCATGAAGTTCACCAAGAACATCGCCGTCGGCTTCCCGAATCAGCCGAGCCAGGCCGAGTCGCTGCGGGACGCCACTGTGGTCGGGGTGCCGCTGCGCCGCGCCATCACCGGCCTGGACCGGTACGCGCTGCGCAACGCCGCCCGCGCCCACTTCGGGCTCCGCCCGGACCTGCCGGTGCTCTTCGTGTCCGGCGGCTCGTCCGGCGCCCGTTCGATCAACCTGGCGGTCTCTGGAGCGGCCAAGGAGTTGGCCCGCAACGGCGTGCAGGTGCTGCACGTGATGGGCGCCCGCAACGAGCCGGTGCCGATCCCCAGCGACCTTCCGGTGCCGTACGTGACGCTGCCGTACCTGTCCGAGATGGAGCTGGGCTACGCCGCCGCCGATCTGATGCTCGCCCGGGGCGGTGCGATGACCGTCGCCGAGGTGGCGGCGATCGGGCTGCCCACGATCTACGTGCCGTACCCGCACAGCAACCAGGAGCAGCGGCGCAACGCGCTGCCCGTGGTGGAGGCCGGCGGTGGGCTGCTGGTCGACGACGCCGAGCTCACCCCGGACTGGCTGGAGCGCACCGTCATCCCCCTCATCCGGGACCCACAGCGGCTCTACAACATGGGTGCCGCGGCCGGGGCGTACGGCCGGCGCGACGGCGACGAGGCGCTGCGCTCCTTCGTGCTGGCGGCGGTGGCCCGATGACCGCGCAGTTCACCCCGGCCGGCACGCTCACCGCCGAGGACCTGGGCGCCGTCCACCTGATCGGAGTGGGTGGGGTGGGCATGCTCGGCGTGGCCCGGCTGCTGCTCACCCGCGGCATCCGGGTCTCCGGCAGCGACCTGCGGGAGTGGCCGTCCCTGGCCGGCCTGCGGGCGCTCGGCGGCACCATCCACCTCAGCCACGAGGCGAGCAACCTCGACGGGGTGGACACCGTGGTCTACTCGTCGGCCATTCCTCAGGATCATCTGGAGCTGGTCGAGGCGCGGCGGCGCGGCCTGCGGGTGCTGCACCGTTCGGAGGCGCTCGCCGCGGCGATGACCGGCCGTCGGGCGGTGGCGGTCGCCGGCACCCACGGCAAGACCACCACCACCTCGATGGTGACGATGGTCCTCCAACAGGCCGGTGTGGACCCGTCCTTCGTGATCGGTGGGGAGATCTCCGAGGTCGGCTCGGGCGCCCACCACGGCACCGGCGAGCACTTCGTGGTCGAGGCGGACGAGAGCGACCGCTCGTTCCTCATCTACCGCCCGTACGTCTCGATCATCACGAACGTCGAGGCGGACCACCTGAACACCTACGGCGACTACGCGACGCTGGAGGCGGCGTTCGTGGAGTTCGCCCGGCTCACCGACCCGGACGGGTTCATCATCACCTGCGCCGACGACCCGGGCGGTCGGCGGCTGGCCGAGAGCCTGCGGTCCGAGGGGCGGCGGGTGTACACCTACGGCGAGGCGGCCGACGCCGACCTGCGGTTGACCGAGATGGTCTCCTCCGCGCGTGGCGTGCGTTATCTGGCCGCGATCGACGGCCGGCCGCTGGGCGAGTTCCGGCTGCCGGTGCCGGGGCGGCACATGGGGCTGAACAGCGCCGCCGCGGTGCTGGCCGCGTACCTGCTGGAACTGCCGCTGGAGGCGGCGGAGGCCGCGCTGGCGGTCTTCCCGGGGGTGCGCCGGCGCTTCGAGCGCAAGGGTGTCGCGGACGGCGTGCTGGTCTACGACGAGTACGCGTACCACCCGACCTCGATGACGTTGGCGATGCAGACGCTGCGCGAGGTGGCCGGGGACGGCCGGCTGATCGTCGTGTTCCAGCCGTACCGGCTGTACCGCACCCGCGACAACCAGGCGGAGATCGCCGAGGCGCTGGCCATCGCCGACGAGGTGGTGCTGTTGGAGGTCTTCGGGCCGGGCGAGTTGCGTCAGCCCGGCGAGGGCTCGGCGGCGCTGATCGCGGCGGTGGACCTGCCCGCCGACCGCAAGGTCTTCGTGGAGTCGTGGGAACAGGCCCCGGTCGAGGTGGCCCGTCGGGCCCGCTCGGGGGACGTGGTGGTCACCATGGGCGCCCCGCCGATCTCGTTGATGGGCGACGAGCTGCTGGCCGCCCTGGGTGAGCGGACGGCCGGCTCGGCACCGACCGCGACCGTCGACCCGGTGGCCACCACCCCGGCGATCGGTGATCCGGTGCCGGGTGGGGCCACGGCCGGCGGCGACGGCGCGGCTCTCGGTGGCACCGCCGTGCCCGGCGGCTCGGCGCCCGCGGCCGGATGAGTCCCGGCCCGGCCCGAGGGCGGACCAGCGCCGCCGACGGTGGCGCCCCGCGTCGGGGTCCGGCCCGGCGGTGGCAGCTGGTCCGGGCGGGCCGCGACGCGGTACCGCCGTCGACCCGTCGGTTCATGGCCCGGGCCCGGCAGCGTCGCATGCGTGCGGCGCTGCCGTGGGCGGTGGCCGCCGGGGTGCTCGCCCTGGCCGGGCTGGTCGCCTGGACGGTGCTCGGCACCGGGCTGTTCGGCGTGCGGGAGGTACGCGTGGAGGGCGCCGACCTGGTCACTCCGGTGCAGGTGCACGACGCGCTCGGGGTGCCGGACGGGGTGCCGCTGGCCCGGGTGGACCTGGCCGCCGCCGCCCGGCGGGTCGGCGCGCTGCCGGCGGTGGAGCGGGCCACGGTCTCCCGGGACTGGCCCGGCGCGCTGGTGGTGCGGGTGACCGAGCGGACCGCGGTGGCGGTGGTGCCGCAGGGGGAGGCGTTCGCTCTGATCGACCAGAGCGGGGTGGCGTTCCGGACGATGGAGCGACGACCCGCCGGGCTGCCGCAGGTGACGGTGGGCCGGCCGGCCGCCGACGACCCGGGCACCCGGGCCGCGCTGGAGGTGCTCGTCGCGTTGACGCCGCAGCTGCGCGCGGAGCTGGTGGACGTGAACGTGGAGGGGCTGGCCCGGATCAGCCTGCGGTTGCGGGGGGACCGGACGGTGGTCTGGGGCGACGCGACCCGGGGCACGGACAAGGCCCGGGTGGCCACCGCGCTGCTCGACGAGGAGACCGATCGGATCGACGTGAGCGCCCCGGACGTGGTGACCTTTCGCTGACCGGTGAGCGCGCGGGGACGTGACCCGTCGCGCTCCGCTCGGCGACACGCCG
Source organism: Micromonospora sp. BQ32 (assembly GCF_059358895.1). Classification (NCBI taxonomy): domain Bacteria; kingdom Bacillati; phylum Actinomycetota; class Actinomycetes; order Micromonosporales; family Micromonosporaceae; genus Micromonospora; species Micromonospora sp. BQ32. The sequence continues at coordinate 144,012 of NZ_JCADBI010000006.1, read as the reverse complement.
CCCGGGTCCTTGGCTCATCGGGCGGTGGCGCTTACGTTGCCCCGAAGAGGATCAGTGGTTGACATAACTGTAAGCCTCTAGTAGAGGGTTAGGGTTTATCCCTGATTCTCGCTGGTGACAGCTGTCGTCGGCCACTGGGCTGGCCACGCCGTACCCGGTCGGCCGAAGCCAATCTCGAAGGAAAGGACCGGAGATGACACCTCCGCACAACTACCTGGCGGTCATCAAGGTCGTCGGCATCGGGGGTGGCGGCGTCAACGCCGTCAACCGGATGATCGAGGTTGGGCTCAAGGGCGTCGAGTTCATCGCGATCAACACCGACGCGCAGGCGCTGCTGATGAGCGACGCCGACGTCAAGCTCGACGTCGGCCGGGAGCTGACCCGTGGCCTGGGGGCCGGTGCCAACCCGGACGTCGGGAAGAACGCCGCCGAGGACCACCGCGACGAGATCGAGGAAGTGCTCAAGGGCGCCGACATGGTCTTCGTGACCTGCGGCGAGGGCGGCGGCACCGGCACCGGTGGGGCGCCCGTGGTGGCCAACATCGCCCGCAAGCTCGGCGCGCTGACCATCGGCGTGGTGACCCGGCCGTTCTCCTTCGAGGGCAAGCGCCGCCAGGTGCAGGCCGAGTCGGGAATAGACGAACTCCGCAACCAGTGCGACACGCTGATCGTCATCCCGAACGACCGGCTGCTGGCCCTGGGCGACCGCAACATCAGCATGATGGACGCGTTCCGCACGGCCGACCAGGTGCTGCTCTCGGGTGTGCAGGGCATCACCGACCTGATCACCACCCCGGGTCTGATCAACCTGGACTTCGCCGACGTCAAGAGCGTGATGAGCGGCGCTGGCAGCGCGTTGATGGGCATCGGCAGCGCCCGCGGCGAGAACCGCGCGGTCGAGGCGGCCGAGGCGGCCATCTCCAGCCCGCTGCTGGAGCAGAGCATGGACGGCGCGCGGGGCGTGCTGCTCTCCATCGCCGGCGGCTCTGACCTGGGCCTGTTCGAGATCAACGACGCCGCTCAGCTGGTCACCGACGCGGCCCACCCGGACGCCAACATCATTTTCGGCGCGGTCATCGACGACGCGCTCGGTGACGAGGTGCGGGTGACCGTCATCGCGGCGGGCTTCGACGGCGGCACGCCCGCGTACAAGGCGGCCGAGGCACCTCGCAAGACCAACACCAACCAGCCGGCACCGCAGAGCACTCCGGTGCCGGCGCCGGCCACCAACCCGGCTCCGGCCCAGTCGCCGCGTCGCGTGCTCTTCGACGACGTGGACGTGCCGGACTTCCTCAAGAACGGGTCCTGAGCACCGCCGATGACCGACAGCTCAGCCACGGTACGACCGGATCGGCACGCCGAACTCGCGGCCGGTCTGGCACAGGTTCGGTCCCGGGTCGATGATGCCTGCGCGCAGGCCGGCCGGGACCGTGCCGAGGTCACGATGATCGCGGTGACGAAGACCTACCCGGCCAGTGACGTGGTGGCGCTGGCCGGGCTCGGGGTGACCGACATGGGGGAGAACCGCGACCAGGAGGCAGCCGGCAAGGCCGCCGAGGTGGCTGCGGCCGGGGTGCGTCCCCGCTGGCACTTCATCGGGCAGTTGCAGCGCAACAAGGCCCGCTCGGTGGTCCGTTACGCCGACGTGGTCCACTCCGTCGACAGTGTCCGGCTGGCCCGGGCGTTGGCCACCGCGACCGTCGACCGGCAGGCGCCGCTCGACGCCCTGATTCAGGTGAGTATCGACGGCGACGCGGCCCGGGGCGGAGCACTGCCCGACTCGGCGGATCCGGGCTCCGGGTTGGAGCCGGTGGCCGAGGCGGTGGCCGACGCGCCGGGGCTGCGTCTGGTCGGTCTCATGGCGGTCGCTCCGCTGGGGTGGGAGCCGGAGCGGGCGTTCGCCCGGCTCGCGGAGGTCGCCGACGCGTTTCGGGCTGTCCATCCGGGAGCCACCGCGTTGTCCGCCGGTATGAGCGGAGATTTCGAAATCGCGATCCGTTACGGCGCGACACTTGTCCGCGTCGGTAGCGCGTTGCTCGGAATGCGTCCCACGCTGCGGTAGCCTGACCGCGAGACAAGCAAATTACATCAGTGTTGTTTCAGGGGCGGGCGTCTCCTAGTCGGGGGTTGTGGCGCGCGACGCGAATCGCGCGCCGGGGGATTGCCGTTCCGGTCCGATGGGCATGGTTGTCCACTCGCGACGGGCGACATGGCACGGGGGCGCGTGCCGCACGGCGGACGGAAGGGCGCGGGATGGGTGCACTGCGCAAGGCGGGGGTCTGGCTCGGTCTGGTCGAAGAAGACGACGAGCGGGCCTACGACGACGGTGGCTACGACAAGGGTGGCTACCGTGACTCGCGTTACCGGCAGAGCCGGTACGCCGAGGAGTTCGCCGACGACGACGAGGACGACACCGAGGAGCCGCCGGCTCCCCGGCCGCGCGACAGCGGGCGGGGTCGACTCTCCGAGCGGCCGAGTGGGCGGTTGAGTGAGTCCGAGCGCGGTGACGGCGAGCGGCCGGAGCGGATCGAGCGGTCCAGCGTCCGGTCGATCACCCGGTCGTCGGCGGGCGAGACGTCCGGTGCGCTGACCTATCACACGCGGGACAACCTGGCCCTCGCGCCGCAGGTCACGTCGCGCGAGCGGGCTCTGCCGGAGGAGGAGCAGCGTTACCAGATCACCACGCTGCACCCCACCACCTACCGGGAGGCGCGCACCATCGGCGAGCACTTCCGCGACGGGGTGCCGGTGATCATCAATCTCACCGAGATGGATGAGGCCGATGCCCGCCGTCTGGTGGACTTCGCCGCCGGACTGGCGTTCGGCCTGCGCGGTACGATCGAGCGCGTGACCAATCGGGTGTTCCTGCTCTCACCGGCTAACGTCCAGGTCACCGCTGAGGACAAAGCCAAGATCGCTGAGGGCGGCTTTTTCAGTCTGAGTTGACCCCGCCCGACCCGAGGGACGTCGCTGACCGTGTTGTCGATCTTACTGCAAGTGCTGTACCTGATCCTTTATGTCTTCCTGCTCCTTCTTCTGTCCCGGTTCGTGTTGAGCGCCGTCCTGCAGTACGGCCGTCGCTGGCAACCGGGGCGTGGAGCATCGGCAGGATTGGAATCCGTGTGGAGCGTCACTGATCCCCCTCTCAACGCGTTGAGGCGTGTGATCCCTCCGCTGCGAATTGGTACCGTGAGCATCGACCTGGCCTCCCTTGTGCTCCTGGTTATCCTGTTCGTGCTGATGGAGTTCGTGTTAGGGCCGTCGATCAGGGCATCTGCCTGATGACCGACGCGCTTTCGCGGCCGCAACTGACCCGAGGAGTTTCGATGCCGCTGACCCCGGCCGACGTCCACAACGTCGCCTTCAAAAAGCCGCCGATCGGCAAGCGGGGGTATGACGAGGAGGAGGTCGACGCCTTCCTTGATGAGGTCGAGCGCGAGCTCGCCCGTCTCATCGAGGAGAACAACGAGCTGCGCGCCCAGGTGGAGCGCGGTGGCCGTGGCGGCGCCCCCGCCGGCCCCGGCGGCGACGCCCGACTGGCGGCGGAGCTCAACGACGTCAAGGCCCAACTTGACCGGGTGCAGCGCGACAAGTCGGCGGCCGAGCAGGCTGCCCGCGCGATGCAGGCCGAGCTGGAGCAGGTCCGCGCGACCGGCGGCCCGGCCGGCGGCGTCACCGGCGACGGTGAGCAGCAGGCCCTGCGCGTGCTGATGATGGCCCAGCGCACCGCCGACGACCACGTGTCCGACGCGCGCCGCGAGGCCGACCAGCTGCTCTCCGAGGCTCGCAGCAAGGCCGAGGAGGTGACCCGGGAGGCGCGCGCGAAGGCTGACGCCCTTGAGCGGGACGCCCGCCAGCGGCACCAGGAGGCCATGGGCGGCCTGGACGCCAAGCGCACGGCGCTGCAGAAGCACATCGAGGAGCTCAAGCAGTTCGAGCGCGAGTACCGCACCCGGCTCAAGGCGTACCTGGAGAGCCAGCTGCGTGACCTCGACGGTCGTGGCCAGGGCCTCGAGGCCGAGATGACCCGCTCCGAAGCCGGCCGGGTCGCTGGCGGCAACGGGCTGGCCGCAGCGGGTCTCGCTGGTTCGTACGGCGGCGGCGGGCGCTCCGGCGCCCTCGAAGCCGGACGCTGAGCACCGGCCGGCGATCGCTGTCCGCCAATGGTGACGGTCGCCGGCCCGGCCTGGATGGTTCGACGCGGCGGGGGTGAGCCGTGATAGTCGCGAGTCTTCTGCTCATCCTCGTCGCGGTGGTGCTACTGGTGCTCGGCCTGGCCGGTGGCTCCAGCTTCTTGTTGGTCATCTCCATCGCGGCCAGTCTGCTGGCCGCCGTGGCGTTGGTGGTGGGCGCCCGCCAGGCAGCCGCCAACCGCGCCATGGCGGATCCCGGCCGGACCGACCGACGGCACCCCGACGCACCCCGCACGGCCAGCCAGGCCACACCGGGTGTCGCGTACGGGCCGCCGCTGGTCGAGCCGGAGGTGCCGGTTCAGCACGTGCCCACGACGTTTGGTACCGGCGGCACCGGGTGGCGGCAACCACCCGCGCCGCCGGTCGACCAGGCGCCCCCGATCGACGAGGTGTCCTCGCGGGCCCGGCCCGTCAGCCCGGCGTCGCCGATCGCGGCGTCGACCGACGACATGGTCGACCCAGCGGTCCCGGCGGTCGACGAGCCGGCCGCCCAGCAGATCACGGCCGCCGAGGCGGCCCGGGTGGCGCGACTGCTCGACGCCGTCGAGGTCGTCGACGGCCGCCCCCGCTACCACCTCGACGACTGCCCCCACCTGATTGGCTGGCAGCCCGAGACGTTGCCGGTCGCCGAGGCCGTGGAACTCGGCTTCACTCCGTGCGCGCACTGCGCGCCAGCGACCGCTCTGCTCGCCGACGCCCGGCCGATCTGAAGCGGCGCCGGTGCCCGCGCAGGACACGCTCACCGTTGCGGTACGGGTGAAGCCCGGCGCCTCCCGGGACCGGGTGGGTGGCCGCTTCGACGGGCCGCACGGGCCCGCCCTCGTGATCGCAGTCCACGACCCGGCCGTCGACGGCCGGGCCACCGAGGCGGCCCGCCGGGCGTTGGCCGGCGCGTTGGGCGTGCGACCGGCCGCGGTGTCACTGCGTGCCGGCGCGGCCAGCCGGGACAAGCTCTTCCTCGTCGATCGGCCCGGCCCGGGGGTGCCCGAGGTGCTGCGCCGCCTGCGCGACGGATCCGCCGAGTGAGGACAGCCCAGGTAAGGCAGCCGTGACGCCCGGGTTGGATATCGCGCTGCTGCTCGGTGCGGCCGTGCTGCTGGTCGCCGTCGGCGCGGTGCGACTCTCCACCCGGCTCGGCGTGCCCAGCCTGCTGGTCTACCTGGCGTTGGGCGTGGCGATCGGCGAGAGCGGGTTGGGCATCCGCTTCGACGACGTCGAGCTGACCCGGACCCTCGGCTTCTGCGCGCTGATCGTGATCATCGCGGAGGGTGGCCTCACCGCCAGGTGGACCACGTTGCGCCCGGTGCTCGGGCTGGCCTCCGCGCTCTCCACGGTCGGCGTGATCGTCAGCATCGTGGTGGTCGGCGTCGCCGTGCACCTGCTGCTGGGGCTGGACTGGCGGTTGGCGCTGCTCTACGGCGCGGTGCTCTCGTCCACCGATGCGGCGGCCGTCTTCGCCACCCTGCGCCGGCTGCGGCTGCCGCCCCGGCTGGTGGCGACCCTGGAGGCCGAGTCGGGGATGAACGATGCCCCGGTGGTGCTGCTGGTGGTGCTGCTGTCCCACAGCGGCTTCTCGCACCCGTGGTGGTACGAGGTCGCGCTGGTCTGCTACGAGCTTGGCGTCGGCGCGGCGGTCGGCGTGGCCGCGGGCGTCGCCGGCACCTGGGCGCTGCGCCGGGCGGCGCTGCCCTCGGCCGGGCTCTACCCGATCGCCGCGGTGGGCATCACCGTGCTGGCGTACGCCGCGGGGGCGGTTCTGCACGCCTCGGGTTTCCTCGCCGTCTACGTGGCCGGGGTGTTGCTGGGCAATGCCCGCCTGTCGCACCGGCAGGCGATTCTCGGCTTCGCGGACGGGCTGGCCTGGCTCGCCCAGATCGGGTTGTTCGTGCTGCTCGGTCTGCTGGCCTCGCCGGGCCGGCTGGACGCGGCGGTGCTGCCCGCGGTGGTCGCCGGGCTGGCGCTGGTGTTGCTGGCCCGGCCGCTGTCGGTGGCCGTCTCGGCGTTGCCGTTCCGGGTCGGCCTTCGCGAACAGGCGTTCCTGTCCTGGGCCGGGCTGCGCGGGGCGGTGCCGATCGTGCTGGCCACCATTCCGCTCTCCGAGCGGGTGCCCGGCGCGGAGCGGCTCTTCGACGTGGTCTTCGTGCTGGTGGTGATCTTCACGCTGGTGCAGACCGGGACGCTGGGGCCGTTCGCCCGCCGGTTGCGGGTGACCGCGCCGGCCGAGGCCGCCGAGATCCATGTGGAGACCGCGCCGCTGGAGCGGATGCGGGCGGACCTGCTCCAGGTGGAGGTGCCGCCGGGGTCGCGACTGGCCGGCGTGCACGTCGACGAGCTGCGGCTTCCGCTGGGCGCGTCGGTGACCCTGGTGCTGCGCGACGGCGTGGGCTTCGTGCCGGCACCGGACACCCGGTTGAAGACCGGCGACAGTCTGCTGATCGTGGCGACCGCCGGGGTGCGGGACGCTGCGGAACGGCGTTTGCGGGCGGTCAGTCGACGGGGTCGTCTGGCCCGATGGTTTGGTGAGTACGGGGATGAGGTGGTCAATTGATCTGCTAGCGTTCCCTTTGCCCCAGTTAGGCAGGGCTAGGGGCTGTTAGACGGCGCGACGGTGCGGCACGTTGTCGGACGCCTGTACGTTCCGTATTCTTGCCAACCTCCGGAGTGCGCGGCCATCGTCGCCGCGCGCCCCTTTTCGTACATAGGGGACGCCCTGGTCGGCGCCCCCTGTCCAGGCGCCGCGGACCGCGCGGTTCCCCGGCCGAGGGAGCGACCCATGGCGAAGCCAGCCGACACCAGGACCGCCGGGCGCAAGCCGGTGGCCAAGGCCACCCGCAGCACGGCGGAGACCGAGAAGATCCGGGCGGCCCTGGCGGCGCGGCGGGACGAGCTTCGTGCCGAGTACGATCAGACGCTGAGTGAGATCACCGAGCTGCAGCGCGATCGGCTGACCGACTCGGCCGGGGACGACCAGGCCGACACGGGCACCAAGACGCTCGAGCGGGAGCAGGAGATCTCTCTCGCCAACAGCATTCTGGAACGGATCACGCAGGTGGAGCGCGCTCTGGAGCGCCTCGACGAGGGTGGTTACGGCTGGTGCGAGCGGTGCGGCAACCCGATCCCGGTCGAGCGCCTCGCCGCCTTCCCGTCGGCCACCCAGTGTGTGACGTGCAAGCAGCTGGAGGAGCGGCGCTGAGGTCCGTTCCCCGGCGGCGATGAGACGGTGAGCGATCACCGCCAAGACTGTCGATGGGGAGCGAATGACCGCAGTACCGTCCGCCGAACCCGGCCGCACCGACCCGGGCGGCGGCACCCGCCGGCCCCGGGCCGTCGCGATTCTCGCCGGAGTCGCCCTGGTGGCCCTGCTGGCCGACCTGGTCACCAAGCACCTCGCGCTGGCCGCGCTGACCGACCGGGAGCCGGTTCGGCTGCTCGGCGGGTTCGTCTACCTGAGCCTGACCCGCAACAGCGGCGCGGCCTGGAGCATCGGCGCGGACCACACCTGGATCTTCCCGCTGATCACCATCGGGGTGGTCGGCTGGATCGTCTGGATGGCACTGCGGCTGCGCTCGCTGCCCTGGGCGATATCTCTCGGCCTGGTGCTCGGTGGCGCGTTGGGCAACCTCGTCGACCGGATCTTCCGGGCCCCGTCCCCCTTCCACGGGCACGTGGTCGACATGATCAGCCTCTTCGACCCGTACGGTCAGGTCTGGCCGGTGTTCAACCTGGCCGACAGTGCGCTGGTCTGCGGCGTGCTGCTGGCCGTCCTGTTGGAGCTGACCGGCCGCCAGCGTGACGGCCGGCGGGCGGGGCGCGACAGCGACCCGGCCACCACCGACGCCGCGTCGGGCGCCGAGCAGCGGGAGCGGGCATGACCTCCGCGTTCGCCGCTGGCGGCGACCACCGTTCCCTTCCGGTTCCGGACGGCCTCGACGGCATGCGCCTGGATCAGGCCGTGTCCCGCCTGTTCGGGCTCTCCCGCACCGCCGCCGCAGCCCTGGTCGACGCCGGAGACGCGTTGGTCGACGGCGCCGCCCGGCCCAACTCGCACAAGGTCAAGGCCGGCTCCTGGCTGGAGGTCACGCTGCCCGCCCCGGTCGTACCGCCGACCGTGGTGCCGCAGGCGGTGCCCGGCCTGCGGGTGGTCTACGCCGACGACGACATCGTCGTGGTCGACAAGCCGGTGGGGGTGGCCGCGCATCCCAGCCCCGGCTGGACCGGGCCGACGGTGATCGGCGCGCTCGCCGCGATCGGGCACCGCATCTCCACCAGCGGCGCCGCCGAGCGCCAGGGCGTGGTGCACCGGCTCGACGTGGGCACCACCGGGATCATGGTGGTGGCCAAGAGCGAGCAGGCGTACACGGCGTTGAAGCGGGCCTTCAAGTACCGCGAGGTCGACAAGGGCTACCACGCGGTGGTGCAGGGTCACCTGGACCCGCTGCGGGGCACCGTCGACGCACCGATCGACCGGCACCCCACCCACGACTACCGGTGGGCGGTGGTCTCCGGCGGCAAGCCGAGCATCACCCACTACGACACCCTGGAGGCGTTCCCGGCGGCGAGTCTGGTCGACGTCCGGCTGGAGACCGGCCGGACCCATCAGATCCGGGTGCACTTCTCCACCCTGCGGCACCCCTGTGTGGGTGACCTCACCTACGGTGCCGATCCCACCCTCTCGGCCCGTCTCGGCCTGGCCCGACAGTGGCTGCACGCCCGCGAACTGAGCTTTTTGCACCCCCGAACGGGGGACGAGGTCCGGTTCGTCAGCGACTACCCTGACGACCTGGACCGTGCGCTCCAGATCCTGCGTGACTGAGCGGCGACCGCCCGACACCGATCCACAGAGGGGATCCCGCCCGTGCGCGCCGGCAACCTGCTGCGGCAGCTGGACCAGCGGTTGCTGCCGCCGCTGACCCGGGCCGTGGCCCGGTTGGGTGACCGGTCCGCGCGGTCCGGCGTGCTCAGCTGGGCCGCCGTGCTCTCCGCGGCGGCGGTGCTCGGCACCGCGGTCTGGGCGGTCGACGACCGACCGGTCGGCGACCGGACGGTGGGCGAGGTGACCCGGGTCGGCGTTGCCGACGGCGACTCCGTCCCCGGCTACCTGCGGTCCGCCGCGGCCGACCTGGCCGCGCTGCCCGGGTCCGCCCCGGCCGCCGAGGGCGGGACGTACGCGCTGGTCACGCTCGACGCGTATCTGCCACCGCAGCGGCTGGAATCGGTGCTCGGTGACGTCGGCGTCTCGACCGTCTTCGGGCGGGTTCCACTGCTCGGCCGGCAGACCGAGATCGTCAAGATCCCCGCGCTGCGGGTGCCCGACGACGTGGTCGCCGGGATGGCACAGGTGGCGGCCCGCAAGGAGACCGAGGCGGCGGACTACCGGGCCAGGGCCGCCGCGGTCGACGGCGACGGGGTGGGCGAGCGGGAGTTGCGGGAGCAGTACGTCAGCGGCGCCCAGGTGGCCGCCGCCGAGGCGGCCGCGTACCGCACCGGCTGCGCCTGTGTCTACGCGGCGGTGGTTCGCGCGACGCCGGTGGCGCTGCGCGGTGTCGCGGCCCGGCCGGACGTGCGCGCGGTCGACCCCGCCCCCGAGGTGTACCGGTTGGAGCGCACGGTCTTCACACCGCCCCTGCCCGAGCAGCGCGACGTGGTGCGCCCGCCGGCCGACACCGGGCCGAACCCCGCGCCGACCCAGGCCGAGCGGCCAGCGCCAGCGATCAGCGCACCGGTGCCGGCCCCCGTGGGCGAATCGTCGGAACCCGCACCCCTCGTGACGATTCCGTCACCCGAGCCGTCGAAGCCGGAGCCCACCGAGTCCACGCCGCCGAGCGTCACCACCTCGCCGGACGCCGCCGTCGCCGGGCAGTCGTCGCCGCCGCCGTCGTCGTGATCTGCGCCGGCTGGTGTGCGCTCTGAGGTGTGGTCCGAATAGGGTTGGGTTCGTAGCCTGTCAGACAGAGATCGATGGCGCTGGGAGGGCGGGCCGTGGAGGGCAGTGAGACCGGCTGGGGCCGGCCGGCCGAACCAGCGCCGCGGTGGCGCGCGTTGTTGGACCGTGCCCGGCTGGGCGGTCGCGGCGCGGAGCAGACCGAGCCGGAACGGCGCGCCGATGAGCTGCCACCGGACCCGCTGCCACGGCGTGCGGCCCCCAACGGCTACGCCGGTCGGGCACCCGCCATCGGGCATCCGGCCGACCTGTCGTACGGCGCGGAGCCTGGTTACCGGGCCGAGGCGACCTACCGGGTCGACCCCGCCTACCGTGCCGAGCCGGGTTATCGGGCCGAGCCCGACTACCGCGCCGAGCCGGCGTACCGGGCCGAGCCGGACTACCGCGCCGAACCGGCGTACCGGGCCGAGCCGGACTATCGAGCGGAGCCGGCGTACCGGACCGAGCAGCCGGACTACCGCGCTGAGCCGGGTTATCGGGCCGAGCCGGGCTACCGCGCCGAGCCGGACTACCGCGCCACGCCCGGCTACCGGGCCGAGCCGGACTATCGGGCCGAGCCCGACTACCGCGCCGAGCCGGGCTACCGGGCTGAGCCGACGTACCGGGCCGAGCCCGAGCCGCCGGCGCGCGCCCCCGACCCGGTCCCGTCGCGCTACGCGTTGCTGGACAACGGCTACCGACCGGGCGACCCGCCGGTGGAGTCCCGCTACGCCCTGCTGGAGACCGGCTACCAGCCGGAGACCGGCTACCCGGCGGCCGCGCCACCGCCTCCGCCGGTCGCCCCGCCGCCCGCGCCGCCGGTCGCCGTGCCAGTCACGCCGCCCGTCCCCCCGGCACCCGCCCCGGTGGTCGGCTCGGCGGTCGCCGAACGTGCCTACCCGGCCCGGATCGAATGGCGCCCACCGGCCGTCGACCAGGAGCAGGAGCGCGCCAACGGGGTGCTCCAGCGGGACCTGGGCACGCCCCGGGTGTTCGCCTTCGCCAACCCCAAGGGCGGGGTGCACAAGACGACCGCCACCGTGCTCGCCGCGGCGACGGTCGGCAGCGTCCGCGGCAAGGGCGTGCTGGCCTGGGACGACAACGAGCTGCGCGGCACCCTCGGCCTGCGCGCCGGCAGCGCCCGGCACGCCCGGACGATCCGGCACCTGATCAGCGACCTGGCCCAGATCGAGATCCTGGAGGGCGCGACCCTGCTGGACCGGCTGGACGACTACCTGCGGCACGCCTCCGACGGCTCGTACGACGTGCTGGCCGGCGAGGAGAGCCCGCGCTTCGCCCAGCGACTGGACCAGTTCACCGTCCGACGGGTGCTGGAGTTGCTGCGGCGTACCCACGACGTGGTCTGCGTGGACACCGGCAACAACGTGGAGAGCCCCAACTGGCGCACCGTGATGCAGGCCGCCGACCAACTGGTGGTGACCACCGTGCCCCGGGAGGACGCGGCGTTCAGCGCGGACTGGATGCTCGACCTGCTGCACGAGGAGGGCATGGGCGAGTTGGCGGACAACGCGATCACCCTCATCTCCTGCCCGACCCCGGGTCGCTCGACGCTCCAGGACGACCTGGAGCGGCACTTCGCCACCCGTACCCGTGGCGTGGCCGTCGTGCCGTACGACCCGGCTCTGGAGACCGGGTCGTCGATCGAGTACCACCAGCTCCAGCCGGAGACCCGCCAGGCGTGGCTGCGGGCCGCGGCGATGATGGTGGAGCCGTTCGCCCGGTGAGCTGGTCTGCCGCCACCGGGGCCCTCGCCGCGCACCGGGCCTGAGAGGATCATCGGGTGAGCCCGGACAACCCCGACCCTGAGCGGCCCGTCGACGAGCCCGACCAGCCCGCGTCACCCCGTCCGCCGGGCACGAAACCGCCGGAGGTCGACCCGCCGGCCGGGACAGCGCCGGCCGGGACAGCGCCGGCCGGGACAGCGCCGGCCGGGACAGCGCCGGCCGGGACAGCGCCGGCCGGGACAGCGCCGGCCGGGACAGCGCCGGCCGGGACAGCGCCGGCCGGGACAGCGCCGGCCGGGACAGTGCCGGCCGGGACAGTGCCGGCCGGGACAGCGCCGGCCGGGACAGCGCCGGCCGGGTTCGGCCCGGGCCCGCTGCCGGCCTCGGCGGCGTACCAGAGCTCGCTGGAGCTGCGGTTCGACGAGCCGCGGCGTCCGCTGCGCGCCCTGGCGACGGTGCTGGGTGCCGTGCTCGCGCTGGCCACGCTGGGTGTTCCGCTCGGGCTGCTCTGGGCCGCGCTCGCGCCGGACACCCCGGTGCTCAAGACCGCCGAGGGGGCGATCTACGCCGAGCCGCAACCGGAGCAGCCGATCGCCGCCGACGGCTGGTTCAGCCTGCTCGGGCTCGCCTTCGGGCTGCTCGTGGCGCTCGCCCTGTGGTTCGTGCTGCGTCGGCGGCGCGGCCCGGTCGGGCTGCTCGCCGCGGTGCTCGGCGCTCTGGTCGCCGCGCCGGTGGCCTGGCAGGTGGGGCGGCGGATCGGCCTGGCCACCTTCGACCGGCTGCTGGCCACCGCCCCGGCCGGACATGCCTTCAGCAAACCTGCCGACCTGCGCGCCGGCGGGGTGGACTGGCTGCTCGGCGTGCTGCCGGTGCCGCACGGCAACCTGCTGCTGCCGGCGTTCGGGGCCGCGGTCATGTACACCCTGCTGGCTGGTTGGTCGCGCTGGCCGGGGCTACGCCCGGAGCCCGAGCCGGGGGAGTTCAGTTGGGTGTCGGCGGGGACGCCAGCTCCGCCAGCGGCACCGGAACCGCCCGCACCTGACGCAGCAGAGCCGCCTCGCGGTTGAGCAACCGCAGCTCGGCGCGGAGCCGGGAGGCGGTGTCGTCGATCGCCAGCAGCCGCTGCCGGTCGTCGACGGTGAGCGCCGCGGTGGCCGCCACCAGGTGCGAGAGCACCGTCGGGTCCTCCGGCAGCTGTTCGGAGATCTCCTCCGGGTCGGAACGGATCAGGCCGAGGTACTGCCGGAACACCGCGATCACCCGGGCGGCCAGCAGATCGGCCACCTCGTCCGGGCCGCCCGGCTCGGGCAGCCACTCGACGTCAGCGGTCAGGTAGGGCTCGGCGCTGTCGTCGACCTCGGCGATCCGGAACCGACGGCGGCCGACCGTGACGATGTCGAAACCACCGTCGGCCAGCTCGGTCACCTGCCGCAGCTCGGCGGTGCAGCCCACCTCGTGCAGCGTGACCTCGCCGCCACTCGGCGTCGCCCGGCCGCCGGGACCGGCGGGCGCGACCTCCCAGCCGGCCTGGATGGCCACCACGCCGAACTCCCGCGAGGCGCCCTCGGGCAGGTCGACCAGGTGTCGGACCAGCGCCCGGTAGCGCTCCTCGAAGATGTGCAGCGGCAGCACCAACCCGGGAAAGAGCACCGTTGCGAGCGGGAACACCGGCAGCCGTGCGGTCACATGGTCGAGCCTAACCAATCTCGCCCCCCGGGGCGTGGCCCGGCTCACCGTCCCGGCGGACGGGCGGCTCGGGTGCTCGTCGGGCCGGCCGCCTAGACTCGCAAGAGTGCTGAATCGGATCGACCTGCGCGACGGTCTCGGTGACCCGCGCCGCCTGCTGCCCCGTGCCCAGCTCGACGTGTCCGTCGCCGTCGAGCGCATCCGGCCCCTGGTGGAGGCGGTCCGTGAGCATGGGTACCCGGCGATCCGGGAGGCAAGCGAACGATTCGACGGCATCTCCCCGGAGGTGCTGCGGGTGCCGGTCGAGGCGATCACCGAGGCGGAGGGGGTGCTCGACCCGGCGGTGCGTGCCGCGCTGCTGGAGTCCATCGCCCGGGCCCGTCGGGTGCACGCCGACCAGCGGCGCACCGACCACACCACCCAGGTGGTGCCCGGCGGCACGGTCACCGAGCGGTGGCTGCCGGTCGACCGGGTCGGCCTCTACGTGCCCGGTGGCCTGGCGATGTACCCGTCGACCGTGGTGATGAACGTGGTGCCGGCCCAGGCGGCCGGGGTGCGCTCGCTGGTGGTGGTCAGCCCGCCGCAGAAGGACAACGGCGGCCTGCCCGACGCCCGGGTGCTCGCCGCGTGCGCGCTGCTCGGCGTCGACGAGGTGTACGCCGTGGGTGGGGCCCATGCGGTGGCGATGCTGGCGTACGGCGCGGCGGTGGACCCGGCGGGTGAGCTGCGGTGCGACCCCGTCGACCTGATCACCGGCCCCGGCAACATCTGGGTGACCGCGGCCAAGCGGCTGCTGCGTGGCGTGGTCGGCATCGACGCCGAGGCCGGGCCGACCGAGATCGCCATCCTGGCCGACGACACGGCCGACCCGGCGCACGTGGCCGCAGACCTGATCAGTCAGGCCGAGCACGACCCGCTCGCCGCGAGCGTGCTGGTCACCCCGTCGGTGGCGTTGGTCGAGGCGGTCGAGGCGGAGTTGGCCCGGCAGGTGCCGGCGACCAAGCACACCGAGCGGGTCACCACGGCGCTCACCGGTGAGCAGAGCGGCGTGGTGCTGGTCGACGACCTCGAGGCGGGGTTGCGGGTGGTCGACGCGTACGCGGCCGAGCACCTGGAGATCCAGACGGTCGACGCCCGGGAGTGGGCGCTGCGGGTCCGCAACGCCGGGGCGATCTTTGTGGGCGCCTGGTCGCCGGTGTCGCTCGGCGACTACTGCGCCGGCTCCAACCACGTGCTGCCCACCGGCGGCTGCGCCCGGCACTCCTCCGGCCTGTCCGTGCAGTCCTTCCTGCGCGGCGTGCACCTGATCGAATACACCGAGACCGCGCTGCGCGACGTGGCCCCGCACGTGGTCACGCTGGCCAACGTGGAGGACCTGCCCGCGCACGGCCAGGCGGTCCAGGCCCGTTTCCCGGGAGGGTCGGCGTGAGCGAGCGCAGCGAGCGAACCAGCTGGCTCAGACCTTTAATGCGTCACGCCGCCTCGTCGCGAAGCGGGGAGGCGGCGTGACCAGCCTGGACGATCTGCCGATCCGGGCCGACCTGCGGGGGCTGTCGCCGTACGGGGCGCCGCAACTGGACGTGCCGGTGCGGCTCAACACCAACGAGAACTCCCACCCGGTGCCGGAGCCGGTGGTCGAGGCGATCGGCAAGGCGCTCGCGGCCGAGTTGCGCGAGCTGAACCGCTACCCGGACCGGGACGCGGTGGCGCTCCGCGCCGACCTGGCCGAATATCTCGGGCACGGGCTCACCGTCGAGCAGGTGTGGGCGGCCAACGGCTCCAACGAAATCCAGCAGCAACTGCTCCAGGCGTTCGGCGGGCCGGGGCGCAGCGCGCTCGGCTTCGTTCCGGCGTACTCGATGCACCCGCTGCTGGCCCTCGGCACCAGCACCCGGTGGGTGCCCGCCGCGCGCGGCGTCGACTTCGGGTTGACCGCCGAGGAGGCGGTGGCCCAGGTCCGCGAGCACCGGCCGGACGTGGTCTTCCTCTGCTCGCCGAACAACCCCACCGGCACGGCACTGGACCCGGCGGTGATCGCCGCGGTGCTCGACGTCGCGCCCGGCATGGTGGTCGTCGACGAGGCGTACGCCGAGTTCGCCCGACCCGGGACGGTCAGCGCCCTCGCGGTGCTGCCCGGCCACCCGCGACTGGTGGTCACCCGGACGATGAGCAAGGCGTTCGGCTTCGCCGGCGGCCGGCTGGGTTACCTGGCCGCCGACCCGGCGGTGGTACGGGCGGTGCAGCTGGTCCGTTTGCCGTACCATCTCTCCGCGCTCACCCAGGCCGCCGCGCGCGCGGCGGTGGCCCACCGCGATGCCCTTCTCGGTACGGTGAGCGCGATCATGGCGCAGCGGGACCGGATCGTGGCGACGCTGCGCGAGCGGGGGGTGCGGGTCGCCGACAGCGACGCCAACTTCGTGCTCTTCGAGGTGGGCGGCGACCAGACCGTTGTCTGGAACGCCCTGCTGGCGCAGGGGGTGCTGGTCCGTGACGTCGGCCTGCCCGGCTGGCTGCGGGTGACCGCCGGCACCGCCGCCGAGACCGACGCCTTTCTTTCTGCGATGGAGACTTTGTGATGAGTCGGACCGCCCGGGTGGAGCGGATCACCAAGGAGACCAAGGTTCTCGTCGAGATCGATCTCGACGGGACCGGCGCCGCCGAGATCAGCACCGGCGTCGGCTTCTACGACCACATGCTGCACCAGATCGCCCGGCACGGCGGCTTCGACCTGACCGTGCGCACCGTGGGTGACCTGGAGATCGACGCGCACCACACGATCGAGGACACCGCGCTCGCCCTGGGCGCGGCGTTCGACCAGGCGCTGGGCGACAAGGCCGGCATCCGGCGGTACGGCTCGGCGACCGTGCCGATGGACGAGGTGCTGGTCCGGGCCGCGGTGGACCTCTCCGGTCGGCCGTACGTGGTGCACGACGAGCCGGTGCTCGCCCCCTACATCGGGCCGGTGTACGCGACCAGCATGACCCGGCACATCTGGGAGTCCTTCGGCCAGGCGGCCCGGGTCACGCTGCACGTCGACGTGCTGCGGGCGGCCCGGCCGGGCGGTCACCCGGACGCGCACCACGTGGTGGAGGCGCAGTTCAAGGCGGTCTCCCGGGCGTTGCGCGAGGCCACCTCGATCGACCCGCGTTCGGCCGGGGCGATCCCGAGCACGAAGGGCGCGCTCTGATGAGCGCGAGGAGTGCAGCGCAGCGGAGCCCCGCAGCCGCGAATGAAAGGTGGCTCTGATGGGTGCCGCGTTGCCGACGTTGCTGCTGATCCTGGCCGGGGTGCTGGTGGGTGGCTCCTGGTCGCTCTACCGGCAGGGCGCGCCGAAGGCCGCCGTGCTGATCACCGCGGCGCTCGCGGTGCTCGCCACGGCCGCCGGGGTGCTGCGGCTGCTGCCGGAGAACGGGTGATCGGGGTGACGACATGAGTGACGTGGTGGTGCTCGACTACGGCTCGGGCAACCTGCGCTCGGCGGAGCGGGCGCTGGCCGCCGCCGGAGCGGACGTCCGGGTGACCGACGACCTGGCCGCGGCGGCTGCCGCCGATGGTCTCGTGGTGCCGGGTGTTGGCGCGTACGCGGCGTGCATGGCCGGAATCGAGGCGCTGGGCGCCGGCCCGGTTATCGCCGAACGGGTGGCTGCCGGCCGGCCGGTGCTCGGCATCTGCGTGGGAATGCAGGTGCTCTTCGAGCACGGCGAGGAGCACGGCGTGGTGACCAAGGGGCTGGGGCTGCTGCCCGGCGGGGTGACCCGGCTGGCCGCCACCCGGTTGCCGCACATGGGCTGGAACACGGTCCGGGCGCCCCGTGAGTCGGTGCTGTTCGCCGGGTTGACCGAGCAGAGCCGGTTCTATTTCGTCCACTCGTACGCCATGGGCGACCCGGCGACGCTGGCCGCTGCCGGCGCCACGGTGACCACCGCCCACCACGACACGGATTTCGTCGCGGCGGTGGAGCGTGGCTCGTTGTCGGCGGCCCAGTTCCACCCGGAGAAGTCCGCCGACACCGGTGCCGCGCTGCTGCGTAACTGGCTCGCCACGTTGCCCAGCGGTGGCTGAGCGTCGTCACGCGGTGCCCGAGCGGCGGGTGTCGCGGTGAGTCGGGAGCGCGCCCGCCGGCGGGCGGAGCGGGAGGCGGAGCAGGCCCGGGAGCGGGCGGTACGGCAGCGCCAGGTCGCTCGCCGGCAGCGCCGTCGCGCGGTGGTCCGGAGGTTGACGCCGCGGCTGCGGCGGGGTCGCTCCGGGCGGCTGGCCCGGCACACTCGGGGTGAGCGGGCCGCGATCGTGCTGCTCACCGGCGCGGCGTTGATCCTGATCTGGACGTTCGTCGACAACCTGGCGTTGCGTATCGCGCTGATCGTGCTCTTGCTGCTCGTACTGCCGGCGATCGTCGTGATCGCCCTGGACCGTCGTACCTGATCGAGGAGAAGACCTTGAGCCTCACCCTGTTACCCGCCGTGGATGTCGCCGACGGCCGTGCCGTCCGGCTCGTGCAGGGCGCCGTCGGAAGCGAGAGCATCTACGGCGAGCCACTGGACGCGGCGCTGGCCTGGCAGCAGGACGGCGCGGAGTGGATCCACCTGGTCGACCTGGACGCGGCGTTCGGTCGGGGCACCAACGCGCACCTGCTCGCGGAGGTGGTGCGCCAGTTGGACGTGAAGGTGGAGCTCTCCGGGGGCATCCGTGACGACGAGTCGCTGCGCGCGGCGCTGGGCACCGGGGCGGCCCGGGTGAACATCGGGACCGCCGCCCTGGAGGACCCGGTCTGGTGTGACCGGGTGGTCGCGGAGTACGGCGACCGGGTGGCCATCGGGCTGGACGTGCGGGGTCACACCCTGTCGGCGCGGGGTTGGACCCGCGACGGCGGTGACCTGTACGAGGTGCTGGAGCGGCTGGACAAGGCGGGCGCGAGCCGGTATGTGGTCACGGACATCACCAAGGACGGCACGATGCGCGGGCCGAACCTGGATCTGCTGCGTGAGGTGTGTGCTCGTACCGACCGGCCGGTGATCGCCTCCGGTGGCGTGTCCACCCTGGACGACCTGCGGGCGTTGGCGACCCTGGAGTCGGCCGGGGTGGAGGGTGTGATCGCCGGCAAGGCGCTCTACGCGGGCGCCTTCACGGTGGCTGAGGCGCTGCGGACGCTGGCCGAGGCGTGACGGCGACCCGGCTCGGGTCGGGTGGCCCGTGGGAGCAGCGCTACGGCTACTCCCGGGTGGTCCGGGCTGGTGAGCGGGCCTGGACGGCCGGCTGCACGGCGACGGTGGACGGCCGGGTGGTGCACGTGGGTGACGCGGCGGCGCAGACCGCGCAGGCGCTGCGGATCGGGTTGGCCGCGCTCGCGGAGGTGGGTGCGGAGCCGGGCGACGTGGTCCGGACCAGGATGTACGTGACGGACCGGTTGCACGCCGACGAGGTGGGCCGGGCGCACAACGCGGTCTTCGGCGCGGTCCGGCCGGCGGCGACCCTGGTGGTGGTGGCCGGTCTGCTCGACCCGGAGCACCTGGTGGAGGTGGAGTTGGAGGCGTACCTCGGCGATCGCTGAGGTGCCCGCCCCGGGCGGCGTGCTGGTCGGTCTGCGGCTCGATAAATTGTGCACAACTTAATTGTGGCCTACGGTTCAGCGGTGACCGATGACCTGGTGCTGCGCCGGCAGGTGTGCTTCGCGCTCTACGCCGCGTCGCGCGCACTGACCGACGTCTACCGGCCGATCCTCGACGAGGCCGGGTTGACCTACCCGCAGTACCTGGTGCTGCTGGTGCTCTGGGAGCGTCCCGACGACGCCCCCACCGTGTCCGAGTTGGGCGCCGAGCTGCGGCTCGACTCCGGCACGCTCTCCCCGCTGCTCAAGCGGCTGGAGGGGGCGGGCCTGGTGGTGCGCCGGCGGTCGGCCCGCGACGAGCGGCGGGTCGAGGTGGGCCTCACCGAGCAGGGCCGGGCGCTGCGCGAGCGGCTCTGCGACGTTCCGCTGCGGATCGCGCAGGCCACCGGCCTCGGCTTCGGCGAGCTGGTCGCGCTGCGCGACACCCTCACCCGGGTCACCGACACCATCCACCGACAGAAGGAGCAGTGACCACCATGCAGGTGCTCTACACCGCGTCCGCGACCGCCAGCGGCGACGGCCGCGACGGCCACGTCGAGACCTCCGACAGCACGTTCGCGCTCGACCTGGCCGTGCCGAAGGAGATGGGCGGCGCCGGCGGCGCGGCCAACCCCGAGCAGCTCTTCGCCGCCGGCTACGCGGCCTGCTTCCACAGCGCGCTGCGGCTGGTGGCCCGCCGGGCCAAGGCCGACGTGACCGGTTCCGTGGTCGGCGCCGAGGTGGGCATCGGCCCGAACGGCAGCGGCGGCTTCGGTCTCACCGTGCAGCTCGTCGTCGACCTGCCCGCCGCGCCCCGCGAGGTCGCCGAGCAACTGGTCGAGCAGGCCCACCAGGTCTGCCCGTACTCCAACGCCACCCGTGGCAACGTCGACGTCACGCGGACCGTCCGCGAGACCCTGCCCGCGTGACCTCGCGGCCCCAGGCCCCCACCCGCGGACGAGAGGACGACCACCCCGTGACCAGTAACCGCGAGATCCACCTGGCCAGCCGCCCCCAGGGCTGGCCCACCGAGGACACCTTCCGGCTCGTCGAGACCCAGGTTCCGACGCCGGGACCGGGCCAGATCGTGGTCCGCAACCAGTACATGTCCGTCGACCCGTACATGCGCGGCCGGATGAACGACGTCAAGTCGTACGTGGCGCCGTTCGCGCTCGACGCGCCGCTGGACGGCGGCGCGATCGGCGAGGTGGTGGCCAGCGAGGCGGCGGGCATCGCCGTCGGGGCCACCGTCCTGCACGGGCTGGGCTGGCGGGAGTACGCGCTGCTCGACGCCGCCGCCGCCCGTCCGGTCGACCCGAGCATCGCCCCGGTCAGCGCGTACCTGAGCGTGCTCGGCATGACCGGGTTGACCGCGTACGCCGGGCTGCTGAAGGTGGCCGCGATGAAGCCGGGCGAGACGGTCTTCGTCTCCGCCGCGGCCGGCGCGGTGGGCAGCCTGGTCGGCCAGATCGCCAAGCTCAAGGGCGCCGGTCGGGTGATCGGCAGCGCCGGCTCGCCGGCCAAGGTCGAGCGGCTGCGTTCGCTGGGCTTCGACGCCGCCTTCGACTACCACGACGGGGTCCGCGAGTCGCTGCGGGCCGCCGCCCCGGACGGCGTCGACGTCTACTTCGACAATGTCGGCGGCGACCACCTGGAGGCGGCGATCTCGGCCATGAACCTGCACGGCCGGGCCGCCATCTGCGGCATGATCGCGCAGTACAACGCCACCGAGCCGCCGGCCGCGCCACGCAACCTGGCGCTGGTCATCGGCAAGCGGCTCACCCTGCGCGGCTTCCTGGTCAACGACCACAACGACGTGCGGTCGGCGTTCGTCCGCGACGTCGCGGGCTGGCTGCGCGACGGCACGCTGTCCTACGACGAGACGATCGTGGACGGCATCGAGAACGCCCCGGCCGCGTTCCTCGGCCTGCTGCGCGGCGACAACCTCGGCAAGATGCTCGTCAAGGTGTGACGCGGGCCTCCCACACGGCGGTCGACCCGATCGGGTCGACCGCCGTGCCGCGTGCGGAGGATAGGCTCGCGGCATGACGGTGGCGGTACGGGTGATCCCCTGTCTGGACGTGGACGCCGGGCGGGTGGTCAAGGGGGTCAACTTCCTCGACCTGCGGGACGCCGGCGACCCGGTGGAGCTGGCCGCCGCGTACGACCGGGCCGGCGCGGACGAGTTGACCTTCCTCGACGTCACCGCGTCCTCCAGCGACCGGGGCACCATGCTCGACGTGGTGCGCCGCACCGCCGAGTCGGTGTTCATCCCGCTGACCGTCGGCGGTGGGGTCCGGCAGGTCGCCGACGTGGACACGCTGCTGCGCGCCGGGGCGGACAAGGTCGGCGTGAACACCGCCGCCATCGCCCGTCCGGAGCTGATCGCCGAGATCGCCGATCGGTTCGGCCGGCAGGTGCTCGTGCTCTCCCTCGACGTGCGCCGGTCACCGAACGGCGGCACGCCCAGTGGCTTCGAGGTCACCACGCACGGCGGTCGCCGCGGCACCGGCATCGACGCCGTGTGGTGGGCGCACCGGGGCGCC
Organism: Micromonospora sp. BQ32; assembly: GCF_059358895.1. Classification (NCBI taxonomy): domain Bacteria; kingdom Bacillati; phylum Actinomycetota; class Actinomycetes; order Micromonosporales; family Micromonosporaceae; genus Micromonospora; species Micromonospora sp. BQ32. The sequence goes on along the minus strand of NZ_JCADBI010000006.1, from coordinate 122,338 downwards.
GAATTGGGCGCGGGCGAGATCCTGCTCAACTCGATGGACGCCGACGGCACCAAGGCCGGCTTCGACCTGGAGTTGATCGCCGCGGTGCGAGCGGTGGTGGACGTGCCGGTGGTGGCCAGTGGGGGCGCCGGCGAGGTGGCCCACTTTCCGCCCGCGATCGGCGCTGGCGCGGACGCGGTGCTCGCCGCCAGCGTCTTCCACTTCGGCGAGCTGACCGTCGCCGAGGTCAAGGACGCGCTGCGCCTCGGCGGCCATCCGGTGCGCTGAGCCGGTCAGCGCTCGCCGGAGTGCCCCTCCGGTGACCGACGCGGGGTGGGGATCGAACGGACCGCGTACTCCTGGACGGCGGCCGCGTGGTCGGCCTCGTCCAGGATCCAGTCGGCGCTGCCGGGCGCGTGCCGGCGGGTCAACACACCCTGCACGGTGTCCACCATGGTCGCCACGCCCGCGCGGGGGCGGGTACGCCAGAGCTGCTCACCCTCGGCGGTGATCCTGAACCAGCCGTCGGCGACGCTGACCAGCCCGGCGCCGACCAGCCGCTGGACGGCGGCCTCCACCTCGTGTCGCTGCGGGATCGCGTGGTTGAGGTGGTCGGCGGTGGAGAGCACGTCGGTCAGGCGGACGCCCTCCGGCCGTCGACTTGTCGCCGACCGACGGTGCCGTCCGGCCCCGCTCGCGATGACGAGCGAAACGAAGATCCAGGCGTCCGTCCAGCGCCAACCGTTCTCCCCCATGCAGAGATGATGACGGCGCGCGTCGCGGAAGGGAACACCCACCCTCCAACCGGTACGCAGCACCACCGCCACGTACCGGTTCGCGGACGGTCGGTGAGGGTTCAGCCGGTGGGGGCGGCCGGCGCGGCGCTACCGGGCGGGGGCGCGGCGCGATCGGGTTCGGTGCCTTCCGGCACGGCGAACAGCGGGATGAAGAACTGCGCCAACGGACCGATGGCCAGCGCGTACGCGACGGTGCCCAGGCCGACCTTGCCGCCGAGCAGCCAGCCGAGCGCCAGCACGGTGATCTCGATGACGGTGCGCACCAGCCGGACCGACCGGCCGGGCCGGCGGGCCACGTACCCGGTCATCAGGCCGTCGCGGGGGCCGGGCCCCAGCCGGGCGCCGAGGTAGAGAGCGGTGGCGGCGCCGTTGGCGACGATCCCGGTAATCAGCATCGCGATCCGGACGCTGAGCGGGCCACCCGCGGGCAGCAGGGCCAGGGTGGCGTCCACGACGAGGCCAATCACCACGACGTTGCTGACCGTACCGAGGCCGGGTCGCTGTCGCAGCGGGATCCAGAGCAGCAGGACCAGCGCGCCGACGCCGATGGTGACCGTGCCGAAGGAGAGCCCGGTCAGCTTTGAGAGCCCCTGGTGGAACACGTCCCACGGGTCGAGGCCCAGGTGGGAGCGGATCATCAGGGCCATGCTGACGCCGTAGAGCGCGAGCCCGAGGTAGAGCTGGACCAACCGTCGAACCGGCCGGTGCCGCAGATTGCCAAGCAGTGCCATGCATGCCACCCTAGGTGCCAATCCTCGTCGAGGAAGGAGCCAATATCCGAGGAGTGGCTATGACCGGGCAGGTGCGCGGCGTCCAATTGGCCCGTCTGCTCGGGCAGTGGCATGCCCTGCCGGGCCGCCGCCGCAGCCCCGACTACGCCGCTCTGGCCGGCTCGGTACGCGGGCTGCTCGCCGACGGCCGGCTGCCGCTGGGCGTCCGCCTGCCGGCCGAACGGGAGTTGGCCGAGGCGCTGCGGATCAGCCGGACCACGGTCACCGCCGCCTACCGGCAACTGCGCGAGACCGGGCACCTGGCCAGCCGTCGGGGCGCCGGCAGCTGGACGATGCTGCCCGGCAACCACCGGGTGGCCAGCACCGGCCTGTGGACCCCGCTGGACGACCGGGAGATGCTCGACCTCGGCGTCGCCGCGCTGGCTGCCCCGCCGCAACTGCTCTCCGCCGCTCGGGCCGCCACCGAGGACCTGCCCCGCTACCTGAGCGGGGCCGGTTACCACCCGACCGGCATCATCGAGCTGCGCGAGGCGGTGGCCGACGCGTACACCGCCCGAGGTCTGCCCACCTCGGCCGACCAGATCATGGTCACCAGCGGCACCCAGCACGCACTGGATCTGGTGCTGCGGCTCGCCCTGGCCCCGGGCGGCGCCGTGCTGGTCGAGTCCCCGACCTACCCCAACGCCCTCGCCGCGCTGGCCGGCCGGCGGGCCCGGATCACCACCCACGGTCTGGCCGCCGACGCCGGCTGGGAGCCCGACCTGCTGCTGGGCAGTCTCCGGCAGACCCGGCCCAAGCTGGCCTACCTGATTCCGGAGTTCCAGAACCCGACAGGGCACCTGATGCCCGCCTCGCTGCGCGAGCGCGTGGTGGCCGCCGCGCACGCGGTCGGCACCGATCTGATCATCGACGAGTCCTTCGTGGACCTGTCGATGGACGACACCGAGCTACCGCCCCCGGTGGCCACCTACGACCGGCACAGCCGGGTGATCAGCATCGGGGGGATGAGCAAGCCCTACTGGGGTGGCCTGCGGATCGGCTGGGTGCGCGCGTCCGCGCCGCAGGTGCAGCGGCTGGCCGCCGTGCGGGTCGGGGTCGACATGGCCAGCCCGGTGCTGGACCAACTGGTCGCGGTGCACCTGCTCGCCGACGCCGAGGCGATCGTCGCCGACCGCCGCGTCCAGTTGGCCGTCCAGCGCGACGCCCTGCTCGGCGCGCTGGCGCACCGGCTGCCGGAGTGGCGGGTCACCGTGCCACGGGGTGGGGTGACACTGTGGGCCGAGTTGGACGGCCCGGTCTCGAGCGCGCTGGCCCGGGCCGCGGAGGAGGCCGGCGTACGGCTGGCACCCGGCCCCCGGTTCGGCCTGGACGGCACCCTGGAGCGCTTCCTGCGGCTGCCGTTCACCCTGCCCGCGGCGGACCTTGTGGAGGCCGTCGGGCGGATCGCGGCGATCCGCTACGACCTGGACCGGGCTGGCCGGCAGCGGTGGCGCGAGCCCGCCGTCATCGCCTGAGCGCCCCGCTGCCACGAACGCCGGTGGCCCCGCACCCCGAGCGGGTACGAGGCCACCGGCGACGCGTCAGAGCTCGGCGAGGGTGCCGGCGTACATCTTGTCGATCTCGGCGGCGAAGTTGCTCTCCACCCCACGCCGCTTGATCTTCAACGACGGGGTGATCTCGCCGTCCTCGATCGTCAGGTCGCGCGGCAGGATGGCCACCTTCTTGATCGTCTCCCAGCGGTTGAGCTTGGCGTTGAGCTGGGCGACGTACTCCTCGACCATCGTCTGGGCCTCAGCCGAGGCGACGATCTCGGTGTAGCTGCGCCCTTCGAGGGGCCCGCCGGCGACCCAGCCCCGGATCGCGTCCGGGTCGAGGGTGACCAGCATCGTGCAGAAGTTGCGGGCCTGACCGACGACGACCGCCTGCGAGGTGTACGGGCAGATGGCCTTGAACATGCCCTCGATGTGCGACGGCGCGATGTATTTGCCGCCCGAGGTCTTGACCAGGTCCTTCTTGCGGTCGGTGATGCGGAGGTAGCCCTGCTCGTCGAGGGTGCCGATGTCACCGGTGCGGAAGAAGCCGTCCTCGGTGAACGAGGCGGCGGTCTCCTCCGGCAGGTTGTGGTAGCCGCGCATCACCGGCCGACCCCGCACCAGGATCTCCCCGTCGGTGTCGATCCGGCACTCCAGGTCGCCCATCGCCCGGCCCACGGTGCCGATCCGCAGCCCGGCCGGGGGGTTGACGAAGTTGCCGGCGCTGGTCTCGGTCAGGCCGTAGCCCTCGGAGATCGGCAGGTTCGCGGCGGCGAAGAAGGTGGCGATCTCCGGACTGAGCGGTGCGGCGCCGGACACCAGCACCCGCATCCGGCCGCCCAGGCGGGCCTGGAGCTTGCTGAACACCAGCTTCTCGGCCAGCCCGTAGCGCAGTTTCAGCCCGGCCGGCACCGGCTTGCCGGCCTGCTCGAGGGTGACCTTCTCCTTGCCGACGCCGACGGCCCAGCCGAAGATCTTCGCCTTCGCGCCGCCGGCGCCCTGCGCGGTGGTCACGGCCTTGTTGTAGACCTTCTCGAACACCCGGGGAGCGCCGCACATCAGCGTCGGACGGATGACCGAGAGGAGGTCGACCAGCTTGTCCACCCGCCCGTCGACGTAGGTGGGCAGGCCGACGTGGATGGCGCCGCAGAGCAGGGTCTTGCCGAACGAGTGGGCCAGCGGCAGCCACAGGTACTGGAGGTCGTCGTCGCGCAGTAGCCCGACCTCCGCCTGCGCCACGGCCTCCCAGCACCAGCCGCCGTGCAGCAGCTCGACGCCCTTGGGTTGGCCGGTGGTGCCGGAGGTGTAGATCAGCGTGGCCAGGTGGTCCGGGCCGATGCCGGCCACCAGCATGTCGATCAGATCCGGCTCGGCGGCCAGCGCCTGGGTGCCGCGCTCCTCCAGCTCGGCGAGCGTCAACTGCGGGATCGCGGCGGCCGGGTCGGCGACGCCGTCGAGGAGCACCACGTGGGTGAGCGCGGGCAGGGTCGCGCCAGCGATCTTTGCCGCCTGGGCCGGGTTCTCCGCGAACAGCACCTTCGACCCGGAGTCGGCGATGATGTAGGTCGCGTCGGCCGGCTCGGTGGTCGGGTAGACGGTGGTGGTCGCGCCGCCGGCGCACATGATGCCGAGGTCGGCGATCACCCACTCCAGCCGGGTGTTGGCGAGGATCGCGACCGGGTCCTCCTGGCCGACGCCCAGGCCGTGCAGGCCGGCGGCGACCGCCTTGGCGCGCTGGCCGACCTGCGCCCAGGTCAGCCAGACGGGCCCCGAGTCGTCGGGGTTCGGGGACGCGAACGCGAACCGGTCGGGGGTGGCCGCCACGCGCTTGAGGAACATGTCCGGGATGGAGCGGTACGGTACATCGAGAGCCATCGCTGTAGCCGCCTTCGGGGGTGGTGGCGTGACGGTCGTCACGTCATGATGGTTACCGAAGAGTATTGCCTGTCGGCGTGCATCGGCTAGCCCCGGTGATCGTCCGGCCGGCCCATTGCGCCAACCGGTACGGTCGGATCAGGCGTACCGGGCGGCCACCACTGACCAGTCGTAGGTGGCCCGGACCCAGTTGCGCCGGGCGGCCAACGCGTCGCGGATCCCGTCGTCGCCGGCGGCACGGAGCGCCTCCTCCGAGTCCAGGTACGTCGCCAGCCCCTGGTTGAACCGGTGCGCCGCGCTGCGGAGCGCGGTCGCCTCGTCCGCGTCGCTGTGCTGGGCGATCACCGTGACCAGGTTGTGCGCGTCCGGGTCGGACCGGCTCTCCTTGCCGTAGGAGAAGAGGTCGTTGCACCAGCAGACCAGGTCCACCGCCAACAGGTCCAGGGCGACCAGCCCGGGGTCGGCGCGCTGGGCTGGCCCGGAGGGCCGCGTCGACGCCAGGTCGGTCAGGGTGAGGCAGGGGTGCACCCCGCCGATGTGCCGGCGCAGCTGGACGTACTCCGCCACCTCGGGTACCCGCCGACGTTCCCGGTTGCCCGCCTCCCAGAGCAGCGCCAACAGGTACTCGCGCATCTGGCTGACGAACCGCAGCAGCAGTGACGCGTGGTCGTGCAGCCGGGTCCGGCGGCAGAGGTCGTGCAGCGCGTCACCCAGTGGCCCGACGGCGGGCGGTACGACGTCCGGGTCACCGCAGCGGTCCAGCACGTCGAGCAGGGTGCTGATCGCCGGACCGAGTCGGACCGGGTCGGCGCCGAGGCCGTCCTCGTCGCAGGCGTCGTCCATGACGAAGAGCCAGCTGATCAGGTCGGTGAGCAGCCGCAGCCCCTCCACCGAGCCGTCCGGGCAGGCGCGGCCGGCCAGTCCGGCGGCGTCGGCCCGTTCCAGGCGGTGCACCCGTTGGCTGGAATCGACCAGCCCGAACGCGCGCGCCCACTCGACGCTCTCGCTCGCCACCTGGTCCGTGGCCCGATGGCGGCCCGTGGGAAACGGGGGTTCCCGCAGCGCCGAAATCGCGAAGTCCCGCACAATGCGCCCCCACTTCGTGCCGCTCGGCGCGGAGCGGCGCGGTGAAGCGTACGGGAGGAGGTATCAGCGTGTTCGCTGGGTGTGGGGAATTACACAGCTCTTTGGTGACCGTTTACGTACAAGCAGTCACATGCCCAGGTTGGCGGCGCGCAGCCGCCGAGCCGCCTCCGCCGAACCGTTCAGCTGGACCCGGGCCACCCGTTGCCGGCCGGAGCAGAACAGCACCAGCTCGGCCGGGGCGCCGACCAGGCGCAACGGCTCACCGCCGCGACCGAGGGAGAGCTCACCGTGGCCGGGGGCCTGCACGTAGAGGTCCGCCGGAAAGCGGCGCAGTGCCAGCCGGGCCATCGGGGCGGCGCGTTTCCAGAGCGCGCTCTGCATGCCGGTGGGCAGATCGCGCGGCTGCCACCCCGCGCCGGCCCGTCTGACGTCCTCGTGATGGATGAAGAACTCCATCGTGTTGGCCAGCTCGTCGGTCAGCGGGTTGCTGACCGGGCTCCACAGCGGCGGTCGCCGCACCTGCGCCACCAGGTCGGGGTAGGGCTGTGCGGCCAGTCGCCGACGGACCCGCTCGGCGTAACCGCGCAGCGGCGGCAGCACGATCCCACCCGCCGCGTCCGGACGGCGCTCCCGCAGCACCAGATGCGCGGCGAGGTCACGGGTCGCCCAGCCCTCGTTGATCGTCGGAGCGGCTGGCCCGAGGGCCAGCAAAAGATCGGCCAGCGCCTCGCGCTCGGCTCGGGCGTACCGCGGCATGGCCCGATCGTAGGCCGCTTGGCCCGCCGGCGCGCGACAGCGGACGCCGGTCGGCGCCGGCGGGCTCGCCGCCGTCCGGTACGTGATGGTCGACATATCCGGTCAGGGTCGGCGGTGCTGGCTCCGACCGGTAAGGATGAGGGAGATAATTGCGGCTTACGGCGGGGGAGAGCGTGGCGAGCAAGACAAGTCGGGACGTTCTCAGTCGAGGGCTGGGAGTCCTGCGGCAGGCGATCCGGGAACAGCCGCGGATCTTCGCGGTGGCGGTCGTCGGCAGCGTGCTCTTCGGTGGGATGATCATTGTCAGCGCCCGGGTCGTCGGGTCGGTCATCGGTGAGGTGGCGCTGCCGGCCATCGAACGCGGCGAGGTGGGCACCGGCACCCTGGCGCTGGCCGCGGCCGCGTTGTTCGGGATCAGCGTGCTGCGGGTGGCCGGCATCTTCGGCCGCCGGCTCGGCGCCGGCTACATGCAGTACCGCCTCCAGGCCTCCTACCGTCGCAGGGTCACCCGCCGGTACCTGGAGTTGCCGCTGTCCTGGCATCACCGCAACTCCACCGGCACCCTGCTGTCCAACGCCAACTCGGACGTGGAGGCGGCCTGGTACCCGATCGCGCCGCTGCCGTTCGCCGTCGGCACGTTGGTGATGCTGGTCGGCGCGATCGTGTCGCTCTTCGCCACCGACTGGGCGCTCGCCCTGGTCGGCCTCGCGGTCTTTCCCGCGCTGTTCGCGCTCAACGTCGTCTACTCCCGCCGGATGGCCCCCCGGCAGGCCCGGGCGCAGCGCCTGCGCGCCGAGGTCAGCGGGATCGCCCACGAGAGCTTCGACGGCGCCCTGGTGGTCAAGACGATGGGCCGTGAGGCCCAGGAGACCGCCCGGTTCGCGGACCGCGCCGGTGAGCTGCGCGACTCGCTGATCGCGGTCGGCCGGCTGCGCGGCATCTTCGACCCGCTGCTGGAGACACTGCCCAGCCTCGGCACCCTCGCCGTGCTGGTGGTCGGGGCGTTCCGGCTGCGTCAGGGCGCGATCAGCGTGACCGAGCTGGTCAGCGTGGCCTTCCTCTTCACCGTGCTGGCCTTCCCGGTGCGGGCCATCGGTTGGGTGCTGGCCGAGCTGCCGCGCAGCGTCGCCGGCTGGGACCGGGTCCGCCGGGTGCTCGACGCCACCGGCGAGATGCCGTACGGGCAGCGGGTGCTCGACCCGGCCGGCGCCGGCCCGGCCACCCTCACCTTCGACGACGTGCACTACTCCTACCCGCCGGCCGAAGCACACCCGCCCGGCGCGCAGGTCCTCGGCGAGGTCGGCTTCACGGTGCCGTCCGGTCGGACGGTCGCCCTGGTGGGGCCCACCGGCGCCGGCAAGTCCACCATCGCGTCGCTGGCGGTGCGCCTCGTCGACCCGGACTCCGGCACGGTGTGCCTGGACGGCGTGGACGTGCGCGAGCTGACCTCCGCGTCGCTGGCCGGCACGGTGGCCCTGGTCGCCCAGGTGCCCTTCATCTTCGACGACACGGTCCGCGCCAACATCGCCCTCGACCGGCCCGGCGTCGACGACGAGGTGGTCTGGGCGGCGCTGCGGCTGGCCGAGGCGGACGGGTTCGTCGCCGCGCTGCCCGATGGTCTGGACACCATGGTCGGCGAGCGGGGCACCTCGCTCTCCGGCGGCCAGCGCCAGCGGCTCACCCTGGCCCGCGCGCTGGCCGGTCGGCCGCGCCTGCTGGTGCTCGACGACGCGACCAGCGCGGTCGATCCTCGAGTGGAGGCGGCCATCCTGGCGGGACTGCGGTCGTCGACCACGGCGGCGGGAGTTCCGGCCGCGTCGATCCTGGTGGTGGCGTACCGCCGGGCCACCATCGCGCTCGCCGACGAGGTCATCTACGTGGAGCAGGGACGGGTGGTTGCCCGGGGCACCCACAGCGAGTTGTTGGCCACCGTGCCCGGGTACGTCGACCTGGTCACCGCCTACGAGCAGGCCGAGGTCGAGCGCGCGCAGGAAAGTTCGTACGGCGACGACGTGGCGCCGCTGCCGTCGGGCCTGGAAATCGAGGTGGACCGGTGAGCGCGAGGAGTGCAGCGGAGCGGAGCCCCGCAGTCGCGAACGAAAGGCGGGCCCCGGTGAGCGCGAGGAGTGCAGCGGAGCGGAGCCCCGCAGTCGCGAACGAAAGGCGGGACCGGTGAGTACGACTACGGGGACTGACGAGCAGGAGGCGCGGGAGGAGACGACCTGGCAGACCCTGCGTCGGGGCCTGGCGCTCTCGCCGGAGCTACGGATCGGTCTGGTCGGCACGTTGGCCCTGGCGTTGGTCTACATGGTCGGCCGGGTCGCCGTGCCGGTCGCCGTGCAGCAGGGCATCGACCGGGGTCTCGTCGGTGGTTTGAATCTGGACGTGGTCTGGTCGGTGGTGGCGATCACCGCGGCGATCCTGACGATCACCACGATCTGCGGCTACCTGATGATGCGCCGGCTGTTCACGGTCAGCGAGACGGCGTTGGCCAACGTCCGGACCCGGGCGTTCCGACACGTGCACGACCTGTCGATGCTGCACCAGCAGTCGGAGCGGCGGGGTTCGCTGGTCTCGCGGGTGACCAGCGACGTCGACCAGATCACCCAGTTCCTCCAGTGGGGCGGGGTGATCCTGCTGGTCAACCTGGGTCAGCTGGTGGTCACCACCGCCGTCATGCTGGCGTACTCCTGGCAGTTGACACTGGTGGTGCTGGCCGCGTTCCTGCCGGCGGTGTTCGTCATCCGGCAGTTGCAACGCCGCCTCGGCACGGCGTACGCGACGGTCCGCCAACGCACCGGGACGCTGCTGGGCGCGATCGGCGAGAGCGTGGTGGGCGCGCCGGTTATCCGGGCGTACGGCATCGCCGGACGCACCGAGCGGCGGCTGGACGAGGCGATCGACCAGCAGCGGCTGGCGCAGCAGCGGGCGATCCGGATCAGCATCGTGGGCAGCTCGGTCGGGGAGTTGGCGGCGGGGTTGGCGCTGGCCGGCGTGGTGGTGCTCGGCGTGCTGTTGGGGGTGGACGGCACGCTGTCGATCGGCCAGCTGACCGCGTTCCTCTTCCTGGTGACGCTCTTCATCCAGCCGGTGCAGATCGCCACCGAGGTGCTCAACGAGGCGCAGAACGCGATCGCCGGCTGGCGTCGGGTGCTGGACGTGCTGGACGTCGCCCCGGACGTGGCCGACCCGGGGGAGCAGGGGCGGGAGCTGCCGGGCGGGCCGCTGGACATCCGGTTCGCCGGGGTGCGGTTCGCCTATCCGGGTGGTCCGCCGGTGCTGCACGACATCGACCTGGAGATCCCGGCGAAGAGCCGGGTGGCGGTGGTCGGTGAGACCGGCAGCGGCAAGACCACGTTCGCCAAGCTGCTGACCCGGCTGATGGACCCGTCGGCCGGGGCGGTGCTGCTGTCCGGGGTGCCGCTGACGGACGTCCGGTTCGACTCGCTGCGCACCCGCGTGGTGATGGTGCCGCAGGACGGGTTCCTCTTCGACGCGACGGTGGGGGACAACGTCCGGTTCGCCCGGCCGGAGTTGACCGACGAGCAGCTCAGCACCGCCTTCACCGAACTGGGCCTGTCGGACTGGTTGGAGGGTCTGCCGGCGGGCCTGGACACTCCGGTCGGGGAGCGCGGGGAGGCACTCAGCGTCGGGGAGCGCCAGCTCGTCGCGTTGGCCCGCGCGTACGTGGCCGACCCGGACCTGCTGGTGCTCGACGAGGCGACCAGCGCGGTGGACCCGGCGACGGAGGTGCGGTTGCAGCGCACGCTGGACGCGGTGACCCGGGGTCGGACCACCCTCGCCATCGCGCACCGGCTCTCCACCGCGCAGGCCGCCGACGAGGTGATCGTGGTGGACCGGGGTCGGGTGGTGCAGCGCGGCCCGCACGACGAGCTGGTCCGCGACGCCGACTCGGTGTACGGCCTGCTCTACGCCTCCTGGCTGGAGCAGACCCGGTGAGCTGCGCGGTGCGGTGGACGCCGACGGGCGGGTGCTCTAGGCTCCGGGTTAGGTAAGCCTAACCTCTTAAGGAGGTCGCGCCCGTGCGGCCCAACTCCGCCGAGATCGTCCGTACCCTCGTCGCCGGCCGGCTGCCCGGCCTCGTGCACCTGGCCCACCGGCCGGGCCCGCACCACGCCCGGCACGTCACCGACTCGGACGGGCGGGTGCTGCTGCTGGTGCCGGTGGCCAGCCACCTGGCCGCCGCCCTGCAACCGACCGCCGGGGGCAGTGACGTCGCGGTGGTGCTCGACGTACTCGACCTGCCGCCCGCCGCCGGCGCGCCCGGCCTGGGTCGTGCCTGGGTGTCCGGCTGGGCGGCCGAGCTGCGCGGCGACGAGGCCCGCCACGCGGCGGTCGACTTCGCCGCCGTGGAGCCGACCGGCGACCTGCTCGACCTGGGCACCCGGTTCCGGCTGTTCCGCTTCGAGGTGGTCGAGGTCCGCTGGGAGCGGGCCGGCGTCGTGCACCGGGTCGACCCGGTGGAGTACGCCGAGGCCGAGCCGGACCCGGTGCACCCGGTCGAGGCCCGCCTGCTCGCCGACCTCGCCGAGCGCCACGGCGCCCAGGTGACGGAGTATCTGCGCCGGCAGCTCGGGTTGACCGAGCAGACGCCGGACGGGCCTCCCCGGGTGGTGCGCATCGACCGCTACGGGCTGGTGGTCGCCCTCGGCCAACCCGGTGCCCGGCGGCGGGTCCGGCTGGCCTTCCCGGGCCCGGTCACCGACCCGGCCGAGCTGCCCCGGCTGCTGCCGCCGCTGCGCCTCACGGCCGACGCCCGCCCGCCGCGCTGACCGGTTTCCGCTGTCGGGCCGGCCGGGCTCCGCTGGCGGGTCAGCTCGGCAGCGGGCCGGTGAGGTAACGCTGGATCGTCGGGCCGATCGCGGCCACCAGGGTTTCCGGGTCCGCCGAGGCGACCGGCTCAAGGCGCACCACGTGCCGCATCATGGCCAGGCCGATCATCTGGGTGGCCACCAGGGAGCCCCGCAGCGGTAGCTCGGCCGGATCGACGTCGAGGTTTTCCAGCACCCGGCGCAGCACCTGGGTGGTGACGAACTCACGCAGCAGTCGAGCGGTCCACTCGTTGCTCACCGCGGAGCGCAGCAGCGCCTGCGCGGCGCTGCCGGTCGGGGAGTCCCAGACGCCGAGGAAGATGCGCACCATCCGCTCACCGACGCCGTCCCGGTCACCGGCGAGCACCTTCGGCACCAGCTGACCAGGGTCGACCGGGAAGTTCATCGCGGCCAGGAAGAGCTGGTCCTTGCTGCCGAAGTAGTGGTGCACCAGCGCCGGGTCGACCTGCGCGGTGCCGGCGATGGCCCGGATCGAGGCGGCGTCGTAGCCACGTTCGGCGAACGCCGCCCGCGCCGCGTCGAGAATCGACTCCCGGGTACCCGGTTTGCCGGGTCGCCGGCCGGTTCGCCGCGTCATCGCCGCCCTTCGTTCGTCCGCCTGGCCCGTCGTGGGCCGGCCCGGCCCGCGCCGGGGTCGGCTGCCGCGCTGGCCGCCGCCCCCGGCGCGGGGGTCAGCCGCTGCGCCGGCGCAGGGTGGCCGCCGCGAGCACCAGCGCCAGCACCACCGCGCCGAGCACGACCGCGACGTCCCGCCACATCCGGCCGGTCGGTTCGGCGTGGGCGCCGACCTCCTGCAACGCCTCGATGGCGTACGACAGGGGGAAGGCGTCGCTGAGCGCCTGGAGCCAGCCGGCCATCTGGTCGCGGGCCACGAACAGCCCGCAGAGCAGCAGTTGGGGGACCACCACGACTGGCAGGAACTGTACTGCCTGGAACTCGGTGCGCGCGAAGGCACTGCACAGCAGCCCGAGGGCGACGCCGAGCACGGCGTCGAGCACGGCTATCCCGAGCACCAGCCCGATGCTGCCGGCGGTCTCCAGATCGAAGATCCAGTACGCCACGGCGGCGGCGACGGCGGCCTGCACGGCGGCGGCCAGCCCGAACGCGATGCCGTACCCGAAGAGCAGATCGAGCTTGCCCAGCGGGGTGGTGAGCAGCCGCTCCAGCGTGCCCGAGGTGCGTTCCCGCAGCATCGCGATGCTGGTCACCAGGAACATGATCACGAAGGGGAAGATGCCGAGCATCACCAGCGCGATCCGGTCGAAGGTCGTCGGCTGGCCGGGTGGGGTCGGCTGGTCGGCGTACATGAAGTAGACCAGGGTGAGCAGGACGGCCGGCACCACCACGAGCAGCGCGATGGTCCGCCGGTCGTGCCGGAGTTGACGCAGGATGCGGCCGGTGGTGGCGGCGAGAATTCGCGGGTTCATGCTGTCTCCCGTGCGGCTGTCGCGTCGGTGCTGGTGGAGGCGGCCTCGCCGGCCCGGATGAGCCGCAGGAACGCCTCGTCGAGGTCGTCCACTCCGGCGGCGGCGCGGATCGCGGCCGGGCTGTCGTCGGCGATCAACCGCCCCTGGCGGATCAGCAGCAGTTGGTCGCAGCGCGCCGCCTCGTCCATCACGTGGCTGGAGACCAGCAGGGTGGTGCCGGCGGCGGCCATCGCGTGGAACCGGGCCCACAGATCGGCCCGTAGCACCGGGTCCTGACCGACGGTCGGCTCGTCGAGGATGACCAGCTCCGGCTCCCCGACCAGGGCGCACGCCAGCGAGGCTCGGCTGCGTTGACCGCCGGAGAGGGTGCCGACCAGTTGACCGGCGGCCTCGGCCAGCCCGACATCACTGATCGCCCGGTCGGCCTCGACGCGCCCACGCCCGTACAGGGCCGCGAAGTAGCGGGCGTTCTCCCGGACGGTCAGGTCGGCGTAGACGCTCGGCGCCTGGGTCAGATAGCCCACCCGGTGCCGCAGCGCGGGGGTGCCCGCCGGTTGGCCGAGCACGGTGACCGTCCCGCCACTGACCAGCTGCACCCCGACCACCGCGCGCATGAACGTGGTCTTGCCGCTGCCGCTGGGGCCGAGCAGCCCGGTGACCGCGCCCCGCGGGACACGGCAGCTGATGCCGTCCAGCACCCGCCGCCCACCCCGGTCGACGACCAGGTCCCGGACGGCTATCGCATCGTCCATCACACACCTCCACAGAAACTCATCACCTGTTGAACTCAACGCTAGATGAAATACCGTGCCGGGCGCAACGGCCCGGACCTCAGTCCGGCTGTCGACCGTTGCGGGGAGTGCGAGAACGGGCAGTAGGCTCCGGACCGGACACCAAGTCCGCCAACGGGCATTGCGCACCGATCGGACGTGCGGCACGATGGCGCGGTGGGTCACGCTCCGTTACCGAATAGCGGTTTTCTTGAGGATTGGGCCGCGCGGTTGCGGCAGGCCGCCGAGCGGCCGGTCGTCGGCATCCTGTTGCGCGGCAGCCACGCCCGGCGCGCCGCCACCGCACACAGCGACGTCGACCTCGACGTGTTGGTCGGCGGCGCCCCGTACGCGGCCCGGCGGGCCTACCTGGCCGAGTCCGCAGGTCAGGTCACCCACGTCTCGGTGGCCGCACGCGACGTCCGGTCCTGGGTGCACCGCCTCGGCGAACCGGCCGACTGGGCGTTCGGGCTGCCGGTCACCGCGCCGGCGCGGCTGCTCTGGGCCGACCCGCACTGGCGGCCCCGGATCGACCTGCCGGTGCTCTGTCAGCCCGCCGAGCCACCCCGCCTGGAAGAGCTGATCGCCACGCTCGGTAAGGCCGCCGCCGCCCGTGCCGCCAGTGACCGCCTCGGCGTCCGGCTCGCCGTCGCCGACCTGGCGCGGCTCTGCCCCTCGGTGCTGCGCCCGGCCAACCCGTCCGTGCGGGTCCACTCCCGCCGGGCGGCCTTCGCGGCGGCCCTGGAACTGCCGGTGGCCCCACCCGGGTACCGGACGGACATGCTGCTCTGCCTCGGGCTGCGCCCGGCCGCCACCGGGCAGCTCTGGGCCGCCGCCGTACGGCTGGTCGCCGGCACGCTGCCGTTGATCCGGCCGTACGCCGAGGAGATCGCCGACACGGCCGGCGCGGACCTGGCCGCCGCCCTGGTCGACGGTCGGCTGGACCGCTATGTCGCCCAACTGGCCCGGCCGGCCGCAACCTCGTCGCAGCCCCGGCCCTCGTCGCAGCCCCGGCTCTCGGGGCCGGCGCCGCAGCCCTGCCGGGAGCGGTCGGCGGTGCCCGCGCCGCGTGCGGGAGAATTGGTGACTGTGCCCGTACCTGACCCGCCGGTGACCGGCGTCCCCAGCGATCCGAACGAGCTGGCCGCGCCCGCGCCGGCGCGCCCGTCCCGGCTCGACCCGGCCATCGCGGCCCGGCTGCGCCGCACCGCCGACGGCTTGGTCGCCGCCGTGGTGCGCGCGCACGACTCCGGTGAGGTGCTGATGGTCGCCTGGATGGACGACGAGGCGTTGCACCGCACCCTCACCACCGGCCGGGCCACCTACTGGTCGCGCAGCCGCCGCGAATACTGGGTGAAGGGCGCCACCTCCGGGCACCACCAGTACGTGCGGTCGGTCGCCCTGGACTGCGACGGGGACGCGCTGCTGGTGAGCGTGGACCAGGTCGGCGCGGCCTGCCACACCGGCCACCGGACCTGCTTCTTCACCGAGCTGCCCGTCACCGGGACGGAGGCACGGTGAGCGCGAGGAGTGCAGCGCCGCGCAGCCCCGCAGTCGCGAACGAAAGGCAGGTCGGGCCATGACCGACGGCACGCTCAGCCCCGACCTGGCCACCTTCACCGAGCTGGCCGCCGACTGGCGGGTGGTGCCGGTCACCCGGCGGCTGCTGGCCGACGCCGAGACTCCGGTCGGGGTCTACCGGAAGCTGGCCGGTGGGCCGGGCACGTTCCTGTTGGAATCCGCCGAGCAGGGCGTCGGCTCGGCCGGCATGGCCTGGTCGCGGTACTCGTTCATCGGCGTACGCAGCAGCGCGACCCTGATCGAGCGCGACGGCGTGGCGACCTGGCTCGGCCAGCCGCCGGCCGGGCTGTCCACCGAGGGTGACCCGGTGCGGATGCTGCGGGAGACGGTGGCGGCGTTGGCCGGCCCGGTCGGCGACCCGTCCGACGGTCTGCCGCCGCTGACCGGGGGCATGGTCGGCTACCTCGGCTACGACCTGATCCGGCGCTTCGAGCGGTTGCCCGAGCTGACCGAGGACGACCTGGGCGTCCCGGAGCTGGGCATGATGCTCGCCACCGACCTGGTGGTGCTCGACCACTACGACGGCTCGGCGATCCTGGTCGCCAACGCGGTGCTGCCGCCGTTGGACGCCCCGGACCGCGCCCCGCAGGTCGCCGCCGCCTACCACCACGCCGTGGGTCGGTTGGACGCGATGACCACGGCGCTCTCCCGGCCGATCCCGCCGATGATCTCCACCGTCGAGCGACCGCCGGCCGGCGAGGTGCTCTGCCGTACGCCCGACGGCGGCTACCCGAAGGCGGTGGAGGCGGCCAAGGAGGCGATCCGGGCCGGTGAGTGCTTCCAGATCGTGCTCTCCCAGCGTTTCGAGCGGACCACCCACGCCGACCCGCTGGACGTCTACCGGGTGCTGCGCACCAGCAACCCCAGCCCGTACATGTACCTGCTGCGCTTCGACGGCTTCGACATCGTCGGCTCGTCCCCGGAGGCGCACCTGAAGGTCACCGGCACCGAGGACGGGCGGCGTCGGGCGTTGCTGCACCCGATCGCCGGCACCCGCCCGCGGGGCGGCACCCCGGCCGCCGACGCCGCGCTCGCCGCCGAACTGCTCGCCGACCCGAAGGAACGGGCCGAGCACGTGATGCTGGTCGACCTCGGCCGCAACGACCTGGGTCGGGTCTGTCAGCCCGGCAGCGTGGAGGTGCCGGAGTTCGCCACCATCGAGCGGTACAGCCACGTCATGCACATCGTCTCCACCGTCACCGGCACCCTGCGTGACGACCAGACCGCCTTCGACGCGCTGGCCGCGACCTTCCCGGCCGGCACGCTCTCCGGCGCGCCCAAGGTGCGCGCCATGGAGATCATCGAGGAGTTGGAGCCGGTCCGTCGTGGCCTCTACGGCGGCACCGTCGGCTACTTCGGCTTCGGCGGCGACCTGGACATGGCGATCGCCATCCGGACCGCGCTCATCCGTGACGGCCGCGCCTACGTCCAGGCCGGGGCGGGGGTGGTCGCCGACTCGGACCCGGCCGCCGAGGACCAGGAGACGCGGAACAAGGCCGCGGCCGTGCTGGCCGCGATCGCGGCCGCCGAAACCCTCCGGCCGGCTCGGTGAGCGCGAGGAGTGCAGCGAAGCGGAGCCCCGCAGTCGCGAACGAAGGGCCAGTTCGGTGAGCGCGAGGAGTGCAGCGAAGCGGAGCCCCGCAGTCGCGAACGAAGGGGTGAATTCGTGAGCGGCGGGGAGCGGTCCGTCGTGGGCCGGCGCGCGTTGACGTACGCCGTGCTGCTCTGCCTGGCTGGTGCGGGCCTGGCGCTGTGGGCCGCGACGCGTAGCTGGTCGGTCGAGCTGACGGTACGTCCGGCGCCGCTGGCGCCGGTGCGCGACACCCGCAGCGGGGCGAGCCTGCTGCCCTGGCTGCCGGCGTTGGCCCTGGTGACCTTGGCCGGGGGCGGCGCGGTGCTGGCCACCCGGGGCCGCCTGCGTCGGGTGCTCGGGGTGCTGCTCGGCGTGCTCGGTCTGGCCGTGGCGGCCGGCGGCGGCTATGGGCTGGTGGCCGACGTGGGCGGCGCGGTGAGCCGGCAGTGGCCGGCGCTGTGCCTGCTCGGCGGCCTGCTGGCCGCCGTGGGTGGCTGGTGGACGGCGCTGCGCGGCGGTGACTGGCCGGCGATGGGCGCCCGGTACGAACGTCCGGCGCGGACCGCTCCGGAGGCCGCGTCGGCGCAGAGCGACCCGGCTGGGCCGCCGACGCCGCTGGCGGGGCGGCGGACCACCGAGGCATGGGACGCACTGGACCGGGGCGAGGACCCCACGGCCGACTGACCCGACGGATGACTGACGCGCTGGCGGGCTGACGCGGTGGCCGCGGTGGCTGACTGACGCGGCGGCGGCGGGCGGTCAGCCGACCGGCTGGCGCTCCCACTGGGCGCGGCTACTGGTGGCGCGGGCGGCGGTCAGTTCGGCGACCAGGCGGTTCAGCTCGGCGCGTTGGTCGGCGCGGGCCCGGTCGGCGCAGACCGCCTCCCAGGCGTTGCCCCGTGCCGTCCGCATCCGTCCCTCGCCCACCACGGCCCGTTCCACGCTGTGCACCACTCCGACGGCGAGCGACGCCACCGTCCGCGAGATGGTGGTCAGTCCGATGGTCGGGTGCGGCTCGGAAATGCTCATGGTCACCTCGCACGAGGAGTTGCTGCGGTCGGGGCAGGCGCGTCATCGAGTCTGCCCGAGGACGATGCTCGCCGGTCGACGTTTCGCCGCGGTGACCGCCCGGTCAACTGTCCCGCCTCGGCCATGACCAGGCACCGTCCGTTCGGCCTTGAGCTTGCTCACAGGATCGATCGACATCGCTGCGGCCGGGCGCAGAGGGGAAACTGGTGGCATGATCGATGGATCGGCCCGGTCTGACTGCGGCCGCCAGGCTCCATACCGCGTGACGGTGGTCGATACCGGAGGTGGCGCTGCGTGACAACCCCTTTACGGCAAGTCGGCCATTATGCCGCAGCCCTTTTCGTGAGCAGCGCCATACCCCCGGCATTCGGCGTCGGTCGGCTGCCCCTAGCATCGGCCCATGACGCCCGGAGAGGGGAGTCCGTTCGTGACTGCTGAGCATGCGCACGCGGAGGGGGACGAGGCCGGCCAGGCAGCGTCCGTAAGCGTGCTCGACGAGATCCTGGCTGGCGTACGTGAAGACGTCGCCCGCCGCCAGGAGCAGGTTCCGCTGGAGCGGATCCGTGAACTGGCAGCGGCGGCGCCGCCGCCGATGGACGCGTACGCGGCGCTGCGTAAGCCCGGCGTGGCCGTGATCGCCGAGGTGAAGCGCTCGTCGCCGTCCAAGGGTCGGCTGGCCGAGATCGCCGACCCGGCCGACCTCGCGGTCGACTACGCGGCCGGTGGGGCGCGGGCGATCAGCGTGCTGACCGAGGGGCGCTGGTTCGGCGGTTCGCTGGACGACCTGGCGGCTGTCCGGGCTGCGGTCACCGTGCCGGTGCTACGCAAGGACTTCGTGGTTTCCAGCTACCAGATCCACGAGGCCCGCGCGCACGGTGCCGACCTGGTTCTGCTGATCGTCGCCGCACTCGAACAGAACGTCCTGATGGGCCTGCTGGAGCGGATCGAGTCGCTGGGCATGACCGCTCTGGTCGAGGTGCACGACGAGGAAGAGGCCGACCGCGCGCTCGAGGCCGGCGCGCAGGTGATCGGGGTCAACGCCCGTGACCTGCGTACCCTGGAGGTCGACCGGTCGGTGTTCGAGCGGATCGCGCCGGGCCTGCCCAGCAGCGTCGTCAAGATCGCAGAGTCCGGCGTTCGTGGCCCGCACGACCTGATCCGGTACGCCTCCGCGGGCGCCGACGCGGTCCTCGTGGGCGAGGGCCTGGTCACCCAGAAGAGCCCCCGCGAGGCGGTCGCCGAGTTGGTCAACGCCGGCAACCACCCGGCAACGCCCCGGCCGGTGCGCTGAGCCCGCGCCGGTCTGACGTCCCACCGAGAGGATTCCCGATGAGCGCCGACGCGCTGGCCCCGGTGGCCGGCCCGCAGCCCGACTCCGCCGGCCACTTCGGCCGCTTCGGCGGACGGTTCGTTCCCGAGGCCCTGGTGGCCGCGTTGGACGAGCTCGACGGGGCGTGGCGTACGGCGATTGCGGACGAGTCCTTCCGGGCCGAGTTCGGCGCGTTGCTGCGCGACTACGCCGGCACGCCGTCGCTGCTCTACGAGGCCCGGCGGTTCTCCGCGAAGGTCGGCGCGCGGGTGCTGCTCAAGCGGGAGGACCTCAACCACACGGGTGCGCACAAGGTGCGCAACGTGCTCGGTCAGGCGCTGCTCACCAAGCGGATGGGCAAGACCCGGGTGATCGCGGAGACCGGCGCCGGTCAGCACGGTGTCGCCACCGCGACCGCCGCCGCCCTGTTCGACCTGGAGTGCGTGGTCTACATGGGCCAGGTCGACACCGAGCGGCAGGCGCTCAACGTGGCCCGGATGCGGATGCTCGGCGCGACCGTCATTCCGGTCACCAACGGTTCGCGCACCCTCAAGGACGCGATGAACGAGGCGATGCGCGACTGGGTGGCCAACGTCGACGAGACGCACTACCTGATCGGCACCGCCGCGGGCCCGCACCCGTTCCCGGCGATGGTGCGCGACTTCGTCCGGGGCATCGGTGACGAGGCCCGCCAGCAGTGCCTGGATCTCACCGGCGGGCTGCCGGACGCCGTCACCGCCTGCGTCGGCGGCGGCTCCAACGCGCTCGGCATCTTCCACGCGTTCGTGGGCGACGAGGCCGTGCGGCTGTACGGCTTCGAAGCCGGCGGCGACGGGGTGGCCACCGGCCGGCACGCGGCGAGCATCACCGGTGGGTCCGCCGGGGTGCTGCACGGCACCCGCACCTTCGTGCTCCAGGACGCCGACGGGCAGACCCTGGAGTCGCACTCGATCTCCGCCGGCCTGGACTACCCCGGCGTCGGCCCCGAGCACGCCTGGCTGCACGACACCGGCCGGGCGAGCTACCTACCGGTCACCGACGACGAGGCGATGGCCGCCTTCGAGCTGCTCTGCCGCACCGAGGGCATCATCCCGGCGATCGAGAGCGCACACGCGCTCGCCGGCACCGTCGCGCTCGCCCCGAAGCTCGCCGCCGAGCTGGGCCGGGAGCCCACCATCGTGGTCAACCTCTCCGGGCGGGGCGACAAGGACGTGCACACCGCCGGCGACTACTTCGGCATCCTCGACAAGGAGCAGTGAGATGAGCCGGATCGGGGTGGCCTTCGACAAGGCCCGCGCCGACGGACGGGCACTGCTGGTCGGCTGCATGCCGGCCGGTTTCCCCACCGTCGAGGGCAGCATCGCCGCGATGACCGCCATGGTCGAGGCCGGCGTCGACGTGATCGAGGTGGAGATCCCCTACTCCGACCCGGTGATGGACGGGCCGGTGATCCAGCGGGCCAGTGACATCGCGCTGGCCGGGGGCGTACGCACCGCGGACACGATGCGCATCATCGAGGCGGTGGCGGCCACCGGCGCTCCGGTGGTGACAATGACCTACTGGAACCCGGTCGAGCGGTACGGCGTGGACGTCTTCGCCCGTGACCTCGCCTCCGCCGGCGGCACCGGCCTGATCACCCCGGACCTCATCCCCGACGAGGCCGACGAGTGGTTGGCCGCCTCGGACGCGCATGGGCTGGACCGCACGTTCCTGGTCTCGCCGTCGTCCACCGACGCCCGGCTGGCGATGACGGTGCGGCACTGCCGCGGCTTCGTCTACGCGACCGCCGTGATGGGGGTGACCGGTGCCCGGGCGCGTACCTCCGACGCCGCCCCGACGCTGGTCTCCCGGGCCCGCGCGGTCACCGACCTGCCGATCGGTGTCGGCCTGGGTGTGGGCACCGGCGCGCAGGCCGGCACCGTCGCCGGTTACGCCGACGGGGTGATCGTGGGCAGCGCCCTGGTCCGGTGCGTGCTCGACGCGTCCACCGAGGCCGACGGGCTGGCCGCTCTGCGAACCCTCAGTGCCGAACTCGCCGAGGGCGTCCGCAACCCCACCCGCTGAGCCCGTCCCCGCGTTGAGCCTGGCCGCGCGTTGAGCCCGGCCCCGCTGAACTCGGTCCGGATGGACCCTCGGCGCTCGTGCCGGCGGGGCGGCCGACCGGACCGCGCAGCGCGGGGGTATGTCTGTCTGTTGAGCGTTATACCTGTGAGTCATATCTATGACTCACAGGTATAACGGTCAATCGGATGGGGCCGGGGGCGAGGCTGCCCGCGACCACGCGGCAGACCTCGGAATGGTTGCGGGCCCGTCAGGGGTGCAGGGACGGATCCGCAGCCTCGCCGCGCTGCTCCGGTGGCTGCACCGCCCCCGGACGCCCGTCCTGGCCGGTCCGCGGCCGCTGCGCGTCCTGGCCGGTTGTCGGCCGGCCCTCCTCGGCTGGGCGACCTGCCGGCAGTGGAGCGGAGGCGGCGGAGGCGGCGGAGGCGGCGCGCACGCAGGGAACCTCGCGGAGCACGCCGGAGCGGCCGGCGGTCGCGTCGGTGACGGCGGCCCGGGTGAGTGGGGTGACCACTTCGGGCAGGGCGTCGGGCGAGTGCCAGGACAACTGGCAGCCCGGCGGTGGGTCGGTAGCGGGTCGGACCCCGGCCGCGCGGGCTCGGAACACGTGCGCGAGGACGTCCGGCAGCGGCCCGGCGCGTCCGGCCGCAGCCTCCCCCGGAGGGCCGGTCAGGTGGTACAAGCCGACCAGGTCGATCAGCTCGATGTCCCAGCCGGTCTCCGCGCGGATGTCGCGTAGGGCCGCCCGTACCGGGCCTTCGGCCGGGCGCAGCCGCCCGCCGGGCAATGCGTAGCGGCGCGCCCCGCGTCCCTGCTGGCAGAGCAGCACCCGACCGGTGTCGTCGGTGACGACCGCGGCGACCGCCCAGGTGAGCGCGCTCATGGACAAAGAGCCTACGACGGTGCAAACCAGAAGTCACCGGGATGCGCGCTCCAGCGGCCCGGGGTGCCGCTGCGGGGGTGTGCAGCGGTAGCGTGTGCACCCGTGACCCTCGCCTCGCTCTCCCCCCAGGCGGCCCTGCCCAGTCCCAGCACCGCGGTCTGGCAACTCGGGCCGGTGCCGATCCGGGCCTACGCGCTCTGCATCATCGCCGGCATCGTGCTGGCCTGCTGGGTGACGGAGCGCCGGCTGCGGCAGCGCGGCGTCGCGCCCGGCGCGGTGCTCGACATCGCCGTCTGGGCGGTGCCCGCCGGCATCATCGGCGCCCGGATCTACCACGTGGTCACCTCACCGGAGAAGTACTTCGGCGCCGGTGGGGACCCGATGAAGGCGTTCGCCATCTGGGAGGGCGGTCTCGGCATCTGGGGCGCGGTCGCCGGTGGCGCGGTCGGTGCCTGGATCGCGGCCCGACAGCTCGGCATTCCGTTCGGCGTGGTGGCCGACGCGCTGGCACCCGGGCTGCCGCTGGCCCAGGCGGTCGGCCGGATCGGCAACTGGTTCAACAACGAGCTCTTCGGTGGCCGGACCACCCTGCCGTGGGGCTTGGAGATCCATCGGATGGACCCGGACAACCCCGGGCACGCACTCCGGGACGACGCCGGGCAGCCGATCCTCGAACCGGGTCTCTACCAGCCCACCTTCCTCTACGAGGCGCTGTGGAACCTCGGCGTCGTGGCCCTGGTCCTCATCCTCGACCGCCGGCTCAAGCTGGGCCGGGGCCGGGCGTTCGCGCTCTACGTGATGGGTTACACCGCTGGCCGGTTCTGGATCGAGCTGATGCGCACCGACGAGGCCAACCAGATCCTCGGCGTCCGGCTCAACGTCTGGACCGCCGCCCTGGTCTTCGTCGGCGCCCTGATCTACTTCGTGCGGGTGCGTGGCCCTCGGGACTACCTGATCCCGCTCGGCGCGGCGGCGACGACGACCCCGCCCCCCACGTCCGACCTGTCCCAGGTCGACCTCTCCGAGCGGGAGACCCCCGCGCGGGCCGCCGCGCCGGAGGGCTACCGGGTGGTGAACGAGGAGCAGTACGCCGCCTGGCAGGACACCGGTGTCGTACCGCCGGCGGACGACGACTCCCGGCCGGATGACGGCGAGCCGTCCGGCGACGCGGCCGCCGCCGACCTCGCGTCGAGCGACGACGAGCCGGCGGACGAGCCGGCCCCCGCTCGCACCGACCGGGCCGACGCCACCGGCGCGCGTCCCGCCGACCGGGACAGCTGAGCGGGGGCGACACCAATGCGAAGCGCGGTGGTGGTCGGCGCAGGGGTCGGTGGCCTCGCGGTGGCCGGCGCGCTGGCCCGTTCCGGCTGGCAGGTCACCCTGTTGGAACGCGCCGAACGGGTCCGTCCCGAGCCGACCGCCGTGGTGCTCTGGCCCAACGGCGTCCGCGCGCTGCAAGCCCTCGGCCTCGGCGCCGGCCTGGCCGCCATCGCCACCCCGTTGCCCGACGGCGGAATTCGTCGCCCGGACGGGCACTGGCTCGTGCAGCCCCGGCCCATCCCGGCCGACCGGATGCCGGTGGTGGTGCACCGGGAGGATCTGCACGACGCGCTGATCGCCGGCCTCGGCGAGCGGGTCGAACTGCGGACCGGGGTGACCGTGCGCCACGTCCGCGTCGAGCCGGGCGAGCGACCGGGAGTCAGCGACGGGCGGCACACCATCGAGGCCGATCTGGTGGTCGCCGCCGACGGCACGGACAGTGGCATCCGCCGCCAACTCGCGCCCGAGTCCCGGGTGATCAGCTCCGGCTGCGCCGCCTGGCGGGCCGTCATTCCCTGGTATCAAGCGCCTCGACTCCCCGACGACCAGCCGCTGGCCGGCGAGATTCTCGGCGCGGGCTATCGGTTCGTGGCCGCCTCGTTGGGCCAGCGCGGCTCCTCGGGTGGGTCCACCCGTGGCGGCATCTACTGGGTGGCCACCGCGGCCGGAGCGCCACGCCCGGAACCACCGGAGACCCAGCTCGCCCTGCTGCGTCGCTGGTACGCGGGCTGGCCCGCGCCGGTCGGCGCGCTGCTCGACGCCACCGACCCGGCCGACCTGGTCCAGCAGGAGGTTCGCGAGCTGCGCCCGCTGCCCCGGGCGTACGGCTTTCCGGTCGGGCCCGGCGGGGTGGTGCTGCTCGGCGACGCGGCCCACGCCATGCCGCCGCACCTCGGGCAGGGCGCCTGCCTCGCGTTCGAGGACGCCGCCACACTCGCGTCGCTGCTGCGGGAGGCCCGGCTGCCCGACGCCGTCCAGGCGTACGACCGGGTGCGCCGCCCCCGGGCCGCGACCGTGGTCCGGCAGACCCGGCGGATGTCGGCGGTGCTCCAGACCCGGGGCCGGTTGGCGCTGCGCGCCCGGGACGCCGCACTTGGCACGATCAACTCGCGACTGCTCTCCAGCGCCGCCGCCTCCGCCGCCCAGTGGCGTCCCCCGGCCTGACCGGTGGCGGGGCAGGTCAGGGGATGAGGGCGGCGGGTTCGGCGATGCAGGCGGTGCCGATTCGGCGGAAGCCGACCCGCAGGTAGACCCGGGCGATGTCCTCGCTGCCGGCGGAGAGGAAGATCAGCTCGGTGCCGGCCGCCAGCAGCTCCCGGGCCAGGGTGGCGGTGAGCGCGGCGCCCAGCCCGCGTCGGCGCGCGGACGGCAGGGTGGCCACCCCGGCGATCTCCGCGACGTCATCCACCCGCATCGCCATACCGCTGGCCAGCGCGCCCTCGGTCGGCGTGCCGGCCAGCGCGGAGATCCGTCGGCCGTCGGCGATCCGGGCGCGCTCCTCGTCGAGCGCGGCCAGTTCGAGTTCGGTGACGGCGGCGTCGCGTTCGGCCGGGCCGGCGTCACCGGGGGCGGTGCCGGCGGCGGCGAACGACACCGCTGCCACCGCACGACGGGCGGCGACGTCGGCGGCGAAGCCGGGGGAGTCCGCTGCCAGCACCCGCACCGCCGCGTCGGAGAGCGTCGCCGGGTCGGGCAGCGCGCTCGGGTCGAGCACCATCAGCGGCGCCTCCAGCACGCTGAGCCCCGCCGAGCGGGCCACCGCCAGCAGTTCGGGGGTCGTCTCGTGCACCCACTCGAAGGCTTCCGGCAGGCCCAGCTTCCGCTGGCGCTCGCGCGCCGAGGTCACGTCGGCCAGCGACGGTGGTTCGGTGGCGTCGATCCGCGGGCGGGCGTAGAACGGCCAGCCGGCGCCTTCGCGGACGAACAGCACCAGCCCGCCATGATCCTCCGCACCGGCGACGTCGCGGGGCACCGCGTCGTAGAAGCGTTCCAACCGGTCGAAGACGTTCTTGTGTCGCGGATCCACCGCGCGAGACTACACGTCCCAGCCAGTGGACGGTGTGATCAATCTCGGGTGGCCGTGCGACCCCGGCCCTAACGTAGACTCAATAGACCCACGGGCCGACGTCGTCCCCACCATGATCCAACCTGAGTGACGACAGGAGGCCCGGTGGCTCAGCCGTACGCGGACACAGCACAGCCGCACCCGCACAGCCCGCAGGCGTCCCCGACGCCCCACGCCCGTCCGCCCGCCCAGGGCCTCTACGACCCAGCGCAGGAGCACGATGCCTGCGGCGTGGCCTTCGTGGCGGACCTGCACGGGCGGCGTTCACACTCGGTGGTCGCCAACGGGCTCGGCGCGCTCTGTCGGCTGGACCACCGGGGCGCCCGTGGCGCGGAGCCCAACACCGGCGACGGCGCGGGCATCATGATCCAGGTGCCCGACGCGTTCCTGCGCGCGGTGGCCGACGTCGCGCTTCCCCCGGCCGGCGAGTACGCCACGGGGCTGGTCTTCCTTCCCGACGACGATGTCGCCGAGGCGCGTGCGCGCCGGGTGGTCGAGAAGTACGCGCTGGTCGAGGGCGCCGACCTGCTCGGCTGGCGGGACGTGCCGATCGACCCGAGTGACCTGGGCGAGACCGCCCTGGCGGCGATGCCCCGGGTCCGGCAGCTCTTCCTGGCCGCGCACCGCCTCACCGACGCGCCCGACGGGCCGGCCGGCTCCCCGCTGCGCGGCATCGAGCTGGACCGGGTGGCCTTCTGCCTGCGTAAGCAGGCCGAACGGGAGACCGCCGAGCGGGGCGTCCCGGCGTACTTCCCGTCGCTGTCCAGCCGCACCATGGTCTACAAGGGCATGCTCACGCCCGACCAGTTGCCGGCGTTCTACCCGGACCTGCGCGACGAGCGGGTGGACAGCGCCATCGCGCTGGTGCACTCCCGCTTCTCCACCAACACCTTCCCGTCCTGGCCGCTGGCGCACCCGTACCGGTTCATCGCCCACAACGGCGAGATCAACACGATCCGGGGCAACCGCAACTGGATGCAGGCCCGCGAGGCGCTGCTGCGCTCGCCCAACGTGCCGGGCAACATCCGGCGGGTCTTCCCGGTCTGCACCCCCGCCGCCTCCGACTCGGCGAACTTCGACGAGGTCCTGGAGTTGCTGCACCTGGCCGGGCGGAGCCTGCCGCACGCGGTCCTCATGATGATCCCCGAGGCTTGGGAGAACGACCCGGGGATGGATCCGGCGAAGCGTGCCTTCTACCGCTTCCACGCCAGCCTGATGGAGCCGTGGGACGGTCCGGCGTCGGTGGCGTTCACCGACGGCGAGATCGTCGGCGCGGTGCTGGACCGCAACGGGCTGCGCCCGGGGCGCTGGTGGCAGACCGACGACGGGCTCGTGGTGCTCGGCTCCGAGGCGGGGGTGCTCGACCTCGACCCGGCTCACGTGGTCGCCAAGGGGCGACTCCAGCCGGGCCGGATGTTCCTGGTCGACACCGTGGCCGGGCGGATCGTGCACGACGAGGAGATCAAGTCTGAGTTGGCCGCCGCCCAGCCGTACGGCGAGTGGCTGCACGCCGGGCTGATCGAGCTGAACGACCTGCCGGCCCGCGAGCACACCGTCTACACGCACGACTCGGTGCGCCGCCGGCAGCAGACCTTCGGCTACACCGAGGAGGAGCTGAAGATCCTGCTCGCTCCGATGGCCCGCACCGGCGTCGAGCCGCTCGGTTCGATGGGTACGGACACCCCGATCGCGCCGCTGTCCACCCGGCCGCGGCTGCTCTACGACTACTTCCACCAGCTCTTCGCCCAGGTCACCAACCCGCCGCTGGACGCCATCCGCGAGGAGTTGGTGACCAGCCTGGCGTCGACCATCGGGCCGGAGGGCAACCTGCTCGACCCGAATGCCGCGAGTTGCCGGCAGATCGTGCTCCCGCACCCGATCATCGACAACGACGAGCTGGCGAAGATCCTCTCCATCGACGAGGACGGCGACCTGCCCGGCTTCAAGGCGGTCCGGGTCTCCGGGCTGTACCGGATCCGGGAGGGCGCCACCGGGATCAAGGCGCGGCTGACCGAGATCTGCCGGCACGTCTCCGAGGCGATCGAGGACGGCGTGCGCATCCTGGTGCTCTCCGACCGGGACTCCAACGCCGACCTGGCGCCGATTCCGTCGCTGCTGCTCACCGCCGCCGTGCACCAGCACCTGGTGCGCGAGCAGACCCGTACCCAGGCGGCGCTGATCGTCGAGTCCGGCGACTGCCGGGAGGTGCACCACGCGGCGGTGCTGATCGGCTACGGCGCGGCGGCGGTGAACCCGTACCTGGCGTTCGAGTCGGTGGAGGACATGATCCACACTGGCGCGCTGGCCGGGGTGGAGCCCGCCGCGGCGGTGCGCAACTACGCGAAGGCGCTCGGCAAGGGCGTCCTGAAGATCATGTCGAAGATGGGCATCTCGACGGTCTCCTCGTACTGCGGGGCGCAGGTCTTCGAGGCGGTCGGCCTGGACAGCCGGCTGGTCGAGCGCTACTTTCGGGGCACACCCAGCCGCATCGGCGGGGTGGGTCTCGCGGGCGTGCACACCGAGGTGGCCGCCCGGCACGCGCTGGCCTGGCCGCCGGCCGGCACCGCCATCTCCGACCGGCTGGAGGTCGGTGGCGAGTACCAGTGGCGCCGCGAGGGTGAGCTGCACCTGTTCAACCCGGAGACGGTCTTCCTGCTGCAACACGCCACCCGCAGCCGGCAGTACGACGTCTTCCGGCAGTACACCGCCAAAGTCGACGCGCTCGCGGCGCAGGCCGGCTCGCTGCGCGGGCTGTTCACCCTGCGCACCGGGGTCCGCCCGGCGGTGCCGATCGAGGAGGTCGAGCCGGCCACCGAGATCGTCAAGCGGTTCGCCACCGGCGCCATGTCGTACGGGTCGATCTCGGCGGAGGCGCACGAGACGCTCGCCATCGCCATGAACCGGCTCGGCGGCAAGTCCAACACCGGTGAGGGCGGCGAGGACGTCGAGCGGCTGCACGACCCGGCCCGCCGTTCGGCGGTCAAGCAGATCGCCAGCGGCCGCTTCGGTGTGACCAGCGAATACCTGGTCAACGCCGACGACCTCCAGATCAAGATGGCCCAGGGCGCCAAGCCGGGCGAGGGCGGTCAGCTGCCCGGCAACAAGGTCTGGCCGTGGATCGCCCGGACCCGGCACGCCACCCCCGGGGTGGGTCTGATCTCCCCGCCGCCGCACCACGACATCTACTCCATCGAGGACCTCGCCCAGCTGGTGCACGACCTGAAGTGCGTCAACCCGGCGGCCCGGGTGCACGTCAAGCTGGTCAGCGAGGTCGGCGTCGGCACCGTCGCCGCCGGGGTGGCGAAGCTCAAGGCGGACGTCATCCTGATCTCCGGCCACGACGGCGGCACCGGCGCCTCCCCGATGAACTCGCTCAAGCACGCCGGCACCCCGTGGGAGCTGGGGCTGGCCGAGGCGCAGCAGACGCTGTTGCTCAACAAGCTGCGCGACCGGGTCACCGTGCAGGTCGACGGCCAGCTCAAGACCGGCCGAGACGTGCTGATCGCGGCGCTGCTCGGCGCTGAGGAGTTCGGCTTCGCGACCGCGCCGCTGATCGTCGAGGGTTGCGTGATGATGCGGGTCTGCCACCTGGACACCTGCCCGGTCGGCATCGCCACCCAGAATCCGGTGCTGCGGGAGCGCTTCACCGGCAAGCCGGAGTTCGTGGAGAACTTCTTCCTCTTCCTCGCCGAGGAGGTCCGGGGTTACCTAGCCGAGCTGGGCTTCCGGTCGATCGAGGAGGCGATCGGGCAGTCCGAGCTGCTCGACGTGCTTCCGGCGGTGACGCACTGGAAGGCGCACGGGTTGGACCTGGCACCCGTCCTGCACCTGCCGGAGCTGCCCGCCGGTGCGGCCCGACGCGGGATCCGCGCCCAGGATCACGGCCTGGAGCAGGCGCTCGACAACGAGCTGATCGCGCTGGCCCGTCCGGCTCTGAAGGATGGGGCGCCGGTGCGGGTCGAGGTGGCGGTGCGCAACGAGCACCGCAGCGTCGGCGCGATGCTCGGCGGCGAGGTGACCCGTCGCTTCGGCGGCGCCGGCCTTCCCGAGGACACCATCGAGTTCGTGCTGCACGGCACGGCTGGGCAGTCGTTCGGCGCGTTCCTGCCGCGCGGGGTGACCCTGCGCCTGCACGGCGACGCCAACGACTATGTGGGCAAGGGCCTCTCCGGGGGCCGGCTCATCGTCCGTCCGGACGCCGCCGCGCCGTTCCTCGACCCGGACGCCGAGCCGGGGCAGCGGGCCGAGGATCAGATCATCGCCGGCAACACCATCCTGTACGGGGCCACGGCGGGCGAGGTCTTCCTGCGTGGCCGGGTGGGGGAGCGGTTCGCGGTGCGCAACTCCGGCGCGATCGCCGTGGTCGAGGGCGTCGGCGACCACGGCTGTGAGTACATGACCGGCGGCACGGTGGTGGTGCTCGGCGCGACCGGCCGGAACTTCGCGGCCGGCATGTCCGGCGGCACTGCTTTCGTGCACCACCTGGACCGGGCCCGGGTCAACGCGGAGCTGGTCGACCTGATGCCGCTGGGCGAGCAGGAGCAGTCGCTCCTGCACGAGCTGGTCCAACGGCATGTGGCCGAGACCGGGTCGGCGGTCGCCGAGGAGCTGCTCAAGCGGTGGCCGGAGGCGGTTGCCGAGTTCACCGCGGTGGTACCCCGCGACTACCGCCGGGTGCTGGAGATCATGCGGGCCGCCGAAGCAGCCGGCCGCGACGTCGACGACGCGGTGATGGGCGCGCTCAGCGCACCCGCCGCGCCGGTGCCGCCCGCCCCGCGGGTGGCTGCCCAGGAGGTGGCACGTGCCTGACCCGAACGGTTTCCTGCGCTACGACCGGCGCCTGCCGGCCCGCCGCCCGGTGCCGGTGCGGATCAGCGACTGGCGGGAGGTGTACCCGCCGGCCGGCGAGGAACTGGTCCGTGAGCAGGCCACCCGATGCATGGACTGCGGCATCCCGTTCTGCCACGACGGCTGCCCGCTGGGCAACCGCATCCCGGACTGGAACGACCTGGTGCGGACCGGCAACTGGGATGCCGCGGTGGAGTCGCTGCACGCCACCAACAACTTCCCGGAGTTCACCGGCCGGCTCTGCCCGGCGCCCTGCGAGGCGGCCTGCGTGCTCGGCATCTCCGGTGGTCAACCGGTGACGATCAAGCAGGTCGAGGTGGAGATCGCCGACGCGGCCGCGGCGCGGGGGTTCACCCCCCGCCCGGTGCCGGCGCCGTCGGGCCGGTCGGTCGCCGTCGTCGGCTCCGGGCCCGCCGGCCTCGCCGCCGCCCAGCAGCTGGCCCGCGCCGGTCACGCGGTGACGGTGTACGAACGCGACGACGCGATCGGTGGCCTGCTCCGGTACGGCATTCCCGACTTCAAGTTGGAGAAGCGGCACATCGACGCCCGGTTGGCCCAGCTCATCGCCGAGGGGGTGCGCTTCCGCACCGGCGTGAACGTCGGGGTGGACGTCACCGCCGAGCAGTTGCGCGCCGAGCACGACGCGGTGCTGCTGGCCGCTGGGGCGTTGCAGGGCCGGGACACCCCGGAGACCCCGGGGCGGGCGCTTCGGGGCGTACACCAGGCGATGGCGCACCTGGTCGCGGCGAATCGCGCGGTCGCCACCGCGGCCACCGACCAGGCCGGCGTGGTGGCCATCGGCGAGCGTCGGCTGGCGCGGGCGGTGTTGCCGGACGGCACCCCGATCGACGCGGCCGGCAAGCATGTGGTGATCATCGGTGGCGGTGACACGGCGGCCGACTGTCTGGGCGTCGCGCACCGCCAGGGTGCCGCGGGCGTGCACCAGCTCGACCTGTACCCGCAGCCGCCGCAGGAGCGCGACGAGGCACGGGATCCGTGGCCGACCTGGCCGTGGGTGCTGCGCAGCTACCCGGCGCACGAGGAGGGTGGCGAGCGGGTCTTCGCCGTGGCGGTGCAGGAGTTCGTGGACGACGGCACCGGCCAGGTGCGGGCGGTGCGGATCGCCGAGGTGACCGTGGAGAAGCACGATGGCCGGCGGGTCGTCACCGTGGTGCCGGGTTCCGAGCGGGAGTTGCCGGCCGATCTGGTGCTGTTGGCGATCGGCTTCGAGGGCACCGAGCAGCAGCCGCTGCTGGCCCAGTTCGGTGTGGCCCGCAACCCTCGGGGCGCCATCGACGCCCGCGACGACTGGCAGACCGAGGCCGACGGGGTGTTCGTGGCCGGTGACATGCACCGGGGCGCTTCGCTGATCGTCTGGGCCATCGCCGAGGGGCGGGCGGCCGCCGCCGCCATCCACGGCTATCTGGGCGGTGCTGGTGTGCTGCCGGCCCCGGTGGGCCCGGCCACGCAGGCTCTCGCCGCTCGGTGAGTTGAGGACGTCCGGTCGGCGCGGCAGGTTGCTGCCGCGCCGACCGGACATTCCCGCTGGTGAAGCCGCTCACAAATATGGGCAAAAAGGTTTAGGTCGGCAAGACTTGCCGGCTGCCGAACCGCGCCGCGATCGGCATGAATGATCATGCTGCCGATCGTTGGAGGTTCGTCGTGGCCAGAGGTGCCACCTTCGCCGCGCTGCGCCACCGCAACTACCGGATCTGGGCGCTCGCCGGCTTCGTCTCCGTCATCGGCACCTGGATGCAGGTCCTCGGGGTCAACTGGTACGTCCTGAAGGAAACCGGCTCGGCGACGTCCATGGGCTTCGCCGTGCTGCTCCAGGCGGCGCCCACGTTGCTGCTCAGCGTCTGGGGCGGTGTGCTGGCCGACCGGCTGCCGGCCCGCCCGTTGCTGATCGCCGCCCAGGGCGCCCACGCGGCGCTCGCCGCCGGACTGGCGGCGGTCGCCCTGACCGGGGTCGGTGGCCTGCCGCTGATCTTCGCGATCTCCCTGGCCAGCGGTGCCGTCTCGGCGATCGAAGGCCCGGTGATGGGGCGCTGGGCCGCCAGCCTCGTCGACCGGGAGACGCTGGGCAACGCCCTGGCGCTCGGTTCGCTCACCAACTCCGCCGGCCGGATCCTCGGCATGAGCCTCGGTGCCGTGGTGGTGGCCGCCGTCGGCCCCGCCCTGCTCTTCGGCATCAACGCGGCCAGCTTCGCCGCCGTGGTGGTGGCGCTGTTCGCCGTACGCCCGCCAGCCGTGCCCGGCCTTCCGGCCCCGGACGGCGGACGGAACCGGGGCGGCGTTCGCGCCGGGTTCGTCTACCTGCGGGGGCAGCCGGTGCTGCTCCTCGCGCTCGGCCTGTCGTTCGTGCTCGGCAGCCTGGGCCGCAACTACCAGGTGACCATGGCCGCGATGAGCGACGGGCCGCTGGACGCCGGCGCCTCCGGGTACGGCGTGCTGTCGACCGTGTTCGCGGTCGGGACGGTGGTGGGTGCGCTCGTCGCGGCCCGGCGGCGTTCCCTGGGTTACCGGACGCTTGTCGTCGCGGGGCTGCTCGCCAGCGGGTTGCAGATCGTCGCCGGCCTCGCACCGGGCACCTGGAGCTTCGCCGCGGTGATCCTGCCGATCGCCGCCGCCGCGGTGGTCATCGACACCACCGTCGGCACCCGCGCCCAGCTCGACACCGACGGCGCGATGCGGGGCCGGGTGCTCGCCGCCCTGGCGGTCACCGGTTCGGTCTCCGCCGCGGTCGGCGCCCCGCTGCTCGGCTGGCTCGCCGAACACGCCGGCCCCCGGCAGACGCTCGTCCTCGCCGGAGCCGCCGCGGCGATCGCCACGGCGGCGGCGGCCGTCGCCCTGGACCGGCAGCGCGGCCGCGCGGCGACCCTCGCGCTGGTCGTGCCGCGGCCCCGCCATCCGGTACGACGAGCGGCGTTCCGGGCCGCCCGCATCGTCCGGCCCACCGGGGCGGTCTGTGTCATCGCCCCCGACGTCGGTGGGGTTCGGCCGGGCGCGGTCCGGCTCCGGCAGTTGGCCACCGCCGCGCCGGTGCCGAACCGCTGAGACAGCGCTCACCCTCGGCGGCCCGCTTCCGGGACCGGGCGACGCCATCCTGAGCCCCAAGCCAAGATCCGCGCAACACCAGGGAAAGGGGTGCCTCGGGTGCTGCGGAGGCACCTACATCCCTGACGTTGCGCGGATCTTCAGCCCGGTCGAGATTCCTAGTGCGACATCAGGTGATGGGCCTCGCGGATCTTGGCCCAGGACCTGGGCTCGGTCGGCGGGGCGGCCTTGCGGGCGGCGCTGGCCACGTCGGGCCGGCCGGCGGTGAACAGCCAGGTGGTGAACAGCTCGTCCAGGTCCAGCCCGGAGATCCGCTCGGCCAGGGCCTGGAACTGCTCGGTGGTGCCGTTGCCGTACCGGTGCTCGGCCGTCCAGGTCGGCAGGATCTCGAAGAACGCGTCGTCGCCGACGGCCAGCCGCAGCTGGTGCAGGGTCATCGCGCCCCGGTCGTAGACGGCGTTGTCGAAGACCCGACCGGCACCCGGGTCACCGGGCAACACCTGCCAGAACCCGTCGTCCGCCGGGTAGCTGGCGTAGGTGAAGTCGAAGACCTCCTGGGCGGTGCCCTCGCCCTGCTCCTCCGACCAGAGCCACTCGGCGTACGAGGCGAAGCCCTCGTTGAGCCAGATGTCGCGCCAGTCGGCCACCGAGACCGAGTCGCCGAACCACTGGTGGGCCAGCTCGTGCGTCACCACATAGGTGTTGGCGCCGCGTCGCCAGAAGCCCGGCCCGTACACCGGTCGGGTCTGCGTCTCCAGCGCGAAGCTGATGCCGTCGACCGGCCCGGCCACGCCGCCCTGCGCCTCGAACGGGTACGGGCCGAAGATCCCGCTGGCCCAGTCGACGATCTCGGCGGTCCGCTCGATGCTGGCCCGCGCGGCCGGCCCGAGGGCGCCCAGCGAGGTGCTGTACGCGTTGATCACCGGCTGACCGCTCGGGGTGGTGTCGGTGACGATGTCGTACTGGCCGATGGCCATGAACGCCAGGTAGGTGGCGGTGGGGGAGGTGGTCCGCCAGATCCACCGGGTCCGGTTGCCGGCCTCGGCCAGCGGCGGCCTCGGCTGCACGCCGTTGCTGATCACCTCGACGCCGGTGGGCACCGACACCGAGATGTCGTAGGTGGCCTTGTCCAGCGGGTGGTCGTTGCTCGGGAACCACCACCACGCCGACTCGGGCTCGTTGACGGCGAGGGCGCCGTCGTCGGTACGTGTCCAGCCGGTGTAACCGTCGACCAGGGCCTCCGACGGGACGCCGGAGTAACGCACGACGATGGTGAGCTGCTGACCCCGGGTCACCGTGCGGGCCGGGGTGACTACCAACTCGTGCACCCCCGCGGTGCTGGTGCTCGCCGCCCAACCGTTGACCCGGACCGACTCGACGTCGAGCAGGAAGTCCAGATTGAACGCCGAGAGGTCCTGGGTGGCGGTGGCGAGGATGGTGGTGGTGCCGGTGAGCAGATCGGTGGCCGGTTCGTAGCGCAGCCGGACGTCGTAGTGCTCGACGTCGTAGCCGCCGTTGCCGTAGTCGGGGAAGTAACTGTCGCCCAGTCCGGGCGCGCCGGGTTGCGGCGCTGCGGAGACGACGGGACGGCCCCAGGCCGTCGGTGCGGCCTGGCCGGGGGTGCCGGCGAGCATGGTGCCGGCGGTGGTGAGGGTCAGGGCGGTGGTGGCCGCCGTGAGGACTCGTCGCACGGGGTGGACTCCCTCCATCGGGTGTTCGCCACGCCAACCTAATCGACAACTGTGAACGTCGCCGGCCCGCCACACCCCTGGTCGGTCGCCGGCCTCTGGCGCGCCTTGCGCCGCAAGGTCACACTGAGTTGATCGGAGGTGACGCGTGCGACGCTCGGAGTTGCCCAAGCGGGAGTTGATCGGCCAACGGCAGTCAACCGCCGGCCGGGAGCGGCTGCCGCCCGGCGGTGTGGAGTTGTTCACGCTGCTCGCCCGGCTGCTGCGGCGACCCCGCCGCGGTGACCGTCGACTGCCGCTGCTGTGGCTGGTCCGCTCCGACACCGCGGATCTGATGGTGCCGCTGCGCCGGTTCCTCGGCCAGGGCCCTCGGCGGCGCGTCCCGCACGCCGTGCTGGACGCCGACGTGCCACCCGGTGCCGGGGACGTGCCGGCGCTGCTGCGCGAGCTGCACCGGCAGCTCTCCCTGGAGGCATTCGGCGCCGCCCGACTGCGCTTCCGGCACTATCCGCTCGCCGACTGGCTGATGCAGCAGAGCCTCAGCCTGGGCATCGACGCCGACGACAGCCGCGCGGCCCTGGTCCGCCGGCTGCGCGACCGCCGGGGCCCACGTACGCCGGAGGCGTTGCCGTCCGGCGGTGACGCGGTCAGCATCGTCTCGCAGGTGCTGCTCTGGCTGGTCCGTCGTGCCGTGCCGGGGGTGGTCTTCCGGGCTGCCGTCTCCGGTCGGGTGCCGGTGCTCGGGCGGCACTACAACTGGTTCATGCGTCAGCAGTACCTGGCGCCCCGGCAGTCGGTCACCTTCCTCGGCTTCGCCGAGCGCCTCACCGCGGGCTGGCGCGACGGGGAGCAACCCGACCAGGTCAACAAGCTGCTGCTGCACGCGTTCCTGGAGGATCTGCGGCAGGCGTACCGGCGTCGGCCGTGGCGTCCGTCGGATTGGCGGCGCACCGCGTACCCGGCGCTGCTGCTCGATCACGTCGCCCCCGGCAACGTCGGCGGGGAACTGGTCCGCCTGATCGGCGACGTCCGCACCGAGACCGGCCGCAACGACCCGCTGCTGATCGTCGCGTCCGGCGGGCAACCCCCACCGGACCTGCCCGAACCGCACCCGTTGACCGAGGCCGACGAGGCGTACGACGAGTGGGCCGAGGCGCTGCCGGAGATGCGGCGGCTGCGCCGCCCGGCCACCTGGCTGGTGGCGCTGCGTCCGGACGAGACCGACACCGGCCCACCGTCCCGTGGCGGACTGCGGCCCTTCTCCGCGCCCGAGCCGCCGTGGTGGTCGCGGCGCTTCTTGCCG
Organism: Micromonospora sp. BQ32; assembly: GCF_059358895.1. Classification (NCBI taxonomy): domain Bacteria; kingdom Bacillati; phylum Actinomycetota; class Actinomycetes; order Micromonosporales; family Micromonosporaceae; genus Micromonospora; species Micromonospora sp. BQ32. Next base: position 85,815 of record NZ_JCADBI010000006.1, on the reverse strand, counting down.
GCGGCGCTCTGCGTGGTGCTGGTGGCGACGCTCGGCCTCTGGGTGGCCAGCCGGTGGGGGCCGGGTTGTCACCCCTCGCTCACCGGTCAGGTGTCGGTCGAGGTGGCCGCCAGCGGCGAGTGTGTCGGCTACAGCGACAGCGCCGCGCAGGTGTTCAACAACGACCCCGGCCAGGACCGGCTGCGCACCGTCCAACGGCGCATCTTCGCGCAGAACCGCGCCGCCGAGGAGGTCTGGCAGCGCAGCGACCGACGTCGGCCCTTCCTCACCCTGGTCTACCTCGGCACTCTCACCGGCAACCGAACGCGCGCGGACGAGGAGTCGTACGTCTCCGAGCGCGAGGAGCTCGAAGGGATGGCCACCGCCCAGTACGCGTTGCTGAAGGAGTCGGCCGGCGCCGACGGCGCGGCGCTGCTGCGGATCGTGGTGGCCAACGGTGGCCGGCAGATGATCTACGCCGACCGGGCCGTGGCGATGTTGGCCGAGCTGGCCCGGGACGACCCCACGGTGCTCGGGGTGGTCGGGCTGGTGGAGAGCCGCAGCAGCACCGCCCGCGCGCTGCGCGAGCTGAACCAGGTCGGGCTGCCGGTGCTGGCGCCCACCCTCTCCGCCGACAAGATGGACGCCAACTCCCGCCTCTACCTCCAGATCTCCGCGCCGAACAAGGACCAGGTGAAGCTGGTCGACGCGTACGCCAAGCAGGTGCTGAAGGTCGACGAGGCGCACGTCTTCTACACCACCCTGGAGGGCAGCTCGCTCACCGAGGACCTCTACGTGGGCACCCTCGTCGACGGGCTCCGACAACAGTTCGGCCCCCGGATCACCCGCCTCAACGAGTGGCGCACCGGGCAGCGGCTGACCGACGAGTGCGGCTACCCCGGGCTGCTCTTCTACGCCGGTCGATGGTCGGAGTTCGACGGCTTCCTGCGGGCGCTGCGCGAGTGCGGCGGCAACCCGCCCCGACACCTCGTCGCCGACGACTCGGCCAACCGGTACATGGCCAACCCGGGGCTGCGCGCCGCCGCGCCCGGCAACCTGCCCGTCACGTACGTCTCGAAGGCGGCCCTGGCCACCTGCGCGGCGTTGCGGGCCGCGCAGGACCGCCGCGACGACGCGCGGGCCAGCTTCCTGTCCTGGATCCAGGCCGACGACCTGCTCGACCCGCCGCGCTGCCGGCCGGGCGCCGAGGAGGAGCAGGTCGGCGAGCGGGTCAGCCTCGCCTACGACGCGTCGATGATGCTGGTCCGGGCGGTGGAGAGCCTCGCCGCCCGGCTGCACCACGCCGACCCCCGGCAACGCTGGGAGCCGGCTTCGGTCAATCCGGTGGGCGTGCACGCGGAGGTGCTCCGGCAGAACGCCGGGCAGGGCTACCCGGGGGTGGCCGGGCTGATCCGGTTCACCTCCGAGTCGGGGGAGCCGGTCGACAAGCGGCTGGCCCTGATGCGGGTGGAGCAGGTGCCCGACGTGGCGAGGGCGCCGGTGGAGGTGTTCCGCTGCGGGGCGGCCGAAGCGTCCGACCCGGCGGCGTGCGGCCCTGCCTGACCGGTCCGGCGTGACACGTCCTCGCAGGACTGTCCGGGTGCCGCCGGTGTCCGTTAGGGTTCCTGGGACCAGGCGGCCGTGGCGTTGGGGGCAGAGGGTGGGCAGGCTCGCGTCGGCGTACGGGCAGGCGGTCAACTCCCACCGGGCGGCTCGGGCGCATCTGGACACTGCCCGCGGTGTCCTGGGGGCGACGCCGACCGCCGTCGCGCCGGCCGGCGCCGACGACCTGGTGGCCCGCCTCGCCCGCCTCGGCGCTGCCCTGGCCACCCCCGCCCCGGGCGTCACGCCGCTGACCGACGAGCCGGCCGCGGTGCGGGTCGGTGAGGCGTCCACGTCGGACGGCGGCTTTCCGGTGCTGGTCCCGCTGGGCGGCGGCCACCACCTCGCCCTGGACACCGACGCCCGGGACCCGCAGGTCGCCGGGCTGCTGCGGGCGCTGGTGCTGCGGCTGGTCGCCACCGCGCCGCCCGGTCAGGTCCGCGTCGCCGGCATCGACACCGCCGCGCTCGGCGCCACCTTCGGTCCGCTGCGTCCACTGCTCGACGCCGGGGTGCTCGACCCGCCGGCCACCGGCGAGGCCGAGGTGGCCGCGCTGCTGGACGCCGCCGAACAGCACGCCCGCGCCGCGCAGCACGGTCAGCCGGCCGCCCGCCGACTGCTGGTGGTGGTCGCCACCGCCGCGCCGCCGCCGCGCGAGCTGGCCCGGCTCGCCGCGCTCACCCACGCCGGCCCGGCCGCCGCCGTGTGCGTGCTGCTCGCCGGCCACCCGTCCCGGCTGCCCGGCGAGACCGCGCCGCCGCTGGGCGGCACCACCGCGGTCCGGCTCAACCAGGGGTACGCGCACGTCGGCGACCCGCCCGGCACCCCGTTCAGCGCCGACGGCAGCGGGCTCGCCGCACCCGTCCTGCTCGACGGCGACCCGCCGCCCGCCTCGGTACGCGCGCTCGCCGAGCACCTCGGCACCGCCACCCGTCGCGCCGACGCGTTGCCCTTCACCGACCTGCTGCCCGAGCGGCGCTGGGCCGAGTCCGCCGGCAACGGCCTGCGGACGGTGATCGGCCGAGCCGGCGGCGGCGGGTCGGCCGCGGCCTTCGACACCGCGCTGACGCTCGCCTTCGACGACGCCACCCCGCACTGGCTGGTCGGCGGGCGCACCGGCGCCGGCAAGACCGTCTTCCTGCTCGACGTCCTCTACGGGCTGGCCGCCCGCTACTCGCCGGCCGAGTTGCAGCTCTACCTGCTCGACTTCAAGGAGGGCGTGAGCTTCACCGAGTTCGTGCCCACCGGCCGGGACCCGTCCTGGCTGCCGCACGCCCGTGCCGTCGGCATCGAGTCGGACCGCGAGTACGGTCTCGCGGTGCTGCGCGAACTGCGCCGGGAGGCGCAGCGCCGGGCCACCGCGCTCAAACGGCACGGCGTCACCAAGCTCGCCGACCTGCCCCGCGACAACCCGCTGCCGCGCATCGTGACGGTCATCGACGAGTTCCACGTGCTGCTCGCCGGCAACGACGCGCTGGCCCGCGAGTCCGTCGACCTGCTGGAGGAGTTGGCCCGCAAGGGCCGCTCGTACGGCATCCACCTGGTGCTGGCCAGCCAGAGTATGACCGGCATCGAAGCCCTCTACGGGCGGGCCGAGGCGATCTTCGGGCAGTTCGCGTTGCGGGTGGCGCTGCCCGGCGGTGGCGGGGTGCTCGACCAGCTCAACGACGCCGCCGCGGCCCTGCCGGTCGGCTCGGCCGTGGTCAACACCGCCGCCGGCGCGGTCGGTGCGGACACCGTGCTGCGCTTCCCCGACGCGCACGCCGCCGCAGCGGACCTCGCCGCGTTACGCCACGAGCTGTGGCAGGCCCGCCCGCCGGGCTCGCGGGCACCAGCGGTTTTCAAGGGGTACGAAGCCGCGCGGATCGAGGACGACGCCACGTTCGCCGGGTTGCGACCCGGTGGCCGACGCCCGATGGCCCTGGTCGGCCGAACCGTCGACGTGCACGGCACCACCGCACTGTTCCTGATGGACACCACCCCCGGCCGGCACCTCGCGGTGGTGGGCACCGCGCCGACCGGCGCGGACGTGCTGCGCGCCGCGACGCTCAGCCTGGCCCGCCAGCACACCCCCGGCGACGCCCGATTCCACCTGGCCTGCCTGGTCGACGTCGCCGACCCGGTCGCCGACGACACCGAGACGCTGCTGCGGGCCGCCGGTCACCCGGTGCAGCGCCTCGACGCGGTCGGGCTGCGCGACCGGATCGCCGCGCTGGCCGCCGAGCCCGCCAGCCGCGAGTACCTGGTGGTGTTCGGCATGGACGCCGCCGCGCCCGTCCTCGGGGCCACCGACCCCGGCACCTTCCGCTCCGGCCTGGACGACCTGCGTACCGTCCTGCGTCAGGGCCCCGGGCAGGGCGTGCACCTGCTCGGCTGGTGGCGGGGGCTGCGCCGGCTCGCCGACGACCTCGGCGGCACCCAGAACCGCGACGACGTCGCCTGCCTGGTCGCGCTCAACGTGCCCGGCGCCGAGCTGGCCCTGCACCTCGGAGCGCACGACCTGGCCTACACGCCCCGCCCCGACCGGGCGCTGCTGATCGACCGGCACGACCAGCGCATCCGGCTGATCGTCCCGTTCGTCGGCGACGGGCACGAGCCGGACGGGGAGCGGTGACAGTGTCCTTCGAGGAGTACGCGGCGCTGGCCCGGCAACTCTCCGCGCAGCACCGCGCCGGGGAACAGCACGCCGCCGCCGAGTCCGCGCGCCGCCGTGACCTGCACGCCGCCGTCGACTACCTCCAGCAGCGGCTGACCGCCCAGGGGCAGCGCCTCGACCAGCTCGGCCGAGCCATCGGCATCGACCAGCCACCCGCTGCCCCTGCCCCTGGCTCGGGGACGCCGGGTGAGACCGCCGCCTGGCCCGGCCCGCCGTCCGGCGCCGGGGCGCCCACCGCGCCCAGCTCCGGCCCGCCCTTCGCTGCCGGCGCTCCCACCGCGCCCGGAACCGGGGACGGGGGACCCGCCGGCGCAGCCGGCGCGCCGGGGCGGTCGGGGGTCGGGGCGTACCCCCAGTTGCCGGCGGGGGAGGCGCGGCTGGCGCTGCCGACGACGGTGAGCCCGGCGGGCGGCGGGGTGCCCGCGCAGCGCGCGGCGGCGGCCGACCCGGCGGTGGAGTTGGAGCTGGCCCGGCGGATGGCCGACGAGGCCGACCGGCACGGGCAGCAGGCGGAGCTGCTGGCCCAGCGGCCGGCGTTGCTGCCGACGTGGTCACCGCTGGCGCGGGCGGTCGCCGTCTACGCCGGGTGCGGGGCCGCCGCCGGGGTGCTCGTGCTGATCCTGGTGCTCGCCTCCGGGGTCGGCCTGGTGGACGGGTTCACCCTCGGCGCGTGGATCTGCGCGGGGTTGCCGGCGGTGGCGTTCTTCGGCGGGTACCTGGTGCTGGGCCGGTGGGGGCGGCCGGCCATGGTCGCCGGCACCCCGCCGCGCTACCTGCCGCTCGGGTTCCTGATCTGCTTCCTGCTGGTGCCGATGGCCTACTGCGCCTACCTGCTGCTGGTCCGCGGCCTGCGCTGACCCGGCCCGGCTGGTCCCGAGCATGATCCACTCGGTTTCGCGGAAATCGGGGTGTCCGTGCCGGCGGGATACCCCGACTTCAGCAATCTCGTGTCGATCTTTCGCCCTGTCGCGCTACTGCCGTCCGGACCCGGTCGAGGTCCCGTGGGCAAATTCCGTCGGAGCCGCTCGCGCGAGTAGACCACTGCCCATGAGGTGACGCGGGAGCTAGCGGCCGGTCGCGCTCGGTGCGCGGATCTCGTACGCTCCCATGTGGTCTCTGCCGGCGCGGTGGTGGAGGCGATGGTCGAACATGGGGAGGTGCGCGTGAGCGCAGCACAGATCATCGCGAGGCTGGCGGCGGCGTCGCAGAAGCTGGACGAGGCGAAGGCCAAGACCGCAGCGGCAGCACAGGACGCCGCCGAGGCGCGAGCACTCGTCGCCGGTGCGCTGGAAGGCGTAGCCGCCGGTCCGCTGGTCGGCATGATCGATTCGTACCGTCAGGCGCTCGCGCAGGCGTCTCAGGGTGGCGACCCCGCCAAGCAGCATGTGCAGGAGACGATCGCCAAGGTCCGAGCGCTGGGAAACTGACCACGGATGGTGGCAGCGCTCGGCAACCTCTCCCGAGGTCGAAGCCTTCCTCAACGCCGTTGTGACGCCCGTGATCAGGTGATAAGCGTAGGCGTCGGGCGATTCTGACCTGCTTCTCATCACCTGATCACCGGATACGCCGTGGGCGGCCTGCGGCGATGGCGCGGCCGTCTATCAGCGGGTGATGCGGAACGTCTGCTCGAAGTTCGGGTAGTCGCAGACGTCCTGGTTACACAGTTCGAATCCTCCGCTGATCAGCGCGACACCCTTGTGGAGAACCAGTCCGCCGCCCTCCACCCACGCTCTCCCGGGCACGGCTTGCGGCTCGCCGGTGCAGCTGCTGAGGGGCGCCCAGCCGGACGCGTAGGCGACCCGGTCGCCCGACCGCTGGCGAACGATCAGCTCTGTCGCGCCGGACAGGCCGGCTGGGCAGGTCACGGTGAGGGTGATGTCCACGGCGACGCCGCGTGCGACCAGGGTCGCGGACGTGACGTCGACGGTGCTCGCCGCGCTCGCCGGCGTCGGCGCCAGCATGACGGATAGTGACAGCCCGAGCAGTGCGATGGTGGTGATGATGCGGCGCACGAGGTCCTCCTTGCCGGAGTGGGTGCCTACCTGCCGTCACCCTAGCCCTCCCCGGCACTGAGGGACATCAATCGATGGTGGGCTCCCGTTCGATGACGACGACCGGGATCTCGCGGTCGGTCTCCTTCGCGTAGCGGGCGTACGTGGGGAAAACCTTCGTCATCACCGGCCACAGCCGGACGCGCTCCTCGCCGGTCGCGGTCCGGGCCCGGCCAACGATCCGCTCCGCACCGACCTGGATCTCCACCGCCGGGTCGGTGCTCAGGTTGAGGTACCAGGCGGGGTGCTTGGCCGCGCCGCCGTTGGACGCCACCAGCAGGTAGTTGTCACCGTCGCGCCCGTACATCAGGGCCGTGCGGCGCAGCTTGCCCGATCGGCGTCCGCGGGTGGTGAGCAGCAGCGAGGGTACGCCGTGGAAGGTGCCCCCGTCCGCGCCGTCGGTCCGCACGTAGCGCCGGATGTGGCTGGCGACCCAGCCGACCGGGCTGTCCTCGACCGTCTCGTGCTGCTCGTGTGTGGTCACGCCATCGCCTTCATCGTCGAGTCGAACGGACGCATCGACCATACGTCGGGGTCAGAGCGCCCGGAACAATCAGGCGCGCGAGCGCGGCAGGCAGCACTTCTTGTACTTGGCGCCGGACCCGCACCAGCAGGTGTCGTTGCGGCCGGGCGGCCAGGCTGTCACGCCGGCCTCGTCGAGGCTGTCGGCGTACTCGTCGAGGGTTTCCTCGCTGGTGGGGTCGCCTCCGGTGCGTTCGGCGAAGGCCGCCAGGTCGGCGACCGTGCCGACGACCACGCCCAGGTCCGCGCCGCCGAGCCCGGAGGCGTCGACGAGGGCGCGTTCGAGCTGGGCGCGGTGCTCGTCCCAGGTGGCGGGGTAGCTGTCGATGAGAGTGGGCCAGCGCAGCAGCAGCGCGGTGAACTCCGTCTGCGGCCAGAACAGCAGCGTCGCCGGGCCGTCGTCGAGGGCGTCGAGCGCGTGGGTGCTCGCGGCGCGCAGCCGGTCGGCGAGGTTGTCGTACTCGTCGTGGGGTAGGCCCTGCTCTTCGCGCAGGTCGTGCCGCTGCTGGGCCAGGCCGTAGATCATGGCGGCGGCCTCGTCCTGGGCGTCCTCGGATTCGTGCTGCTGGGTGCGGGTCCGTTCCAGGATGGCGTCCAGCGCCCCGGTGAGCCATTCCACCGCCGTGTCGCCGTGGCCGGACTCGGCCAGCTCGTCGATCAGGTACATGGACTTGGGCTCGGTCTCCAGCAGCGGACGCAGGGCGGTCAGCTCGGCCATGCCTTCGTCGGTACGCCCGAGGCGCAGCAGCAGTCCGCCGCGCACCGCTCGGGCGTACGCGTTGTCGTCGGGCTGTTCGGCGACGGCGCGGGTGGCCAGGGTGAGCGCGTCGGCCAGGTCGCCGGCCTGTTCCAGGATGTCCACGGCGACCAGCAGGGCGTACCCGGTGTCGTCGGGGTCCGCGACCCGCCCCCCGTCGACGGCGCCCACCAGTTCGGCGACGAGCGCGGCCGGGTCCGGGCTCTCGGCGCCCAGGGCGCTGATCTCTTCGATGCGGTCGGCGGTCAGCAACTCGGACATGGGCGCATCCTGAAAAGACGACGGACGGTGGGTGGGGGAGCGGCCAGCGTACTCCCGAACATGGAGCAGCCCGGGCGGCGAACCGCCCGGGCTGCGACACGTTCCCTCAGCGGGTCGCTGGCACGGTGGCGAACTCGCCGGCTAGCTCCGACTCGACGATCGTCGCGGCGGACGGCCGGCGACCGGCCGACGCCCGCCGGGCGGACGGGACGGCGAGGGCCGCGAGCGCGGCGGCCAGGGCGATCGCCGTGAGGACGAGAAACCCCATCGTGAAGCCGGCCTCCCGGGGCAGGCCGTTGGCCTGCGGGTGCGCGGTGATCACGCCGCTGACCACGGCCGCGCCGATCGCGCCGCCGATGGTGCGGATGTTGGCGTTCATGCCGGTCGCCACGCCGGTCTGGCTGGCCGGCACGCTGGCGACGATCAGGTTGGCCATCGAGGCGAACGCCAGGCCGATGCCGAGACCCACCAGGCCACCGGCGATGGCGACCTCCCAGCGGGTGTCGTGCGCGGTGGCGAGCATCGCGGAGGCGGCGACGTTGAAGGTGGCACCGGTGGCGAGCTGCGCCTTGGCGCTGAAGATGGCCTGGAGCCGCCCGGCGATGATGCCGGCGACGAACATCGCGCTGACCATCGGGAGCATGAGCAGACCGGCCTGGCTGATGCTCGCCCCGAAGCCGTAGCCGGCCGCGGTCGGGGTCTGGAGGAACTGCGGGAGGAACGCGTAGACGGAGAACATCGACGCGCCGTAGAGCAGGGCGACCAGGTTGGTGGTCCAGACGCCGGGCAGGCGCATCATCCGCATGTCGATCAGCGGGTTCTTCGACCGCAGCTCGGTGACCAGCCAGCCGACCAGCAGCACCACGGCCAGCGCCAGCAGACCGAGCACCCGGGTGGAGGTCCAGCCCCAAGCCGCGCCCTGGCTGATCGGCAGCAGCAGCGCGACCAGCCAACCGGAGAGCAGCAGGGTGGCACGCCAGTCGATCCGACCGGGGGTACGGACCGGCGACTCGGGCACGAACAGGTGGGCGGCCACGGCGGTCAGCCCGACCACGACCATCGGGATCCAGAACAGCCAGCGGTAGTCCAGCGTGCTGACGATCGGGCCGGCCAGCACGATGCCCAGGCCGCCGCCGACGGCGACGATCGCCGAGATGGCGGCCACCGCGGTGGAGACCCGAGCGGCCGGGAACTCGTCGCGGATGATGCCGAACGACAGCGGGAAGACCGCTCCGCCGATGCCCTGCACGACCCGGGCCAGGATGAGAACGCCGATGTTCGGCGCGATGGCGGCGAGCAGGCAGCCGAGGGCGAGGGCGGCGAGCGAGACGACCAGCATCCGCTCCTTGCCGACCATGTCGCCGACGCGCCCGAGGATCGGCGTGAAGATCGACGCGCTGAGCAGGTAGGCGGTCAGGACCCAGGTCACGGTGTTCTGGGAGGTGTGCAGGTCCTGCTGGATGGTCGGCAGCACCGGGGTGATCAGCGACTGGAGCATCGCGAAGAACCCGGCGCCGGCCGCGAGCACGGTGAAGGTGAGCCGACGCGAGCCGCGTCGGGAGGTCACTGCCACGAGAGAAAACTCCCTGTTCACGTACGGGATTGAAGGCTTGTCGCCCGTCGTCTGTGACGGGAGGTCTGTCGGGATCCGGGCGATCGGGTGGCCAGGCGGCGATCGGGCGGGTCACGAGGTAAAGTAACCGGAGGCAAGCCTCCGGGGTTCCGGAGGGGTGCCTCCACTAAGCTAGCGGAGGGTTCCCTCCGGATGCAACCAGGGTGAGGTGACGCACGTCATGACCAGCGCGGGGCAGGCGCCCGAGGTCTTCGCGCAGCGGCCCAAGCGGGCCGACGCGCGGCGTAACTACGACGCCCTGATCACGGCGGCGCGCGAGGCGTTCGCCGAGAACGGTGCGGCTGCCTCCCTGGAGGACGTGGCCCGCCGGGCCGGCGTGGGCATCGGCACGCTCTACCGCAACTTCCCGACCCGCCGGCACCTGTTCGAGGCCGTCTACGTCGAGGAGGTCCGGGCGCTGTGCCACTCCGCCGAGGGGCTGGCCGAGCTGCCACCCTGGGACGCGCTCGTCGCCTGGCTGCACCGCTTCGTCGCGTACGTCGCCACCAAGCGGGCGCTCGCCGAGCAGTTGCTGCACGACTCCGAGATCTTCACCAGCTGCCGCGCGGAGATCTTCTCCGCCGGTGAGCCGCTGATGTGTCGCGCCCAGGCCGCCGGCGTGGTCCGGAACGACATCGGCTTCGACGACGTGGTGCGGCTGATCAGTGGCCTCACCATGGCCCAGTTCCCGTCACCCGAGCAGCGCGACCGGGTGCTCGGCGTGGCCCTGGACGGCCTACGCCCGCCAGCCACGCCACGCTGACCGCCCGACCGGCCGCGTCGCGCTGACGACCTGGCTGGCCGCGTCGCGCTGACGACCAGCCGGCCGCGCCAGCGCTGACGCCCGTTCGGCCGGTCAGCGGTCGACCAGCAGCAGCCACTCGTCGTCGAGCCGTTCGACCGTCGTGCCGGCGGGCCACGCGTGACCGCCGCCGGCCGCCGCTCGCGCCTGGTCGACCTGCGGCGGCTGGCTGAACTGGGCGCCGTCGAACCTGCCCACACCCTGGAATCGGGCCCGGCCGAAGTTCGCCGCGCCCTCGAAGCGGGTCTGCTCGAAGCACGCCTCGGTGGCGAACACGGTCCAGCGGAAGAGCGCCATGTCCGCGAAGCGGACCGAGCGGAACCCGGCGTATCCGGCGAACTCGGTGCGCTCCATCGACAGGCCGCTGCGGAAGGTGGCCTCCCGAAACCTGGCCCCGTCACCGAAGTGGGCCGCGTCGAAGCTGGTCGGCTGGTCGAAGACCGCCCGGTGAAATGACGTCGGGCCGGCGAAGCGCGACCGCAGGCAGGACAGGCCGCCGGCGAACCCGGCTCCGTCGAAGCTGGCCTGACCCCCGAAGCGGGCGTCGTCCAGGACGACCTCCGCCTCGGCGGTGAGACCGTCGAAGACCACGTCGCCGAAGGTCGCCGCCCCGAGCAGGAGACGCCCCCGCGCCGTCGCGCCCGCGAAGGTGGTCGTGCCGGTGAACACCGCGTCGGTGAAGTTCGCGTCGACGAGCGTGCAGCCGGCGGCGTCGAAGTCGACAAGCGCGGCGCCGGCCAGGTCGAGCCTCAGCTCCGGCCAGTGGGCCGCGTCGTCCGCGCGCAGGTGCCGGGTGAGCACGCGCTGGGCGCTGCGGCGAACCTCCGTCTCGCGCGGCTCGCCGTCGGCCGCCGGCATCCGCAGGTACGCGCAGAGCACCGCCGTGATCGTCGGGCGCTGCCCCGGATTGTCCTGACCGAGGCGCTCCAGCGCGTGCAGGCCACCGAGGCGTACCGCCGCGCTGTCGTTGCCGAGCAGCTCGACCGCCCGGGTGTAGAGCTCGGTTAGTCGACGCTCCGCCGCGTCGTGCTCGGCGGCTCCGGACTGCCGGTCCTGGTGGCGCTGCGCGGCCTCCGCCACCGCCTCGGCGTGCGCCTGCACCCGGTCGCGGTGCGCCTGGTCTCGTGCCGCGACGCTCTCCTGGTGCCGCTGCGCGCGTTCGGTGATCCACTGACGGCGGGCGGCGAGCAGCAGCGCGAGCCCTCCGCCGGTGCCGGCGACGACGGTCAGACCGGTGCGGATCGCGTCGATGCGCAGCGCGGCGCGGGTGTCCGGTTGGCTGGCGCGGTCGGCCTCGGTGAGCAGCAGGTCCAGCACCAGCCAACCCAGGGCGACGGCGGCCAGCAGGCCGACCAGGACCAGCCACCACGGCATCACCCGCAGCTCGCGCTCGGTGGGTTCGTCGACAGCCACGGCCACAGCATGCCAGCCACCGTCGGTGTCCGATATGGAGCGTGACGGTATGACCGTTTACACCCCCGCCGGAACAACGGGTTACCGGCGCGTAACAAGTCATTGACGTTTCTAAATTGTTGCGGGCATCATCGTCGCACGGTCGATCGGACACCCCCACCCACCTGCCCGGTTCGCCGGGTGCCTCCCCCCGGAGGTGCAGCCATGCTGCTCCGAAAGACCGCCCTCGTCCTGACCCTCGCCACCGCCGCGTTGCTCGCGTCCACCGCCACGGCGACCGCCGCCCCCGCCGATCCCACCCCGGCCACCACCGCCGCCACGCCGTTCGCCGCCGCAGCGGCCAACCCCGTCATCGTGGTCGGTGGGCTCAGCGGTGTCGCCGTTGCGTACGAGCCGATCGCCGCCCGTCTGCGCGCCGACGGCTCCCGCACCTTCATCTACCAACTGCCCGGGCTGGGCCTCGGCGACATCCCCACCTCGGCCCGCGCGCTCGCCAGCTACGTCAGCCAGGTACAGGCCAGCACCGGCGCGGCGACCGTCGACGTCGTCGCCCACTCCGAAGGGGGCCTGGTCAGCCGGTACTACCTCAAGCGGCTCGGCGGCACCGCCACCGTCGGCCGCTACGTCAGCCTGGGCACACCGCAGTACGGCACGTACGTCGCCAACATCGTGGCGTTCCTGGGCCTGGGCAGCTGCGCCGGTGTCGTGGCCTGCCAACAGATGACCATCGGGTCGGCGTTCCTCGCCGACCTCAACGCCGGCGACGACACCCCGGGCGCGGTGCGCTACACCACCATCCGCACTCTGCAGGACGAGTTGGTCCGGCCGACCGGGAACGCCGCCGTCAACGACGGTGCGACGAACGTGCTGATCCAGGCGTACTGCCCACTGCGGGTGGTGGGGCACCTCGGCCTGGTGCTCGACGGCACGGCGTACACCATCGTGCGTGGCGCCCTGGTCGACGGCCCGGTGCGACCCAACTGCCTCGCGCTCTGACCCCCTTGCGGTGCGGCGGTCCCGGAGGGGACCGCCGCACCGAACCCGCGACGGTGAGTGTCGGGTGCGCGACGATCCCCCGAAACGGTATGGCAGACATCAGATGTCCTCGATAGCCTGCTCCGGCTGTCCATCCCCGACAGTGGACGCCATCCTCGGAAAAGGAGCAGCGCTCATGACCGAGCCGCCCACCGTGCCGCCGGAGACCACCCCGCCGACCGTGCCGCAGCTCGACGTCCGGGCCGCCCAACCGCCGTCGGCCGACACCCCGCCGCCCACCGGTGGGTTCGCCGACCGTCCACCGGGCTACCCCAGCGCGCTGGTCTGGCTGCGCGCCGGGATCCTGCGGGACTGGCGCGGCGTGCTCGGCGCGTTCCTCGCCACCTGGTTCTACCTGCCGGTCGCGCTGCTGCTGGCGTTCTGGGGCGGTCTCGCGTTCGGCGTCGCCGGGCTCTTCGCCATCGGGTCCGGCGCCGACGACCAGGTGCCCCAGGCGCTGCGCGACGCCCCGCTGATCGGCTCCCTGATCGAGGCGTTCCTGACCCGCTCCGGCGGGGTGCTCGGCGGCGTGGCCGGCTTCGCCATCGGTTTCCTGGTCGGCTTCCTCGTCGTGCTCGCGCTGCCCTGGCTGGGCGTCGCCGACGAGCCCTTCGCGCTGCTCACCGGCCTGATCGGCACGGTCGTCGCGGCGGCGCTGATCGGGGTCCTCTACACGCTCTACCGGGTGCTGCTCGAACCACGCCTGCTGGTCGTCTCGGGTGCGCGCCAGCCCAGCCGCCGCGAGTACGCGCGGCTGCGCCCCGTGCTCGACGAGTGCGCCCGACGGCTCGGCCTGCCCAGCGTGCCCCGGCTGCTGATGGAGGACGACCCGGTCCTGAGCAACGCCCGAACGTACGCCCGGCACGTGGTGGTCACCACCGCCGTGCTGAGCGAGCCGGACGACGAGGTGGCCGCGCTGCTCAGCCACGAGCTGGTGCACTGGCGCACCGGGGACGAGATCACCAGCGCCTTCGTCCGCGGCGTCGGCCTGCCGCTGACCCTCGCGCACGCCCTGCCGACCTGGCTGATGCGGACGTTCCCGCACCCGGGCACCAACTTCGTGGTCTTCGTGTTCTTCTGGCCGGTGCTGCTCACCATGCGCTACGTGGTGCTGCCGCTGCACGCCCGCGACGTGCGGGCGGCCGAATACCGGGCCGACCTCGGCGCCGTGCTCACCGGGCACGTCGACGGGCTGCGGCGCATCCTGGAACGGCGGCTGTCCTTCGAGACCGGCCGCAGCGGCTGGGACGAGGCGGTCTGCGCCACCCACCCGCCGCACGAACTGCGGCTCGACGCGCTGGAGCGGGCGTCACTGGTTGGCGCGCCCGACGGCGCGAGCCAGCCGGTCACCGTCGACCGGCTGTTCAACCCCTCCGGCCCGGTCGGCACCCGCCGCACCTGGCTGCTGGTCGGCGCCCTCACCCTGGTCGCCTGCCTCGGCACCAGCGGGCTCGGCGTGGTGCAGTGGGCGTTCTTCCGCCCCCAGGCGGCGATCGACGGGTATTTCTCCGCGCTCGCCGACCGCGACAGCGAGGCCGCGCTCGACTTCCTCACCGATCAGGGCAACGGCACCGACCGTGACCTTCTCGCCAAACTGCTGCGCGGCAAGGGCTACCAGCCACCGACCGACGTCGAGATCAGCACGCTGGAGCGTGACGGCGACAGCGCCACCGCCACGGTGGCGTACCGGCTGGGTGAGACGCGGGAGACCGCCACCCTCACCCTGCGCCGCGAGGACGAGACCACCGCCGGGCTGTTCCACGGCTGGCGGTTGAGCGGCGGGCCGACCCCGCTCAACGCCGCGATCGCCGACCCCGGGGTGCGGCTCAACGGGGTGGAGCTGCCGGTCGCCACCGAGGGTCCGCAAGTGGTGCTGTTGCCCGGCGGCTACACCGCGACCGGCCCGTCCAGTGCGCTCAGCGAGACGCCGAGCGCGACCGTGCTGGTGGGCCCGGGGGAGACCGCCGCCGTCCTGCAACTGGCGCCGGTGCTCAAGCCGGCGGCCATCGAAGCCGTCGAGGCCCGGGTACGCGTCTGGTTGGACGAGTGCGCCAAGCAGACCGTCGCCGCCCCGCCGGGCTGCCCGTTCCGCTACTACGGCGGCTCCACCCAGAAGGTCACCTGGAAGATCCTGGAGTATCCGAAGCTCGCCGTCGAACTCACCGGCCCGGCCAGCGCCCAGGTCTTCACCCCGACCGAGACCCAGGGCAGGGTGGAGGCCAGTGGCACGACCACCTACTTCGGCGGCAGCTCACCGTTCAAGGACGACAATGCGTTCACCGTCGCGGGCGTCGCCACCGCCGACGGGGACAACGTGACCTTCCGACCCGCCGCCGACTGACCGGGAGACAGACCGTGACCGACAGCGAATCCGCAGCCCGGCTGCCCGTCCGGCTGACCATCAACCCCCGGCAGCGGCAGCCCCCGTCGGTCGACCTGCTGACCTGGATCCACCGCCGCCCCGAGTACCGGCCGGGAGTCCGCTCGGCCGGCGGCGGCGGTGGCCGGCCGGGCTTCAGCGACGCGGTGATCATCGCGGTGCTGGCCCAGGGGCTGCTCCCGGGGCTGTTCAACCTGTTGCAGTCCTGGGTCGACCAGCAGCGCACCGAGGCCAGCATCCGGATCCAGACCGGGGACACCGAAGTGGAGCTTCAGGTGAGCGGGC
Source organism: Micromonospora sp. BQ32 (assembly GCF_059358895.1). NCBI lineage: Bacteria > Bacillati > Actinomycetota > Actinomycetes > Micromonosporales > Micromonosporaceae > Micromonospora > Micromonospora sp. BQ32. The sequence continues at coordinate 70,460 of NZ_JCADBI010000006.1, read as the reverse complement.
GGACCGACTCCGCTCGACTGCTGGCCCAGGCGACCGAGGCGCTGCGCGTTGCCCGGGAGCCCGGTCCGGAGCCCGGTCCGGAGCCCGGTCCGGAGCCCGGTCCGGACGCCGCCGGCTGACCCGACGGCGTCCGGTAGCTCGGTCCGGACCCCGCCGACTGACCCGACGGCGTCCCGACCGGCGGGTCAGCTCGCCTTGGCGAGCGCCTCGAACTCGTCGTCGGTGAGCCGCACGTCGGCCGCGCCCACGTTCTCCTCCAGGTGCGCCACCGAGGACGTACCGGGGATCGGCAGCATCACCGGCGAGCGGCGCAGCAGCCAGGCCAGCGCGAGCTGCGCGGGCGACGCGCCGTGCGCGGTGGAGATGGCGTCCAGCGGGCCGCCCGGGCGGGCCAGCTCACCGGTCGCGATCGGGAACCACGGGATGAACGCGAGGTCGTTGCGCTCGCAGAACTCCAGCACGTCCTCGGCGCTGCGGTTGGCGAGGTTGTACAGGTTCTGCACGGACGCGATCGTGGTGATCGCCCGGGACTCCTCGATCTGCGCGACGCTCACCTCGGACAGCCCGATGTGCTGGATCTTGCCTTCCTCCCGCAGCAGGGCCAGCTCACCGAGCTGGTCGGCGAGCGGCACCTTCGGGTCGATCCGGTGCAGCTGGTACAGCGGGATGCTGTCCAGGCCGAGGTGGCGCAGGCTCAGCTCGCACTGTTGGCGCAGGTACTCCGGGCGGCCCAGCGCCCGCCAGTCGCCGGGGCCGGAGCGGCTCAGCCCGGCCTTGGTCGCGATCACCAGGTCGTCGGCGTACGGGTGCAGGGCCTCCCGGATCAGCAACTCCGAGACGAACGGCCCGTACGAGTCGGCGGTGTCGATGAACGTCACGCCCAGCTCGACCGCACGGCGCAGCACGCGAACCGCCTCGGCCGGGTCCTTCGGGTCACCCCAGACACCCGGGCCGGTGATCTGCATGGCCCCGTAGCCGAGCCGGTTGACGGTGACGTCGCCACCGATCTGGTACGTGCCGGACGCCTTCGCGGGCTGCTCACTGATATTTGTCGCCATTGCCCGATCCCCAATCGTCTCGTCGTGGCGGGCGTGGACAGCGCGGGCGTGAAGCGCCCACCCACCACCGATGGATCATCCCCCGGAACCCCGCCGCCATGCCGTCGGTCGGCCGAGTGTGGGCGCGGACACGCCGTGGGCGCGCCGAACCGAGTTGCCGGGAAGCGCCCGGTGCGACCGGGGTGTCCGTGCGACGCTGACCGGAGCCGGTGCGTTCCGGCGCGACGGCGGAGGGAGCACCCATGGGAGTGCCGCAGGTCAACTTCGCGCTCGACACGTACGAGTGCATCGTGATCTATCCCGGCGCGGCCGGGCGGGCCCTGCCCGCCGAGACCGTGCAGCGGTTGCAGGCCGAGCACGCCGAGCACATGCAGGCGTTGCAGCGACGCGGCATCGTCCTGGTCGCCGGCTCAGTGGACGGGCCGGCACGCGAGCCCGACCCGCCGATCGGTTTCGGGCTGGCCCGCACCGGCAGCGTCGACGACGTCCGTAGCGTGCTGGAGGCCGATCCGGCGGTGCAGGCCGGGCTCTACCGGGTGGAGGTGCTGACCTTCCTCTGCCCGGCCGGTTCCCTGGAGTTCCCGCTGGTCAAAGCGGGAAGTTGAGTCGTCGGCCCATCGGTGGCTGTCGTGATGACGACGGCGCTCGCCCGCCTGCCGGTGCTACCGTCGCGCCCAGCGCGGGCCGCCGCCGGGGCGTACCCGGTGTCGTGGGTCGGCCCCGGTCGAGGAGTCGCCATGATCTCCGCCGCCATCCCCGATGTCGCGTCGGCCGCCGCCCGACTGCGTGCCCTGCTCGGCGACCGGCTGCACGAGCCGGGCGATCCCGGTTATGCCATCACCACCCGGCTCTGGAACGGCGCGGTGGCGCGTACGCCCGCGCTGGTCGCCCAGTGTCGGGACGCCGACGAGGTGGCCGAGGCGGTCCGCGTCGCCGCCCGGTGTCACCTGCCCGTGTCGGTTCGCTCCGGGGGCCACGACTGGGCCGGCCGGGCGCTGCGCAACGGTGCTCTGGTGCTCGACCTGACCGGGCTGCGCTCCGTCCGGGTCGAACCGGACGCGGCCACGGTGACCATCGGCGGCGGCACCACGGCGGCCGAGCTGCTCGCCGCCGCCCGCCCGTACGACCTGGTGGTCCCCACCGGCGTGGTCGGCGCGGTGGGGATGGCCGGGCTCACCCTCGCCGGCGGGTACGGCCCGCTCTGCGGCCGGTTCGGTCTCGCCCTGGACAGTCTGCTTGGCGCGGAGGTGGTTCTCGCCGACGGCCGCCGGGTCACCGCCGACCCGCGGCACGACGCCGAGCTGTACTGGGCGCTGCGCGGCGGCGGGGGCAACCTCGGCATCGTCACCGAGCTGCGCTTCCGCGCGCACCGGCTGCCCGGCGTCCTGGCCGGCATGATCATGTTCGCGCTCGCCGAGGCGCCGGCCGTGCTGCGCGGCTACGGCGCGCTGGTCGCCGAGGCCCCGGACGAGCTGACCGTGATGGCCGGCTTCCTGCCCGGCCCCGCCGGCGAGCCGGTGATCTTCGTCTGCCCGTTCTACAGCGGCCCGGACCTGGCCGCCGGGGCGCCGTGGATGGACCGGCTGCGCGCGCTGGGCACCCCGCTGGTCGACCAGATCGGCCCGATGCCGTACGCGGACGCGCTGCGGATGTTCGACGGCGGAATGGTCGACGGCAACCACTACCTGCTGCGAACCCGTTGGCTGCCCGCGCTCACCGACGGAGTCGTGGACACGTTCGTCGACGCGGCCCGGCGGGTCAGCTCGCCGTTCTCCGCGCTGGCCGTGCACCACTTCCACGGCGCGGCCACCCGGGTCCGACCCGCCGACGCGGCGTTCCGGCTCCGCACCGACCACCTGATGACCGAGATCATCGCGGTGTGGGCGCCCGGCGACCAAACCGGCCCGCACCGCGAGTGGGCCGAGCGGACCTCGGCGGCGCTCGCCCCGCACGCCCTGCCCGGTGGTTACCCCAACCTGCTCGCCCCGGAGGAGACCGACCGGGTCCGGCTCGCCTACGGCGCGAACTGGGCGCGGCTGCGCCGGGCCAAGCGCCGCTACGACCCCCGCGACCTGCTCCACGCGGTGCCCACCCTGCCGGCTTCCGGTGACCCGGAATGACCCGCCGCCGGCGACCCCCGGAGCGCCCGAAATGAGCCGCCGCCTGCCGCCCTCGGGGCACCCGCGGTGAGCCGCCGCCGGGAGCACCCCGACAGCGCACGCCACCGGAGGCGTACGATTCCCGGCGCGCGGTCGCTGATGCCCGTCGCCACAACGTTCCCGGTGCGGTTCCGCCCGCCGGCCCGACGCGCACCGCGCGTCGTTGGACACCTGTTCCATTGCCTGCAAGGGGTCGGCCCCGAGTCCGACCTGAAGGAGAGACTAGCCTGATGGGCGTGACACGCCGCGCGAAGATCGTCTGCACTCTTGGTCCCGCCACCTCGTCCCCGGAGCGCATCCGGGGTCTCGTCGAGGCCGGCATGAACGTGGCGAGGCTCAACTTCAGCCACGGCAGCCACGCCGACCACGAGGCGGTCTACCGACTGGTCCGGGAGGCGTCGGAGGCAGCGGGTAAGCCGGTCGCCGTCCTCGCCGACCTGCAAGGTCCCAAGATCCGGCTCGGTCGGTTCGCCGACGGCCCGCACGAGTGGCGCACCGGTGACTCGGTCGTGATCACCGGCGACGACGTCATCGGCACCAAGGAGCGGGTCTCCTGCACCTACACGAAGCTGCCGCACGAGGTGAAGCCCGGCGACCGGCTGCTGATCGACGACGGTCGGGTCGCCGTCGAGGTCACCGACGTCACCGGCAACGACATCCGCTGCCTCGTCACCGAGGGCGGCCCGGTCTCCAACAACAAGGGCGTCTCGCTGCCGAACGTGGCGGTCAGCGTGCCCGCCATGTCGGACAAGGACGCCGAGGACCTGCGCTTCTCCCTGGGGCTCGGCGTCGACCTGGTGGCGCTCTCCTTCGTCCGCTCGGCCGACGACATCAAGCTCGTGCACAACATCATGGCCGAGGAGGGCGTCTTCCGGCCGGTGCTGGCCAAGGTCGAGAAGCCGGAGGCGGTGGAGCACCTGGAGGCCATCGTGCTGGCCTTCGACGGCGTCATGGTCGCCCGCGGTGACCTCGGTGTCGAAATGCCGCTGGACGAGGTCCCGCTGGTGCAGAAGCGCGCCGTGCAGCTGTGCCGGGAGAACGCCAAGCCCGTCATCGTGGCCACCCAGATGCTCGACTCCATGATCGAGAATTCCCGCCCCACCCGGGCGGAGGCGTCCGACGTCGCCAACGCGGTGCTCGACGGGGCGGACGCGGTGATGCTCTCCGGCGAGACCAGCGTCGGCAAGTACCCGGTGCTCACCGTCAGCACCATGGCCAAGATCGTGACGACCACCGAGGCCGGTTCGATCGGGGTGCCGCGGTTGCAGCACGACCCGCGTACCCACGGTGGCGCCCTCACCGTCGCCGCCTCGTCGATCGCCCGGGCCATCAACGCCAAGGCGCTCGTCGCGTTCTCGCAGACTGGTGACACCGTCCGACGGCTGTCCCGCCTGCACTGCGACCTGCCGCTGCTGGCCTTCACCCCGGTCCCCGAGGTGCGCGACCAGCTCGCCCTCACCTGGGGCGTGGAGACCTTCCTGATGCCGTTCGTGCAGCACACCGACGACATGTTCCGGCAGGTCGACCAGGCGCTTCTCGGCCTCGACCGGGCCAACCCCGGTGACTACGTGGTGATCGTCGCGGGTAGCCCGCCCGGCACCCCCGGCTCGACCAACACGCTGCGCGTACACCAGCTCGGCTCGCTGGTCGACGCCGCGTCGGCGCGGGCGCTGCAGTGAGCGACGGTCGGGTCGCGGTCGGCCAGGCGGCGGTGGACCAGCTGCTGGAAGTGCTGGACCTCGACCCGACCGGGGAGATGACCTTCCGGGGGATGAGCCCCCCGGTCGGCCCACAACGGGTGTACGGCGGCCAGGTCGCCGGCCAGGCCCTGGTCGCCGCCGGCCGCACCGTCGACCCGGAGCGGTTCGTGCACTCGCTGCACGGCTACTTCGTCCGCCCCGGCGACCCGGTCGAGCCGATCGCGTACGAGGTGGAGAACATCCGCGACGGCCGGTCCTTCTCGGTCCGCCGCGCGGTCGCCCTCCAGCACGACAAGCCGATCTTCTTCATGTCGGCGTCGTTCCAGCGGGCCGAGGAGGGCCTGGACCACCAGGCCCCCTCCCCGCTGGACGTACCCGCGCCGCAGGACGTGCCGACGATGACCGACCGGCTCTCCCGCTACCCGGAGCGGCTGGGCATCTGGGGTCAGATCCCACGACCGATCGACGTGCGTTACGTGGGCGAGCCCGGCTGGGTCCGCCCCGGCGACCGGCCCGCCGACCCGCACCAGCGCGTCTGGATGCGCATCGACGGCAAACTGCCCGATGACCCCCTGTTGCACGCCTGCGCGCTCACCTACGCGTCGGACCTCACCCTGCTGGACTCGGTGCTCTCCGCGCACGGTGAGGTGTGGGGGCCGGGCGGGTTGGTCGGCGCGAGCCTGGACCACGCGCTCTGGTTCCACCGGCCGTTCCGGGCCGACGAGTGGTTCCTCTACGACTGCCTGAGCCCGTCGGCGTCCGGCGCGCGAGGGCTGGCCACCGGCCGGATGTTCACCACGGACGGTCGGCAGATCGCCAGCGCCGTCCAGGAGGGTCTGCTGCGCCGCGTCGGCGCCTGACGCTCGGTGGTTGTCGCTCATCCCCGCCAGGTCCCTGGCGGGGATGAGGAGGGTCAGGCCTGGTGGATGGCTTCCCCGGCGATCTCGATCTGCACCGTCTTGCCGACCAGCACCCCGCCGCTCTCCAGGGCGACATTCCAGAGCAGGCCGTAATCCTCACGGTTCATCTCGGCCGTCGCGCTGAAACCAAAGATGTTCTGCCCGTACGGATCCTGACGAGCACCGCCGAAATTCACCGCCAGGTCGACGGCTCGGGTGATCCCTTTCACGGTCAACTCACCGGTGAGGACGAATCGTCCGGGAACGCCGTCGGACTGCGGCGGAACAATGTGGCTCCGGCCTCGTCCACCCAACCGATGGTTGCGCAGACGCGCCCACTGGAATATGGGGTCCTCGTTGCCCTGCCATTTGATGCCGGTGCTTCGATATTCGAGGGTGGGGAAACGCTCCACGTCGAGGAAGTCGGCACTCTTCAGATGCGTGTCCCGGTCGACGCTCCCGGTGGTGATGCTCGCCGACATGATGGTGGCCGTCACCGAGGAGAGCAGCGGGTCCTCCGCCACGAAGATCTGCGCCGTGGCCTCGGCGAACTCGCCGCGTACCGGGCTCACCATCATGTGTCGGGACAGGAAACCGATCCGCTTGTGCGCCTGATCGAGAAGATAGGTGCCGGCCACCGGGATGGTCATGCCATCCCAGGTGCGTGTGGCGACGACATCGGTCATCGTGTTGCCTTCCCCCCGAGCACACCCGGGTGTTTATCAATATGTTGCTGGCGGCCGGGTAAACGGCCAGACATTCGTACTCCCGCCCAGCATAGGGACGCTCCAGCCCGGCATTTCGGCCGCCACCGTGCAGGGGATCATGACGTACTTCACCGGTCCTGGGCGGCGGCTCGAACAGGCCCCGGCGGCGCCACTTTTCATCGATGCGTGACCGATCGGCCGAGGGCCGCCCGCCCGCCCGGTTGACCAGCGACTAACCTTGCCGACATGCGCCTCTCCGCCCGGGTCGACTATGCCCTCCGCGCGGCCGCCGAGCTTGCCGCGACGGCCAGCGGCCCCGGGCGCGGCCGGCCGGTCACGGCCGACCAGATCGCCCGCGCCCAGGAGATCCCGCCGAAGTTCCTGGAGAGCATCCTGCTCCAGCTGCGCCGGGGCGGCATCGTGCACGCCCAGCGGGGCCCGGAGGGCGGCTACTGGCTGGCCCGCCCCGCCGAGGAGATCTCCCTCGCCGAGGTCATCCGGGTGATCGACGGACCCCTCGCCCACGTACGCGGGCAACGCCCCGAGCAGCTCGGCTACCACGGCCCGGCGCACGCCCTCCAGGAGGTCTGGATCGCGCTGCGGGCGAGCGAGCGGGAGATCCTGGAACTGGTCAGCGTCGCCGACGTGGCCGCAGGCACCCTGCCCCCGCGCGTCACCGAACTGGCCGCCGACCCGCGCGCCTGGATCTGAGCGCCGGCTAGCCTCCCGGCTCCACGTCACCTGGCCCGGTGGCGCGCTTGGTGTGCGTGCCAGCGGTTTTCGGCTCCGCGTCATGTGGCGCCGACCCCACCGCGTGGTTTCGTGCGCCTGTTCGGTTAACGGCCTCGTGCCATCGGCCGCCGCCCCCGCCGCGTCCCATCCACCGATCGGGGGCTTGACCCCGGCTGCCCCATCCCGCATTGTCGACCAAGTCGATAGGAGATGCCGAAAAGTCTGGGGGCGCTCGTGCGCAAGCTGTTGGTCCTCGCTCTGGTCGGGCTCGTCGCGCAACTGATCGATGGTTCGCTCGGCATGGCGTACGGCTTGACCTCGTCCACGCTGCTGCTGGTCGCCGGGGTCGCACCGGCCGCCGCCTCGGCCTCCGTGCACCTGGCCGAGATTGGCACCACGCTCGCCGCCGGGGTCGCGCACTGGCGGTTCGGCAACGTCGACTGGCGGGTGGTGACCCGCATCGCCCTGCCCGGCGCGATCGGCGCCTTCGCCGGCGCCACCGTGCTCAGCTCGATCTCCACCGAGGCCGCCGCACCGTGGATGGCCGGCATTCTCTTCACCCTCGGCGCGTACCTCCTGATCCGCTTCGCCCGACCGCTGCGCACCGACCGGGCCGGCGGACGGCTCCGCGGCCGTTTCCTCGGCCCCCTGGGCCTTCTCGCCGGCTTCGTCGACGCGACCGGCGGCGGCGGGTGGGGCCCGGTGGCCACCCCGGCGCTGCTGGTCTCCGGTCGCATGGAACCCCGCAAGGTGATCGGCTCGGTGGACACCTCCGAGTTCGTCGTGGCCGGCGCGGCCAGCATCGGCTTCCTGATCGGATTGGGTACGGAGGGATTCCTGCTCCCCACCGTCGCCGCGCTGCTCATCGGCGGGCTCATCGCCGCCCCGCTGGCCGCCTGGCTGGTGCGAATCGTGCCCGCCCAACTGCTCGGCGCGGCAGTCGGCGGCGTGATCGTGCTGACCAACGCCCGCACCCTGATCCGCTCCGCCGAACTGGACGGCCCGACCCGCCCCGCCCTGTACGCCCTGCTGGCCGCCGGCTGGCTGGCCGCCCTGGTGTTTGCCGTGCGCGCCCTACGGCGTACCCGCCGCGCCCGCGCCGAGGCTGCCGAGGCGGCGAGCGCTTCCCCCGTCGCTGCCGGCGTGCCCGTCGCTATCACTGCTGCTACCGGCGGCGTCCCGGCCGATCTGGCCGCAACGGGTACGGCCACCTCACGCTGAACCCCGTTCCGTCCCTTGATCCCGGGCCGCCGTCCTGGTCCTGGTTGGCCCGCCCCCGACGCCGGCCCTCGCTACACAACTTCATGATCGATGCCTGGGTGCCGTGCGGCGCGGGGCGTGCGGGGCGACGGGGGTTAGGGGATGGGCAGGGTGTTGGCTGCCTTGGCGAGCAGGGTCCATGCTTCGTCGATGTGCGCTTCGGTGGTCTGCGGTGAGCCGACCGCCAGCCGCAGCGTGTAGCGGCCGGCGACGCGGGTGTGCGTCAGGTGCACCCGTCCGGTGGCGTTCGCCGAGGCCAGCAGCGCGGCATTGGTGTCGTCGTCGGCGCGTAGCCGGAAGCAGACCAGTGAGAACGGATGCGCCGCCGCCAACTCGAACCGGTCGTCGGCGCGGACCCGCTCGGCGAACCGTTCGGCCAGCGCCACGCCGGAGCGGATGTGCGCCCGCAGTCCGTCGGCGCCGTACCAGCGCAGCACGAACCACAGCTTGAGGGACCGGAACCGCCGGCCGAGCGGTACCTGCCAGTCCCGGTAGTCGATCACCGCGCCGGATTCGGAGGCCGCGTTGCGCAGGAACTCCGGCAGTACGGTCAACGCCTCGATCAGTTCGGCGCGGTCGGCCACCCAGAACGCGTCGCAGTCGAAGCCGGTGAGCAACCACTTGTGCGGGTCGAAGCAGTAGGAGTCGGCGTACTCCAGGCCGGCGTGTGACCACCGCAGTTCGGGGCAGACGGCGGCGGCGCCCGCGTACGCGGCGTCCACGTGCAGCCAGATCCCGTACTCGGCGCAGATGGCCCCGATCTCCGGCACCGGGTCGACGGCGGTGGTGGAGGTGGTGCCGATGGTCGCCACCACGATGGCCGGCACGTCACCGGCGGCCAGGTCGGCCTCGATCGCGGCCCGCAGCGCGCCCGGCAGCATCGCCTGGGTGTCCGGGTCCACCTCGATCGACCGGACTTCGTCGCTGCCCAGCCCGGCGATCCGTACCGCCTTCTCGATGGACGAGTGCCCGTGGACGGAGGTGTAGGCACGGTAGCGCCGGTCGATGCCGGTGTGCCGCCAGCGGCCGCCGCTGGCCCGGTGCAGTGCGGCGAGGGTGGCCACCAGCGTCGCCGAGGAGGCCGAGTCCTGGATGACCCCGCCGCCGGTGCCGGTGGAGCGGAACCGCGGTGGCAGGTCCAGCAGTTGGGCCAGCCAGTCCATCATCACCGTCTCCAGCTCGGTGCAGGCCGGGCCGGAGGCCCAGAGCATCCCCTGGACGCCGAGCCCGGAGCTGACCAGGTCGCCGAGCACGCTGGGGCCGGAGGTGTTGCCCGGGAAGTAGCCGAAGAAGCCCGGGTGCTGCCAGTGGGTCAGCCCCGGTACGACGATCGAGTCCAGGTCGGCGAGGATCGCCTCGACCGGTTCGCCGCCGGTGGTGGGCGGCTCACTGGGCAGCGCGGCGGCCACCGTGCCCGGGGGGTCGGCCGGGGCGACCGGCCGTTGCTCCACTGTCGCCCAGTAGTCGGCGATCCAGTCGACGACGGCGTGGCCGGCGCGACGGAATTCGGCGGGGTCCATGTGGTGAGCGCTCACCCGGACGAGTTGATCAGGCATCGATCACCGAGGCAAGAGCGGGACCCGCAGCATAGCGATGACCGTCGATGTTGCGTGTCGGAAAGCGCTTGCCTTACGATGCACGGTGAGTCGGATCCGTGAGTTCCAGGGCGTTTCACCCCCCGATCAGATCGCCGTCCGCCGCCGTCGCGGCGGGGTCGGTCCACCGTGCTTCCCGGGCAGGGCCGGTGGCCGGCGGCGATCACCAGCGGATCCCGGAGGCAGTGCATGCACCCGTCCAGACATCGGCTGATCCTGCTCGCCGCCACGACGGCGGCCACCGTCGTGGCCGGCACCCTCGGCACGGTCGTCGCCTCGGCCGCCGCCGTCGGCTGCCGGGTCGACTATCAGATCACCAACCAGTGGCAGGGCGGCTTCGGCGCCAACGTCACCGTCACCAACCTCGGCGACCCGGTCAACGGGTGGACGCTCACCTGGTCCTACGCCGCGGGCCAGCAGGTCACCCAGGTGTGGAACGCCGCCGTCACCCAGTCCGGTGCCCAGGTGACCGCGCGCAACGTCGACCACAACGTCACCATCGCCACGAACGGCAGCACCGCGTTCGGCTTCAACGGTTCGTGGACGGGCAGCAACCCGGTGCCGAGCGGCTTCGCGCTCAACGGCACCACCTGCACCGGGGCCCCACCCACCGAAGACCCGACCACGCCGCCACCCACCACCCCACCCCCGACCACGCCGCCACCCACCACCCCACCCCCGACCACGCCTCCACCGGCGGCCGGGGTGGTGCAGATGGAGAACCTGGACCGGGGGCTGGTCAGCGTCCGCTCCGGCAGCGGCAACCTGGTGTCCTGGCGGCTGCTCGGCACCGAGACCTCCGGAGTGGCGTTCAACCTCTACCGGGGATCCACCCGGGTCAACGCCAGCCCGATCACCGGCGCCACCAACTACCTCGACAGCGGCGCGGCGGCCGGCTCGGCGTACACCGTGCGGGCCGTGGTGGGCGGCGCCGAGCAGGCGGCGTCGGCGTCGGCGTTGCAGTTCGGCGCGGGCTACCTGGACGTGCCGTTGCAGGTCCCGGCCGGGGGCAGCACGCCGAGCGGCGAGAGCTACTCGTACAGCGCCAGCGACGCCTCCGTCGGTGACCTCAACGGCGACGGCAGCTACGAGATCGTGCTCAAGTGGGAACCGTCGAACGCCAAGGACAACTCCCAGTCCGGCTACACCGGCAACGTCTACGTCGACGCGTACGCACTCACCGGCACCCGGTTGTGGCGGATCGACCTGGGCCGCAACATCCGGGCCGGCGCCCACTACACCCAGTTCCAGGTGTACGACTACGACGGCGACGGCCGCGCCGAGGTGGCCATGAAGACCGCCGACGGCACCCGCTCCGGCACCGGTCAGCTCATCGGCTCGTCGTCGGCGGACCACCGCAACTCCAGCGGCTACGTGCTGTCCGGCCCGGAGTACCTGACCATGTTCAACGGCCAGACCGGTGCGATCGCCTCGACCGTCAACTACGACCCGCCGCGCGGCACCGTGTCGTCCTGGGGTGACTCGTACGGCAACCGGGTGGATCGGTTCCTCGCCGGCACCGCGTACCTGGACGGGCAGCGCCCCTCCCTGATCATGGCCCGGGGTTACTACACCCGCGCGGTGATCGCGGCCTGGGACTTCCGCGACGGCACGCTGCGCAAGCGCTGGACGTTCGACTCGAACTCCTCCGGCAACGGCGCCGCCGCCGGTCAGGGCAACCACCAGCTCTCCGTGGCCGACGTCGACGCCGACGGCCGCCAGGAGATCGTGTACGGGGCCGCCACCATCGACGACAACGGCCGGCTGCTTCACTCGACGGGCAACGGCCACGGCGACGCCCTGCACGTCGGGGACCTGGACCCGGGCCGCGCCGGCCTGGAGGTGTTCAAGGTCGACGAGGACGCCAGCAAGCCCAGCTCCTACTTCGCCGACGCCCGTACCGGTCAGGTCCTCTGGTCCACGCCGGCGTCCGGCGACAACGGCCGGGGTGTCTCCGCGGACATCTGGGCGGGCAGCCCCGGCGCGGAGTCGTGGTCGTCAGCGGCCACCGGACTGGCCAACACCAGGGGGCAGAACGTTGGTCGCAAGCCGTCCTCGGCCAACTTCCTCGCCTGGTGGGACGGCGACCCGGTGCGGGAACTGCTCGACGGCACGAGGATCGACAAGTACGGCACCGGCGGCGAGACCCGGCTGCTCGACGGCAGCGGGGTGGCGTCCAACAACGGCACCAAATCCACGCCGGCGCTCTCCGGCGACATCCTCGGTGACTGGCGCGAGGAGGTGATCTGGCGGACCACCGACAGTCGGGCGTTGCGCATCTACAGCACACCCACCCCGACCAGCACCCGGATCTACACGCTGATGCACGACCCGCAGTATCGGGTGGCGATCGCGTGGCAGAACACCGCCTACAACCAACCGCCGCACCCGGGGTTCTTCATCGGCAACGGAATGGGCAACCCACCCACCCCGGACATCCACCTACGTTGATGCAGACCCTGGCGGTCCCGACCGGGGTCGCCTAGGGTGGCAGGCACCGGGCCGCAGCCGCGGAATCCGCTCAGCTCCGGCCCGGTGCGCCACACCGCGGCATTCCCAACCCGTCCCGACCGGGAATGCCGTACCACCACCGGCACCAACATTAGGCACCGTCCGGGTCGGTAGGGTGACGCTGACGTGAAGATCGTGTTTCACGCCGTCTGGCGTAGACCGCCCGCCACCTGCTCGGCGATCAACTCGTACGACCGCACCCGGTCCTGCACGTCGTACACCAGCGTGGTCAGCATCAGCTCGTCCGCGCCGGTGCGCTCCACCAGTTCGGTCAGCTGCCGACGCACCGTCTCCGGCGAGCCCATCGCCTGACCGTCACGGCGTTGCAGGACGAACTCCCGCTCGATCTCGGAGTACGGGTACGCCGCCGCCTCGTCGGGCGTCGACAGCGGCTCCGGCCGCCCGGAGCGCAACTTCAAAAACGACAGGGCGCTCGGCCCGGCCAGCCACTCGGCCCGCTCGTCGGTCTCCGCGCACACCGCATTGACCGCCACCATCGCGTACGGCTTGTCCAGCCACTGTGACGGCCGGAAGTTCTGCCGGTACAGGGCCAACGCCGGCAGGGTGTTCTGCGAGCTGAAGTGGTGCGCGAAGGAGAACGGCAGACCGAGCAGGCCGGCGAGCTGGGCGCTGAAACCGCTGGAGCCCAGCAGCCACACGGCCGGCTGCTCACCGTGGCCCGGGGTGGCGATGATCTGCCCCGGCTTCTCCCCGCTGAAGTAGTTCATCAGGTCCGTCAGCTCGCGGGGGAAACCCTCCGCCGACAGGCCCTCCATGGTGCGCCGCAACGCCAGCGCGGTCACCTGGTCGGTGCCCGGCGCCCGCCCGATGCCCAGGTCGATCCGACCCGGGTGCAGCGCCTCCAGGGTGCCGAACTGCTCGGCCACCACCAGCGGCGCGTGGTTGGGCAGCATCACCCCGCCCGACCCCAACCGGATCGTCGACGTGTTCGCCGCCAGGTGTGCCAACAGCACCGCGGGCGCGGAGCTGGCGATCGCCGGCATGTTGTGGTGCTCGGCCACCCAGAACCGGTGATAGCCCAACTCCTCGGTGCGGCGGGCCAGCTCGGTGGTGGCCTGCAGAGCGGCGCCAGCGGTGGTGCCCTTGGCGACCGGGGCAAGATCAAGAACAGACAACGGTACGGTGATCACACGGTCAGCCAACCCGTCCCCAGCCGGCTTTGTTCCGGCATACGGGTTTTCGTCGGCCACCTCACCCGCCGCTCAACCCATTCCGCGCGCCTGCTCGAAGATCAGACTGGTCTGGGTGTGCTGCACCACCGGGTCGACCGCCAGATGGTCCAGCACGAAGTCCCGCAACGCGTCGCCGGACGCCGCCCGCACATGCAGCACGTAGTCCTCCGCGCCGGCCACGTGGAACACCGACACCACCCCTGGCAGTCGCACCGACCGGGCCCGGAACGCGTCCACCGCCGCCCGCTCGTGCGCGGTCAACCGCACCGACACCAACGCCTGCAACGGCAGACCGAGCGCCGCCGGATCCACCTCGGCGTGAAAACCACGGATCGCGCCACGCTCGCGCAGCGCCCGGGTGCGCGTCAGGCAGGTCGACGGCGCCACCCCCACCCGCTCGGCGAGGGCGTTGTTCGGCAGCCGGCCATCCGCCGCCAGCTCGGTCAGGATCGCGCGATCCACCTCGTCCAGCGCCGGATACGGCCGCACATCATTCGGCTCAGGGGGCATTCCGCCATCCTCGCCCGAACTCAGCACGGAAACCAATAGGAATAGCAGAATAATCTGCCGGGCTGTTGCCCGCCACCCGTCGGATGTTCGACGCTACCGCCATGACAACGATGGACACCCGGGCCGTACACGCCGGCCGCGACGACCTCCGCACCCTCGGCGTGCACGTACCACCCATCGACCTGTCCACCACCAACCCACTGCCCTCCGTCGACGACGGCGGCGCCGCGTACGAGCAACTCGCCACCGGCGGCACCCTCCCCACCGACGGCAGCGCCGTCTACCAACGGCTCTGGAACCCCACCGTCGCCCGCTTCGAAACCGCCCTCGCCGAACTGGAAGGCACCGCCCAGGCCGTCGCCTTCGCCAGCGGAATGGCCGCCCTCACCGCCACCCTGCTCGCCGCCGCCCGCGACGACCGCCGACACGTCGTCGCCGTCCGGCCCCTCTACGGCGGCACCGACCATGTCCTCTCCACCGGCCTGCTGGGCACCACCGTCACCTGGACGCGCCCCGACGAGGTCGCCGCCGCCATCCGCCCCGACACCGCCCTGGTCATCGTCGAGACACCCGCCAACCCCACCCTCGACCTGGTCGACATCGCCGCCCTCGCCGCCGCGGCCGGCGACATCCCACTGCTGGTCGACAACACCGTCGCCACCCCCGTACTGCAACAACCCGCCCGGCACGGCGCCACCCTCGTGCTGCACAGCGCCACCAAGAGCATCGGCGGGCACGGCGACGTCCTTGCCGGCGTCGTCGCCTGCGACGACACCTGGGCCGCACGCCTCCGCCAGGTCCGCGCGGTCACCGGCGCGATCCTGCACCCCCTCGGCGGCTACCTGCTGCACCGCGGCCTGCAAACCCTGCCGCTGCGGGTCCGCGCCCAACAGGCCAGCGCCGAGAAACTCGCCGGCTGGCTCGCCGACCACCCCGCCGTACACCGGGTGCACCACCCCTCGGTGTACGACCCGGCGGCGCTGGTCGGGCGGCAGATGTCCGGACCCGGCAGCCTGCTCGCCTTCGAGGTACGCGGCGGCGCGCCCGCCGCGGCCGCCGTCGCCGGCGCCTGCCGCCTCATCACCCACGCGGTCTCCCTCGGCGGCGTGGACACCCTCATCCAGCACCCCGCCTCACTCACCCACCGGCCGGTCGAGGGCGACGCCAAACCCGCCGCCGCCCTGCTGCGCCTCTCGGTCGGCCTCGAAGACCCCGAGGACCTGCGGGCCGACCTGGCCCACGCCCTCGACACGGTCGCCTGACCCTCAGCGCAGCTCGCGGTTGCCCAACACCCGGACCGACGAACCCTGCCGAGCCACCCGCAACATCGCCCGACCGATCCCGTCGGTCGTGGTGACCTGGTTCGGCAGCACCCGACGCAGCACCGGAAACAGCGGACGGGTGACCGCGTACCCGAACCGGTACCACCGCGTCTTCGACACCGCCCCGTACGTCGGCTGGATGAACCCCGGCCGCGCCGCGTAACCGTTGGGCAGCAGATCCATGACCGCGTTCTCGGCCCGCCCCTTGACCCGCGCCCACATCACCCGACCCTGACCCGAGGAATCGGTCCCCTGACCCGAGACGTAGACGAACGTGACCTGCGGGCTCACCTGCGCGAACAACCGGGCCGCCGCCATCGGGTAGTCGTAGCTGATCCGGGTGTAGGCGGCCTCGTCAAGGCCCAGCGAGGAGACGCCGAGGCAGTAGAAACACGCGTCGACACCGGTCAACTCGGCCCGCACCGCGTCCAACTCGCCCACCTCCGCGACCGTCAGCTCCCGCAGCTTCGGATCCTGCGCACCGGTCGACCTCCGGCCGACCGTCAGCACCTCCCGCACGTCCTCGGCGAGCAGGCACTCGCGCAACACGCCCTGACCGACCATCCCGGTCGCACCGAAGACAACCACCCGCATCAGAACCCACCCCTGTCGCCGCCCACCGCCACCACCGCCACCGGCCATCCGCCCGCGCGTCAGCCAGGCTGCCACGGTCTGTGTGATCCGCGCGGATAGCGGTCAGGACTTCGGGCCAACGTGCCGGTCCAGCGTGGCGACGGCGTCGCGCCGCGCCACCGACAGCGAGTTGCGTCGGTTCATCCGCCAGGTGACGCCGAGCAGGTCGAGGCCCCACTGGCAGAGCCCCATGATGTCGGCCGACTCGTTGACGAACATGTAGCGTGGGTAGACGTAGTGCCGGCCTCGCGTCGTGACCCGGTTGGCTGTTCGGCAACCGTCGGAGTGGAAGAGCCCGCGCAGGAAGTCGCCGGGATGGACTTCGAGAATCGGCCGTTGCCAGTCGGTCAGGACGATCGGTCGCTCGTGCTTCTTGCCCGGACCGTGCTGTGGCAGCAGGCACGGCCAGTGGCTGCCGTAACTCTGCACGCCGACGCAGCCCTGTTTCTGGACCCGTTGCACCTTCGACGCCAGCACGGCTCGCATGGCCATGTCGCACGCCTCAATCAACCCGGGCCACCCATTGGAACAGTAGATGCGCAACACGGGGACGCGTGCTGTTGTCACCAGGTGGCCGTCGCCCAGGTAGAGACCGAGCAGGTAGGCGTAGGCGGCGGGGTCGGTCGGATTCTGGACATCCGGCCGGCACCGGAAGCACCGTAGCTCCGTGCCGCGCTTCACCGCCTCGGGTCGATCGACGCACCAGTGCCAGACCGTGGCATACGGCAACGAGAGCGTTCGAGCCACGGAGTTGACGGTGTGTCCGCGTGCGCGGAGGGCGCGGGCTCGTGCCCGTAGCTGCGATGGGTGCACCCGCATATCATCGAACAGCTGTATGACAAGGTGCCGGGAGCGGGATTCGAACCCGCAAGCCCTTTCGGGCAGAAGTGTTTGAGACTTCCGTGTATGCCGTTCCACCATCCCGGCGGGTGGCGCCTACTGTACCCGACTACTCTCATGCGGGAGCATGGGTGGTAGCCGTGCAGTGATCGATGGTGGGGGTAGGGCTGGTGGCTGAGATGCCGACGGATGCCGAGCGCAGGCGCGTACTGATCGCCGAGGACGAGGCGCTGATCCGGCTGGACCTCGCCGAGATGCTGGTCGAAGAGGGTTACGAGGTGGTGGGGGAGGCCGGTGACGGCGAGACAGCCGTGCGCCTCGCCGAGGAGTTGAAGCCCGATCTCGTCATCCTCGACATCAAGATGCCGATCATGGACGGGCTGGCCGCCGCCGAGCGCATCGCTGGTGCCCGGATCGCCCCGGTGATCATCCTTACCGCGTTCAGCCAGCGTGATCTGGTGGAGCGGGCCCGCGCGGCGGGCGCCATGGCGTACCTGGTGAAGCCTTTCCAGAAGAGCGACCTGGTCCCGGCGGTGGAGATCGCGCTGTCGCGTTACTCGGAGGTCGCGGCGCTGGAGGCGGAGGTCGCGAGCCTGACCGACCGCCTGGAGATCCGTAAGTCGGTGGAGCGCGCCAAGGGCGCGCTGATGACCACGTACGGGATGACCGAGCCGCAGGCGTTCAAGTGGATCCAGCGCACGGCGATGGACCACCGGATGACCATGAAAGAGGTCGCCGAGCGGATCCTCGCGGAGACCGCCGGCGGCGAGGTGTCGCAGCAGCCGACCGTCTGAGCGGTCCTGGTGACAACGGGCTGCGCTGGGTCACCGTGCGCGGGGTCAGGTGGTTAGCATCGACGGGTGTCCGTCCGACGGGTGATCGCGGTGTTCGGCCTCTTCGCGCTGCTGCTCGCCGGGTGCGACGGGCCGGCCGCGCCGAGCGGCGCGGGGTCGACGACGGCGGCCGCGCCGGCGCTGCGGCCGGATTGGCAGCCGCTGACGCTGCCGGCGCCGCCGGGTGGCCCGGGTCGTCCGCTGGTGCGGGACGCGGCGTCGTGCGCGGGTCGGTGGTTCGTGGTCGGTGGTGTCGTGGACGCCGATGGTGGCACCCGTCCGGCGGCCTGGACCAGCGTGGACGGTACGACGTGGACGGTGCTGCCGGTGCGTCCGGATTCCTTCTACGGGCGGCAGAACGTGCTCCTGTCGGCGGCCTGTCGTGACGGGCAGGTGGCGTTGATCGGCGCGAAGGTCGGCGGTGCGCACGGCTATCCGCGGGTGAGCACGTGGCGGCAGCTGGCCGATGGCGCGCTGGTCGAGGTGCAGGCGTCGTTCGAGACGTACGGCGGGCCGACGGCGGTGAACGTGTCCCGGCTGGCGGCCGGCCCGCAGGGGTGGTTGATCGTCGGTAACCGGTCGGCGGGTGCCGCGTCCTGGGTGGCGTCGCCGGACGCGGCGGAGTTCGCGCTGGTCGAGGGTGCACCGGAGCTGGCCAGTGACGCGGTGGGGGTGACCTGGGCGTTCGACGCGGTGGCGACGTCGTCGGGCTGGCTGGCGGTGGGTGGTTTGTTGCCGGCTGGCCGGATCGACCGTGACCCGGCGGTGTGGTCGTCGCCGGACGGGCGGTCGTGGCGGCGCACGGTGTTGGCGGGTGGGCCGGAGTACGAGGAGATGCAGCGGGTCGTGCTGGCCGACGGCGTGCCGGTGGCGGTCGGGCTGCGCGGGGGGACGTTCGGGGCGTGGCGGCAGGAGGCGGCGGGGTGGGTGCCCGCCGGGACGTTCGGGCGGCGGGCCGGGGCCGGGGTGCCGGGGGTGGGGTCGCTGGTGTCGTCCGGTGGCAGTCTGTTCGCCGCCGTGACGGATGGGGCGCGGCATTCGGTGTGGGTGTCGACCGACCGGGGTGGGTCGTGGCGGGAGGCGACGACGCCACTCGATGTGCCGGCGGGTGTTGATCGGGATGTGACGCTGGTGGCGGTGGGTGACCGGTGGTGGTTGGCGGCGGACGACGGCACGCGGGCCGGGCTGTGGTGGGCGGCCGGTCCGGGCGTCTGAACGTCGACGGTGTGCCGGCACTTCACCCCGGAGTGCGATGCGTGCGGACGTTTCCGCAGGTCAGTCGGCTTTTTGTCAGGCCCGCGCGGTTCGGGTTGGTGCGGGCGGACTTCGACCGGGCGTGGGTTTAAGGACCGACTGGCGGATTCACCTGTTACGGACATCGACGTGATCGCCCACGTCTTCGTAACGGTTTCGCAGACCCAGCCTCCAGGCCTTCCGGGACGGTATGTCGTGTGGGTACGCTCCGCCATCACGAGCCGTAACGCAGGGGGAGTCCCTGCGGGGTGGGTGGAATTGCGGGTCTGCTGCTGTCGCCGTCGCTTCGGGTCAGCCGCGTCCGCATCTCGAGGAGGTCAGGAAGCCGTGAGGCGAAGCTATGTACGGGCGCTGGGCACCGTAGCGCTCGCCGCGACCCTGGTGGTTGCGGCTGGTTGCCAGGATTCCGGTGGCGGCGAAGGTGGGACCGCGTCGGGTGACTGCGGTGGCAAGATTGCGATCTTCGGTGCGTTCACGGGTGACAACGCGGGTCTGGTGATCCCGTCGCTGAACGGCGCGAAGCTCGCCGTGGAGCAGTTCAACGCGGCGAACCCGAACTGCAAGGTCACCATGCAGGAGTTCGACACCCAGGGTGACCCTGCGGTGGCGACCCCGTTCGCGAACCAGATCGCGGGGGACAACTCGTTCCTCGGTGTCATCGGTGGGCACTTCTCCGGTGAGTCGGACGCGACGATGCCGATCTACCAGGCCGCCGGCCTGGCGATGGTCAGCCCGTCGGCGACCCGCACGGACCTGACCCAGAAGGGCAACACGTCCTTCTACCGGGTGGTCGGTAACGACGGCACGCAGGCCGGCGCCGTGGCCAGCTACCTGAAGACCCAGAACGCGAAGAAGGTCTTCATGATCGATGACGCCAGCGCGTACGGCGCGGGCATCACCGAGGAGCTGGGCAAGCAGCTCGGCCCGCTGGTGGTCAACAAGGACAAGATCCAGGAGCGGCAGGCGCAGTTCGACGCCACCATCTCCAAGATCAAGTCCGCGCAGGCCGACTTCGTCTTCTACGGCGGTTACACCCGTGAGGCCGCTCCGCTGGTGAAGCAGATGCGTGCCGCTGGTGTCCAGGCCAAGTTCGTCGGCCCGGACGGTCTCTACGACACCGCGTTCCCGTCGGGTGCCTCCGGCGGCGCCGAGGGCGCGATCATCACCTGCCCGTGCCTCCCGGCCGACAAGGCCGGCGGCACCTTCTCCGCCGACTACCAGAAGAAGTTCGGCATCCCGCCGGGCTCCTACGGCGCTGAGGGCTTCGACGGCGCGACGATCTACCTGGACGCCTTCAAGGCTGGCAAGAAGAGCCGGGCGGACATCCTGGCGTTCGTGAAGTCGTACGACAAGCAGGGTGTGTCGAAGTACATCAAGTTCGACTCCAAGGGTGACGTCGACCCGTCGAAGGTTGTCATCTGGGCTTACCAGATCAAGGGCAACGCTATCGAGGCGCTGCAGGAGCTCAAGCTCAGCTGACGCCCACGCAATGGAGTGCGGCCGGGGTGTTTCACCCCGGCCGCTCTCGATTCAAGGAGACCCCCGGTGCATTTCGATGAACTGATCGGCCATCTCGGCCAGCACACGGTCGATGGCCTGTCCAAGGGCGCCATCTACGCCCTGATAGCCCTTGGTTACACCCTCGTCTATGGCGTCCTTCGTCTGATCAACTTTGCGCACTCCGAGGTGTTCATGGTCGGTACCTTCTCGGTGCTGATCCTGTGGACCCAGCTCGGCGTGCAAAATAACCCGCCTATCGGCCAGGCGATTCTGTTCCTGGTGCTCGGTCTGGTCGTCGCGGCGGTCGCCTCCGGCGGTACCGCGCTGGCGCTCGAGCGGATCGCGTACCGGCCGTTGCGGCGTAAGAACGCGCCGCCGCTGATCTTCCTGATCACCGCGATCGGTCTGTCGCTGGTCTTCGTGGAGCTCTTCGGGCAGGTGCTGCCGAAGCTTCTCGGCGGCGTGCTGCCGGAGGCGTTCGGCCGGCCCCGTCAGATCGTCGGTATGCCGACGATCATCCAGCAGGAAACTCTGTTCACCATCGGCAACACCGCGATCACGAACATCCAGCTGATCGTCTTCGTGGCGGCGGTGGCGATGATGGCGGTGCTCGACTGGTTCATCAACCGCACCCGGTACGGCCGGGGCGTGCGAGCGGTGGCCCAGAACCCGGAGACCGCCGCGCTGATGGGCGTCAACCAGGAGCGCGTGATCATGCTGATCTTCGTGCTCGGTGGCATCATGGCCGGCGCCGCCGCGCTGTTGTGGAGCATGCGGTTCGGCTTCACCCAGAACAGCATCGGCTTCGTGCTCGGTCTGAAGGCGTTCACCGCGGCCGTGCTCGGTGGCATCGGCAACCTGCGCGGCGCGCTGCTGGGTGGTCTCTTCCTCGGCATCGTCGAGGTCTACGGCGCCACGCTCTTCGCGTCCAACTGGGAGGACGTCATCGCCTTCGTGGTGCTGATCGTGGTGCTGATGTTCCGGCCCACCGGCCTGTTGGGTGAGTCGCTCGGGAGGGCCCGCGCATGATCGACAAGATTCGCTCCGCAGACCGCCGTCGGGTCGGCATGCTGACCTCCATCGGCGACCGCTGGCGGGCGCTGACGAAGTGGCAGCAGGCCCTCGGCCTCGCCGCCTTCGTGGCGATCCTCTACTACCTGCCACTGCTTGGCATTCCGGGCCTGACCTGGTTGCGTACCGACTCGATCGAGGGCGGTAACAACTGGGCGGGTGTGCTCTTCGTCTGTGCCATCTACGTGTTGGTCGCCATCGGCCTGAACGTGGTGGTCGGTCTCGCCGGCCTGCTCGACCTGGGCTACATCGGCTTCTTCGCCATCGGGGCGTACAGCGTGGCGCTGTTCGGTTCGGTGAACTCGCCGGTGGTGAAGTGGATCCAGCAGGAGTTCAACCTGCCGCCGACCTGGGCGGTGACCTGGGCGATCTGCCTGTTCATCGCGATCGTGCTGACGATGATCTCCGGGGTGCTGCTGGGCTGGCCGACACTGCGGTTGCGCGGTGACTACCTGGCCATCGTGACGCTGGGCTTCGGCGAGATCATTCGGATCGTGGCCCGCAACGCCACCGGCCTGACCAACGGTCCGGTCGGCATCTCGGCCATTCCCGGCCCCGAGGGCGCGCCGTCGCCGGACAACAAGGTCTTCGGCCTGATCGACGCGAAGCCCTGGTACTGGTTGGCGATCACGTTTGTGCTGATCATGGTGTTCCTGGTTCGTCGGCTGGAGCACAGCCGGGTCGGCCGGGCGTGGTTGGCCGTGCGGGAGGACGAGGACGCCGCCGCGGTGATGGGCGTGTACCCGTTCAAGTTCAAGCTCTGGGCGTTCGCCATCGGTGCGGCGCTCGGTGGCCTGTCGGGCTTCCTCTTCGGCAGCCGGAACGCGTTCATCGACCCGACCCAGTTCAACGCGAACCTGTCCATCCTGTTCGTGGCCATGGTCGTGGTCGGTGGTTCCGGCAACATGATCGGCGTCTCGCTCGGCGCGGTGCTGCTGGCGTACCTGCCCGAGCGGTTCCGCGACTTCGCCGACTACCGGTGGTTGGTCTTCGGTCTGGCCATGGTGTTGGTGATGATCCTGCGTCCGCAGGGCCTGGTCCCGAGCCGGCGGCGTGCCCGCGAGTTGAAGGACCGCGCGGCAGAGGCAGAGGAGGCGCCCGCTCATGTCTGACCAGACCACCAGCACCACCACGCCGAAGATCCCCACTCAGGCGGGGCCTCGGTCGGTACTGCTCGAAGTCGATGACGTCACGCTCCGCTTCGGCGGTGTGGTCGCCCTCGACAAGATCAATTTCCAGATCTACGAGGGCGAGATCCTCGGCCTCATCGGGCCGAACGGTGCCGGCAAGACCACCAGCTTCAACGTGATGACCGGGGTCTACAAGCCGACCTCCGGCGCGGTCCGGTTCCGCGGGCAGAAGGTGACCGGCCGCAAGCCGCACCAGATCAGCCAGTTGGGCATCTCCCGGACGTTCCAGAACATCCGGCTCTTCCCGGAGATGACGGCGCTCGAGAACGTGATGGTCGGGACGGACTCCCGGCACAAGACGAGCGTGCCCGGGGCGCTGTTCCGGCTCTACCGGGTGCGGCCCAAGCCGGAGGAGCTGCCGCAGGTCACCGCCGCGTCCGGGATCGTCCGGAGCTGGCAGCAGGTGCGCCTGTCGGCCGCCAAGATCTTCGGCCTGTCCCGGCACATCCTGGAGGAGCGGGCGGCCGAGAATAAGGCGCTCGAGCTGCTCCGCTTCGTCGGGATCGCCGACCGGGCCAACGACGAGGCGCGCAACCTGCCGTACGGCTACCAGCGTCGGTTGGAGATCGCCCGCGCGTTGGCCACCGAGCCGAAGCTGATCTGCCTGGACGAGCCGGCCGCCGGCTTCAACCCGGCGGAGAAGGAGGAGCTCCTCACCCTGATCCGCAAGATCCGTGACATGGGGCTGACTGTCCTGCTCATTGAGCACGACATGCGGCTGGTCATGGGAGTCACCGACCGGATCGTGGTGCTGGAGTTCGGCCGCAAGATCGCCGAGGGTGCGCCCGCGGAGGTCAGCCGCGATCCGAAGGTGATCGCCGCGTACCTGGGGGAGCCCGCCGATGACGCTGCTTGAGCTGGAGAACGTCGCCGTCGCGTACGGCCGGATCGAGGCGCTGCACGGGATCAGCCTCACCGTCAACGAGGGTGAGGTGGTGGCCCTGATCGGCGCGAACGGCGCCGGTAAGACCACCACCATGCGGGCCATCTCCGGGACCCGGTCGCTGGCCGAGGGGAAGATCACGTTCAACGGCGAGGACATCAGCAAGCTCCGGGCCGACCTGCGGGTGGTCCGGGGGCTGTGTCAGTCGCCCGAGGGACGGCAGATCTTCCCGGGTATGACGGTCATGGAGAACCTGGACATGGGGGCGTACACCCGGCGGGACTCCGCCGGCATCGCCGCCGACCTGGAACGGGTGCTGACCCTCTTCCCACGGTTGGCCGAGCGGCGCAAGCAGGCCGGTGGCACCCTCTCCGGCGGCGAGCAGCAGATGCTCGCGGTCGGCCGGGCGCTGATGAGCCGGCCGAAGCTGCTGCTGCTCGACGAGCCGTCGATGGGGCTGGCCCCATTGGTGATCCGGCAGATCTTCGACATCATCACCGAGATCAACCAGCAGGGCACCACGATCCTGCTGGTGGAGCAGAACGCCCAGCAGGCGCTGTCGCGGGCACACCGCGGCTACGTGCTGGAGACCGGCCGGATCGTGAAGGAAGGGACCGGTCAGGAACTGCTGCACGATCCGTCGGTCAAGGAGGCGTACCTCGGCGTGGCCTGAGCCACCCGAGACGGCGGCCGGTCATCCCCTCCCGGGGGTGGCCGGCCGCCGGCGTTTGGCCCGGCGTCGCGGCACCCCCGTGCCGAGGGCCAGGGATGTCGGTGCGACGGACTAGAGTCGCTGCCGTGACAGCTACGACACCGCGCCTGCTTCTCGTCGACGGACATTCCATGGCATACCGGGCTTTCTTCGCCCTGCCGGTGGAAAACTTCTCCACCACGACCGGGCAGCCGACCAACGCGGTGTACGGCTTCACCTCGATGCTGATCAACGTGCTGCGCGACGAGCAGCCCACCCACATCGTGGTGGCCTTCGACGTCTCCCGCCGGTCCTTCCGCACCGACAAGTACGCGGAGTACAAGGCCGGCCGCAGCGAGACCCCGACCGACTTCAAGGGTCAGGTCAGCCTGGTCAAGGAGGTCCTGGCCGCGCTGCAGATCCCGGTGGTGGAGAAAGAGGGCTTCGAGGCCGACGACGTGATCGCCACGCTCGCCTGCCAGGCCCGCGACCAGGGCATGTCGGTGCTGATCAGCAGCGGTGACCGCGACGCGTTCCAGTTGGTCGACGACCAGATCACCGTCCTCTACCCGCGCAAGGGCGTCTCCGACCTGGCCCGGATGGACCCGGCGGCGATCGAGGCGAAGTACGGCGTTCCGCCCCAGCAGTACCGGGACCTCGCCGCGCTGGTCGGTGAGACCAGTGACAACCTGCCCGGCATCCCGGGCGTCGGCCCGAAGACCGCCGCCAAGTGGATCACCACGTACGGCGGGGTGGAGGGCGTGATCGCCCGGGCCGACGAGATCAAGGGCAAGGCCGGCGACAGCCTGCGGGAACGACTCGCCGACGTGATCCGCAACTACGAGATCAACTGCCTCGTCTCCGACCTGGAGCTGCCGCTGCGCCCGGAGGACACCCGCTGGACGGGGTGGGACCGGGAGGCCGTGCACCAGGTCTTCGACACCCTGGAGTTCCGCATCCTGCGCGACCGTCTCTACCAGTACCTGGAGGCGGTCGAGCCGGAGGCCGAGTCCGGCTTCGACCTCACCGGCGAGGTGCTCGCCGAGCCCGGCGCGCTGGCCGGGTGGCTGAGCACCCACGTCCCGACCGGCACCCCGGTCGGGTTGGCGGTCAAACTCGACACCGGCCCCAACCGCCGGCACACCGCCTCGATCACCGGTCTCGCGCTGGCCACCGCCGGCGGCGCGGCGGCCTGGGTCGACCCGGCGCAGCTCGACCCGACCGACGAGGGCGCCCTGGCCAGCTGGTTGGCCGACGCGCAGCGCCCCAAGGTGCTGCACGACAGCAAGCCGGCCGTGCTGGCCTGCGCCGCGCACGGCTGGCAGCTCGCCGGCATCGTCCGGGACACCCAGATCGCCGCGTACCTGGCCCGCCCCGACCAGCGGTCCTACGACCTGACCGACCTGGCGCTGCGCTACCTGCACCGGGAGCTGCGGGTGGACGTCCCGGAGTCCGGCCAGCTCACCCTCGACGGCCTCGGCGACGAAGGCGTCATCGAGCAGAACCTGATGCTCCAGGCCCGGGCGACCCTCGACCTGGCCGACGCGATCGACGCCGAGCTGTCCCGTGACGGCGAGCAGTCCTCCCGGCTGATGGCCGGCGTGGAGCTGCCGTTGATGCGGGTGCTGGCCACCATGGAGAGCACCGGCATCGCCGCCGACACCCACTATCTGTCCGAGCTGGAGGCCCACTTCGCCGCCGAGGTGAAGGCCGCCGCGCAGGGCGCGTACGAGGCGGTGGGTCGGGAGTTCAACCTCGGCTCGCCCAAGCAGTTGCAGGAGATCCTCTTCACCGAGCTGGGTCTGCCGAAGACCAAGAAGATCAAGACGGGTTACACCACCGACGCCGACGCCCTCCAGTGGCTCTACGTGCAGCAGCCGCACCCGGTGCTGGCCCACCTGCTGCGTCACCGGGACGTGGCCAAGCTCAAGTCGACCGTCGACGGGCTGCTCAAGTCGGTCTCCGACGACGGCCGGATCCACACCACCTTCAACCAGACCGTGGCGGCCACCGGTCGGCTCTCCTCCACCGAGCCCAACCTCCAGAACATCCCGATCCGCACCGAGGAGGGTCGTCGGATCCGGCGGGCCTTCGTGGTGGGGGAGGGCTACGAGTGCCTGCTCACCGCCGACTACAGCCAGATCGAGATGCGCATCATGGCGCACCTCAGCTCGGACGACGCGCTGATCGACGCGTTCAACTCCGGCGCCGACTTCCACGCCGCCACCGCCTCGTCGGTCTTCGGGGTGCCGCTCGACGAGGTCACCCCCGACCAGCGCCGCAAGATCAAGGCCATGAACTACGGCCTGGCGTACGGGCTCAGCGCCTTCGGCCTGTCCCAGCAGCTCTCCATCAGCACCGAAGAGGCGCGCGGGCTGATGGAGAACTACTTCGCCGGCTTCGGCGGGGTGCGCGACTACCTCCAGCAGGTGGTCGCCCGGGCCCGCCAGGACGGCTACACCTCGACCATCCTGGGTCGGCGCCGCTACCTGCCCGACCTGGTCAGCGACAACCGGCAGCGCCGCGACATCGCCGAGCGGATGGCGCTCAACGCCCCCATCCAGGGCTCCGCCGCCGACATCATCAAGGTGGCGATGCTGCACGTCGACACCGCGCTCCGCGAGGCCGGGCTGCGCTCACGGATGCTGTTGCAGGTGCACGACGAACTGGTCTTCGAGGTCGCCCCGGGTGAGCGGGAGGCGTTGGAGGCACTGGTCCGGCAGGAGATGGGCGGGGCCTACCCGCTGTCGGTGCCGCTGGAGGTGTCCGTCGGCGAAGGCCGGGACTGGAACAGCGCTGATCACTGATTGTTTCTGGTTTGCGGTGTGGGGGTTCCGGGGCAGCCCGACCCACTCCGGGCGGTCAGGCTTGATCCCTGCGCGGGTCGGGCTGCCCCGGAACCTCTGACCGGGTCGCCCTGGTCGCGGCCGTCGGTGTCGTGGATCAGGGTTGCGGCCCGGGCCCGGGCGCGCGGTTTCAGATCTGCGCACCTTCGGGGAGAGGTGCTGGGTCGTGGCGTGGTGAGGCACCAAGTTCACCGACGTTGCGCAGATCTTGCGGCGGATGACCGGCTACTTCAGGGGGTCGTGGCCCCAGTTCATGAGGGACCAGCGCCACTTGGTGTCGCGGACGTCGCCGGAGGGGCGCTGCGCCATGTGCCGGCGGACGTAGCCGACCACCTTGCGCATGTGCTTGTAGTCGCCCTCGGACAGGTCACCGCGTTTGCGACGGAGCAGGTTGATGATCTTCCGGCCGGATTCGTGGCCGACGGACTCGCCACCACCAGCGCGACCGCCCTTGTGCCAGCCGACCTGCTTCGACTCGTCGGTCTCCAGCCACGTGGACAGCTCACCGGGCTTCATGTTCACCGCTTCGGTGAACTCCCGGTAGGTGTCCCGACCGTCGTCACTTCTGCTCATGACGCAGCGCCTCGGGGCGGTGGGCCACCTCGCGACCCGTGCCGTCACTGCGGACCCGGTACTGCGGGTCGTCGGGGGCCGCGTTCACGGCCCGCCCGCTGATCCGGGTCCGTTCGGTGATCGTCCCGCGCACCACGCCGTACGCGCGGCTGCCGTGGGCCGACCAGGAGACATGGTCGCCCTTGTGGAATCTCTGTTCGGCCATGGGCCTCGGCTACCCGACGCGGCCGGGGCGAAACGACTACGGGGTGATCTCGGCGACCGGCAGCGTGATGGCGAACGGCTCGGTCAGCTCGATCACGTCGGCGCCGTCGGCGACCAGCTCGTACTGCCGCTCACCGCCGGGCCCCACCCGATCGCCGATCCGGTACGCGTACACGTGCACCGGGTCCTGCTCGATCCGCCAGTAGAACGGGATGCCGGCGGCGGCGTAGCCACCCGGCTTCGCGAACCGGTCGAGCCGTCGCGTGCCGGGCGAGACGATCTCCACGGCGAGCACGACGTCCTGCGGCCGTAGCGAGGACCGGTCGGACGGTACGTCGGAGCGGCACAGCAGGACGTCCGGGCGCCGGCTGGTGTCGTCACTGAGCTGCACCGCGACGGCCTGGGTGGCCCGGACGGCGGCCGGCGCGTGGCATCGCAGCCACGTCCAGAGCAGGCCGGAGATGTCCTGGTGACCCAGGGTCGGGAGGGGCGTCACCTGGAGGGCTCCGTCGACGAGTTCGACGCGCAGGGAGTCGTCCGGCAGGTTCTGGAGGTCGGCGACCTGATAGTCGGCGCGCTGTTGTCGTGCCGGGTCCGGACGCCAGCGGTCCGGTGGTGTCGGATTCGGCCATGCGCTCACCGGCGGACCGTAGCGCCGGTGACGTGCGGGTCCGTCGCACTCGGCGTGCGGCGCTCAGCCGGTGGGCTTCTCGGTGACGAAGATGGCGGTGCCGGGGAAGAGCCGTCCACGCAGCGGGCTCCACTGCCCCCAGATCCCCTCGTGTCCCTCCGGCCACTCCGGTTCCACCAGGTCCAGCAGCCGGAACCCGGCGCCGACCAGCTCGCGGATCCGGTCGCCGAGGGTGCGGTGCTGCTCGACGTAGGTGGCCACGCCGGTCTCGTCCTGCTCCACGTAGGGGGAGCGGTCGAAGTACGAGTGCACGGCCGTCAGGCCGCCCTCGCCGGGGTCGTCGAGGAAGATCCAGCGCATCGGGTGGGTCACCGAGAACACCCACCGGCCGCCCGGGCGCAGCACCCGGTGCACCTCGGCGAGCAGCGCCGCCGAGTCGTCCACGAACGGGATCGCGCCGAACGCGGTGCAGGCGACGTCGAACGACCGGTCGGCGAACGGCAGGGCGAGCGCGTCGGCCTGCACCAGCGGTACGCGTACCCCGGTGCGGTCGGCGGCGTCGGCGGCGTGCCGCAACATGCCGGCGGACAGGTCGAAGGCGACCGGCCGGGCGCCCTGGGTGGCGAGCCAGCGGGCGGCGGCCGCGGCGCCGGCGCCCACCTCCAGCACCCGCCGCCCCGACACGTCGCCGAGCAACCGGGCGTCGGCCTCGCGCAGGCCCTCGGGGCACCACACGAAGTCCACGTCGCCGAGGAACGCGCCGTGCTCGGCCTGGTAGTCGTCGGCGTCGGTGTCCCACCAGCCGCGGTTGGCGCGCCGGGCCTCGGCGTCACCCACCCGGCGCCGGGTAACCCGGCTGTCGTCATCCACGCGCTCACGCTAGGCCCCACCCACCCCATTGGGTACGGCGGCGCGTCCACCATCCGCCCGACTCCCTCGCACCGGGGACCGCGATCGACTCGTTCTCGGTGAAGTCGCGGTGTCCGGGCGGCGGGACGCGCCGATATCCAGGAAACCGAGTCGATCAAGCGTGGCGCGCGAGTGGGCGGCGGTGGCGCGGTCGGCGGGGCTCCTGGGCCTGCTGTGACGCACGAGACAGCAGGGGTGGTTTCCGGGCGATTGTTCGGCTTTCGCAGGTCATCGCACGAAGAGAACCCGGGAGGGCTTGCACGCTGTGGTAATGCGCACGGTAGGCTAGTCGATGCGCTCGCGGATCGTGTTGCCTCGGCAGGGAGCAGGTGCGCGGTCGACGGAGCCACATCATGATCTCACTAGGCGATCGTTCGGTGTGCCCGGCGACGGATCCGCTGGCGCGAACAGGTCACTGCGACACACCAGCCTGCTGTGACAACCCACCGACCGGAGCAACCGCCCACATGACGAGCAGCATCGAGGCCCCCTCGAGCGCCACCCGGGTCACCCACGACGATCTCGGTTCCGAGGAGGCTTTCCTCGCCGCGATCGACGAGACCATCAAGTACTTCAACGACGGCGACATTGTCGAAGGCACCGTCGTCAAGGTCGATCGGGACGAGGTCCTGCTCGACATCGGCTACAAGACCGAGGGTGTCATCCCCTCTCGGGAGTTGTCGATCAAGCACGACGTGGACCCCGCCGAGGTTGTGACGGTTGGCGACCACATCGAGGCCCTGGTCCTCCAGAAGGAGGACAAGGAGGGTCGTCTGATCCTCTCGAAGAAGCGGGCACAGTACGAGCGGGCCTGGGGCACGATCGAGAAGATCAAGGACGAGGACGGCGTCGTCCGCGGTTCGGTCATCGAGGTGGTCAAGGGCGGCCTCATCCTCGACATCGGGCTGCGCGGCTTCCTGCCC
The DNA here is from genome assembly GCF_059358895.1 of Micromonospora sp. BQ32. NCBI lineage: Bacteria > Bacillati > Actinomycetota > Actinomycetes > Micromonosporales > Micromonosporaceae > Micromonospora > Micromonospora sp. BQ32. Next base: position 39,833 of record NZ_JCADBI010000006.1, on the reverse strand, counting down.
GCGTCCCTGGTCGAGATGCGTCGTGTGCGCGACCTGCAGCCGTACGTCGGGCGGGAGCTCGAGGCCAAGATCATCGAGCTGGACAAGAACCGCAACAACGTGGTCCTGTCCCGCCGGGCCTGGCTGGAGCAGACGCAGTCCGAGGTGCGCACCGAGTTCCTCAACAAGCTGCAGAAGGGCCAGGTCCGCAAGGGCGTCGTGTCCTCGATCGTCAACTTCGGCGCCTTCGTGGACCTGGGCGGCGTCGACGGTCTGGTGCACGTCTCCGAGCTGTCCTGGAAGCACATCGACCACCCGTCCGAGGTCGTCGAGGTGGGCCAGGAGGTCGAGGTCGAGGTCCTGGACGTCGACCTGGACCGCGAGCGCGTCTCGCTGTCGCTGAAGGCGACCCAGGAAGACCCGTGGCGGCAGTTCGCCCGCACCCACGCGATCCAGCAGATCGTGCCGGGTAAGGTCACCAAGCTGGTGCCGTTCGGTGCGTTCGTCCGCGTGGACGACGGCATCGAGGGCCTGGTCCACATCTCCGAGCTGGCCGAGCGCCACGTGGAGATCCCGGAGCAGGTCGTCCAGGTTGGCTCCGAGGTCATGGTCAAGGTCATCGACATCGACCTGGAGCGCCGCCGGATCTCGCTGTCGCTCAAGCAGGCCAACGAGGGCTTCGTCGAGGGCGAGGAGCACTTCGACCCGACCCTCTACGGCATGGCCGCGACGTACGACACCGAGGGCAACTACATCTACCCCGAGGGCTTCGACCCGGAGACGGGCGAGTGGCTCGAGGGGTACGACAAGCAGCGCGAGACCTGGGAGAACCAGTACGCCGAGGCTCGTCTGCGCTGGGAGGCCCACACCAAGCAGGTGCAGACCTCTCGGGCTGCCGACGCCGAGGCTGCCGCCAACCCGACTCCGGCCGTCCCGGCCGCTGGCGGCGGCGGTGGCGGTGGCACCACCTCCTCGTCCAGCCCGGCCCCGAGCCGGCAGGCCGAGGAGCCGGCCGGCACGCTGGCCACCGACGAGGCGCTCGCCGCACTGCGGGAGAAGCTCGCCGGCGGTAAGTGACCCGCTGAACGACGACGGGCCCCGTCCCCGCGATCTCCGGATCGCTGGGGGCGGGGCCCTCGCCGTACCCGCCGTAGGCCACCGGGGCTAGCTGCGGGCAGGGCGTGCCCCGGGGCGAGCTGGCACGGTGCGCTCGGCGGCTGGTGCGGACCACCAAGATCGCACTCGATCCATGATGTAGGGGTCTCCCGGACGCCGCACACCACTACATCCTGGTTCGAGCACGATCTTGGCGCAGGGCGCAGGGCGCAGGGCGCAGGGCGCGGGGCGCGGGGCGCGGGGCGCGGGGCGCGGGGCGCGGGGTTGGGAGGTCGCCGGGCCGTGGGTGGGTTTGGCGGCGGGCTTGTGGATCCGGTTGACTGTTCGGGTGCTGAGGGTGGGGTTGACCGGCGGGATCGGGTCGGGCAAGAGCGCGGTGGCCGCGCGGCTCGTGGAGCGGGGCGCGGTGCTCATCGACGCCGACCGGGTGGCCCGGGAGGTGGTGGCGCCGGGCACGGACGGGCTGGCCGAGATCGTTGCCGCCTTCTCCGACGCGGTGCTGGACGCCGACGGCGCACTGGACCGTGCCGCACTGGGCGCGGTGGTGTTCGCCGACGAGACGGCCCGCCGTCGGCTGGAGGCGATCACCCATCCCCGGGTCCGGGCCCGCACCGCGCAGCTGGCCGCCGCGGCGGCACCCGACGCGATCGTCGTCAACGACGTACCGCTGCTGGTCGAGGTGGGTCTCGCGCCGACGTACCACCTGGTGGTCGTGGTGCAGACGGCCGTGTCGACCCGGTTGGAGCGGCTGGCGCGCGACCGGGGGATGGGTCGCGCGGAGGCCGAGCGGAGGATCGCCGCCCAGGCCGACGACGCCCACCGCCGAGCTGCGGCGGACGTGGTGCTGACCAACGACGGGAGTCTGACGGCGCTGCACGACGCCGTCGACGTGCTGTGGAAGCGACGGCTGGTGCCGTACGAGGACAACCTGCGCCAGCGGCGGGTGGTCTCGCCGGAGCCGGCCGAGCTGGCCGGGGCCGACGCGAGTTGGCCGGAGCAGTACGCGCGGCTGGCCGCCCGGATCCAGCACGCGCTCGGCGCGGATGCCCTACGGATCGATCACATCGGTTCGACGGCGGTGCCCGGCCTGGCCGCCCAGAACGTCATCGACGTGCAGGTGGCGGTCTCCAGCCTGGCCGACGCCGACGGGCCGTTGGCCGATCGGCTGGCGGGCGCCGGGTTCCCCCGGGTGCCGGGGCAGTGGTGGGATGACCCGCGTCCGGCCGGCAGAGGTCGGTGGGAGAAGCGGCTGCACGGTAGCGCGGACCCGGCCCGCCCGGTTCGTCTGCACGTGCGGCTGGCGGATTCGCCGGGTTGGCGGTACGCGTTGCTGATGCGCGACCACCTGCGTGCCGACCCGGATCAGCGGGCCGCGTACCTGCTGCTCAAGCGGGACCTGGTCGAGGCGGCGCCGGAGGCCGGTGCTTCCGGCACGGCCCGGAACCCGTGGTTCGACGAGGAGTACCTGCGGGCCGAGCAGTGGGCCGCGCAGACCGGCTGGCGCCCCTGAGGTCAGCGGGCACCAGACCGAGGGGCTGACGGTCGAGGGGCGGTCGGCCGAGGGTTGGCAGCCAGTCGGGGCACGACGGCCGGGTGGAGGTCCAAGTGTGCCCACGCGCCGGCGTCGGTCTGCAACTCGAGTCGGCGGAGCGACCCGTCCCGGTCGATCCAGTAGCGCAGCCGCGCGTCGGCCGGACCCGACTCGATGACGTCCACGGTCCGTCCGGCGGCGACGTCCTCGCGTACCCGCACGGCCGCGCCGCGGTGCCCGACCGACCCGGCGGTCACCGCGGCTTCGACCAGCACGCTCAGGTCGTCCCGGCCGGGTCGGGAGACCCGCCAGGCCCCGGCCGGCGGCGGCAGTGGCGGCCGGGCCGGCGCCTCCGCGGTGCCACCGCCGGCGGCGACCGCCGGCAGGTCCGCCCGGGCCAGACCGGCGGCGTCGCGTCGCAGCAGGGTCCGGCGATCGGGTACGCCCAGGTCGGCGACCGCGAGGTACGCGGTACGCGCGGTCCAGCTCAACCAGCCGGCCCCCCGTAGGTTCGTGTCCGTGCCCGTCGGGGCGGTCAGCGTCAGCGTGGCGCCACCCTGGGCGCGGAGCCGGGCCGGCAGCCGGTCGAGCCGACGTTGCTCGGCGTCGGTCAGCGCGCGGGGCAGACCGGGTCGGCCGCCGAGTGCGTCCACCGGCCGTAGTGTCGGCCGGTCCGCCCGGTTGAAGATCATCGTGACCGGGCCGGCGTCGGGCAGTCGGGTCACCAGCTTGTGTAGCCGGGCGTCCTGATCGAGCCAGTACCGGGTCTCTCCGTCCGGGGCGGGCGTCGCGGCGCCGGGGGTGCCGCTCGCCGTGCTGGCGGCGGGTGGCGTGCCGGTGGGCAGTGGTGCCTGTATGACGTCCAGCGGGCCGGCCGGGACAGTCTCCCGGGCGATCCAGCGTGCTCCGCTGGACGGCGCCGTCCGGGTCGCGGTGTCCGGGCGCTCGGCGGCCAGGTCGAGGAGCAGGTCGAGCACCGGTGCCAGCTGCGCCCCGGGTGCCAGTCGGTGCAGCCGCCACCGGTCCTCCGGGGCTACCAGTGGTGGCGCGGCGGGAGTGGGAACCGCCGTCGGATCGGGTCGGATCACCAGCACCCGGCCGCTCTTCTGCAACAGCCCGCGTTCGGCACCAGCGCCCGGCCCGCCCACGTCGAGGTAGAGCAGCGACCGGGACCAGTCCACCCAGCCCACCAGCTCGATGCGGGAGGCGCCGGTGCCGGCCGTGACGCGTACGCCGGCGCGCAGGTCCCGCAGGTTGGTGACCCGTACGGCGGCCAGCCGTTCGCTCTCCGACACGGTCAGCGGCCGGGCCGGCTCGGGCGGGTCGGGCGCCCAGCTCAACAGCCCGAGCACCAGGGCCGTCGCGGACGTCACCGCCGTCAGACCGAGCAACAGCAGCACCGCACGCCGACGACGGCCGGCCGAGGTTGGGCCGGCGGTGTCGGCGGCTTCGGTGGCTTCGGTGGTGTCCGGGGTGTCGTCGCGGCGGGTGGTCTCGCGGTTCTCCGCGAGGCTGCGCGCGGCGGCGGCCCGGCGGGTGTCGGTGGTCTCGCGGCCGGCGGTGGCTCGGCGCGCGCCGCCGCTGGTCCGGCCGGCCGTGGGCCCACCTCCGGTGTCGGTGGTGGTCCGGCTGGCCGCCGAGGCGCTGCCGGCCGGGCCGGTGCGGTGCCGCCCGCTGCCGGTGCTCGGGTCGTCCGGCCGGGGTGTGCCGGTGCCGGCGGTGGTGTCGGGCGCCGGGGTCGGGGAGGTGTCCACCAAGATGAAACGGGCGGGGAGGCACCGGGGTGACGAGCAGGGGCGCTCGCGGCGGCCGGTCTGCGCCTCGAGCGCGACCACACGGGTGCGCACGCCGGACGAGCCGGGTGCTGCGACCGCAGTGCCGGGGGTGACCGGCCGTGATGTTGGCCTGGCCACCGGCCCGGTCGGCCGCCGCGAGCGGCCTACATGAAGAGGGTAGTCCCGGTGACATGGGCCACACAATGGGAATATTGAAGCTGATCACGTACCTGGCGTGACGGCCGTTCCTGTCGGACCTCCGGCGTACCGTTGATGGCATGGCGCTCGACATTCCCCGGCTGGACAGCCGCTTCCAGGTCGTCAGTGACTTCCAGCCGGCCGGCGACCAACCGGCGGCCATCGATGACCTTGAGCGTCGGGTTCGGCGCGGCGACCGCAACACCGTTCTGCTCGGCGCGACCGGCACCGGCAAGAGCGCCACCACGGCGTGGCTGATCGAGCGGCTGCAACGCCCCACCCTGGTGCTCGCCCCGAACAAGACGCTCTGCGCCCAGCTGGCCAAGGAGTTCAGCGAGCTGCTGCCGCACAACGCGGTCGAATACTTCGTCTCGTACTACGACTACTACCAGCCCGAGGCGTACATCCCGCAGACCGACACCTACATCGAGAAGGACTCCTCGATCAACGAGGAGGTGGAGCGGCTGCGGCACTCGGCGACGATGTCGCTGCTCACCCGCCGCGACGTGATCGTGGTGGCGACCGTCTCGGCGATCTACGGCCTGGGCACTCCGGAGGAGTACCTCAACCGGGCGGTTCGGGTGCAGATCGGGCAGGAGCTCGACCGCGACCAGTTGCTGCGCCGGCTGGTCGACATCCAGTACACCCGCAACGACATGGCCTTCCAGCGGGGCACCTTCCGGGTCCGCGGCGACACGCTGGAGATCATCCCGGCGTACGAGGAGCTGGCGATCCGGATCGAGCTCTTCGGTGACGAGGTGGAGAAGCTCTACTACCTCAACCCGTTGACCGGTGACGTGGTCCGCGAGGTCGACCAACTGGTGATCTTCCCGGCCACCCACTACGCGGCCGGTCCGGAGCGGATGGAACGGGCGATCCGTGACATCGAGGTCGAGCTGGCCGAGCGCCTCGCCGAGCTGGAGCGGCAGGGCAAGCTGCTGGAGGCACAGCGGCTGCGGATGCGCACCACCTACGACATCGAGATGATGCGGCAGGTGGGCTTCTGCTCCGGCATCGAGAACTACTCGATGCACATGGACGGGCGGCTGCCCGGCAGCCCACCGCACGCCCTGCTCGACTACTTCCCCGACGACTTCCTCACCGTGGTCGACGAGTCGCACGTGACCATCCCGCAGATCGGTGGCATGTACGAGGGCGACGCGTCCCGGAAGCGGATGCTCATCGACCACGGCTTCCGGCTGCCCAGCGCGGCCGACAACCGGCCGCTGCGCTTCGACGAGTTCCTGGAGCGGGTCGGCCAGATGGTCTACCTCTCCGCGACCCCCGGCACCTGGGAGATGGAGCAGGCCCAGGGCGAGTTCGTCGAGCAGGTGATCCGACCCACCGGTCTGGTCGACCCGGAGGTCGTGATCAAGCCGACCAAGGGTCAGATCGACGACCTGATGCACGAGATCAAGCTGCGGACCGACCGGGACGAGCGGGTGCTGGTCACCACGCTGACCAAGAAGATGGCCGAGGACCTGTCCGACTACCTGCTGGAGAACGGCATCCGGGTGCGCTACCTGCACTCGGAGGTCGACACGTTGCGCCGGGTGGAGCTGCTGCGCGAGTTGCGCAAGGGCGACTACGACGTGCTCGTCGGCATCAACCTGCTCCGCGAGGGTCTGGACCTGCCCGAGGTGTCGCTGGTGGCGATTCTCGACGCCGACAAGGAGGGCTTCCTGCGCAGCGGCCGGTCGCTGATCCAGACCATCGGGCGGGCCGCCCGTAACGTCTCCGGTCAGGTGCACATGTACGCCGACAAGATCACCCCGTCGATGGCGGCGGCGATCGACGAGACCGATCGGCGGCGGGCCAAGCAGATCGCGCACAACGAGGCGCACGGCATCAGCCCGGAGCCGCTGCGTAAGAAGATCCACGACATCCTGGACGACATCTACCGCGAGGCGGAGGACACCGAGAACTCCCGGGTCGGTGGCGCGGTGCGTCAGCTCTCCCGGGGCAAGGCGCCGGTCAAGGAGACTCGCAGCCGGAGCCGGTCCGCCGCCACCACCACCTCGCGGGAGGGGATGGCCCGCGCCGACCTGGCCCAGCTCATTCAGGAGCTCAACGACCAGATGTTGGCCGCCGCCCGCGAGCTGCAGTTCGAGTTGGCCGCCCGGATCCGTGACGAGGTCTCCGACCTGAAGAAGGAGCTGCGCGGCATGGACGCCGCCGGCGTGAAGTGACGGCCACCCGGTCGGCCCCCCGGCGTTCCGCTCGGGCCCGGCCGACCGGGCTCGCCGGGGTCGGGCTTCGCCGCCCGTGACCGCCGCTGAGCTGCGAAACGATACGTGCCGGGTGGCCCGTCCGGTGGATGGCAGGGAATGCCCTGATTGCGGTGTGCGAGCGAACTATTGCACTGGGTGATCGTCCTGCGTAGTCTCCCTCGGTGGGGAGGCCGGGATGCCGCTGCCAACAAGTCCTGTCATTCGACGTGCACGTCTCGGCGCAGAGCTGCGCCAACTCCGTCGGCGCGAGTCGCTGACCCTGGAACAGGTCTGCGACCGGTTGGGCTGGGCGTCGACGTCGAAACTGTCCCGCATCGAGCTGGGCCAGAGTCGCCCGGACCTCGCCGACGTGCTCGACCTGCTCGATGTCTACAAGGTGCCCACGCCCGCCCGGGAAGCGCTGATCGTCATCGCCCGGGACGCGGCGACCAGTCGTGGCTGGTGGAAGACGCTGGGCGAGATGAGCGAACGGCAGCGCACCTACGCCGAGTTGGAGGCCGGCGCCGCCGACATCGTCGAGTACCAGCCGTCGGTGGTGCCGGGGCTGCTCCAGACGCCCGCGTACGCCCGGGTGCTGGTCACGGCCGGCGCCCAGCTCACGCCCGAGGTCGATGTGGAGGCCGAGGTACGGGCCCGGGCACTGCGGCAGGAGGTGCTGCGGCGGGCCTACCCACCGCGCTACACCGCGGTGCTCGCCGAGGCCGTCTGCGACCCGGGTGACCTGCCGGTGGCGGTCTGGCATGAGCAGTTGCGGCATCTGGTCGCCGTGACCGGGCTGTCCCACGTCACGGTGCGCCTGTTGCCACGCGGGGCGGCCGGCGGCGGGCTGCATCCGCTCACACCGTATTCCTGCTATGCCTTTCCCGACCCGGCGGACCCGCGGACGGTGATGATCGAGGCGTTGACCACCGACGTCCGGTTGGCCACCGTGCTCGACGTCGGCCGCTACGAGCGGATGACCGAGGCGCTGCTGGCCACGGCGCTGTCACCCGAGGAGACAATCACCGTGTTGGCCCGCCGCGTCGGCGAGTAACGGTTGAGGGTGCCGACGGTGACGCGCCGCGCGGCCACCGGGCCCGGCGCCCCCGAGCCCGTCGGGACCGGCAGCCGGCGCGTACGCCCGGCACGATAGCCGCGGGGTACGACAGCTCGGCTCAGGCCGGTACGTCGAGGAAGTGTTCGACCACCGGCGGTCCCGCGAAGTGCGGCCCGATCAGCGCCCGCCACTGCGCGAACCGTTCGGTGGCCCGGAAGTTCTCCTCGTGTGCCTCGACCGAGTCCCACTCGACGAGCAGCACGAAGCGGGTCGGTGACTCGATTCCTCGGGTCATCCGCACGGACCGGCAGCCGGTCGCCCCGGCGAGCACCGGGTGACCCTCGGCGTACGCGGCCGCGAACGCGTCCTCGTGTCCGGGCAGTACATCGATCAGCGCGACCTCAAGCACCATGTCGGACAGCCTCCCACGGCGGTCCGGGCCGGCGGTGTCGCGGGGGTCTGTTCCGGCGTCGGCGACGCACCTAGGGTGGCCTCGTGATCATCGACTGGCTTACCGGCACCGCGTTTCGGGTGGCCGGTACGGGCACCACCTGGGCGGAGCTGCTGGGGTTCGTGACCGGTGTGCTCAACGTGTGGCTGGTGGCCCGGCAGAAGATCGCCAACTGGCCGATCGGCATCGCCAACGTGCTGCTGCTCATGCTGCTGTTCTGGACCGCCGGGCTGTACGCCGACGCGGGGCTCCAGGTCGTCTACGTCGCGCTCGGCTGCTACGGCTGGTGGCACTGGCTGTTCGGTGGCGAGCGGCGCAGCCGGCTCACGGTGAGCCGGACGGGGCGGGGGGAGTGGCTGGCGCTGGCCGCCGCCGGGGTGTTGCTCACCGGCGCGCTGTGGGTGCTGCTGGACCGGGCCACCGACTCGACCGTGCCGTTGCCGGACGCGTTGACCACGGCGCTGTCCCTGTTGGCCACGTACGGGCAGACCCGCAAGCGGGTGGAGAGTTGGTGGCTCTGGATCGCCGCCGACCTCATCTACATCCCGTTGTACGCGTACAAGGGGCTGTACCTGACCGCCGTGCTCTATCTGGTCTTCCTCGCCCTGTGCGTCCTCGGGTTGCGCGCGTGGCGGGCCGACCTGCGTCGGGCCGACCGGCCGAGCGCGGTCCCGCCCGGCCCGGCCCCGGTCACCGCGTGAGCGCCGAGACGCCCGGCCGGCCACCGGCGCCACGCGTGCCGGCGCGCTCGGCCGCTGCGGAGTTCGGGCACGGGATGGTGGTGGGCAAGTTCTATCCGCCGCACGCCGGTCACCATGCGCTGATCGGGGCAGCCGCGGCCCGCTGCGCCGAGGTCACCGTCGTGGTGGCGCCCTCGCGTCGCGAGTCGATTCCACTCCCGCTGCGCCTGGACTGGCTGCGGGAGGTGCACGCGGACACGCCGTGGGTCCGTTTCGTCGGCCGGTACGACGACCACCCGGTGGACTACGCCGATCCGGCCGTCTGGGACGCGCACTGCGCGGTGTTCCGTGCGGCGGTCGGGTCGGGGCCGGTGGACGCGGTCTTCTCGTCCGAGGCGTACGGCCCCGAGCTGGCGCGCCGCTTCGACGCCGTACCCGTGGCGGTGGATCCGGACCGGCGGACCGTGCCGGTCTCCGGGACGGCCGTGCGCGCGGACCCGGCGGGTCACTGGCGGTGGCTGAGCCCGCCGGTGCGGGCGTGGTTCGTCCGGCGGGTGGTGGTGGTCGGGGCCGAGTCGACCGGCACCACCACGATGGCGGCGGCGCTCGCCGGGCACTACGGCACGTCCTGGGTGCCGGAGTACGGCCGGGAGTTGACCGCTCGCAAGCTGGCCCGGTTGCGGGAGCGTACGCCGGAGGCGACCGTCTTCGACGTCAGTTGGGACCGGGACGACTTCCGCGCGGTGGTCCGCGAGCAGCAGGCGGCCGAGGACGCGGCGGCCCGGACGAGCGGGCCGCTGCTGGTCTGCGACACCGACGCGCGGGCGACGGCGGTGTGGGAGGAGCGCTACCTGGGCAGCGCGTCGGCGGAGGTGCGGGCGGCCGCCCGCCGGCCGGCGCTGTATCTGCTGACGGATCACCGGTGGGTGCCGTTCACCGATGACGGGCTGCGCGACGGCGAGCACCTGCGGGCCTGGATGACCGAGCGGTTCCGGGCCGAGCTGGCGGGGTGCGGGGTGCCGGTGGTGGAGCTGACCGGGTCGCACGCCGAGCGGCTGGCCCGGGCGGTGCGGGCCTGTGACGAGCTACTCGCCGCCGGCTGGTCGCTCACCGCCCCGATCGCCGCATCCGATCTGCACTAGCCTCCTAGGACACCTTAGGCGTTGTGACGCGTCGAGCGAGGGTGTCCGGCGCCACCGGCTGCCCGGGGTGCGATCACGGGGCGTGGTGGGCAACAATGGTCACCGAGGAGGGGAGTATTCCCCCGCAACGGAGTCGTCAGCACGGTCGATCGCCGGATCTACGGCGTCCCGACCCGGCGCCGTAGGTCGCCGCCCCTTCCCGGGGGCGACGGCGGAAGAGACCTCCGACAGTCACCAGAGTGAGCGACAGCGGCACGCCGGCCCCCACAGGGGCGTACGGTGTGCCCGACGCCGCGTGTCTGCCGGAGGAATGAACGTTGGACGTGTCCGGATTGGTGTGGGCGGGAACGCTTGTCGCGCTGACTGCGGTCCTGCTGGTCGACCTGTTGATCATCGGTCGGCGCCCACACGAGCCGAGTGTGCGGGAGTCGAGCCTCTGGGTCGGCTTCTACGTCGCTCTTGCCCTGATCTTCGGCGTGGGTGTCTGGCTGACCTCCGGGGCCAGCGCGGCCGGGCAGTTCTACACCGGCTGGCTCACCGAGTACAGCCTCTCGGTGGACAACCTCTTCGTCTTCGTGATCATCATGGCCCGCTTCGGGGTGCCCCGGCAGTACCAGCAGAAGGTGCTGCTCGTCGGCATCGTGCTGGCGCTGGTGATGCGCGGCGGGTTCATCGCCGCGGGTGCGGCGCTGATCACGCAGTTCTCCTGGGTCTTCTACATCTTCGGCGCGTTCCTGATCTACACCGCGGTGAACCTGGCCCGGCAGGGTGAGCCGGACGAGGACGAGTTCTCCGAGAACGTGCTGATCCGGTGGAGCCGCAAGGCGCTGCCGATCTCGAAGGACTACGACGGCGCGAAGCTCACCACCCACGTGGCCGGCCGGCGGCTGTTCACCCCGATGCTGATCGTGATGATCGCGATCGGCACCACCGACCTGATCTTCGCACTGGACTCGATCCCGGCGATCTTCGGCATCACCCAGGAGCCGTACCTGGTCTTCACCGCGAACGTCTTCGCGCTGATGGGCCTCCGGCAGCTCTACTTCCTGCTCGGTGGCCTGTTGGACCGGCTGATCTACCTGAGCTACGGCCTGGCCGTCGTGCTCGGCTTCATCGGGGTCAAGCTGGTGCTGGAGGCGCTGGCCGACAACCAGGTGCCGTTCATCAACGGTGGCGAGCACGTCGGCTGGGCGCCGCACATCCCGATCTGGTTGTCGCTGCTGGTCATCATCGGCACCCTGGGCACCGCCACCGCCGCCAGCCTGATCAAGTCCTCCCGGGATCGGCGTCGCGAGTTGGCCGACGCCCGACGCTGACCGGTCACCGGCCGGGTGCGGACACGCACCCGGCCGGTGAAGGGCGTGTTTCGCCCTAGACCCGGTGGGCGCCCACCAGGGTGGCGGTCCGGTCGGCCGGCAGTGGCTCCTCGATGACCCGCCGCCGCCGGTAACAGGCGTGCAGCATCCGGCGCTGGCCGCCGTCGCCGGGCGTGGCGGTGACGATGCCGATGTGGTGGATCTTGCGGCCGGGCCGGGCGAAGAAGTAGAGATCGCCGGGGCGTTCCGCGCCCAACGGCAGTGGGGTGGTGGCCACGGCCTGGTCGTCGGCGTCGCGGGGCAGCAGCACCCCGAACCGCCGCCAGGCCAGATGCACCAGGCCCGAGCAGTCGATGCCGTGCGCGGAGAGACCGCCCCAGATGTAGACCACGTGCAGCAGTCGCTGTGCCACCGCGAGCGCCTGCTCGGCGGTGGGCGACGCGGCCGACGCCGGGACCAGGTGCCCGTCGGGCAGCCAGAGCGGCGTGGTCCGGCCGGGGACGTGCACCGGCCGCCAGTCGTCGTGGCCGGGGCCGGCCGGGACGAGGCGGGTGCCGACGACGACACCGGGCAGCACCACCGGCCCGTTCGGGGCGGCGTGCAGCCCGGTGACCGTGGCGTCGACCACCAGTGGGTGATCACTGCTGGTGTGGGCCGGGTCGGTGACGGCCAGCTGCTCGGCGGGGAGCCAGCCCGGGTAGCCGCGGGGGTCCAGCTTGGCGGCTGGTTGTTCGACGGCGACGACCCGGGCCCAGCCGTCCGGGCGGAGTTCGCTGACGAGGACCCGCTCGCCGAGCAGGAGTTGGCTCAGCACGCAGTCACCGACCTGCTGGTCGGTGTCCATTCCGGACACCCAGGTCGGGATGTCGACGCCGGCGGTCAGCGCTGGGCGGTCGACCGGGCGGACTGCCTCGGGGGAGGTCCACAGCGTCGCCACGGCGACCCGGACGACGGCCTCTCGGCCCGGTTGCAGCTCCACGTCAACCCCCAGATCGTGTCGGCTGTCCAGGGGAGACCTTATGAAAGAAACCGACGGCCATCAACCACGAGCCTGCACTTTTGCTTCAGCTAGGCCGGAGATGCCCAGGCCAGGGGCGTCCGGCAACACCACACTCGCGCCGTCGTAGCGTATGCCGCCCTGCACCGGTGACCAGGCCAGCCACCAGGCGGCGTCCAGGTCGGCAACCGCTGTGGTGCCATACGCGGCGACCAGGCTCGCCGCCGCCCCGATGCCGACCTGGCTCTCCATCATCGAGCCGACCACCGTGCCGAGCCCGTGCGCGGTGGCCAGGTCGAGCAGGGTACGGGCCGGGTGCAGCCCACCACACTTGGCCAGCTTGACGTTGACCAGGTCGGCGGCCCGGCGGCGGATCACCTCCACCAGGTCACGGACCCCGAAGACCGCCTCGTCGGCCAGGATCGGCACGGACACCCGGTCGCTGACCCAGGCCAGCCCGTCCAGGTCCCAGCGGATCACCGGCTGCTCGACCAGCTCCACGTCGAGCCCGGCGTCCTCGATGCCGCGGATCACCCGGACCGCCTCCCGGGGCGTCCAGCCCTGGTTGGCGTCCAGCCGGATCCGGGTGCCGGGGCCGACGGCCGCCCGCACTGCCCGCACCCGGTCCAGGTCACTGGCCGCGTCGGTGCCGACCTTCAGCTTGAGCACGCCGAAGCCGTCGGCCTGCCGCTGCCGCGCCGCGGTCGCCAGGTCCACCGCGTCGCCCGCCGCCAGCGTGACGTCCGTCGGGACCCGCAGCGTGGTGCCGCCGAGCAACCGCACCAGGGGTACGCCCAGCCGCCGCGCGGCGAGGTCGTGCAGGGCGACGTCCACCGCCGCCTTCGCGGCCTCGTTGCCGACCACCGCGCGCTGCACCTCGACGCACCGGGCCACCAGGTCGTCCGGGTCACGGCCGATGAGCTGTGGGCCGAGCAACTCGCGGACGCACGCCTGCGCGCCGGCGACCGATGCGCCGGTGACCTGCCAGACCTGGGGCGCCTCGCCGAAGCCGGACCGGCCGTCGCTGTCGACGAGTTCGACGACCAGGGTTTCCACTGTGGTGGTACGGCGCAGCGCGGTGACGAACGGGGTGTGTAAGGGGGCGGAAACCCGGTGGGTGCGTACCGCCGAGATCGTCATGTGAGGCACCCTATACGGAGCTTCACCTTTTCGAGGGGAGACCGGATGACCGGGCAGGGCTGGGAGTTGGTGGGTGCGCCGAACGCGCGTGACCTGGGCGGGCTCGTCGGCGCGGACGGGCGGCGGGTCCGCGTCGGCCAGTTGATTCGCACTCCGGCGTTGGGTCGGCTGACCGATGAGGACCTGCCGGTGCTGGCGAAGCTGGGGCCGGCGTGTGTGCTGGATCTGCGCGACGCCACGGAGATCGCGGTCGCCCCGGAGGATCGGGTCGCCGGTGAGCCACGGGTGGTGCGCCTGCCGGTGCACGATCCGGAGCACCCGGTCTTCACGTACGTCTCGGCGGTGCTGCTCGGTCACGACCTGGACGCGTACGCGGAGCTGGCCCGGCAGGGCACGGCGGGGGCGATGGCGGCGATCTACCGCTGGTTCGTCACCGGCGAGTCGGCGCGGGTCGGTTTCGCCGAGGCGGTGCGGCTGGCAGCCCGACCGGAGAACCTGCCGCTGCTCTACCACTGCTCCGCCGGCAAGGACCGCACCGGTTGGCTGACCGTCATCCTGTTGACGGCGCTCGGGGTGGACGAGGCGGCGATCCGCGCCGACTACCTGCGCAACAACGAGCTGACCGACAGCCTGCGGGCGGTGATCGTCGAGGCGATGCGCCGTCGCAATCCCGAGCTGAACGTCGACGCGGTGCTGCCGGTGCTGGAGGTCCGCGCCGAGTACCTCGACGCCGGTTACGCCGAGGTGCGTCGGGTGCACGGCTCGTTCGACGCGTACCTGCGCGACGGGCTGGGGCTCACCGACTCCGACCTCAGCGCGTTGCGGGCGCTGCTGCTGGAGTGACCGGTGCGCCGGTGGGTGTGCCGGCGCGGGCGGCGCAGCCGGTGACGATCAGCGCCTGGCCGGCGGCGTAGCTCGCCATGACCAGCACCGGCGCTGCCGGTGGCTGGGCCACCCCGGCCACCCCGGCGGCGATCAGCAGATCCGAGCCGAGGAAGAGCGCGGCGCCGAGACCGACGCGCCAGCCCTGGGTGGTGGCGGTGCTGGCCATGGCGGCCAGCGCGAGCGCGTAGCCGGCCACCGGCACGGCCAGCCCGGCGTCGGTGAGCCCGGTCCACATCCAGGTCAGGGCGACGACGGTCAGCACCGCGTACCCCGGCGGGACGGCGACCAGCGGCGCCCGGCGCAGCGCGGTCGCAGCGCCGTGTCGGGTGAAGGCCGCGAGGTAGCAGAGGTGCGTGCCGAGGAAGCAGGCCATGCCGGCGAGGAACCAGCCGGTGCCGTCGATCATGAGGGCGACGTCGCCGCCGGTGGCGAAGGCCAGCGCGGCGAGCAGCAGCCGGTCCGGTCGGGCCGCGCGTTCGGCGCTGGCCCGCCAGAGGTACACGGCCAGCAGCGGCATCAGCAGCGGCTTGGTGAGTAGGAAGGCCACGCCGCCGCCGGTGGCGTTGGCCAGCAGGTTCGCTGCCGTCACGACGAAAAAGGCGATCAGCGCGGTGCGACTGCGGGGCATCGGCGGCTCCGGGGTGAGGGTGCGAGCAGCCTAGCCGCCGTCGGCGGCGCTGGCCCCGGCGTCGAGGCTGTCGGGTCAGAGTTGGTGGCGGGCGGCCCAGACCTGCGCCGAGATGTGCGCGATCAGCAGGCAGGCGTCGTCCTCCACCTCGTCGCCGCCGGCCAGGTCGGTGGTGGTGCAGACGGCGATCAGGTACGGCGGGGCGTCGTCGGGCAGCACCACGCCGGCGCCGTGGCGGACGCCGCGTACCCAGCCGTTCTTGTGCGCGATGCGGGTGCCGTCGGGCAGGCCGGCGGCGAGGTCCTCGCGGTGTTCCTGAGCGAGCAGGACGTCCAGCATGGTGGCGCAGGCGACCGGCGAGGCGAGGTGGCCGGGGGTGTTGGCCCCGGTGGCCAGCGCGCCGAGCAGGGCGGCCAGGTCGGCGGCGGTGACCGTGTTGGTGATGCCGGCCTCGCGGGCGGCGAAGTCCTCGATGCCGCGGCCGGTGACGCTGGTGCGGGCTCCGGCGAGCGCCCAGACCTCGGCGACCGCGGGCAGCCCGACGTGGCCGAGAACGAGGTTGGTGGCGAGGTTGCTGGAGCGCACGATCATCCGGTCGGCCAGCCAGCTCAGCGACGCGGTGCCGCCGAGGCGGTCCCAGACCGCGTCGTCGTTGTCGTAGGGCTGCGCGCAGGTGAAGCGGGGCGCGCCGGGTTGGGCGGAGTCGAATTCGTTGACGACCGGGACCGGGGCGTCCAGGTCCAGGGTGCCGGCCTCGGCGGCGCGGTGCAGCGCGGCGAGCACCGCCACCTTCATGGTGCTCGCGGCGTAGTGGGCGGCGTCCGCGTGGCGGGTCCAGGTCGGCGGGGCGTCGAGCCGCGCCACGTACGCGGAGACGGTGCCGGGCACCCGGTCCAGGTGGGCGTCGAGATCATCCCAGGTCATGCCGGTGACCGTAGCGGATCACGGTGGTGGGCTCGCGTACCCGTCGGGGGAAAGCGGACGGGCGCGCCGGCCGTAAGCGGCCGACGCGCCCGGTGCCGGGTGCTGGTGGGGTCAGCCGGCGTGCTTGCGGCGGGCGGCGGCCCGGCCCCGCAGCTGCTGGTCGAGCACCACCTTGCGGATGCGCACCGAGGTCGGGGTGACCTCGACGCACTCGTCCTCGCGGCAGAACTCCAGCGCCTGCTCCAGCGAGAGCTTGCGCGGCGGGATCAGCTTCTCGGTCTCGTCGGAGGTCGACGCCCGCATGTTGGTGAGCTTCTTCTCCTTGGTGATGTTGACGTCCATGTCGTCGGAGCGGGAGTTCTCCCCGACGATCATGCCCTCGTACACCTCGGTGGTCGGCTCGACGAAGAGCTGGCCGCGCTCCTGAAGGTTGATCATTGCGAAGGCGGTGACCGCGCCGGCCCGGTCGGCGACCAGCGAGCCGTTGTTGCGGGTACGTAGCTCGCCGAACCACGGCTCGTACGACTCGAAGACGTGGTGCAGGATGCCGGTGCCCCGGGTGTCGGTGAGGAACTCGGTGCGGAAGCCGATCAGGCCGCGTGCCGGCACCAGCCACTCCATCCGGATCCAGCCGGTGCCGTGGTTGACCAGCTGCTCCATCCGGCCCTTGCGGGTGGCGAGGAGCTGGGTGATCGCGCCCAGGTACTCCTCGGGCGCGTCGATGGTCAGCCGCTCGACCGGCTCGCAGGTCTTGCCGTCGATCTCCCGGGTGACCACCTGCGGCTTGCCGACGGTCAGCTCGTAGCTCTCCCGGCGCATCTGCTCGACCAGGATGGCCAGCGCCAGCTCGCCGCGGCCCTGCACCTCCCAGGCGTCCGGCCGCTCGGTGGGCAGGACCCGTAGCGACACGTTGCCGATCAGCTCCTTGTCGAGCCGGTCCTTGACCATCCGCGCGGTGACCTTGGAGCCCTTGACCCGGCCGACCAGCGGCGAGGTGTTGGTGCCGATGGTCATCGAGATGGCTGGCTCGTCGACGGTGATCAGCGGAAGCGCGACCGGGTTCTCGACGTCGGCCAGCGTCTCACCGATCATGATCTCCGGGATGCCGGCGACGGCGATGATGTCGCCCGGGCCGGCGGTCTCGGCCGGCTTGCGCTCCAGGCCCTCGGTCATCAGCATCTCGGAGATGCGGACCCGCTGCGTGCTGCCGTCGGTACGGCACCAGGCCACCGTCTGACCCTTGCTGATGGTGCCCTGGCGGACCCGGCACAGCGCCAGCCGGCCGAGGAACGGCGAGGCGTCGAGGTTGGTGACGTGCGCCTGCAACGGCGCGCCGTCCTCGAAGGCGGGTGCCGGGATGGTGTCCAGCAGGGTGCGGAACAGCGGCTCCAGGGAGGTGCTGTCGTCGGGCACCGAGCCGTCGGCGGGCTGGGTCAGCGAGGCGATGCCGTCGCGGGCGCAGGCGTAGACGATCGGGAAGTCGATCTGCTCCTCGTCGGCGTCCAGGTCGAGGAAGAGCTCGTAGGTGTCGTCCACGACCTCCTTGATCCGGGCGTCCGGGCGGTCCACCTTGTTGATCACCAGGATGATCGGCATCCGGGCCCGCAGCGCCTTGCGCAGCACGAAGCGGGTCTGCGGCAGCGGGCCCTCACTGGCGTCGACGAGCAGCACCACACCGTCGACCATGGTCAGGCCGCGTTCCACCTCGCCACCGAAGTCGGCGTGGCCGGGGGTGTCGATGATGTTGATGGTGACCGGGTCGGAGCCGTCCGCCGGCAGGTAACGCACGCCGGTGTTCTTGGCCAGGATGGTGATGCCCTTTTCCCGCTCCAGGTCCCCGGAGTCCATGACCCGCTCGGTGTTCTCGCCGCGTGCGCCGTACGCGCCGGCCTGCCGCAACATGGCGTCGACCAGGGTGGTCTTGCCGTGGTCGACGTGAGCGATGATGGCGACGTTGCGGAGGTCGGTGCGAAGCTGCATACCCTCTATCCTTCCGCCTGCGCTCGCGCAGGCTGCGTCGGGGTCACCCCCAGGTGCCCCTGATCTATGGTGAAACCGCTGTGCCGGTGGTTCCCCCGGCTGGCATGCTGGCTCCCGTGTCCCGGGGGCCTGAGTGCACGACCTGCTGACCTGGGTGCAGGGTCTGCCCACCCTGTGGATCTACCTGGTCGCCGCGCTGATCGTGGCGGGCGAGACCGCGGTGATCTTCGGCCTGCTCGTGCCGGGTGAGGCTACCCTGCTGCTGGTCGGCTTCCTCACCTACAACGGTACCTTGCGGCTCGGGCCGGCGTTGCTGGCGATGATCGTCGCGGCGGTCGTCGGCGATGGGCTGGCCTTTCGCGCCGGACGGCGGTACGGCCCTCGGCTGCGCGCCGGGTTGGGCCACCGGGTCGGGCCGCAGCGGTGGGCCCGCGCCGACGCCATGCTCGCCCGCCTCGGTGGGCGGGGGGTGTTCGCGGCCCGATGGGTGGCTTTCGCCCGCACCCTGGTGCCCCGGCTGGCCGGGGCGGCCGGCATGCCGTACCGGCGGTTCGCCCTGTGGAACCTGGGCGGGGTGGTGACCTGGGTGGGCGGCTCGGTGCTGCTCGGTCACCTCGCCGGTGAGTCGTACGACACGGTCTCCCGGCTGCTCGGCCGGGCCAGCGGGGTGGCGTTGCTGGTGCTGGCCGGGCTGGTGGGGGTGGTGCTCGTCGGCCGGTGGCTGGGGCGTAACCCCGACCCGGTGCGCGCGCTGCTGTCCCGGGCGGGCGCGCTGCCCCCGGTGCGGTGGCTCACCGCCCGCTACGGGGTGCTGTTCTTCCTGGTGGCCATGCGGATCGGCCCGGCCTGGACGCTGCTGCTCAACTTGGCCGCCGGGTTGCTGCTGCTGTTCGCCGCCGGGCTCGCCATCGCCGGTCTGCTCGCGGTGGCGGTCCGCAACAGTGGGCTGGCCGCCCTGGACGGCGCCATCGCCGGGTGGTTCGCCGCCCGGCGCACCCCGGACGCCGCCGACGCCACGCTGGTCGTGGTGTCGGTGGTACGCGGGTCGGTGTTGATCCTGTTGGTGGCACTGGTGGCGGCGGTGCTGGCGTGGCGCAACCGGCCTTGGCGGACGGATCTGCTCAGCGTGGTCGGCACGGTGGGCGCGTTCGTGCCGCTGGTGGTGCTGGCCGTGGTGGCCGAGCTGACCGGCCCGAACGGGACCGCCCCGGGCGGCGGGGAGGCGGCCCCGCTCTCGACCCAGAACGCCGTGGTCGCGGCGAGCTTCTGCACCCTGGCCTGGCTGGTGTCGCGCAGCGCCCGCTGGCCGGTGGCCGTGGCCGCCTGGACCGCCGCCGCGGCGGGGTTGCTCGGCGTCGGCGGAGCCCGGCTCTACCTCGGACTGGACACGGCGAGCGGGACCGCCGCGGCGGTGCTGCTCGGGGTGCTCTGGACGGTGGTGTTCATGGTCGCCTGGGCGACCCGGGACCGGGCGGTGGGCAATGGTCAGCCCTCGCTGGACCAGGCCCCCCAGCGGCCGGAGCAGGGGCACCGCCGACCGGTCGAACCTTGTTAGGGTGCGGCGACAATCACACGGGGGAGGCAACGGCCATGGTGCGACGGACCGATCGGCTGGGCGCCACGGTGCTCGCCGGGCTCCTACTGGCGAGCGCGCTGGTCGGCTGCGCCGCCAAGGGGGAGAGCCCGCCGGGCCTGGCCGCTCCGGTCGCCGTCACCGACGGGCCGACGGATGCGCCGTCCGACGAGGTCGGCGGGGAGCCGAGCCCGGCGGTGAGCGCCGTGGAGTCGATGGGCGCCGCGCCGAGTCGTAGCGCGACCCCGACCCCGAAACCGACGAAGAAGCCGACGCGTACGGCACCGAAGCCGCGTGCGGTGGCGAAGCCGCCCACCGAGACCGAGGTTCCGCCGGCGCCACCGAAGCCGGCACCGAGTTCCTGCAAGCCGACCTACAAGGGCACCCAGGCGACCCGGGCCCAGGCGAAGGCGGCGCTGACCGATGCGGCCAACCGCACCTACTGGCCGGTCTCGGCGCCGGACATCAAGATCCCGCTCACCCTGCTCAAGGCCACCGCCTGGCAGGAGAGTGGCTGGCAGTCCAACATCTACGCCTGCGACGGTGGGGTCGGGCTGATGCAGGTGATGCCGGACACGGCGAGCTGGATGAACCAGCGGTTCGAGAAAAGCTACAAGATCGACGACTACCAGGACAACGCCTACCTCGGTGCCACCTACCTGGCCTGGGCGACGAAGTACATCGGCGACATGTACTTCGAGTCCGACTTCCGTCTCGACCCGGCACTGTGCACCAGCGAGCTGAACTCCTGTCTGCTCAACGCGGTCATCGCCGCGTACAACTTCGGGCACGGTGCGGTGGCGCGGGAGGGGGAGCCGCTGGCCATCCCCAACCCGTCGTACGTGCGCAACGTGCGGGCGCTGATGACCGATTGTGTCTGCCTGGGGTACTGACCCGCTGACCGTGTCGGGGCCGGGACGGGTTCGTCACGGCCCCGACGCGTCGGTCAGTCGTGGGCGGCGACCGGTTCGGGCGACCGCGGGGTGGCCGCTGCCGGGTCGCGCGTGATCCGGCCGGGCCACCAGAAGCGGCCGCCGAGCAGGAAGGCCAGCGCCGGCACCAGGACCGTGCGGACCAGCAGGGTGTCGAGCAGGACACCGATGCAGACGATGATGCCGATCTGGGTCAGGGTGATCAGCGGCAGCACGCCGAGCACGGCGAAGACCGCGGCGAGCAGCACTCCGGCGCTGGTGATCACACCGCCGGTGACCCGCAGGGCGGAGAGCATCCCGGCGCGGGTGCCGGCGCTGCGGGCGTCCTCCCGGGCCCGGGTGACCAGGAAGATGTTGTAGTCCACGCCGAGCGCCACCAGGAACACGAAGGCGAGCAGCAGCACACCGCTGTCCAGGGCGGGGAAGCCCAGCACGTGGTCGAAGAGCAGCCAGGCCGCGCCGAGGCTGGCGAAGAACGACGCGATCACGGTGAGCACCAGCAGCAGCGGTGCGAGCAGGCCGCGCAGCAGGAGCACGAGCACGCCGCCGACCAGCAGCAGGATGATCGGCAGGATGAGTCGCAGGTCACGCTCGTTGGCTTCGTCGGAGTCGTAGGTGGCGGCCACGGAGCCACCGACGATCGCCCCGGACGGGGCGTCGGCGCCGGCGGCGGCCGGCGGCGCGGAGTCGGGAACGGCGGCGACCGCCTCGCGCAGCGCCTCGATCGCCCGGTCCGATGCGGTGGTGCCGGGTTCGGCGTCGAGGACCACGTCGACCTGGGCGACGGCCGCGCTGACGTCGCCGGGGCGCGCCGAGGCGACACCGGGTACCGCGGCGGCGGCGTCGGTGACCGCCCGCACCGCCGCCGGGGTGGTGATCACGGCGACGGGCTGGGTGCTGCCGGCGGGGAAGGCCCTCGCCAGGGTCTGCGCCCCGGTCACCGCCTCGGGTTCGGCCCGGAACTGTTCGGTCTCCGACAGGCCGGTACGGATGCCGAGCCCACCCAGGGCCAGGCCGCCGAGCAGCAGGGTGGCCAGCGTGGCGACCACCACCGGGCGGCGTTGCACGGCGGCGCCGAGTCGACCCCAGAGCCGACCCTCGCGGACCGGGCCGCCCACCCGGGGCACGAACGGCCAGAACAGACCGCGACCGAAGAGCACCAGCACGGCGGGGAGCACGAACAGGGCCGAGAGCATGGCGAAGACCACACCGGTGGCGCAGGCCACCGCCAGCGCCCGGTTGGTCTCCTGCTCACTGAGCAGCAGGGTGAGGACACCGAGCACGACGGTGCCACCGCTGGCGAGAATGGGCTCGGCGGTGCGGCGCAGCGCGGCCCGCATCGCCGCGAACCGGTCCTCCTCGCGGCGCAACTCCTCCCGGTAGCGGGCGATGAGCAGCAGCGCGTAGTCGGTGGCCGCGCCGAAGACCAGCACGCTGGCGATGCCGGTGACCTGACCCTGCTGGAGGTTGATGCCGACGCCCGGCACGATGACGTCCACCGCGCGCAGGGTGAGCTGCTCGGTCGCGGCGACCACGAGCAGCGGCACGATCCACAAAAACGGGCTGCGGTAGGTGATGAGCAGGAGCAGCGCGACCACGGCGGCGGTCACCGCGAGCAGGGTGACGTCGGCGCCGTCGAACACCGAGGAGAGGTCGGCGGTGAAGGCCGGAGCGCCGGTCACCTCGGCGGTCAGCCCGTCGGGCAGCTCGGCGAGGGTGGCGCGCAGCTCGCTCACCGTGTCGGTGACGATCTCCTGCCCGCCGGCGGTGTCCAGTGGCAC
Organism: Micromonospora sp. BQ32; assembly: GCF_059358895.1. Taxonomy (NCBI): domain Bacteria; kingdom Bacillati; phylum Actinomycetota; class Actinomycetes; order Micromonosporales; family Micromonosporaceae; genus Micromonospora; species Micromonospora sp. BQ32. The sequence goes on along the minus strand of NZ_JCADBI010000006.1, from coordinate 17,538 downwards.
GGCGACGAGGGCCACCGCGCCGTCCGGGGAGACCTGGGCGGGGCTGACCTGCCCGCCCACCGCGAAGCGGCGCAGGTCGTCGGCGCGAGCGGCGACGGTGGCCCGGTCGGCCTCGCTCAGCGCGCCGCTGTCACCCCGGCTGATCACCACGATGGCCGGCTGTACGTCGCTTTCGGGCAGTTGGTCCTGGAGACGCTGCACCTGGGTCGACTGCCACTGCACGGACAGGCCGGTGGCGGAGACCGGCGCCGGGTTGTCCGGCTGGGGCGTTCCGAAGACGGCCGTGCCCACGACGATCGCGGCGGCCACGGTGAGCCAGGCGGCCAGCCGGCCACGGGCGACTCTGGTGAACACAGACATCAGGTGACCTCAAGGTCTTTCGGAATCCGAGTATCTTGATAACCGAGATTATCGAGGGCTGTTCTATGCTGCAACCCGGGGGACCGACGACGGGGAGAGCGGCGCGAGGTGGCGACTCACGGCATGTACCGACGGCGCGACACGCGCCGCGAGCAGCTGGTCGCCGAGATCACCAACAACCTCCGGCGGTACGCGGTGGACGCCCAACAGGTCGGCCACGCCTTCGCCAACCTGCACGGCCTCAACCCGACCGACCTGCAGGCCCTGATCGCGGTGATGGACGCCGAGCTGCTCGGCGACCCGATCACCCCCGGTCGCCTCGGTGAGCAGCTCAACCTCTCCTCCGGCTCGGTCACCGCCCTGATCGACCGGCTGGAGCGGGCCGGGCACATCCGCCGGGACCGGGACACCGTCGACCGGCGCAAGGTGCTGCTGCACTACGCCGACCAGGGCGCCGCCCTGGCCATGGAGTTCTTCCGGCCGCTGGGCGCCCGTACCGACACGGTGATGGCCCGCTTCGGCGAGGACGAGCTGGAGGTGGTGCACCGGTTCATGGCGGAGATGAGCGAGTCGCTGCGGGGGCACCGGGACGCGGTGCGCGCCGCCCGGCCGGAGCCGCCCCGCCGCCCGACGGGCTGACCGGTGCCGGACCGGCTCGTCACCCGCCTCGCCAGCGCCGCGCTGCGCCTGCCACCGACCCGCCCCGGCCCGGTGCGGGTCACCCGTGACCTCCCGGTGCGGGCCCGCGACGGGGTGGTGCTGCGCACCGATCACTACGCCCCGGCCGTCCGCGGCGCGCCGACCGTGCTGATCCGCACCCCCTACGGGCGGGGTGGACCACTGCGGCTGCTCGGTCGGCTGCTCGCCGCCCGGGGCCGACACGCGGTGATCCAGTCCTGCCGGGGCACCGGCGGTTCCGGTGGGACGTTCGCCCCGCTGGTGCACGAACGCGACGACGGCGCGGACACCCTGGACTGGCTGCGTCGCCAACCCTGGTGGTCCGGGCAACTCGGCATGTTCGGGGTCAGCTACCAGGGCTTCGCACAGTGGGCGCTGGCCGCCGATGCCGGCGACGAGTTGCGCGCGATGGTCGCGGTGGTGACCGCCTCGGCCACCCGGGACTCGACGTACGCGGGGGAGTCGTTCGCCCTGGACACCGTGCTGACCTGGGCGGAGCTGCTGCACGCGCAGACCGTGCCGTGGCTGGCTCGACAGTGGGAGCTCAAGCGCGGGCAGCCCCGGCTGGCCGCCGCGCTGGAGCATCTCCCGCTGGCCGACGCCGACCGGGTGGCCACCGGCGTGACCATCCCGTTTTTCCAGGAGTGGCTGCGCCACCACACCCCGCAGGCCGAGTACTGGCGGACCCGGGTCTTCGCCGACCAGGTCGCGAAGGTGCGGGCGCCGGTGGTCATGGTCACCGGTTGGCACGACATCTTCCTGCCCGCCCAGCTCGACGACCACGCCGTGCTGCGCGCCGCCGGCACACCGCCGCGTCTGGTGATCGGCCCGTGGACGCACGGCAGCCCCGGGCTGTTCGTGGCCGCCCTGCGCGAGGGGTTGGCCTGGCTCGACGAGCACCTGCCGGCCGCGCCTCGACCGCCCGGACCGGCGCGGTCGGCCCTGCCGCCCGTCCGGCTCTACGTCAGCGGGCCCGGCGGCGGCTGGCGGGACCTGCCGCACTGGCCACCACCTGCGGTCGAGACGGCCTGGCACCTGCAACCCGGTGGCGGGCTGGCGGCACGTCCACCGGTCGCCTCGGCGCCGGACGAGTTCCGCTACGAACCGGTGGATCCCACCCCGTCGCTGGGCGGGCCACTGCTCGTCGCCCAGCGGGCCGGCCGGGTGGACAACCGGCGCGTCGAGGCTCGCCCCGACGTGCTGACCTACACCAGCGCCCCGCTGACCGGGCCGGTCGAGGTGATCGGTCCGGTCCGCGCCGAGATCCACGTCCGCAGCGACCTGCCGTACCTGGACGTCTTCGTGCGTCTGTGCGACGTGGACCGTCGGGGTCGCTCGTGGAACGTCTGCGACGGTCTGGTGCGGGTCACCCCCGAGCGCTTCGCGGCCGATCCGTCCGGGGTGCTGCGGATCCCGGTGCCGCTCTGGCCGACCGCGTACCGGTTCGCCGCCGGGCATCGACTGCGGGTGCAGGTCTCCGGTGGCGCCCATCCACGGTGGGCTCGCAACCCCGGCACCGGGGAACCCCTCGGCGCGGCGGTGACGCTGCGTGCCGGCTGGCGGCAGATTCTGCACGACCCGGCCTACCCCTCGGCGTTGCTGGTGCCGATCGTCCACTCTGCCCCGTAGCGCCCTCCAATCTGAACGAACCCTCCTGAGCTGGGCGTTTGTTCAAAACGCGGGCTATGGTTGAGTCAACGCCCGGCGCCGTGCACCAGTAGGCCGGGCTCGTCCGAAGCCCAGCACCGCGTACGCGGTGTGACGTCGTGCCCGGTCCCCACCTCTCGGAAAGGGGGACCCCATGACCCGGGCCCCGGCTAATCTTCTGGCCGTCCGAAGCCTGCTCCTCACTCACCTCGACAACGCCCCCGGGCCAGACGACCTGGACCCGGGTGAGGTCGGCATCGTCGGCGACTCGGCCCACCGGGGCGGCTACCACTGCGGATCGGACCGGGTGGTCACCAACGACTACTCGGTGGTCGAGTCGCCCCGCGACCGGGCCGGGCTGACCCTCGACGCGGCGGCGCTGGATGTCGGCCAGTTCGATGTCCGCTCCGGCGGTCGTACGAACACCCTGCCCAGCTTCTCGGTCTGGTGCGTCGCGCAGTGCGTGGCGAACGCGGCCGACACCCGGGACATCCGGGAGATCATCTACAGCCCCGACGGCACCACGGTGAGACGGTGGGATCGCCTCGGCAAGCGCACCAGCGGCGACAGCTCACACCGTTGGCACACCCACTTCAGCTTCTTCCGCGACGCGATCAAGGCGGGCCGCGATCAGCGGCCCCTGTTCCGCCGGTACCTCAGCTCCATCGGACTCCTGGAGGACGACGACATGACCCCCGAAGAGCACAACTGGCTGGCCACCGTCCACAAGAACCTCACCGTGCTGGACGGCCGCAACCCGATCGGGCAGATCTACACCCGGATGGCGATGGGTGAGGATGCCACCGTCCCGAACTTCACCGTGGCGCACCCGACGCTGACATCGCTCGCCGCCCAGGTCAGCGCGTTGCAGACGGCGCTGACCGCGCTGTCCAACCGGGACTTCACCGACGAGCCGGCGATCGTGCAGGGCGTGCTGGCCTCGCTGACGCCGGAGAAGATCGCCGCGGCGATCCCGCCCACCATGGCCAAGCAGGTCGCCGACGAGCTGGCCCGCCGGCTGGTCGCCTGAGCGAGGGGCGGCCCGTACGTAGCCGCCGGGCCGCCCCTCTTGGCGCATCAGCAACAACTCTTGAGCAACAGACATTGCGCAAGAGTTGTTGCTGATGCGATCCTGTCGTCATGGACAGTCCCGACGTACGCCAGATCACCGACTCCCGGGTGCTGGCCGCCATGTCCCACCCGCTGCGCCGCCGACTGATGGATGTGCTCAAGGTCCACGGGCCTTCCACCGTCGGGCTGCTCGCCGAGCGCACCGACCAGGCCCCCGCGAACGTCAGCCACCACCTCAAGGTCCTCGCCGCCGCGGACCTGGTCACCGAGGCGCCCGAGCTGGCCCGGGACCGGCGCGAGCGGTGGTGGCGCCTGGTCACCCGGGGGCTGCGCTGGTCCAACGCCGACTTCGACGCCGACCCGGCCTCCCGGGCGGTCGCCGACGCCGCCACCTCGCTCAACCTGGACCGACACGTCGCCCTGGCCCGGGCCTGGCACGCCGCCGACGAGGCCACCCAGGCCACCTGGCAGGACGCGCCGTTCTCCACCGACCACTGGCTGCGCCTCACGCCCGAGGAGCTGGCCGAGTTGAGCCGCGAGATGATCGGCGTCCTCGCCCGCTGGGCCAACCGGGACCTGCCCGACGACGACGCCGACCGCAGGACGGTCTTCGTGTTCGTCCACGGCGTACCGGCCCGACCGTGACCACCGCCACCCGCAGCGACCCGAGCGACGTCCGGCCGACCGGAGGGCTGCTGCGCCATCGCGACTTCCGGCTGCTCTGGGCTGGCCAGGCGGTCAGCAGCGTCGGCAGCAACGTCACCACGGTCGCGCTGCCCCTGGTCGCGGTCGCCGTCCTCGACGCCGGCACCTTCCAGGTGGCGGTGCTCACCGCCGCGGCCTGGCTGCCCTGGTTGCTGATCGGCCTGCCGGCCGGCGCGTGGGTCGATCGGCTGCCCCGCCGACCGGTGATGGTGGTCTGCGACCTGCTCTGCGCGGCGGCCTTCCTCAGCGTGCCGCTGGCCGCCCTGCTGGACCGGCTCACCGTCGCGCAGCTGCTGGTGGTCGCCCTCAGCGCGGGCGCCGCGCGGGTCTTCTTCGAAACCGCCGACCAGGTCTACCTGCCGGTGCTGCTGCGACCCGGGCAACTGCCGGAGGGCAACGCCAAGCTCCAGGCGACCCAGACCGTGAGCTACGTCGTCGGCCCCGGCCTCGCCGGCCTGATCGCCCAACTCACCGGCGCTGTCGCCGCACTGCTGCTGGACGCGCTCACGTTCCTGCTCTCCGCGGTGTTCCTGCTGCGCATCCGCACCCGCGAGCCACGCGTACGCCCGTCGGAGCGGTCCCGATCACTACGCCGGGACATCACCGAGGGGCTGCGCTTCGTCATCCGGGACCCGTACCTGCGGGTGCTCACCGTCTTCGGCGCGGCCAGCAACATCGGGCTGACCGGTTACCAGGCCGTCCTGGTGGTCTTCCTGGTCCGCGAACTGCGTCTCGAACCGGGCCTGGTGGGTGTGCTCGTCGGGGTGATGAGCGCCGGCGGGATCATCGGAGCGCTGCTCGCCACCACGTTGGCCCGGCGCTGCGGCACCGCGCGGGCCCTGCTGATCGCGGCCGCGCTCACCGGCCCGCCCGCGCTGCTCATCCCCCTCGCCGCACCCGGCGTCGGGCTGGCCTGGCCGGCCCTCGGCGGTCTGCTGATCGGCCTCGGGGTGGCCATCGGCAACGTGGTCAAGGGCGCATTCCGGCAGACCTACACGCCGCATCACCTGCTGGGCCGGGTGACGGTGAGCATGCACCTGCTCAACTACGGCACGATCCCGCTGGCAGCCGTGCTGGCCGGTGCGATCGGCGCGCGTTACGGCGTCGGGACGGCAATCGTCGTGATGACCGCCTGGTTGGCGCTCACCCCGTTGATTCTGTTGGTTGGGCCAATCCGGAGGCGGCGGGACCTGCCCGCCGCCCCGGTGGCGTCTTGAGTGCGCTGCGACGGCGGCCGGAGACCGGCCGCCGTCACCGGCACGGAGCTACATCGGGCGGACGTTGTCCGCCTGCGGACCCTTCTGCCCCTGGGTCACCTCGAACTCGACCTTCTGGCCCTCGTTGAGCTCCCGGTAGCCGCTCGAGGCGATGGCGGAGTAGTGGACGAACACGTCCGGCCCTCCACCGTCCTGCTCGATGAAGCCGAAGCCCTTTTCCGAGTTGAACCACTTAACCGTGCCGGTTGCCATGCATCTCTCCCTGTTCAAAGCGGCTGACCCTCGGCCTCTGGCCGATGATCGCCCGTACCTGTTCGACAGTAACGGGCAAAACCCCAATCCGCTGGCCGAAGTGCCGTAGGTCTTTGACTGAACTCGGGTGAACTCTGCGCGGCGGCATGCGAAACCCGCCCCGACCAACCGCCACTGGGGCATGCTTGCGCCGATGAGAGGTGCCGCAGCCGACGCGCTGACCGAGCTGGAACGCGAGATCGACGCGCCCGGCGCCGGTCTGGACCGGCTCCGGTTGATGCCCACCCCGTTCGTTCCCGAGGTGCGGCTGCACCTGGCCGAGGACGCGATTGTCTGGTGGGCCCGGATGGAGGCCGCCGCCGGGCACGCGCTGCCAGCGCCGTACTGGGCGTCCGCCTGGGCCGGTGGGCAGGCCCTGGCCCGTCACCTCCTGGACCACCCGGAGCTGGCCGCCGGCCGCCGGGTGCTCGACCTCGCCGCCGGGTCCGGGCTGGTCGCCATCGCCGCCGCGCTCGCCGGCGCCGCAGAGGTGATCGCCAACGACATCGACCCGTACGCCGTCGCTGCCGTCACCCTCAACGCACGGGCCAACCACGTCGCTGTCGACGCCACCGGGGACGACCTGCTCGACAGCGCCGAGGCGAAGGTCGACCTGGTGGTCGCCGGGGACGTCTTCTACGACCGCGCGATGGCCGACCGGATGCTGCCCTTCCTGCAGCGGGCCGCCGCCGGCGGCGCCGACGTGCTGGTCGGCGACCCCGGCCGCGGACACCTACCGACGGACCGGCTGACCGTGCTGGCCGACTACCCGGTGCCCACCACCGAACCGTCGGTCGACTCGTCACTACGCCACGTGCAGGTGCTGCGCCCCCTCTGAGCCGGGGCCCGGACTCAGGGGCGACCCCGAGGCGGATACCAGGGGTCACTGGGGGCTACGACCCGATGTCCGAAGTGGTGCCGCGGCCATAGCGTCGACGCATGACGCAATGGCTGGCCCAGATCGGAGAACTACCGGTTCTGCTCCTGATGGCTGCGATCGGGCTCGTCATGCTCTTCGACGCCGTACCCCTGCTGGGTGTCCTCATCCCCGGCGACGTCGCGATCCTCGCCGCCGTCGGCGTCGGCCGCCCCAGCACCGGGCTGGCCACCTTCACCGCGGTGCTGATCGGCTGCCTGGCCGGCTGGTCGCTGAGCTTCCTGATCGGCCGGCGCTACTCCGACCGACTTCGCCACAGCCGGATCGGCGGCTGGATCGGCGAGACCCGCTGGACCGCGGCGGAAGGAATCCTGCGCCGCGGCGGCGGCCGGATGATGGTCGTCGCGCCGTTCCTGCCGGTGTTCAACGCGCTGCTGCCACTGGCCGCCGGTGGGCTGCGGATGTCGTACCGGCGATTCCTCGGCTGCGCGACGATCGGCGCGGCCGCCTGGGCCGGTCTCTACCTCGCCCTGGGCACCGCGTCACGGTCGGTGGCCGGGCTGCTGCCGGGCAACCCCAGCCCGCTGCTGGTCACGATGGGGGTCGGGCTGGTGCTGGCCTCCGTCGTGTTGCTGGGGGCGCGGCGGCGGTTGTTCTCCGTCGTTGGCTGAGTCGTCGTCGTTCTGGGGGGCGCGGGGGCGCTTGGAGTCGGGTGCGGTGGGTGGGGGCGGGGGCCCGCCGTGCCCGGCTCCGGGCGGTCAGGCTTGATCCCTGGGCCGGGCACGGCGGGCCCCCGCCCCCGTCGTGGTTCCGGTTTGTGCGGGGGTGCCGCCGCCGTCGGCGGGGTTTTGATCTTGGTGGTTCTTGGTCGACGTCGGGTCTTCCGGGTGGTGGGGTTACCAGCCTCTTGCTTTCCACTGGGGGAGGGCGGGGCGTTCTGCGCCCAGGGTGCTGTCCTTGCCGTGGCCCGGGTAGAACCAGGTGTCGTCCGGTAGCTGGTCGAACAGCTTGTGCTCGACGTCGCCGATCAGCGCCGCGAAGCGCTCCGGGTCCTTGTCGGTGTTACCCACCCCACCCGGGAAGAGGCTGTCCCCGGTGAAGAGGTGCGGGGTGCCGGCCGGGTCGCGGTAGAGCAGCGCGATCGAACCCGGCGTGTGCCCCTTGATGTGGATGACCTCCAGCGCGCAGTCGCCAACCGCCACGGTGTCGCCGTCGGCCAGCCGCTCCGCCTCGATCGGCAGCCCTGTCGCGTCATCGGCGTGCACCAGCGCCCGCGCGCCGGTCTTGGCGACGACCTCCTCCAGCGCCACCCAGTGATCCATGTGCTGGTGGGTCGTCACCACGGCGGTGAGCCCACCGTCACCGATCAGTTCGAGCAGCCGGGGTGCCTCGTTGGCGGCATCGATCAGCACCTGATCACCGGTGCCCGTGCAGCGCAGCAGGTAGGCGTTGTTGTCCATCGGGCCCACCGAGAGCTTGCTGATGGTCAGCCCGTCCAGCTCCCGAACCGCCGGTGGGCCGCCGTGCGTGACGTCTCCGCTGTATGTCATGACGTTTCTATATCCATTCCGGTGGAGTAGGCAGGGGACCGTCGGGGGTGACGGAGAGCGGGGCGCCGTCGGCACGGCCGATCAGCCAGGCGGCGAGGTCGGGAGCGGGACCGGCGACGATCGGGGCGCCGACGCGCTCCCCGATCACCACCTCATGCTCGCTGCCGTCGAGGCGGAGCACGATCGACGGCGGTGTCGGCCCCATGGCGTGATGACTGGCGGCCTCCCGCAGCAGTCGGTGGGCGAACGTCTCGGACCAGTCCGCGGCCCGGTAGTCGGCGGCCAGATCGAGGTGGTGCACCTCGATCTCCCGCAGCCGGCCCCAGACGAGCAGCGCCGCCGGCCACGGGCCCTTACGTGCCTGCACCGTCGCCGCCCACGCGTCGGCCGGCATCGCTGCGACCGCCTCGGAGAACAGGTCCGCGGTGCGTCGCAGGTCGTCGAGGTGCGCGGCCGGTGGCCGGCCCGAACCGGCTTCGATGTCCGTCGTGCGGGCCTCCAGCGAGGCGTACATCGGCAGCGCCGCCCCGGTGCGGGCCGCGGTGAGCAGGTTGACGAAGCCGTCGGCGTTGCGCGCCAGATGCGCCAGCACGTGGCCGCGCGTCCAGCCCGGCAGCAGCGACGCGGCGGCCAGGTCCGCGGCGTCGAAAGACGCGGCGGTACGCAGTAGTCGGCTGGTGGCCGCGTCCACCTCGCCCATCAACAGCAGCGGATCCGTGGTCACCCGTCGACCCTAGCGGTCCGCCGTCGCGCCGTCGCCGCGGAAATCGCTTTCGGCGCGTCGGCGCGCGACCTACCGTCAGCGGCAGACGCGGCACCGGGACATCGGACGGAGGTGGTGATCATGCCGGACGTGGCACGCGTGTTCCGCCATCACCAGCTTCGACACCGATGAGGATGCCATGACGATCGATCTGACCGCCCTCGGCTGGGACGCCGAGCGGACGGCGTACGCCGCGCGCCGCGGCGAGCACCAGCCGGGTCGGGTGGCCCGGGTGGACCGGGGGGTCTGCACCGTGCTCACCGAGGTCGGCCCGGTCCGGGCCAGCCTGGGTGGGGCGGTGCTGACCGCCGCCGCGCGGGACCCGTCCGCGCTGCCCTGCGCCGGGGACTGGGTGTTGCTCACCCACTGGCCGGACCGCCGCGTCACCGTGGAGGCGGTGCTGCCACGGCGCGCCGCGCTGATCCGGCGTACCGCCGGCAAGGACGCCAGCGGTCAGGTGCTGGCCGCCAACCTCGACGCCGCCGCCGTGGTGGAGCCGGTGCACCCCGAGCCGGACGTGGGCCGGATCGAGCGGCTGCTCTCCCTGGCCCATGAGTCCGGCGCCCGGCCCCTGGTCGTACTGACCAAGGCGGACCTCGCGGCCGACCCGGCCGCGTTGGCCCGCCAACTGGCCGCGGTCGCCCCGGGGGTGCCGGTGCTGCCGGTCAGCGCCGAACTCGGCCTCGGGCTGGACCCGCTGCGCGCCGAGGTGACGCCCGGCCGCACGCTCGGTCTGCTCGGCCCGTCCGGCGCCGGCAAGTCGAGCCTGGTCAACGCCCTCGTCGGGGCGGTGATGATGCCCACCCAGGCGATCCGGCGGGTCGACGGCAAGGGTCGGCACACCACCACCTGGCGGGCCCTCGTACCCATCCCCGGCGGCGGTGCGGTGATCGACACGCCCGGTGTGCGGGCGGTCGGCCTGCTCGACGGCGCGGCCGGGCTCGACCGGGCGTTCGCCGACATCGCCGGGCTGGCCGAGGGCTGCCGGTACGCCGACTGCGGCCACGACGGCGAGCCCGCGTGCGCGGTCCGGGAGGCGCTGCACACCGGCGAACTCTCCACCCGTCGGTGGGAGAGCTGGCGGCGGTTGCAGGGCGAGGTGGCCCACGAGAGCCGACGACGGGAGGCCCGGGTGGCGGCGGAGCGGCGCGGCGGGTGGCGTTCGGCCCGACGCCGGGCCGCACGTCCGCCGACGCCCGGAGGCTACTGACCGGGCGCCCGGTCTTTCGGGTGGCGCGCGCGGTTTTGGGTGGCCCGGGTTCTCGGGTGGCCCGGGTTTGGGACGGCGCGCGTTTTGGGACGGCGCGTGCGCGCTGCTTCCGGACGGGGGTGTTGGTCCTGCCGGTGGTCGGGCGCGCGGGCCTTGCGGGCGGGGCGGCCGACCGGGCTGAGCTGGGGGAATGTGCGGGCGGGGGAAACTGTCATACCTCGGGGCTAGAGTTGCCGAGGCGTGTTTTCCGCGCCCGCACGACCGCTCAGACCGCCCAGAGCGGGACACATCCTTCGCTTCGTCTTCTCCCGGGAGTACACGCACCGTGGCCGACCGACTGATCATCCGTGGCGCGCGCGAGCACAACCTGCGTGACGTCAGTCTCGACCTGCCCCGGGACGCACTCATCGTGTTCACCGGGCTGTCCGGGTCGGGCAAGTCGAGCCTGGCCTTCGACACGATCTTCGCCGAGGGGCAGCGCCGCTACGTCGAGTCGCTCTCCTCGTACGCCCGGCAGTTCCTCGGCCAGATGGACAAGCCGGACGTCGACTTCATCGAGGGCCTGAGCCCGGCCGTCTCGATCGACCAGAAGTCCACCTCGCGTAACCCGCGCTCGACCGTCGGCACCATCACCGAGGTCTACGACTACCTGCGCCTGCTCTACGCCCGCATCGGTGAGCCGCACTGCCCGGTCTGCGGCGAGCGCATCTCCCGGCAGAGCCCGCAGCAGATCGTCGACCGGGTCCTGGCCATGGCCGAGGGCACCAAGTTCATGGTGCTCGCCCCGGTGATCCGTGGCCGCAAGGGCGAATATGTCGACCTCTTCGCCGAGTTGCAGGCCAAGGGCTACGCCCGGGCCCGCGTCGACGGCGTGGTGCACCCGCTGACCGAGCCGCCGAAGCTCAAGAAGCAGGAGAAGCACACCATCGAGGTGGTGATCGACCGGCTCACCGTCAAGCCGAGCGCCAAGCAGCGACTCACCGACTCGGTCGAGGCCGCCCTGGGCCTCTCCAGTGGCCTGGTCCTGCTCGATTTCGTCGACCTTCCCGAGGACGACCCGGACCGCGAGCGCCGCTACTCCGAGCACCTGGCCTGCCCCAACGACCACCCGCTCGCCATCGAGGATCTCGAGCCCCGGGTCTTCTCCTTCAACGCGCCCTACGGCGCCTGCCCGGAGTGCACCGGCCTGGGCACCAAGAAGGAGGTCGACCCGGAGCTGCTGGTCCCCGACCCGGAGCGCAGCCTGCGCGACGGCGCCATCCAGCCCTGGTCCACCGGGCACAACCTGGAATACTTCCTGCGCCTGCTGGAGGCGCTCGGTGAGGCCCAGCACTTCGACATCGACACCCCGTGGCGGGCGTTGCCGGCGCGGGCGCAGAAGACGATCCTGCACGGCTCCGACGATCAGGTGCACGTGCGCTACCGCAACAAGTACGGCCGTGAGCGCTCCTACTACACCGGCTTCGAGGGCGTGGTGCAGTGGATCGAGCGCCGGCACTCCGACACCGAGTCCGAGTGGTCCCGCGACAAGTACGAGGGCTACATGCGTGACGTGCCGTGCGCGGCGTGCGGCGGTGCCCGACTCAAGCCCGAGGTGCTCGCGGTCACGTTGGCCGGCAAGAGCATCGCCGAGGTCTGCAACCTGTCGGTGGGGGAGTGCGCCGACCTGCTCGCCGGCATCGAGCTGACCGACCGGCAGAAGATGATCGCCGAGCGGGTGCTCAAGGAGATCAACGCCCGGCTGCGGTTCCTGCTCGACGTCGGCCTGGACTACCTCTCCCTGGACCGTCCGGCCGGCACGCTCTCCGGCGGTGAGGCACAGCGCATCCGGCTGGCCACCCAGATCGGCTCAGGTCTGGTGGGCGTGCTCTACGTGCTCGACGAGCCGTCGATCGGGCTGCACCAGCGCGACAACCACCGGCTGATCGAGACCCTGATCCGGTTGCGCGGGCTGGGCAACACGCTGATCGTGGTGGAGCACGACGAGGACACCATCCGCACCGCCGACTGGATCGTCGACATCGGGCCCGGCGCGGGTGAGCACGGCGGCAAGATCGTGCACAGCGGCTCGGTGCCGGCGCTGCTCAAGAACAAGGAGTCGATCACCGGGGCGTACCTGTCCGGTCGGCGGTCGATCCCGACGCCGTCGGGCCGCCGCCCGCAGGATCCGGCCCGGGAGCTGGTGGTGCACGGGGCGCGGGAGCACAACCTGCGCAACCTGACCGTCTCGTTCCCCCTGGGCCAGCTGATCGCGGTCACCGGGGTCAGCGGCTCGGGCAAGTCGACGCTGGTCAACGACATCCTGTACGCGGTGCTGGCCAACCAGATCAACGGCGCCCGGCTGGTGCCCGGCCGGCACACCCGGGTCTCCGGTCTGGAGCACGTGGACAAGGTCGTCGGCGTGGACCAGTCGCCGATCGGCCGGACGCCGCGCTCCAACCCGGCCACCTACACCGGAGTCTGGGACCACGTCCGCAAGCTCTTCGCCGAGACGACCGAGGCGAAGGTACGCGGGTACGGCCCGGGACGGTTCTCCTTCAACGTCAAGGGCGGGCGCTGCGAGGCATGCTCGGGTGACGGCACCATCAAGATCGAGATGAACTTCCTCCCCGACGTGTACGTCCCGTGCGAGGTCTGCAAGGGCGCCCGGTACAACCGGGAGACCCTGGAGGTGCACTACAAGGGCAAGACCGTCTCGGACGTGCTGGAGATGCCGATCGAGGAGGCCGCCGAGTTCTTCTCCGCCATCCCGGCCATCCACCGGCACCTCAAGACGCTCGTCGACGTCGGCCTGGGCTACGTCCGCCTCGGTCAGCCCGCGCCGACCCTCTCCGGTGGTGAGGCGCAGCGGGTCAAGCTCGCCTCCGAGCTGCAGAAGCGCTCCACCGGGCGGACGGTCTACGTGCTCGACGAGCCGACCACCGGTCTGCACTTCGAGGACATCCGCAAGCTGCTGATGGTGCTGGAAGGGCTGGTCGACAAGGGCAACACAGTGATCACCATCGAGCACAACCTCGACGTGATCAAGACCGCGGACTGGCTGATCGACATGGGCCCGGAGGGTGGCCACCGCGGCGGCACCGTGCTCGCCACCGGCACCCCCGAGGAGGTCGCCGAGGTGGCGGAGAGCCACACCGGTGAGTTCCTGCGCCAGGTGCTCAAGCTCGACGGCGAGGCCAAGGGTGCGGCTGCCGCCACCACCCGGGCCGCCAAGGCCAACGGCGCGACCAAGGCGCGGGCCAGCCGTAAGGTGCCGGCCGCCGCACGCTGATCTCTCGGTGCGTGGTCGTCGGGCGGGGCGGGTCGGATGACGCCCCGCCCCGCCCCATTTGCCGGGTCGGACGAATGCCGCGATGAACCATCCGGCACAGTTGCCCGTGTGGAGAAGTGTGGCCGGCTATTGACCGGCGCAGCGGGCTAGAGAGAGGCGAGGCATGAGTGACGATCAGGCGCTGACCGGTCCGGGTACGCAGACACGCCGTACCCTGCTCACCGGCGTCGGGGCGGTCGGCGCGGCCGTCGTCCTGGCTGCCTGCGGCAGCGACGACGGCGGCAGCGGCAGTGACGCACCCACCAGCGGTGGCCCCGCCGTGCCCAGCACCGGTGACGCCGGCGGCGGCGACCGGCAGAACGCCCAGTCGTTGGCCACCACCGCCGACATCCCGGTCGGGGGCGGCAAGGTCCTCGCCGCCGAAGGTGTGGTCATCACCCAGCCAACGGCGGGCCAGTTCAAGGGCTTCAGCCCGATCTGTACGCACCAGAACTGCCCGGTGACGAACGTCGACGGCGGCACCATCAACTGCACCTGCCACAACAGCAAGTTCTCGATCGAGGACGGCTCGGTGAAGGCCGGCCCGGCCACCAAGCCGCTGCCGCCCAAGAACATCAAGGTCACCGGCGACCAGATCTCGCTGGCCTGATCCGACCCGCGGCGCCGGGCTGGCCCAGCCGGCGCACTGGCCCGGGTTCGGCGGGCTGGCCCAGCCGCCGCACCCTGACCGGCCGGTCAGGGTGCGGCGCGCCGCGATTGACTCGCGTTCCGGGAAGTCGGGGTGTCCGTGGTGTGCCGACACCCCGACTTCCGGGACGCGAGTGGATCACGCGCCTGCGGTGGGCTGTCGGTGCTGCGGACTAGGCTTGTTGGCGTGGCTGACCCCTCGACCTATCGCCCCGCACCCGGCACCATCCCGGAGCTACCGGGGGTCTACCGCTTCCGCGACGGCACCGGCCGGGTGATCTACGTCGGCAAGGCGCGAAACCTGCGCAGCCGGCTCAACTCCTACTTCGGCGATGTCTGGAACCTGCACGAGCGCACCCGGCAGATGGTCACCACCGCCGAGTCGGTGGACTGGATCACCGTCGGCACCGAGGTCGAGGCGCTCCAGCAGGAGTTCACCTGGATCAAGCAGTACGACCCGCGGTTCAACGTCCGCTACCGCGACGACAAGTCGTACCCCTATCTCGCCGTCACGCTCGACGAGGAGTACCCACGGCTGCAGGTGATGCGCGGCGCCAAGCGCAAGGGCGTGCGTTACTTCGGTCCCTACTCGCACGCCTGGGCCATCCGGGAGACCCTCGACCTGCTGCTGCGGGTGTTCCCCGCACGGACGTGCTCCGCGGGGGTGTTCAAGCGGGCCGGCCAGGTCGGTCGTCCCTGCCTGCTGGGCTACATCGGCAAGTGCTCGGCGCCGTGCGTCGGCACCGTCTCCGCCGACGAACACCGGGCCATCGTCGACGGGTTCTGCGACTTCATGGCCGGGCGCACCGACACCATGGTCCGCAAGATCGAACGCGAGATGACCGAGGCAAGCGAGCAACTTGAGTTCGAGCGGGCCGCCCGGCTGCGCGACGATGTGGCCGCGCTGCGCCGGGCCATGGAGAAGCAGACCGTGGTGCTCGGCGACGGCACCGACGCGGACGTCGTCGCGTTCGCCGACGACCCGCTCGAGGCGGCCGTGCAGGTCTTCCACGTCCGCGACGGCCGGGTCCGCGGCCAGCGCGGCTGGGTGGTGGAGAAGACCGAGGAGCTGACCACCGGCGACCTGGTCCACCACTTCTGCACCCAGGTGTACGGCGGCGAGCACGGCGAGGCCGACGTGCCTCGGGAACTGCTGGTCCCCGAACTGCCCGCGGACGCGGACGCGCTGGCCGAATGGCTCTCCAACCACCGGGGCAGCCGAGTGTCGCTACGGGTGCCGCAGCGTGGCGACAAGCGCTCACTGATGGAGACGGTGGAGCGCAACGCCAAGGACGCGCTGGCCCGGCACAAGCTGAAGCGCTCCGGCGACCTGACCACCCGGGGCAAGGCACTGGACGAGATCAGCGAGGCGCTGGGCATGAGCACCTCGCCGCTGCGCATCGAGTGTTTCGACATCTCCCAGATCCAGGGCACCGACGTGGTCGCCAGCATGGTGGTCTTCGAGGACGGGTTGCCCCGCAAGAGCGAGTACCGGCGGTTCATCGTCCGAGGCGCCACCGACGACCTCTCCGCGATGTCCGAGGTGCTCCGGCGCCGCTTCGCCCGCTACCTGGACGCCCGGGCCGAGACGGGCGAGGTGGGCGTCGAGTCGGCCGACGACCCGGCCGCCCCTCAGGACGCCGCCGAGCCGCAGGTGGGTGTCCTGATCGATCCGACCACCGGCCGGCCCCGGAAATTCGCGTACCCGCCGCAGCTGGTGGTCGTCGACGGCGGCGCCCCACAGGTCGCGGCCGCCGCGCAGGCCCTCGCCGACCTGGGCATCGACGACGTTGCCCTGTGCGGGTTGGCCAAGCGGCTGGAGGAGGTGTGGCTCCCGGACGACGAGTTCCCGGTCATCCTCCCGCGTACCTCGGAGGGGCTCTACCTGCTGCAACGGGTGCGTGACGAGGCGCACCGGTTCGCCATCACCTTCCATCGGCAGCGCCGCTCCAAGCGGATGACCGAGTCGGCGCTGGACCACGTACCCGGCCTGGGTGAGGTGCGGCGCAAGGCGCTGCTGCGACACTTCGGCTCGCTCAAGCGACTCTCGGCGGCGACTGTCGAAGAGATCACCGAGGTGCCGGGGGTGGGTCGGCGCACCGCTGAGGCGATCCTGGCCGCCCTGGACAAGGACACGAAGGCCGGCGACGGCGCGCAGGCGAAGCCCAGCACCTGAGCGCGGTCTCCGCTCGCCCTTGATGGGTGATCGCGCCATGCATGATCGTGCTGGATCCTGGATGTAGTGGCCTCATGGCGCGGCGAGGGACCTCTTTCCTGGATCCAGCACGATCTTGGGCGGGTGTAGTGCCTGGCCAGGTGTCATTTCGGCCCTTGGGTCGGGTGGGTCGGGCCGGGTCGGGCCGGGTCGGGTCGGGCCGTTGGCGGCGGCCGGGGCCGGGGCCGGGGCGGGTGCGGGCGCAGGGGGCGTGAACGGTGCAGGCGGGCATGATCCACTCGCCTTCCTTGAATTCGCGGTGTCCCCAGCGCCGCGACACCGCGGTTTCAGTGAACCCGAGTCGATCACGCGGTCTGTTCCGCGCTGCCGGTTCGCGCAGTGCACCTTGCCCGGGGCGGGGCGGGGCGGGGCGGGGCGGGTGCACTGACGGCGCAGGCCGGCATGATCCACTCGGGTTTCATGATGCCGGGGTATCCCCGGCCGCCGGACACCGCGACTTTCAGGGACGCGAGTGGATCATCCTGCTGTGGCCGCCCTGTCGGGTTCGGCAGGTTGGCGGGGATGGGTGGATTGTCGGGTTTGTCGGGTGGTCGGGCCACCCCGGCGGCGGAATCGTGGGTCGGGCCGGGGCGCTGACGGCGCAGGCCGGCATGATCCACTCGGGTTTAATGATGTCGGGGTATCCCCGGCGCCCAGACGCCGCGTTTTCAAGGAACCCGAGTGGATCAAGCCGTCGTGGCCGCGGTGTCCGCTTTGCCAAGGAGATGGGTGGCCGGTTTAGCCGGGGGTGTCGGGTGGTCGGGGCCACCCCGGCGGGGGAATCGGCGGCCGGGTCGGGTCGTTATACCTGGCAGACCACCGCGACTCCCCCCGGTCGTGGGATGCGGCAGCCGCCGGGAACATCTGGCAGGCCGCCCCGGTTACACCCCCGCACGGCCGAGCAGCACAACAGGCCGAGCCCGCACGGCCGAGCACGAGCACCACAACAGGCCGACGCGCAGGCGGAATGATCCGCCACCGGCACCCGTTGCACCC
>NZ_JCADBI010000055.1:0-618 GCF_059358895.1 Micromonospora sp. BQ32 | reverse complement strand
TCGACAGCCTCACCCGATCGTTCGGCGAGCATCAGGGAAGCCTCGGCCTCTGACCGGGGCCGGCCGGACTGCCGGCGGAGTGGTTCAAAGTTTCTGTACGTCTTCAAGGCGGCCCGAGACGGGCCGCAAGCGCCGCCGCCTGGGCGCGCGTCCGTCGCTCCGCTGGCGCTCCGACTCCGGCCACGCAGAACGCCCGGCGGCTGGCGCGGAGAACGGTAGGCCCGGGGGCCGCCGCAGACGATGGCGGCGAGGGTAGATGAAGTCTGGGGCCGGCAGCCGGCCGGGCCGCGCCCGATCGGCGCGGCGCGGCGTGAGGCCCGCCGGGTCCGCGCGGCAGGTCGCGGCCGTCGGGGTCGGGGTTGGCGGCGCGAGTGTGCCGGGCCGCCCCTCCAAGCTCAAGGGCGCTACGCGTCGCAGGCGACGGCCCTGCGGGCCGCCCTTGACCTTGGAGCCTCTGCGACCCTTGGGCAGGAGTCGTGGGCAGGCCGATGGCCTGCCCCTACGTAGAGCGCGCCGCCAACCCCGACCCCGACTCGTCGCCGGTCGCTCCCACGGGCGTCAAGGTGCGCTTGACGTGAAGGACCGGATGGCGGCCAGTTCCCTCAGAGGCGGGCCGAT
>NZ_JCADBI010000054.1:0-792 GCF_059358895.1 Micromonospora sp. BQ32 | reverse complement strand
GGTGTACGCGGCCTTCTTGTTGCCGTTGCAGTCGAACAGCAGGGCGTTGTCGGACCCACGCCACGAGTCGCAGTCCCGCACACCCCAGGTGGTGATGCCGGTGCAGCGCGAGACGGCCAGGCAGGCGCGGGTGACGGCGCCGAAGATGTTGGCCTGGTTGCCGCCGGTCATCACGTCCAGCTCGGTGATCTGCACATCCACACCGAGGTCGGCGAACCGCTGCAGGTTGGCCTGGTAGTCACCGGCCAGCGAGGTGCCCAGGTGCGACTGGAAGCCCACGCAGTCGATCGGCACACCACGGGACTTGAAGTCCCGCACCATGTTGTAGATCCCCGTCGACTTCGCGTTGATCCCGTCGGTGTTGTAGTCGTTGTAACACAACTTCGCACCCGGATCCGCCGCCCGCGCCGCCCGGAACGCCGCCTCGATCCAGTCATTACCAGTGCGCTGCAGATTCGAGTCACGACGGGCGCCGCTACCACCGTCGGCGAACGCCTCGTTCACCACATCCCACGAGTGGATCTTCCCCCGGAAATGCGTGGCGACCTGGGTGACATGGTTGATCGCCGCGTTGCGCAACGCGCTGCCCGACATGCCCTGCGCCCAACCCGGCTGCTGCTGGTGCCACAACAACGCGTGACCCCGCACACTCATGCCATTGGCCTGCGCGTGACTGACCAGACGATCACCACCGGTGTACCGGAACTGACCCTGCTGCGGCTCGGTGGCGTCCCACTTCATCTCGTTCTCGGCCACGACACTGTTGAACTCACGGTTCAGAATCGTCGTGTA
>NZ_JCADBI010000053.1:0-849 GCF_059358895.1 Micromonospora sp. BQ32 | reverse complement strand
CTGACCTGGTCCCGGTCCTCACTCCGACCCTTGTCGTCCTTACCGCGCTCACCCCGGCCCTTGTCATCCCCGGCCTGCTCGTCTCCCCAGGCATTCTCGTTCCAGTTGCCGGCGCCGGTGCCCTGACCTTCATGCCAGTCACGACCCTCCTCGTTACGCTTGTCGTCATTGTTGAGCTGCTGCGCCGTGGACCACTTCGAATCGGCCAGGCCGTTGACGCCGCCGCCCCCGTACGCGACTCCCGTGAGACTGACCGCTCCCGTCAGGCCCAGGACGCCGGTGGCGAGCCACAGCTTGCGCCGGCCCGCCGCTGACGTGGTCTGGCGAACGGCGTCATCGTTACTGCGAAGGTAGTTGGACATCTGAGCTCTCTGCCCTCTCCTTGTACCCAGACAAGGTCGCTTCGCCTTCGCGAGCGGCCTTCGCTACAAATCGGTTGTAGCTGCTGAACAACACCGTATGAGAATGTTCCTCGCCATGTGGACGTATCCGAAGGAAACCCACATTTGGTGCATGGATGGGTCGGGTAGGCAGGAGTGCGGACGCCCGGTGCGGGCGTCGTAGGAGGGCGCTGAAGGCGCCATACCGGCCTTCGAGGTCGAAGTCCCTCGCGACGTCGGACAGCGGCCAGCCGTGACAGTCGGGTCGGAGGAAATCTCACGCCACCATCCGGCGCCGTCCTGTCGGACCTCCACCAGCGGGCGACCGACGGCGGGAGCCCCTTCCGCCCGCTGGTCGCGCGGCGGAAGGGACTCCCGCGTTATGTGGTGGTTCAGGCGTGGCAGTCTTTGACGTTGACGCAGTTCTTGGGGTCGTTGTCGGTGACGGTGGATTTGTCGTCGAGTTCGA
>NZ_JCADBI010000052.1:0-891 GCF_059358895.1 Micromonospora sp. BQ32 | reverse complement strand
CGGCCCTTCGGTGTCGTTGGGTGGTTGGGGTCAGCTGGTGGCGTAGCCGCGGGTGGCGATCCAGTCCGCGAGGTGTTCGGTGCTGATCCAGTAGGAGGCGGTGTTCGCGTCGGCGGAGTCGGCGATCTTGACGGTGTTGCCGTTGTCGCGGTAGCCGACGACGCTGATGTAGTGCCCGCCTTCGTAGGAGTGGGTGACGCCGTCGGTGTCGGTGCTGGTGCCGGCGATGTTGGCGACCACGGCCCGGCCGTCGTCGACGGTGCGGACGATGTCGGCGCGCAGGGTGTCGGTCTGCGTGCCGTCGGCGTTGGGGGTGCTGATTTCCACGGACCGGTAGGCGTCGTTCTTACCGGTTTCCTTGTTCAGTACGGGGGTGATGTCGTTGATGGAGTTGGTGCCGGCCTCGGTGGTGCCCATCTCCTTGGCCATGTCATCGACGTTGATGTTCTTGCCCTGCACGCTCAGGGCGTTGCGGGTCGCGGCGGGCCCGCAGTAGTAGAAGTTCGGCTGGGCTTCGTAGCGCACGCCCAGTTCCCGCTCACCGTGACCCTTACGGTCGGTCTGGGTCTGGGTGGCCGGCGTGCTGGTGGTGGGTGCGGCGAAGGCGGTGGTGACGGGCCCGGCGATGGCGCCGCCGGTGAAGGCGAGCCCAGCGGCGGTCAGGGCGGTCTTACGGATCAGATCGGTACGCATGATGGCGTGCTCCTCTGCATTTCGGGGGCGCCCACACCACACCCGGGGGGTGGGTGGTGCGGGGGGAAGTTCGAGGGGTTCTGCCCGGTGACCCGCGGAAGAGGGGGTCGGCGTCGGGACAGGGTGCAACGGGTGCCGGTGGCGGATCATTCCGCCTGCGCGTCGGCCTGTTGTGGTGCTCGTGCTCGGCCGTGCGGG
>NZ_JCADBI010000051.1:0-994 GCF_059358895.1 Micromonospora sp. BQ32 | reverse complement strand
GGTGCGACGGCACCGGCGAGGCCCAACCCGACGCCGGTGAAGACCAGCACGCAGAGCAGCGACTGGCCCAGGTAGTTCGACAGGGACATCCGGCCGGCCGGTGCGAGTACGGCGACGACCCGCCGCCCCCGGTCGGTCTGGAAGAACTGGAGCAGGGTGGCGGCGTACGCGGCCGCGAGCAGCGGCGCGGTGAGCACGCCCACCGTCAGCCCGGTCAGGTTGGCGGTGCCGCCACCCGAAGCGAAGATCACCGCACCGGCCAGGCCGATCGGATAGCCCAGCCGCTGCACCCGGCGCAGGAGCTGCCGGTTCCCGACGACGTCGGTGAGCAGCCGGCGCCGCCCGGCCGCGTAACCGAAGAGGAAGGCCGAGAGAGCGAGCGGCCCCTGCACGAGGAGCGTGCCGAACATCGCCGGCAGCTGGCGTACGTGCTCGGTGATCACTGAGCCGATCCCGCCCTGTAGTGCCTCGGTGGACCGCTGCCCCGCCGCCAGTGCCGTCGCCGGATCGGTGACCAGCTCGGTCCCGCCCGTGGCGGCGAGCGCGAGGACGAAGCCGATCCCGCCGGTCAGCAGTACGGCGACGCGCAGCGCGGTCCCGACGCGAACTCCCCGCATGGCGAGCAGGACCAGACCGAGCAACGCGTACGTGGTCAGGATGTCGCCCTGGAACAGCAGCACCGCGTGCAGGATGCCGAGCACGAAGAGCCCGGCCAGCCGTCGCCGGAACCGTGGGGCGACGTCGACGCCCCGCCGCGCGGCGGAATCGAGCTGGAGCGTGAAGCTGTAGCCGAACAGGAAAGAGAAGAGCAGGTACGCCTTCATCGTCAAGAGCAGCTCGACCAGCCACAGGACCACCTGGTCGCTCCACGAGCCGTGCGCGGGATCCGGAACCAGATGGAAGGGATAGCCGGAGGCGAAGAAGGCGATGTT
This sequence comes from Micromonospora sp. BQ32, assembly GCF_059358895.1. NCBI lineage: Bacteria > Bacillati > Actinomycetota > Actinomycetes > Micromonosporales > Micromonosporaceae > Micromonospora > Micromonospora sp. BQ32. The sequence continues at coordinate 62 of NZ_JCADBI010000051.1, read as the reverse complement.
GACGACCAGGATGAGGAGCAGCGCCACGGCGCGCAACGCGTCGACGTCGACGATCCGGGACA
>NZ_JCADBI010000050.1:0-1080 GCF_059358895.1 Micromonospora sp. BQ32 | reverse complement strand
CTCGATCGGGTGCGGGCCCTCGGTTTCGATGCGGTACTCGTCGCCGAAGCGTTCCCGGTGCATGTCGATGACCTGCTCGCTCGGCGGCTGCTGACCGTCGTGCAGTTGCTGCTGCATCCACTCGAAGCGCTCGTGTGCCTCGCGGACGTAGCCCTCGCCGAGCTTCGTCAGGTCGATCTGGGTGGCCAGCAGGTGGCGCAGGTAGTCCTTGTTCGGCTCGAAGGTCAGCGGCTCCGGCAGCCCGGCCGTGCCGACGATCTCCTCGGGCTCCCGGCCGTCGTGCCGACGTAGAAGGTCGGCGGCCTGCTGGAGGTGGGCCAGCTCCATTTGCAGGTGCAGCTCCCAGATCGCCTTGATCCGGGGGTCGCTCTCCTGCTGCAGGAAGGAGTAGTAGAGCCAGCACTCGTTGTACTCGTGGGTGAGTAGCCGCTCCCACCAGTTCTCGCCCGGGTCCAGCAGTGACTCGTAGTGGGTGACGTGCTCCTGCTCGATCAGGCTGATTTCCTGGTAGAGCTGGCGCGCGATCGGTTCCATGTACTGCGGGCCGACGTTCATGTAGTAGAACATCACCTGCTGCTCGGCCGAGAGGATCGTCAGCGCGTGCAGCTTCGAGCGTGGGTCCACCGAGTTGCGGTCGTACGGGGTGCGCACCTCGTCGAACGGGTGCCGGTGCTCCCGCGTCGTGGGCCGGCCCGGCATCACCTCGGTGAGACCGTCGACGACCTTCTCCGCCTTGCGTCGCTCGACCATCTCGTACAGGTTGGCGTAGCGGTACAGGTGGTCGAAGTCCTCCAGCACACCGAACTCGTACGCCTGCTTCAGGTAGGGGTCGGGTTCGTGCCGAGCCACCCAGGCGGTGAGGTCGACGGCCACCTGCTCGTAGCCGAGCGTCGTCTCGAGCACGCTGGCGACGCCGGGGAGCAGCCAGTTCACCGCCCGCTGCTGCTGATTCTCCACGTACCGGACGTAGGCGAGCTGCCGGCGGACCTCCTGGTCCGGGCAGTTGCGGGCGAACTGGTGCGAGAAGTTGATCGCCTCGATCTCGATGCCGTTCATCGTGATGATCCGGCACCTGGTGTA